>NZ_JBIRAZ010000043.1:0-49235 GCF_044326415.1 Actinomadura sp. 6N118 | reverse complement strand
GCGGCGGGTAGTGCTTATCGTTCGAGCTCGTTGATGAGATCTATGGCTTGTCCGAGATTCTTCAGGCGCGCGTGCAGGGAGTCTCCAGCCGGATAGAGGCGGACGGTGTCGACGCCCGCGGACTTCCACGCTGCGAGGCGGGCGCGGACCATGTCCTCGGTTCCGATCAGTGTGGTGGCCAGAACCATCTCATCGGTGATGAGCGCTGACGCCCCAGCGCGGTCGCCGGCCTGCCACCGGTCGCGGACGTGCGCGGCGATGTCAGCCCACCCCTGGCGGCTGTAGGCATCGTTGTAGAAGTTGGTGCTGCCGGTGCCCATGCCGCCGAGTGAGAACGCCAGCTCCATCTTGCGTGAGCCGAGGACCGTGGAGAGTTCGTCCTCGCCGATGATGTTGACCTCGGCGCCCTGGCAGATGTCGAGGTCGGCTCGGGTCCGGCCGGAGCGGGTGAGTCCGGCGTCCAGGTGGGCGAAGTAGGCGGTCGCGGCTGCTTCGGGGATGAAGCTGGTGCCCAGCCAGCCGTCGGCGACCTCCCCGGTCAGTTCCAGCATCTTCGGCGACAGAGTGGCCAGGTAGATGGGGACGGAGACAGGGCGCATGCTGAGCCGCATCGGCCGGCCTTGCCCACCGGGCAGCGGGATGGTGAACCGGTCGCCGTCATAGGACAGCTTCTCGCCGGTGAACACCCTTCGCACGATCTCGACGGTCTCGCGCATGCGCGCCAGAGGACGGTCGAACGGAATCCCGTGCAGACCTTCCATGACCTGCGGGCCTGACGCTCCCAGCCCAAGCAGGAACCGTCCCTCTGACAGTTGCTGAAGCGTCATCGCGGTCTGGGCGATGGTCACCGGAGAGCGGGTGCCGAGCTGCATCACCCCGGATCCCAGCAGGATCCGGTCAGTGCGGGCGGCCAGGTAACCCAGCGGGGAGGGTGCGTCGGTGCCCCAGGCCTCGGCGACCCAGCACACGTCGAGACCGAGCTGCTCGGCCTCGACCACGAAGGAGGTGAGCTCCTTCCAGTCCCCGGCCGATCCTTCGACGGTGGTGGCGGTGCGCATCACTTCTCCTGCCGGCCGGTCTGTTCCGCACGCTTCTTGATCGCACTGAGGTTGGCCTTGATGCCGGTCTCGAACTCCCGCAACCGCACGAAAACGATCTTCTGTTCCTTCTCCGGCATCGCCGTGATCGCGAACGACAGTCCTGAGGGGGCCGGGCCGAGCTGACCGCTCTGCCGCAGGATGGTCCCGCCTCGCTCGGGGCGCAGGGTGAACCGCCACAGAGACGAGGGGTGCGCGGGGTCACCGACGGCCCAGGCGAAACAGAACGGAGCAGCGCACTCCACGATGGTGGAGACCGTCTCCCAGTCGCCCAATGAGGGGTGAGAGCTCCGCCCGCGGAGGCGGGCGCCCACACAGGGTCCCTCGTGGCCGTCGAGCCAGCCGACCTCCTGCAGTTCGGTGCTCAGCTCGGGCATCAGCTGGATGTCGCTCACCAGCGCCCACACAGTCTCGGTGGAGGCGCCGATCCATTCTTCCGCCGCCACCGTCGGCGCGTCCGCGTACACCTGGCCCGTCCACTCCATGAGACCACCAGCCTCTTCCAGTCGAACTGCCTCCATGGTTTCGTAGATGAACTTACCGTTCAAGGCATTGAGCTGCTGAGTCTTTCAACTAGACCGACTATCCTGGTGGTATGAGGCGTACGTCGTTCGCGAACTGGCCCTGCTCTATCGCCCGCACGATCGACCTGCTCGGCGACTGGTGGACGCCTCTGGTCCTGCGGGAGTCCTCGTACGGTGTCCGCCGTTTCGACGACTTCCAGCAGAGCCTCGGCATCGCCCGCAACACGCTGTCCGATCGGCTCAAACGCCTCGTCGAGGAAGGGCTGCTGGAAAAGCGCGTCTACGAGACCCAGCCGATCCGCCACGAGTACGTGCTGACCGAGTCCGGACGCGACTTCTTCAAGGTCCTCGCGGCGATGAACGCCTGGGGCGACCGCTGGCTCGCCACCGAGAACGGCCCCCCGGTCGTGCTCCACCACACGCGCTGCGGCCATGACAGCAGTCCCGAAGTGATCTGCTCGCACTGCCGCGAACCGCTCGACCTCGACGACATCACCTCCCGCCCCGGCCCCGGCTATCCCGCCAGGCTCCTCACCCGCCCCGACGTCCGCGAACGCTTCGCCCTCGACACCCCGCCCGGAGCATGACGCCTTCCTCGGCGAGCGTGGTCGATGTTCAGGTCGTTGCGCGGGCGGTGAGCAGGTTGAGGACAAGTTGCAGTGGGGGCCAGCCCGCATGGCCGCGGCGCACCACGGCGTACGAACGCAACGTCACCGCCGGGTGGGTCAGCGGCAAGATCTCGATCCCGGGGATTGCGGGCTGGTCGGCTGGCAGCAGGCCGATCCCGAGCCCGGCGATGATGAGATCTTGCACCAGTTCCAGGCTGTCGGCGTGGTGGGTGATCCGCGGCTCGAACCCGGCCATCGATGCCAGGACGCGCACGACGTTCTCGTCGGCGGTGCTGCGGGAATTGACGATCCAGTCCCGGTCGCGGACGGAGGCGAAGACGGAGGGAGCGTCGCCCTGGGGGACCGCGATGGTGTGCGGTACCGCCAGACTCCAGGCCGTCGACCAGAGCGGCCGGAACTCCAGGCCCTGGTGGGCGGCTGCGGGGGCTAGGTTGTAGTCGTAGGTCAAAGCAAGATCGACATCGTCTGCGGCCAGCAGTGCCAGCGCCTCGGCAGGCTCATGTTCGTGGATGTGCAACCGCATCTTGGGGTGATCGGCCAGGTCGGCCGCCACCGGCACCAATGAGCGGCGAACGGCCGTGGCGAAGCCGGCGACCCGCACGGTGCCTGCCGGCTCGGCGCCGGGATCCAGATCCAGCCGGGCCGCATCCACCGCCGCCAGGATCGTCACGGCGTGCTGCGCCAGCCGCCGGCCCGCCGGAGTCAGCCGCACGCGGCGACCCTGCGGTTCGGTCAACGCCGTGCCTGCCTCCCGCGACAGCGCGGCGATCTGCTGCGACACCGCCGAGGTGGTGGTCCCCAGCTCTTCGGCGACCTCACGCATCGATCCCAGCCGGGACAACTCCAGCAGCATCTGCAGGCGACGGACATCCACCTCCCTATCATTCACGAATCGTGAACAGTATGTCCAGGATTCTCGCGTGGACATGAACGATGCTGATCGCTTCTACTGGGGCCCATGACGTTCACAACCCCGCAGGCCTCCCACTCGGCGAGTGCCCGTACCGGCGCAGGCCTGGCCCTGGCGGCGATGATGTGTGTGCAACTGGGCCTGGTCGTATCCATCGGCATGATCGACCGGATCGGCGCCGAGGGCGCAGCCTGGCTGCGGCTGGGGTGGGCCGGGGTACTGCTGCTGGTCATAGTGCGGCCCCGGCGCTCAGCCTTCTCCCGCGCCGACCTGCTCGCCTGTACGGCGCTCGGCGTGGCCACCGCGGGCCTCACCCTGTTCTTCATGGCCGCGGTCGACCGGCTCCCCCTGGGCACCGCCAGCGCGCTGGAATTCCTCGGCCCGTTGGGCGTCGCCGTGGTCCGAGGCCGCGGCGGCAGGAAACTATGGCCCCTCTTGGCAGCCGCGGGCGTCTTGCTGCTCACCGAACCGTGGCACGGCGCCAGCGATCCAATCGGAATCGCCTACGCCCTGGCCGCCGCAGCCTGCTGGGCCGCCTACATCGTCCTGACCCAGCATGTCGGCGACCAGGTCTCCGGAATCGGTGGACTGGCCGTCTCCATGCCCGTCGCCGCCCTGGTGGCCACCGCGGTCGCCGGTCCGTCAGTCCTGAACCACCTCACCTGGCCGCTCCTCCTGGCCGGACTCGGCCTGGCGGTACTGCTGCCGGTGGTGCCCTTCGCCCTCGAACTGATCGCCTTGCGCCGCCTCAGCACCGCCGCGTTCGGCACGCTGATGAGCCTGGAACCAGCCATCGCCACCATCATCGGCCTGGTCTTCCTCCACCAGGTCCCCGGATGGCTCGCCGCCGCAGGAATCGCACTGGTGGTCATCGCCGGCATCGGCGCCGAACGCACCGGCGCCCGCACGGGCCCCCTCCCCGACGCAGCGCCGCCACTCCACACCGACGACCTCGGGCTCCACATCGCTAAGCCCTGCCCGAACGCAGCATCAATCGGATCGAGGAGTGTTGCGGTCAGGTGCGAGCCTTGACGATGCCCGCGGCATGGGTGCAGTAGTCCTCGCCGTCCACCTGGTAGACAATGCCGTCTCTGATCGGGCTCTCCACCCAGTGGCGGCACGGTTCTTCGCCGAGCCTGGCCTGGTGGTCGCACTCGTCATCGGTGGCGGGCGCCGGCATCAGGGTCATCGATGGCGGGTCGCATGCAATGCCCTGGTCCGCCGTCGCTTGCCCGATGATGTGGGCCACCGCCCACAGGCAGAACAGCGCCGACAAACTGAACGCCGTCGTCAGTACCCCGGGAGTCGCGGTCGTGCCCGGCATCTGCGCGAAGAACGTAACCGCCCCTGCCACCGAGAGCAGCAGACCGCCTGAGAAGCCCGCGAGCCAGAATCTCTGCGCGGCGAGACGTGACGACTTGGACGGGGTACGCCGCTTCGACACGGTGACCTGCGCGCCACAACGGGTGCATTGCGCTACGCCCCGATGAGTGAACGTGGGATCCTCCGGCAGCGGCGAAAGGATCACTGGTTCCGCGGTCGATACCGTCACACTGTTAGAGGCGTACGTGCCGCCGCCCCGTTGCTGAGAGTGGCCGAGCCGCGCCCAGAGCGGCCCTGGCACCTCGGGCGGAACCGCCTTCTGTGCTGGACGCGCCATTTCAACCCGCTCAACCACCGGAGATCATCGTCGCCCGCCATCTTAGGGCCCGATGACAGACCTGTCGTTGCCACAATGGCGCATGCAGACAAGCCAAGGCACCCGCCACGCCGTCCGCGCTGGAGCCGGAGCCGGTGGACCGTGGAGACTCCGGGCATCGCCGCCTACGGCCTCAGAGCTTCGCTGGTCGCCTTCGGCTGAAGCATTCCCTGGCCGTGCAGGTGGTGGCGGGCGTGGGCGATCGCGGCGGGGGTGTCAGAGAAGATCAGTCCGTCGTGGCGGAGGTGGTCGGCCACGCCGAGGATCGCGAGTACCTGGTCGTGGCAGGGTTTGATGCCTGACAGCAGGACCACGATGCCGCGGTGCTCCAGCCGGGTGATGGCGTCGCCGAGGACGTGGGCACCGGTGGCGTCGAGGGTGGTCACGCGGGACATGCGCAGGATCACCACGCGGACGTCGGCGACCTCGCTCAGTTCGAGCAGGAAACGGTGGGCGGCGGCGAAGAACAGCGGCCCGTCCAGCCGGTAGGCGACGATGTGCTCCGCCAGCAGGCGGTGTTCCTCTTCAGTGTGGTCTCCCGCGGAAAGATCGGCCGTGAGGGCGACCTCCTCGACGCGGGCGGAGCGGGCGATCGCGCGCAGCGCCAGCGCGCCGGCGACGATCATGCCGAGGATGACCGCCTTGACCAGGTCCAGTGCGAGGGTGGCCAGGGCGGTGAGGAACATGACGGCGCCGTCGGCACGGGTGGACCGCGCCAGGGCGCGTAGCGAGCCGACCTCCACCATCCGCACGGCGGTGGCCAGCAGTACCCCGGCGAGCTTCGAAGGCGGCAAGTCGTTCTACACCCAGACCGTCGACGCGGCGCTGGCCGAGATCGAGCGGCTGCCCGGCCGCCACCTGTACTTCCCGGACGACCACCTGTTCGGCAACGCCCGCTTCGCCACCGCGCTCTTCGACGGGATGCGCGGCATGGGACGGCTCTGGCAGGCCGCCGGGACCGTACAGGCGGTGCTGCGCCCCGGGCTCCTGGAGAAGGCCGTGGAGTCCGGGCTGCGCAGCCTTTTCGTGGGCTTCGAGACCGTCAACGCGGGCAACCTCACCGAGCAGCGCAAGTGGCAGAACATCGACCGCGACTACGACGCGGTCGTGCGCCGGCTGCACGACAACGGCATCATGGTCAACGGGAGCTTCGTCTTCGGCATGGACGAGGACGACCCGAGCGTCTTCGGCCGCACCGTCGAGTGGGCCGTCGGACAGGGCATCGAAACCGCCACGTTCCACATCATGACGCCCTATCCCGGAACCCGCCTCTACGACCGCATGGCCAAGGCCGGCCGGCTCCTCCACTCCGACTGGGACGCTACGACACCCGGACCGTCGTCTTCGAGCCCGCCCGGATGAGCGCCCGCGAACTGGAGGACGGCTACCGGCGCGCCTACCGCGACTTCTACAGATGGGGCGCCATCCTGCGCGGCGCCGGCAGCAAGCTGACCCTGCGCGGCAAGGCCCGCCACGCCGCGTACGCGGGCGGCTGGAAGAAGTTCGAGCCCGCCTGGGACCTCGCCATCCGCGCCAAACAGGCAGGCCGCGCCCTACCCCTCCTGGAAACCATCCTCTCCGGCTTCGGCACCCGCCCCGCAGCGCGAGGCGGCCGGGCGACCGGGTGACGACGGTTTCGGCACCGGTGAGGGTCTCAAAGCCACGACGCACATTTCGGCCACGCCGGGGACAGGCTGCACCAGTGGTTGTTCGCCACCCGGTGGTGGCAGCGGCGGAGTCGACGATTCTTCGCCCAGCAGTTCACTCCGGGGATCGGCGCCGCTGGAGGGCCTCGAGAAGGACTACGCGATCGAGGCCACTTCCTCACCCAGTGGGGTCACGCATGTGACGTTCACCCGTACCGGTGCCTGAACTGCCTCGCCCAAACACCCCGCGGCCGCGTCGCTAGCGGTCCAGTTCGTTGGCGGCCGACTGCAGGTGGACAGCTCGGGCCGCGTGCGAGCCGCCGCTGATGGGTGAGTTCCGCGCGCTGGTCGATGGCGTATTGCCGTGCGTGGAATTTCCCGAGCTGCTGCTGGAGGTGTTCGACCGGACGGGGCCGATTCCCTGGCCAGATCCTTGTGACCATTGGCCCGCGGGCCACTCGCGGACCAGACGTACCGCAGCAACGATTGTCAAAGCCAAGGACCTGTTCTGTCCTTGGCGATTGTGATCACTCAGGGGAGGATTCATGCGCGCGGTCCGGGTTGAGAAGTTCGGGGTACCCGAGGTCATGCAGGTGGTCGAGGTCCCTGACGCGGTAGCGGGTGTCGGCGAGGTCCTGGTCCGCGCCATCGCCTCCAGCGTCAATCCGGTGGACGTCAAGACTTGCGAGGGAGCGATCGGAGAGGGCATGCCTCCGCTGCCGATGACGCTCGGCTGGGACCTGGCGGGCATCGTCGTGGACGCGGGAACCAGCGAGTTCCCCGTCGGCGCACCGGTCATCGCGATGTCCCATCAGCTCGACACCGGCCGGGGCACCTGGGCCGACCTGGTGCCGGTCCCTGTCGGCTCACTTGCTCTGGCTCCCGCCACCAGCAGCCTGACCGAGGCGGGCACGCTGCCGCTGTCCGGACTGACGGCGCTGCAGACCCTGGACTGGCTCGAGGTGACCGCCGGGGATCGCGTGCTGCTGACCGGAGCGGCCGGTGCCGTCGGCAGCCTGGCA
The DNA here is from genome assembly GCF_044326415.1 of Actinomadura sp. 6N118. Taxonomy (NCBI): domain Bacteria; kingdom Bacillati; phylum Actinomycetota; class Actinomycetes; order Streptosporangiales; family Thermomonosporaceae; genus Actinomadura; species Actinomadura sp. 6N118. Next base: position 41,708 of record NZ_JBIRAZ010000043.1, on the reverse strand, counting down.
CTGCAGATCGCGGTCGCGCGCGGCGCCCGGGTGGACGCGCTGGTGTCCCGGGCAGCCGGGGTGGACGTGGCTCGCGAGCACGGCGCCGGCCTGGTGACCACTGACCGGTCTGCCCTCCCCGCCCGGGCGTATGACGCGGTCTTCGACACCTTCGGCGCGTTTGTGACAGACACGGTCGCAGACGGCGGCCGCTATGCCTCGATCGCCACGCAAGCCGGGCCGGTTCCCGACCTGACCGCGCGGGGCGTCCGCACGATCCTCAACCAGGTCCAAGAGGACGGAACGGCACTGGCTGAGCTGGCCAGGCTCGTCGACAAGGGTGTCCTCCACATCAGAATGGACTCGTTCTTCGGCCTTCACCAGATCAGCGAGGCCGTCGAGCACTTCGCCCGCGGCGGCCTGAAGGGCAGAATCGCGGTGAGCTTCTGACCGCCACCGGCTTCGACGTACTGCTTCGCGACGCCCTCGCGCAATCCAGGGGCCTGGCGTCACGGTCCGTTCAGGGCAGCAGTGCCAGCTTGCCGATGGTGGCCCGCGCTTCCAGTTCCGCAAGTGCCTTGGGGCCGTCGGCCAGCTCATAGATGGTGGGCTGGCCGGGGCCGAGCACTCCGGCTGCGAGGAGCCCGAACAGCTGGCCCATGACTTCGCCGAAGATTTGCGGTGCGGCCTGGATCAGAGTGCCGATGTTCAGGCCGATGAGGTGGATCTGGTGCTGGTAGACCAGGTCCCAGTTGGTGATCGCGGCTTCGCCGCCGGCCACGCCATAAACGACGACCCGGCCGGTGACGCGTTTGGTCGCGGCCAGGCTGGCCTGCAGGGTGGCGCCGCCGACCGACTCCAGCACCAGGTCGGCGCCCGCGCCGCCGGTCAGCCGCAGGACCTTTGCAGCGAGGTCGCCGCCGCGCGAATCGAGGACGTGGTCGGCGCCCAGCGCCCGTACCACCTCGTGCTTGCCTGGCGAGGCCGTGGCGATCACCATCGCGCCATAGTGCTTGGCCATCGTCACCGCGGCTGGCCGCGGCGTGGATCAGCACGGTCTGCCCCGCGGTGACACCGCCCAATGGCTTGAGCGCCGCCAGCGCCGTTGGCCAGTTCACCACCAGGCCCAGCGCCTGCTCGTCGGCCCAGCCCGCCGGCACCGGGACCGCCGCAGCCGCGGGCACCGGCGGGCCAGCTTCCGGCTCGGTTCCGGGCTGGCGATCCGGCACGCCCGCGGCAAGGGCCGTACGCTACGGAAGCGACCTGCGGCTGTACACGGCGGGTGGGATTCCGTCATTGCACTATGGACCAGGCGACGTGCGGTTCGCGCACGCGCCAGGGAGCAGGTCGAACTGCGGGACACCCCGCGCTCTCGCAGTGCGACGCTGCGGGGCTGTGAAGGAGGGGTTCAAATGAGCGCACGGTTCGAAGAACTCGACTGGCGCCCGACGCCGATGGGCGTCATCAGTCTGAGACGGCGCAGGGACCCCTCGCTCGGAACCGACGTCTTCGAGATCAAACTCGATGACGAATTCCTCATGTCGAGTATGTGGACGGCCGGTGAGATCGCGCTCGCCGAGTTCGGCCTGGCTCAGGTGCCCGGCGATCACCTCGATGTCGCCGTCGGCGGCCTCGGTCTCGGCCATACCGCCCAAGCGGTGCTGGCACATTCCCGGGTCAGGTCCCTCGTCGTCGTCGAGGCGCTCGCCGAGGTCATCGAGTGGCATCAACGCCGGTTGCTGCCGCTGGGAGAGCAACTGACGTCAGACCCGCGTTGCCATCTGGTCCAGGGAGACTTCTTCGCGCTGGCCGGCACCGCTTCCGGATTGGATCCGCAGCAGGCGAGACGCTTCGACGCCATTCTGGTGGACATCGACCATTCGCCACGCCACACGCTGAATCCGACCCACGCGTCCTTCTACCGGCCCGACGGCCTCAGCCGGCTCGCCAAGCATCTGCACCCCGGCGGGGTCTTCGGCCTTTGGTCGAACGACCCGCCCGACGATGACTTTCACGCTGCCCTCACCAAGGTGTTCACCGAGACCGCATCGCATGTCGTGACCTTCCCCAATCCCGTTCAAGGGGGCGAGTCGGCCAACACCGTCTACATCGCCAGGACGCCAAGCCTGCCGATGTGACCGGCCAAATGGGACATTTTTCTCAAGATTCACGCCAAGCTCTGATGATCCCCTGGTCGTCGCGATAGTGCCGCGGCGACCCTGTGGTGGAAATGCTCTGCCGTCAAGGTCAATTCCGGCCAGATCATTTCATTGCTCACGCTTCACAGTGGTTGGACACTGGATCTGCTCGCGTGAGCTGGCACCGATCAGCCGATGGGGAGCCCATGACGAATCGTGTTCGTAAGTCTGGACCATTCCGCAGATTGTGCAGGGTGCGGTGTACGACGCGGTCAACGCGATCGCCGGCACCCCGTACAAGCCGTACCTGATCGCTCCCCGCAGCCGGCCCGATGACTCGGCCTCCGCAGCCGTCGCCACCGCGGCCTACCGGGTGCTCCTCTAGCTCTTCCCCGGCCAGGCAGACTCCTTGCGCGCGCAGTTCGAGAAGTCGCTCGCCGCGATCCCCGACGGCCGCTCAGAACGCGGCGGCATCGCTGTCGGCCAGGCCACGGCCGCGGCCATGATCGATGCCCGCCGCAACGACGGCGCGTTCTCCGATGCGACCCGCCGCTACAACAGCCTCTCCAAAAGCCATGGCCGAGCTGGTCCAGGCCAGGATCTGGGCAGGGGTGCACTACCGCTTCGCCTCCAAGGACGGCGATCAACTCGGCGCGACCGTCACCCGCGACGTCCTCAACCACGCGTTCGGCCGCCGCAACGACTGACCCGAGAAGGCCCCGCCCTGACACCGCCCATGGGCATCATGACTGGCCAAGATGCCCAGCTGGGTGACCACCTGGGCGATACAGAACGCATGAATCAATGAAGTAGCGATGACTCCACCCGGAGCTTCCGGCGCACCCGAGTTCCGGGTGGAGCTCGCCCGGGACTTCACCGTTTGCCGAACTGGCCAGAGGGCTTGATGGCGGGCGCCGGATTGCTGGCGATTTCGGTGATTTTCGTCGGAGCTGTCACAGGACGGAGGGGTGCCCGGTCTTAGCTGGCGACCGGGCGGCGACCGATGCCCCGGAGAACAGGAAGGCCTGGCATGAAGATCGTGGTAATCGGCGGAACCGGCCTGATCGGATCGAAACTCGTGACCAAGCTCGGCGAGCACGGCCACGAGGCGGTGGCGGCGTCGCCGAACACCGGCGTCGACACGCTCACCGGGGAAGGACTGGCCGAGGTCCTGGCCGGCGCGTCGGTGGTGATCGACGTGTCCAACTCCCCGTCCTTCGAGGACGCGGCGGTGCTGGAGTTCTTCGAGACCTCCACGCGCAATCTGCTGGCCGCGGAGAAGGCGGCCGGGGTGGGCCATCACGTCGCGCTGTCGGTGGTGGGCACTGAGGGGCGGCCTGACATCGGCTACTTCCGGGCGAAGATCGCCCAGGAGAAGCTGATCAAGGAGTCGTCGATCCCGTTCTCGATCGTGCACGCGACGCAGTTCTACGAGTTCGCCCGGAGGATCGCCGACGGAGCCACCGACGGCGACACGGTCCGGATGCCGCCGGTGCTGTTCCAGCCCATCGCGGGCGACGAGGTCGCCCAGGCGGTCGGCAGGACCGCGGTGGGCTCGCCGCTGAACGGGCCGGTCGAGATCGCCGGCCCCGAGCAGTTCCGGATGGACGAGTTCTTCCGGGACGCCCTGACAGCCTGGGGTGACCCGCGTGAGGTGGTCACCGACCCGCACGCGCACTATTTCGGAGCCGAGCTGCAGGAGCGGAACCTCGTGCCGGGCGATGGCGCGGTTCTCGGCGAGATCAAGTACGCCGACTGGCTGGCGGGCAACGCCGGCGAATAGCGCCCACCCATCGCACACCCATGAGCCAAGGAGGCATGTCCCATGTCCGGTACTGATTCCGCCGCCACCGAGCCGAAGACCAGATCGACCGCGTGGCAGACGGCGCTCACCATGGTGCAGGAGGCCGAGCCACCCTTCATCCCGGCGGGGGCGCATGCGATGACCGTGGTCATCGAGTTCCCGCCCGGCGACCCCGGTACGCCGCCGCACCGGCACTCAGGCCCGGCGTTCGGGTACGTGCTGGAGGGCGAGATGTTGCTGGAGGTCGAAGGGGAGCCGGAGCGGGTCGTCCATGCCGGCGAGGCGTTCTGGGAGCCCGGTGGCGACGTCATCCACTACCAGGACGGCAACAACCGCGACGACCTGCCGGTACGTTTCACCGTCACGATGCTCTGCAAACCCGGCAAGCCCATGCTGAGCCTGGTGGACGAGGCGGAACTCACCCAGCGCAAGCACCTTCGGGCTCCCAGGGACTCCTGACCACCGCACCACGACAGCTCGGGGAGCGGTATGCGATCCCGGCCGCCTGCGGAATCCGACCTCCTCGACAGCCGAAGTGAGACATCCATGGATCACCCAGCACAGCAGCAGCATGCCCCTGGTCCCGCCGCGTCGGCGCGGATCGCCACACTCGACGATCTTCAAGAGCACCTGCAGTGGGCGATCGAGCTGGAGCACGCGACGTTGCCGCCGTACCTGTGCGCGCTCTATTCACTCGACCCGCAACGCAATCCCGAAGCCATCGAGGTGGTCGCCGGCGTCTTCGCCGAGGAGATGATCCACCTGGCGCTGGCCGCGAACCTGCTCAACGCCGTCGGCTGGCGGCCGCGGCTGGACGCGCCACGGATGTTGCCGCCGCATCCTCGGCGGCTGCCTCACGGTGGCCCCTCCCTGGAGTTGTCTCTGCTCCCGTTCGGCGCTGAGGCACTCGACATGTTCCTCCGGCTCGAACGGCCGGCACCGCCCGGCGCTCCGGCGGAGGCCGACGGCTACGAGACGATCGGGCAGTTCTACGCCGCGATCGAGGACGGACTGCGCCACCTGTGCGGCCGGCTCGGCGAGCGGGCGGTCTTCCGCGGCGATCCGGCTCGCCAGGTGCACGCCGGCCACTTCCGGAACACCGCCGGCCGGTTGATCGCGGTCAACGATCTGTCCTCGGCGCTGACCGCGCTGGAGGAGATCGTCGAGCAGGGCGAAGGCATGACCCGTGACGAGGTCTGGGACGGCGACCGGGACGTCCACCATCCTGATCGGGACGAGGTCGCGCACTACTACCGCTTCCAGGAGCTGAGAGCCGGTCGGCGCTACCAGCGCGGCGACACCCCGCAGTCCGGGCCGACGGGCGAGGCGATCCGCGTGGACCTCGCCGGCGTCCGTCCGATGAGGCGCAACCCGCGACTCGCCGATCATGCTCCGGGCAGCGCGATCCGCACGGCCCAGGAAGAGTTCAACCACACCTACTGCGCCATCTTGCATCTGCTCGAGCAGGCGTTCAACGGCAGCCCGAGGTTGCTCGCGGTCGCCACCGGCACCATGTACGGGCTCAAGGCGCAAGCTCAAGCCCTCATGCGCATGCCTGACGAGGACGGCACGACGGCCGGCCCGAGCTTCGAGTACGTTGCGCCCGAGCTCCGCCGGTGGAGCGTCGGCGATCGGCGGCGGATCGTCGTGCTCGCCGACGGTCCCTACCTGGTGTACGGAGGGGTCCCGCTCAAGCGCAAGCGGAAGGTCGTCTCTGCGGAGAACAATGCCCTGACCTGGAAGACCGGCGACACCTTGGCGACCGAGGACACGTATGCGCTGTGCCGCTGCGGCCGGTCGGGCGCGAAGCCGTTCTGCGACGGTACGCACGCCGTGGTCGGGTTCGACGGCACGGAGTCCGCCGACCTCCGGCCGTACAAGGAGCTGCAGCACGTGCACGACGGGGTGGGCATCTCGGCGCAGCGGGTCGGCGAGCTGTGCATCCACGCGGCCTTCTGCATCGGACGCACCAGACCGATCGCCGACATGCTCGCCGACACCGGCGACAGCGACGTGCGCTCCAACGTCATGGGCCGGATCGACCACTGCCCCTCCGGGTCGTACAGCTACGCCCTGGAGCGCGGCGGCGAATCGATCGAGCCCGACCTCCCGCAGGCCATCTCGATCCTCGAGGAAGAGGACGGCCTGGCCAGCGCACTGTGGGTCACCGGCGGCGTGCCGGTCGTGCGCGCGGACGGCCAGCCGCTGGAGACCCGCAACCGGATGACGCTCTGCCGCTGCGGCCGTTCCGCGGGGAAACCGCTGTGCGACGGAACCCACCGAAAGATCAACTTCCGCGAAACGGTTCCCTCCACGACTTCGTGATGCTCAACCCCGTCCGCGACACTCAGGCCTCACGCGCCGCCACCGCCCAGGCCATCGCTGTCCTCAAGGCCGCCCTGCACACGTGAAAGGCACAACCATGAGCACCACCGAACAGCCCGTCGTCGTCCTGGTCCACGGCGCCTTCGCCGAGTCGGCGAGCTGGAACCGCGTCATCCAGCGCCTGCGCGCCCGCGGACTCTCCGCGGTCGCCGTGGCCAACCCGCTGCGCAGCCTGGCGGACGACGCCGCTTACGTCCGCGACGTGATCAATGGCATCGGCCAGCCGGTCGTCCTCGTCGGCCACTCCTATGGCGGGATGGTGATCAGCCAGGCGGCGGCCGGCAACCCTGCCGTCCGCTCCCTGGTCTACGTCGCCGCGTTCGCCCCGGAAACCGGCGAGAGCGCTCTGCTCCTGTCCGGCAAGTTCGAGGGCAGCACCCTGGGCGGCGCGCTGGACGCCTACCCGGTCGCCTCCGGCGGCAACGAGTTCCGCATCGCCGAGCAGAAGTACCACCACCAGTTCTGCGCCGACCTGGACTCCGACGAGGCCGCCCTGATGGCGGTGACCCAGCGCCCGGTGACCGAGCGGGCGCTGACCGACGAGCTGAGCGTGAACGAGGCGGGATGGCGCACCACACCGTCGTGGTTCGTCTTCGGCGAGCGCGATCTCAACATCCCGGTCGCAGCGCTGCGGTTCATGGCCGAACGAGCCTCCTCGCGAGGGACCCGCGAGATCGCCGGTGCCTCGCACGCGATCGCGTCGTCCCAGCCCGACGCCGTCGTCGCCGCCATCCTCGACGCAATCTGACGAACGCCGGTCGCGGAGGCTGATGGCGGCGGTCACTAGGGACGTCACGGATGCGAACGCGGCGCGGCGCGTGGACCCTGTCCCGCATGAGCTCGCACCCGGTCTTGAAGCACCTCTCCGTGTGGGCAGAAGAGGAAGGGGCTGGCGGGCAATGGCCGATCTGGACTACAGGTGGCGTCTTCGCGAGATCATGGCGGAGCGCGGCATGTTCTCCACCACGGAGCTGCGTCCCCTGCTGGCCGCTCGCGGTGTCGACCTGTCGCCGAGCCAGGTGTACCGGCTCGTGGTCGACAAGCCAGAGCGGCTGAGCCTCCGCACGCTGATGGCGTTGCTGGACATCCTTGACTGCGCGATGGACGACCTGATCGAACCATCGGCCGCCCGGACCACCCGCCGTACAGCGACGTGATGAGGGCTCTCAGAGCTGGTGGCGTGAGGTGATGCCGAGTTTGGTGAAGACCTTGCGCAGGTGGTATTCGATGGTGCGGGGGCTGACGTACAGGCGTTCGGCGATCTCCTTGTTGGTCAGGCCGGTGCGGGCCAGCCTGGCGATCTGCGCCTCCTGCGGGGTGAGCTCCTCGGTGGTTTCGACGTTCCGCTTCCGGGCGGTCTCCCCGGTGGCCTGGAGCTCGCGTGCGGCACGGTCGGCGAAGTCCCTCATGCCGATCTCGGTGAACAGGTCGAAGGCGGTGCGGAGGTTGTCGCGGGCGTCGATGCGGCGGCGTTCGCGGCGGAGCCATTCGCCGTAGAGCAGGTGGGCACGGGCGAGGTCGACGCGCATCCGGGTGCGGCCGAGCCGGTCGATCGCCTCGCGATAGAGGCGGTCGGCCTCCTCCCCTTCGCTGAGCAGCGCCCGGCAGCGGGCCTCGAGGCCGAGACCCCAGTCAGCGCCGCCCGCCCGGGTGGACCAGGACAGCCGTTCCAGAGTTCGGGAGGCGAGTTCGTGCCGGCCGGTGCGCGCGGAGGCCTCGATGAGTTCGAGGGGGGCCCAGAGGACTCCGCAGCCGCTCGGCGCCCGATGGTCCACGCTGGCCTGCAGGACGGCTTCCAGAGCCTTCTCGTACTGGCCGAGCCCGTTGTAGAGGACGGACCGGACCCAATGGCTGATCTCCAGCGTCCGCCCCTCCCCGCGGACCGCTCCCTCCTTCGCGATGATCTCCGCGAGCCGCTCGGTCTCCTCCTCCTCTCCCCGCCACGCCGCGAGGCCGAGGTCGCCGCCCTTCTGGACCATGGCTCCGGAGGTGGTCCAGACGTCGGCGGCGACCGCGTTCGCCTTCGCTTCCTCGTTCAGGGTCTCGGCCTCCGCCAGGTCGCCCTCGAAAAGGAGCACCATCGTGGACATGCTGAGTACCAGGGGCAGTAGCGCGAGTGCACCGGAGTCGCGGACAAGGCGGAGATAGTACCGGGTCAGTTCGCGACAGGCCTCGTCGTCCCACAGGGCCATGGCGAAGAAGTTGACGAACCAAGGCCATCGGAGCTGTTCGCCGGGGGTGGTCTCCTCGCTCATGACAACTTCCACCGCACGCCGCAGGGCCGGCTCGGCTGTCAGGGTGTCCCGCGTGTAGAGGAGGGACAGGGCGTCGAGGATGAGATCCGTGGCGCGGGGCGCGCCGGGCACGGGGGGCGCCTCACGGGCAGCCGCCGCGACCTCGGTGATGCCGTCCCAGTTGGGCAGGACGCCGATCGCCACCAGCAGCGCCTGCAGATAGGTGTCGCGGGACAGGTCGATGTCGAGTGTTTCGAGCTGCTTGGCGGCCTTGAGCAGGATCGCCGGAGCGGACGTGCCGCGGTTCGAGGTCAGGGCGATCTCGGCGCGCAGGGATTCGACCTTGGCACGGCGCAGTTCGTCCGGCGGCCCGGCCTCGGCCGTCGCCAGGAGCGCCAGTGCGGACTCGGGTGCGCCGACCAGGTGCTTGGCCCGGGCGGCGTCGAGCGCGCGTTCGGCCCGGCGCCGGGCCTCGGGGGTGAGCCCGACCGCCCGTTCCAGGAAGGCCGCGGCGGCGGCCAGGCCACCGCGAGCCTGGGCGCGCCCGGCCGAGTGTTCGAGTTCGGCGGCGATGCTCTCGTCGGGGTGGGCGGTGCTTTGGGCGCGGTGCCAGGCCCGCCGGTCGGGGTCGGTGGCGGCGTCGGTCGCCTCCGCCAACGCTCGGTGGGCCTGTCTGCGCTCCCTTGGGACGGTCGCGTTGTACACCGCGGAGCGGACGAGCGGATGCCGGAAACGCACCCGGTCGCTGAAGTCGATCAGTTCGTCGGCCTCGTCGACCGCCACGGCGTCGACGCCGAGCACGTCGGCGGCGCGCCACAGCAGAGCCGTATCGCCGAGGGGTTCGGCGGCGGCCAGCAGCAGCATCATCCGGCCGTCCGCCGGCAGGCCGTTCAGCCGACGCTGGAAACCGTCCTCGAGGCGGCTCGACAGCGACTGCCCGGTCGCCGCCGCCACGAAACCGCCCGCGGACGCGGCGCGTGGCAGTTCGAGCAGGGCGAGCGGGTTCCCGCGCGACTCGTGCAAGATCCTGTCGCGCACCTCCTCGTCCAGCGGCCCGGCGACCACCCGGCTGACGAGGGTCCGCGCATCGGCGTCCCGCAGTCCGCCGACCTCCATCACCGGCAGGCCCGGCAACACGTCGGCCTCGCCGGAATCACGGACAGCGAAGACACAGGCCACGCTCTCGGCCATGAGGCGGCGGGCCACGAAGGTGAGGATCTGCGCCGAGGCGCTGTCGAGCCACTGCGCGTCGTCGATCACGCACACGAGCGGACGCTCGTCGGCGGCCTGAGCCAGGAGGTTGAGCACGGCGAGGCTGATGAGGAACTGGCCCGGAGGAGGACCGGCGCGCATCCCGAACGCCGTGCCGAGCGCGTCATGCTGCGGTTCGGGCAGCGAATCCAGGAGGTCCAGCATCGGCACGCACAGCTGGTGAACGGCCGCGAAGGCCAGTTCCATCTCCGACTGGACCCCTGTTGCGGCTAGGACCCGGCACCCGGATGACTTCTCGACAAGGTGGTCCAACAGGGCCGACTTGCCGATCCCGGCCTCGCCGCGAAGCACCAGCACCCGGCTCTCACCGCCGCGGACATCCGCGAGCAGCCGGTCGAGCGTCTCGCACTCGGCCTCTCTGCCCACCAACGACCCCGACCGCAGGGCCGCGCCCGCCCCGACCGCGGACCACCCACCCCCAAAATCGGACTTTTCAGACATCCCCCACCAGCTTCCGCATCGCAGATCACCGGTGGTACCGGGACCGAACTGCCATCCAATGCAATATCTCACCATCCAATGCATGCAGGCCAGGCCCGTATACCCGGGGCGGACCGACTCTTCGCTAGGGACCCCGGCCAGGGTCTCCCTGATGCGACCGCAGTACCTGCCCGGCCACAGTGAGTCGTGTCGGCGGCAGGCGTCGGCCAGCGCGTCGAACGGAGTGGTCATGGCGGTCAAGGAGATGACGCGGAGGCGGTTCGGAAGCGTGGGGGGCGCCCCTGAAGAACAAGACAAAACGGGTTCCCTAGACCAGGCAGCCGCCACCTTTATCGAGGTGCGTCCGCGCCTGTTCGGCATCGCCTACCGGATGCTCGCCAGCTCAGCGGAAGCCGAGGACATCGTCCAGGAGACCTGGCTGCGCTGGCAGAACACCGAACACTCGACCATCGCCAACCCGGCGGCGTTCCTGGCCCTGATCACGACGCGGCTGTCCATCAACGCCGCACAGTCCGCCCGGGCCCGCCGTGAAACCTACATCGGGCCCTGGCTGCACGAGCCCATCGACACCAGCATCGACCCCGCCACCGGAGCCGAGCGGGGCGAAGCGCTCGAACTCGCTCTGCTACTGCTGCTCGAGAAGCTCACCCCGGCCCAGCGCGCCGCCTACATCCTCCGCGAAGCCTTCGACTACCCCTACGAGCAGATCGCCGAGATCATTCAGCTCTCCCCCGCCAACGTCCGCCAGCTGGTGAGCCGCGCCCGCAAGCATCTGCACACCACCCGGCGCGAGCCGATCGACACCAACGAGCACCGGCGCCTCCTGTCGACCTTCCTCAACGCCGCCCAGGAGGGGAACGTGACGGCCCTGGAAGACCTCTTCGCCGCAGACGTCGTAAGCCCCTCCGACAGCAAAGCCCTCAGAGGGGCAGCGTGACTTCCATGCGATCATCGCTCCTCCTGGTCGGGGACGTCGGCGGGTGGACCGAGCAGCCGGCGGAGCCGGTCGACGGCCGGGCCGAGCGTGGTGCGGCCGCTTCGCGCGGCGACGTACCGGTCGGGCCGGATGACGACGACGCGCGCGCGGTGCCGGGTGAACCACTCGCGCAGGTGGCCCTCGAGGTCCTCGACGACCTGGGTTCGCGGATGGGCCGTCGCGCGCCGTGCCCGGCCGGCCCGCGAGTCGATGACCTTGACGAAAGTGGTGTCGAGTCCGGCGAGGTAGTCGCGCTGGGCATCGGTGAGGTGCTCGGCCGGGTCGGTGTCGAACCCGAGCACGGCGAACCAGGGGCCGAGGACGTCGTCCAGGCGCACGGCGCGCCCATCGGCGTCCTCGACCAGCGGCTGGATGAACATGCGCCCGGCAGGTGAACGCCGGCTGTCGGGAACGACGACTCCCTCGGTGTACTGCGGCATCGGCTTGAAACGCATTTGCAGGAGCCAGTTCTTCACCGCCGGTGCCCACGTGACGCCACGGAAGAACAGGTCGCGCGCGACCGCCACCCGGTGGTCAGTGGGTGACAGGATGCGGCCGAGCGTGGTCGAGAGATCGATCATTGCCGCGGCGTGGGCGCGCCGCTCGCCGTCGTAGGTGGCCAGGACGGCTGGATCGGCACGCCCTGTGACGATGGCGGCGATCTTCCAGGCCACGTTGGTGGCGTCGCGGATGCCGGTGTTCATGCCCTGCCCCGCCCAGGGCGGCATGAGATGGGCGGCGTCGCCGATCAGGCATACGCGGCCGGCGGTGAAGTGCTGCGCGATCCGCGAATGGTGTGTGTAGACGCGTGCCCTGATGATGTTCAGCCGCGCCGGGTCCTTGACGTGGCGGCCGAGCAGCTCGCGCACCTTGGCGGGCTTGAGCATCTCGTCGGCGTCCTCGCCGGGGAACATCAGGAACTCCCAGCGCCGGTAGTCGTATGGCAGATGGACGCAGACGTACGGCCGCACCGGATCGCAGTGCAAAGCGGTGTACTGGGCGTCGAGCGGATCGTTGTCGCACTCGATGACCACCCACTTGCGCGGGTGCGTCACGCCCTCCAGCACCACGCCCAGAAGCTCGCGGATCGTGCTGCGTCCTCCGTCGGCACCGACCACGTACTCGGCCTGGATCCGCAGGCGCTCGTTCTCGGGGGCCAGGACGTCGAGTTCCGCTCCATGGTCGTGCTGCTCCAGCCGGACGACGTCGTGTCCCAGTAGCGTCCGAACCGAGGGGAACCGATCGAGGCCACGGCGCAGCACCTGCTCGCACTGGGGTTGCATGAAGACGTTGCGCCGCGACCAGCCGTACTCGCGCGTCGTGGGGCGGATGTCGGCGAAGCATCGGCCGTGAGCGTCGAAGAACCGCAGCGGGACGTTCTGGATCATGTCCTTGATCAGCTCATCGGCCAGCCCGATGGCCTGGAGGCTGCGCAGGCACTCGTCGTCCATACCGACCGCGCGCGGGTAGTCGATGATGTCGAGGTTGCGTTCGACAAGCACCGTGTCCACGCCGTACATGCCGAGGAAGTTCGCGACCGTGGCGCCGGTCGGGCCGCCGCCGACCACCGCGACTTGAGTCTGGATGGTGCGCGTCATCGCCGGTCCCGATGCTCACCCAGGAACTCCCGCAGGGTGGCCAGGTAGCCTGCGTGGTTGTCGTCATGCACATAGTGCCCGGCCCCCGGGATCTCCTTCCATGTGAGCAGCGGCTGGCGTGTGGCCATCTCGGCGCACACGGCGGTGGGCAAGAAGTCCGAGCGGTCGCCTCGCAGGACCAGCGTCGGGCATCGCAGCGCCTCGACGTGCGGCCACAGGTCCACCTGGCCGGACGGGTCGGGATCCAGGCGCGCCCGCGCGATGCCGTCGAGATCGAACTTCCACACCCAGCGGCCGTCGGCGGCCTGGCGCACCGTATTGGCGACCCGGGAGTCGAGCGCCGCAGCCGAGATGCCGGGACGCACGCCGCGCCAGTACGCGCGGGCTTCGGCGAGTCCGGCGAACTCCCGCGGAGTCCGCGCCAGCTCGCGCCTGATCCGCTCCGCGCCCTCGCCGGAGGCCGACGATCCGGGCCCGATGTCCTCGATGACCGCGAGCCGGACCCGCTCGGGGTGCCGGGCCGCGTAGACGATCGCGTTGGTGCCGCCCATGGAGTGGCCGACGAGCACGAAACGGTGCAGCCCCAGCGCGTCGGCGAACTGTTCGAGATCTCTGACGTAGGCCTCGGTGGTGTACTCCCCCGCCGGATCCCAGGCGCTGTCGCCGCGGCCACGGTGATCCAGGGCGATGAGCCGGTGACGATCGGCCAGCGCCGCCGCCACCGGCTCCCACGTCCGGGCGTAGCTGCGCAGCCCGTGCAGCAGCACGACCGGGGATGCGTCAGGCTGCCCCCATTCCACGTAGTGGGCGCGCAGACCGTTGAGCGTCGTGAACCGGTCGGTACCGGTGGTCGGGTCCGTCGTCATCGTCATGCTCAGCGCAGCCCGTCCCGGCCCTCGATCGCGTCGGCGGCCAGGCCGCCGAGGCGTGCGTGCAGCCGGCCCCGGGTGGCGAAGGCGAAGATCGCGACGACCTCGTCCGGGGCCGGCGCGTCGGTGAAGCCGACGGTGATCGTGTCGTAGTGCGAGCGCACGTAGAGCGCGTCCTTGTGCGCGAGCGGCACGTCGATGCTGGAGCCGGGGGCGCCGCGCTTGCCTGTGGAGGGCACCCAGGACTTGCCTCCGCCGACCGCCTCCCGGACAGGGTCGGCGAAGACCTGGGTGAGGAACGCGTTGCCGTGCTCGTACTCGCCGTCGGCCCCGACCAGGCAGGCCTTGCCGTAGCTCTCGATCGGCTGGCCTCCGGCCGCGGCCTGGACGCGGCGGCCGAATTCCAGGCCGAGTTTCGCCGAACCGCCGACGATCTCGTCAAGGGTCTCGCCGTGCCTGCCGGCGTACGGATTGTGGACGGCCGCGGCGATGACGATCTTCCGCACCGGTGCGCCGTCGGCCAGGGCGCCGGTCTCGGTGGCCAGTGTGTCTTCGATGTAGGTGAACCATTTGCGGATGTGGTAGCCCTCGAAATTGGGCTCGCGCATGGGGATTCCTCCGGAGGTCAGGTGTAGAGCGGGTCGAGCACGACGGGTTCGCTGGGCGCGTTGTGCTCGCTGAGGATCCGCTTGCCCTCCTCGTCGTCCCGCACGGTTTCGCAGAAGAACTCGAATCGGTTGCCATCCGGGTCGGTGAAGTACACGCCGAAGCCCACCTTGTGGTCGGTGGTCTTCACGACGGGCACGTCCTTGTCGAGCAACATCCCGTACAGGCGGCGCAGTTCGTCGAGGTCGCCATCGATCTCCAGGCCGTAGTGCTGAAGCCCGATGCCGCCGGGCCGGGCGCCGTCTTCGGCACGGATCAAGGCGATGTCGTGGTGCTTGCGGCCGTAGGACAGGAAGACCCACTGCGGACCGCGAGCGGTCACCTCCATGCCGAGCACGTCCTCGTACCATCGCGCCGAGACCTCAGGGTCGCGGACGAACAACGACAGGTGAGTCCGCCGTACCCGGGGCCGCACGTCGCGGGCCCCGCCGGTGTCCGGACTGAGCGCGTTCTCATTGGTCATGTCGTTCTCATTGGTCATGCCAGTGCCTCCTCATCAGTGGGCGCCGAGCCCTGCGGCGACAGCGGGGGTCCACGCGACGTCGGTGATCTCGGAGAACTCCCGCCATTCCTTCGCCCAGGTCCGGCCGGCGTCGGAAGACCGGAACAGGTGGCCGTACTTCGTGCCGGCGAACACCAGCGCCGGGTCGGCCGCATGGACACCGAAGGCCCACACGGTGGAGTTCGCGGGGGTGTCGAGCGAGGCCTCGGTCCAGGTCCGCGCGAGGTCGGCCGAGTAGAGGATCTTGGTCATCGTGCCGGGCGTGGCGTCGCCGATGCCGAGCAGGAGTTCGTTGCTCCCGGGAAGGCGCGTCACCAGGCGCGTGTAGTAGATCCCGTGCTTGGCGCGGGTGTCCTGGCGGGCCCAGGTGGCGCCGTCATCCTGGCTGACGAACAGCGCGTTGACGACCGCCACCACGATCGTCTTGGGCGGGCCGTCGAGGATCACGACGCAGTGGATGTCGGAGTTGGTGACCCCCAGTGGCAACGACTTCGGGGTGCCGTCGACGCGCTGCCAGGTGTCGCCTCGGTCGTGCGTGCGCCAGAGCCCGCCCTCTTCGATGCCGAACCATGCTCCCCTGCCGTCGGTGTGGTCCCACGTCATGGTGAGGATGCGCGGGCGGTTGACCCCCGCGCAGAACTCGGGGATCTCCGGGGGAAGGCGATCCCAGCTCTTCCCGCCGTCGGTGGTGCGGTAGACGGCGGCGCGGGACGGGGCGCCGGTGCCGGCGATCACGCACTCCGGGTCGTCTGAGTCGATGGCCAGCGACCAGATGTGCATGCCGTTCATCGGGGAGTCGACGCGGTGCCAGGTCACCCCGGCGTCCGCGCTGCGGATCAGACCGATGTCGGCCCCGGCGTAGATCACCTGCGGGTCGGCGGGATCGACGGCAAGGCACCGCACCACGGCGTCGAACTCCACCTCCTGCCCGGGGGCGATGCGGTGCCAGGACTTGCCGTCGTCCGCGCTGGACAGCACCCCTTGTCCCGCGGTGGCGACGAGAATGGTTCCTTCCACGACGATGCTCCTTCGTTGCGGGAATGCGGGTTCACGGGGATTGCTGATTCACGGCAAATGCGGTTCGCGGGGAATGCGGGTTCACAGGAAGATGCCGCGCGTGATCCCGCCGTCAATGCCAAGCGATTCACCGGTGATGCCGCCGGCGTGCGGCGAGGCCAGGAAGCACACCGCGCGTGCGACCTCCTGTGCGGTCAGGACCCTGCGGATCGGCGTCCGGTCGATGAAGTTCTGTTCGACCTGCCGCGGGGTGAGGTCCTGTCTCGCGGCCTCCTTCTCGTACAGTTCGTGGATGTGCTCGGTCTCCACGACGCCGGGGTGCAGCGTGTTCACCGTGATCCCGAACGGGCCGAGCTGGTCGGACAGCGCCTTGGTCATGTGCACGACGGCGAGGTTCCGCATGCCGGACAGAGCGTGGCTGGACCGGCCGGTCAGCCCGCCGATGTTGACGATCCGCCCGTAGCCGCGTTCCCGCATGTGCGGCGCGGCCGCCTGTGCACACCGGAAGTAACCGACGACCTTCGTGTTCAGATCGGCCAGCAGCAGCTCGGGATCGGCCTCGTCGACCGAGTTGCGCACCAGGCCGGACGGGGCCGCGGCTCCATTGACGAGAATGTCGACACGGCCGAGCTCGTCGGCCGCCGCGGTCATCATGGCGCGCACGGAGCTGGTGCTGGTCGTGTCGGCGACGAGCGGCACGACCCGTCCGCCCAGCTCGGCCTCGACCTCCTTGGCGGTGTCCTCGAGGAGATGCCGCCGCCGCGCGGCGATCACCACCGTGGCGCCCTCCCGCACCAGCTCACGGGTGACGGCCTTGCCGATGCCGAGCGCGCCGCCGGTGACGACGGCGACCCGATCGTGAAGCTCGAGATCCACGACTTTCCTCTCCACAGGGCGATTTCCAGGGTCGATGCCTTCAGCTGAGGTTCACCCATACGCTTTTTGTTTCGGAGTAGAGCTCAAGTGCATTCCGGCCCATTTCGCGTCCCCAGCCGGATTCCTTGTAGCCGCCGAACGGCGAGCCCGGATCGGTGAGGTTGTAACAGTTGACCCAGACGGTTCCGGCTCGGATCGCCGCCGCGATTCGGTGCGCCATCGTCAGGTCCCGCGTCCACACTCCGGCGGACAGGCCGTACGGGGTGTCGTTGGCCTTCTCGACGAGGTCGTCGATGTCCTCCCACTCCATGGCGACCAGCACCGGGCCGAAGATCTCCTCGCGCACCACCCGCATGGAATGGTCGGTCTGGACGAAGACAGTCGGTTCGAGGAAGTAGCCGTCGCGGTGTTCCTCGCCGAGCCCGTCCGGGCGGCCGCCGCCGGTGGCCAGCCGTCCGCCCTCGCCCTGACCGGAGGCGATGTAGTCGTTCACCCGCGCCAGTTGCCTGGCCGAGACCAGCGGGCCCATATCGGTGCCCGGATCGGTGCCGGGGCCTACCACGATGCGCCGGGCCCGCTCGATCAGCGCCGCCATCACGTCGTCGTGGATGCGTTTGTGCACGTACAGGCGCGATCCCGCGGTGCACGTCTGGCCCTGGTTGAAGAAGATCGCGTCGGCGGCCGCCTCCGCGACCTGCGCGGGGTCGGCGTCCGGCAGCACGATGTGCGGCGACTTGCCGCCGAGCTCCAGCGAGACCTTCTTCAGGTTGCCCGTCGCGGCCCGCGCGACGAGCCGCCCGACCTCGGTGGAGCCGGTGAAGGCCACCTTGTCGATGCCCGGGTGGGCCGCGATCGCCGCGCCGACGTCCGGGCCGGTGCCGGTGACCACGTTGACGACCCCGTCCGGGAAGCCTGCTTCCTGGATGAGCTCGGCCAGCCGCAGCGTGGACAGCGACGTCTCCTCGGCCGGCTTCAGCACCACGGTGTTGCCGGTGGCCAGGGCGGGCGCCAGCTTCCAGCAGGCCATCGACATGGGAAAGTTCCACGGGACGATCGCGCCGACGACGCCGACCGGCTCGTGCACCGTGTAGTTGAGGATCTTCAGCCCGCCGCGCGGGGACACCGGGACGGTGCTGCCCTCGAACTTGCTCGGCCATCCCGCGAAGTACCGGAACAGCTTCGCGCTGGTGCCGACGTCGACGGCCCTGGCCACCCGAACTGGTTTGCCGTTGTCGTTCGCCTCGATCAGCGCCAGTTCCTCGGCGTGCTCGTCGATCAGGTCCGCGAGCCGGTCGAGCAGCCGTCCGCGGTCGAGCGGCGCGACGTCCCGCCAGGCCGCGGATTCGAAGGCGGCGCGCGCCGCCCGCACGGCGCGATCGACGTCGGCGGCGTCACCGCGCGGGATGGTGGTCAGCGGCCGTCCCGTCGCCGGGTCGACGGACTCCAGCGTCTCGCCGGTCCGGGATTCCACCCACTTGCCGCCGATGAGCATGCGGCGTGGCCGGTTCAGGAACCGCCGTGCGGCGTCGGCGACCGAACTGTTGGAGGACGCCGAACTGTTGGAGGACATGGAGCGATCCCTCACATCATCATCTGGACTAGGTGCGGGCCGCGCGCCTGGAGCGCGGTCGTGAACGCTCCGCGCAGTTCGCCGACGGTCGCGGCGGTACTCGCCGGAACTCCGAAACCTCGTGCCAGCGCCGCCCAGTCGATCGCGGGTTCGCCCAGGCTTGTCAGCCGAGTCGCCTGAGGGCCCGGCTCTGCGCTTCCATGGCGGGCGAGTTCGGTCCGCAGGACGTTGTATGCGTGGTTCGCGGCGATGAGCACGACGACGTCGACCGACTCGCGCGCCATGGTCCACAGCGCCTGCGCGGTGTACAGGCCGCTGCCATCGGACTGCAGGGCGATGACGGGACGCTCGGGTGCCGCGATGGCCGCGCCGAGCGCGGTGGGCAGTCCCTGGCCGATCGCACCGCCGGTATTGGTCAAAACCGTGTGCGGAACCGCGTTCGCCGACGCCGTGTGGAAGGGATAGCCGCAGGTTCCGCCCTCGATGGAGACGATGGCGTTCTCGGGCAGCCAGCGTGCCAGGGCGGCACCGACCGTCTGCCCAGTGAGCACGGCATCGGGCTCCGGCTCCGCTGTGGGCAGTCCGGCTGTGGGCAGTCCGGCTGTGGGCGGTCCGGCATACCGTTGCGGGTCCTTTCCCCCGACGAGCTCGGCCAGCATGACCAGCGCCCGCTCGACGTCCTCGCCGACGTTCGCCAGCGGTTGGACCGAACCCTGCGGGGCAAGGCGACTGGGCGTCCCTTCGTACCCGAAGTAGGCGATCGGTTCGCGAGCACCCGCGAGGACCACCGCGGTCGCGTGTCCGAGCGCCCGCACCGCCGCCTCCGGAAAGTACGGCAGGCGATCGATCGGGGGGAGCCCGCCGCCCCGCTCGGCGCGTGCGGGGAACGTCTCGCTGTAGAGAACCGCTCCGGTGGCGGCGGCGATCCGGGCGGCGGCTCGCTGGCCCGTACAGCTCAGGCCGTCGCCACCGATGAGGAGGACCGCACGGGACCCGGCGTCGCGCACCCGGCGGGCGGCCTGCTCGATCGCGTCGATGTCGATGCCCCGTGCAGGGGCGGGACGCGGCCGTTCATCGCGGGGCGGCTCCTGCGCGACCTGTTGCTGGAAGTCGGCGGGTACGACGAGCGTCGACACGCCTCCGCGTTCATGTGCGTCGTCGACCGCCCGCCGGGTCGTCGCAACGATCGCGGCGCGGTCACGGATCTCATGATGCGTTCCCACCGTCCCGGCGAGCGCGGCGATGTCGGACGTCAGGGGTGCGTCGAAGGGCAGGTGCCAGCTGGCGTGATCGCCGACGACGTTGACGATCGGGCTGTGCGCCCGGCGCGCGTTGTGCAGGTTCGCCAGGCCGTTCGCCAGTCCCGGCCCGAGGTGCAGCAGAGTCAGCGCGGCTCGCCGTGCGATCCGGGCGTAACCGTCGGCTGCACCGGTGCAGACGTTCTCGTGCAGTCCCAGGACCGCCCGCAGCCCCGGCTTCCGGTCGAGGGCGGTGACGAGCGGCATCTCAGTGGTCCCGGGGTTGGCGAAGCACACCGACACGCCGCGACCGGCAGCCGTCTCCAGGAGGGCTTCGGCTCCCGTGAGCCCCTCGCGTCCCGCGCGGCGGTCGTTCACCGCCTGCGGGGACGACCTCGCGTGTGAACGGTCACCCATCGGTCGGCTCCGTGTGACAGTGCGCGGCGCCATGGCCAGCCGGCGGCGGAACGTCCAGCGAGGGATTGCGGTCGAAGAATCCCGCCGGTTTGAGGGCGAAACCGACGTACTCGCACGGCATGATCGGCCAGTCTTCGGGGCGCGGGAGATGGGAGGTGCCGAACGTGTGCCAGAGCACGACGTCGGTGTCGACGAGATCTCGTTCCTGCTTGACCCAGTTCCCGATCCCGTCGCCCGGATGCTGGTTGGGATAGTCGCCCGCCGGGTGCAGTTCGCCCGGGCTGTAGCGGGTCACCCACAGGTGCGCGCGGGCGAATTCCGCACGGCGGGCCAGGTCGCTCTCCGGAGCGGCGAGCAGCGTCGGGCCGACGAAGGGCACCAGCTTGTACCCGACCGGCTGGCCGAAACGATTGTGCACACCGGGATTGACGATCTTCCACGTGCGGGCGGCGCGCGGCTCGCACATGCGCCGCCCGTCCCGCTCGTTTTCGATCGCTGTGCTGCGCGCGACGATCGCGTTGCCGTGCGGATTGTCCGGACCGATCGGAAGCCCGACGGCGTCGACCTCGTACACCGAGTTCCGCGGGCCGTCGACCTCCATGTCCAGCCGCATGTTGAACAGGTGCTGGTGGTTGGGCGCGTCCAGCTGAGGTGCGACGAGGGTGCCGTATGCGGGTGTCTCCCCCGGAGCGATGGCGCGTGTCTGGACGATTCCGGTCAGCTTCGCTTCGAACTGGATCGTCCCGTCGAGGTAGAAGTACCAGAAGAAGCCGTATTCGTAGTTCCCGATCGTGTGGATGGCCGAGACGACCAGCCGCCGGGAGCGCCGGACCTCCGCGTGCTCGACATAGCGGAAGTCCCAATGCTTCCAGAGGATCCCGTAATCCTCCTCGTGCAGGCAGATCGCGTTGTGCACGGTGTGCGCGCCGCCGGACTCGTCGGCGAGCACCGCGTCGAGGTAACGGATCTCGCCGAGGCAGTCGCAGCCGAGGCTGAGCGACCCGACCGTCTTGCCCAGGTTGTACTCGCCCGCGTCGAACACGTTCCGGAAGTAGAAGTCGTCGCTGGTGTCGCCGTACGGCACGACCATCTCGCCGATGCTCGCCCGGTGCAGGATCGCCCGGCGCCGTCCGCCGTCCTCGTACGACACGTCGCTGATGACCAGGCCCTCCACCGGATCGATGTGCGCGTGGAGCCGCCAGCGCTGCCACTCGATCACGTTGCCGGAGAGCGAGAACGAGGGGCCGTCGGGCTGGGTGATCTCCAATGGGCGAAGGCCGTCGCGCAGCGTGCCGACGCTGCCGGCGTCATAGTTGCCGCTCTCGGGCGGCAGCGGAACGGGATCGCCCTCGTTGATCGCGGCGACGGTGCGGGCGTCGCAGTCGACCACGAAGACGAGGTTGCCGACGGGACGCGCGTATCCGTTGTCCTCCTTGAACCGCCGGACGTACGCGCTCACGCGGACGACGCGCCGGCGGGCGTCCACGCCCTCGATCGGCAGGGTGCCGGTCGACCACGGGTCCAGCTGCAGCAGGGACAGGTCGTCGACGCCGTGCCGGGCGAGGGCGGCGACGGCCGCAGGGTCGTTCTTCACGATCTCTTCGAGGGCGAGGATCTCCTCGATCATGATCGCCGGTTGCACACCCGGGACGGGCCTCCACGACGCCACGGCGCCGGCCGCGAGATCCACGCGCGCTTCGAACGTGGCGCCCGCGTCGCGGTCGTAGACGACCATGAACGCCGAACGTGCGATGGGCTGCGCCGGGGTGTGCCGCCGTACCGCCTCCTTGCTGGGAGGAGCCAGCCGTACCAGCGGAAACTTCAGCGAGCGGAGGTCCGGACGGCTGGTGCGCACGGTGTGCACCGCCCGTTCGACCTCCTCGGCGGTCAACGGGTCGTAGGGGTGCGCCGTCATTGCCCGATCTCCAATCCTGTCGTGGCGGGGCTTGGCGCGACTTCGGCCGGCCGGCGCAGCGCCACGTAGGACCAGATCAGCCCGAGCGCGATCCACGCGAGCAGGGCCCACGGGACGGTGTCGAGAGGGCTCGGCGCCTTGTAGAAGGCACCGAACAACGCACCCGCCGCCACGGCCACCCCGACGGTCGCGGCGATCAGCAGCTTGGCGCGGCTGACCTGGTCCCACAGGCCCTTGACGCCCGCCGCGCTCACGACGAGGTACATCAGCGCCAGGCCCGCTCCGCCGAAACCTGCCATCCAGCCGAACATCGGAGCCCACTGCGGCTGCAGGACGCCCGGCTCGCCGGTCGCCCGGGCGAGAACTCCATCGCCCACCCGGACGGCGACGATCGCCATGGCCGAAGAGACGCCCAGTACCGCTACGCAGCGAGCCGGCGTGCGATACCGGCGGTGGGTGACGGCGAGCCCTCTCGGAAGCCTCCCGTCGCGGGCCATCGCGAGCATCCCGCGGCTCACGGCGACGCCCACGCCGATCGTGACCGCGAGCACGTCCAGGATGATGATGACCGCCATGAAGTGGCCGAACCCGGCCGAGCCGAATTCGTCCCCCGAAGACAGGCTCTGCAGCGGGAAGGCGCTGTTCTTCCACGCGGCCGCGTCGAGGCCGAACCCGACGGCCTGGGCGTAGGCGGTCACCAGGAAGTAGACGCCGACGATCGTGAGGGAGAGCAGCACCGCCCGGGGGACGTGCCGCTTGGGGTCGGCGGTCTCCTCGGCGAGGTTGGCGGCCGACTCGAAGCCGATGAACATGTTGATCCCGTAGAGCACGCCGTACAGCAGGCCCAGCCCTCCCACGGAGAACGGGTTGAAGGGCTCCGCGGACAGGCTGTTACCGCCGTGTCCTCCGCGCGCGATGATGACCAGCGAGAAGACGAGCACCACTGCCATCGAGATCAGCGCGAGGGCGAGCTGAGCGCGGATCGAAATCTGGACGCCGATGACGATCAGAGCCGTGACGAGCGCCGTGTATCCGAGCGCCAGCGGCCACCACGGCACACTGACCGACAGGGCGTTCTGCAGGAACTCCTGCGTGAGCCCGCCGAGCAGGAGGAAGGTCGCGGCCGCGAGGACCAGCATCGCGCCGTAGTAGAGCCACCCGGCGAGGAGACCGAGCCGGGAACCAGCGCTGCGGCTGACGTAGTCGTAGAGCGAACCGCACAGGTGAATGCGCTTGGCGTACTGGGCGATGATCCATGCCACGCCGCCGATGCCGATGCCGGCGATCAGAATCGCGACGGGAGTCGCCACGCCGGCGCCGCGCCCGGTCGCCGACAGTCCGACGACCAGCGGCAGGAGGGCCGAGACCGAGAAGACGGGGCCCATGAACCCGATCGACTGGGTGAGCACGCCGACCAGGGAGAGCTTCCCCTGCGCGAGTTCGGTGTTCTCCGGGGGTGGCTTCATGACTGCCCACCTGGACCGTCCGCCGCCGCTCCTGACATCGCCACCCTCGCCGATGCGAGAAGCGCCGCGAACTTCGCCAGCCGCTCGCCTTGGTACCGGGCGCAGCTCAGCGTCACCTCGTCCGGCATGGTGGAGGGGAAGCCGGCGGGCCACGACGTCCCGTACGGGTTACCGCCCGCGGCGTACACCACGTCGTCGGTGTATCCGAGCGGGACGATGACCGATCCCCAGTGGTAGAAGACGTTGTTGAGGGAGAGGATCGTCGACTCCTGGCCGCCGTGCCGCTCCGCCGAGGACACGAACGCGGTGACGGGCTTGTCGGCCAGCTTGCCCTCGTGCCACAGGCTGCTGGCGGAGTCGATGAACTGCTTCAGCTGGGCCGCCGGCGCGCCGTAGCGGGTCGGCGTTCCGAAGGCATACCCATCGGCCCATTCGAGGTCGTCGAGCGTCGCCACGCCGATGGCGGAGTCGGTCTCGCGCCGATGCTCGGTCCAGGCGGGATTCGACGCGATCGCCTCGGCCGGTGCGTGCTCGGCGACCCGGCGGAGCCGGACCTCAGCCCCGGCCGATCCGGCGCCTTCGGCCACGGCCTCGGCGAGCCGATGCACCGAACCCGTGGCGCTGTAGTAGGCGACCAGTACACGTGGGGACATGACAGACCTTTCTGCGGAGTGGAGGAAGAGCACACAGATCTGTGGACTCGTCCGGAACTGTGGGGTCAGAGAACGACGGTCACCGTCTTCTCCTCCGTGTTGGCCTCGATGCCGGACCAGCCCAGTTCCCGGCCGTGGCCGCTGAGCCTGGACCCTCCCCAGGGCAGGGCCGGGTCGAGCGGGGACCAGCCGTTCACCGCGACGGCACCCGCCCTGACCCGGCGCGCCACCGTGTGGGCGCGGCCGAGGTCGGAGGTCCACAACGTGGCGGCCAGCGCGTAGTCGCTGTCGTTGGCGAGCGCGACCGCCTCCTCGTCGGAGTCGAACACGATGATCGTTCCGACCGGGCCGAAGATCTCCTCGCGGGCGATGGTCATCGTGTTCGCCGCGCCGGCGAACAGGGTCGGCTCGACGAAGTAGCCCGCGCGCCGCGGCCGCCCGCCACCGGCGATCAGCCGCGCGCCTTCCGCGACGCCCGCGTCGATGTACCGGCACACGCGCTCGCGCTGGCGCGCGCTGATGAGCGCCCCCATCGTGACGCCCTCGTCGAACGGGTCGCCGAGCTTCACGTCCCGCGCTCGCGCAACCAGGCGTTCCACGACGTCGTCGTAGACGGCGCGGGCAACCAGGATGCGGCTGCCGGCGGCGCACACCTCCCCCTGGTTGGCGAAGACGCCGATCGCCACCCCCTCGGCCGCGGCGTCGAGGTCGGCGTCCGCAAAAACGATCTGCGGGCTCTTGCCACCCAGCTCAAGGGTGGTGCGGCGGAATCCCTTCGCGGCGGCGACGGCCACCGTGTGCCCGGTCTCGGGGCTTCCGGTGAATGAGATCTTGTCCACGCCGGGATGGCCGGCGAGGAGCCGCCCGGTCACCTCCCCACGGCCCGGGAGCACGCTGAACGCCCCCGCAGGGAGTCCGGCCTCCTCGATCAGTGACGCCAGCAGCAGCGACGTGAGCGGCGCGTCCTCCGCGGGCTTGAGGATCACCGCGCAGCC
Source organism: Actinomadura sp. 6N118 (assembly GCF_044326415.1). NCBI lineage: Bacteria > Bacillati > Actinomycetota > Actinomycetes > Streptosporangiales > Thermomonosporaceae > Actinomadura > Actinomadura sp. 6N118. The sequence goes on along the minus strand of NZ_JBIRAZ010000043.1, from coordinate 16,697 downwards.
CGCAGCCAGAGCTGGCGCGACCTTCCAGGCCGCGATCATCGTCGGCGAGTTCCACGGCGTGATCGCGGCCACCACCCCTACCGGCTCGCGCACCGTGTAGCTGAGCGTCGGCCTGCCCATGTGACCGGGCGTCGGGACAGTGCGTCCCGCCACCTTGTCCGCCCACCCCGCGAAATGACGGAACGTCCGGACCGCCTGGGGAATGTCGATGACGCGCGGCTCGAAGCCCGGCTTGCCGACGTCGAGCGACTCGATCGCGGCGAACTCCTCGCCGCGGGCCTCGAGCAGGTCCGCCACGCGATCGAGCAACCGGCCCCTGGCCGCGCCGTCCGTCCTCGCCCATTCGCCGTCGTCCAGGGCCGATCGCGCGAACGAGACGGCCTCGTCGACCCCTGCGGCGCCGGTCTCCGCCACCGTCGCGAGCCGCCGCTCGGTCACGGGATCGACCACGTCGAACGTGTTCACGTCCCGGCCGGCCTGCCATCGCCCGGCGTAGTACGGCTCCGTGGGGACCTTGAGAACCAGCTGCTCAGCTTCAGCTCGCGTCGTCATGTACGATTACCGTTCATCTTGACCGTTATGCGTACAGCCGGGACTCTAATCTCGGCCGCGATCGCTCGTCAAGGCCGTACGCAGGCAAAACTTCTCGGGCGCATCGCCGCGGACGGCACCCCGCCCGGTGGTGTGCCACCATGTGTGGCAGTAAAGGGAAGGCGGAACAGCGGTGGCGGCGGCATCCGGCGGAGAGACATCCCAGACACTGGATCGCGGCCTGACCGTGCTCACCCTGCTCGCCAAGAGCGAGGACGGCCTGACGGCAGCCGATCTCGCCGAGCGGCTCAGCACCGCCCGGCCGGTCGTCTACCGCCTGCTCCGCACCCTGGAGGCCCACGATCTGGTCACCCACGAGGGTGCGCGGTACGTCCTCGGGTTCGGCATCGCCGAACTGGCCGGACATCTCCAACCGCGGCTCCAGGCCACGGTCCAGCCCATCCTGCGCAGGCTGAGCGAGAAGACCGACAGCACCGCGCTGTTGAGCGTCGCCGACGGAGATCAGGCCCTCCTCCTGCTGACCGCCGACCCCCCGCACGCCACCTTCCACATCGCGATGCGGGAAGGCGCGCGCCATCCCCTCACCGTCGGCGCGGACGGGGTGGCGATCCTCGCCGGCCGGCCGGAAAGCGAGGACGACGCCGAGGACGTCCGGGTGGCGCGCCGCCGCGGTTACGCCGTCAGCGTGGGCGCACTTCAGCCCGGCGCGGTGGGCATCGCCGCGCCCATCCGGGTGTCGGACTGGGCGACGGCGAGCCTGGGCGTGGTCCAACTCGGCGTCGAGGTCAACGACGCGCTCGTCCCCGTCGTCATGGACGCCGCCACCGAGGCCGCCGCGCTGCTGTCCGGGCCGAGACTGAGCGGTCAGCAGCCTCGATAGACCGAGGCGACCGTCACGAGGATCGACCTGCTGCCCGTTCACCTATGGCGCGAACGGTAGCCGTCGGCGCGCAGAATGGTCGTCGGCCAGCCAGGTGCGGTGGGTATGGCAGCCCTCGTGGAAGGTGAAACCGGCCAAGACAGGCATCCGGGCCTTGGGGGCGGAGTTGTCGGGGTCGCCGTCCCAAGCGGGCCGCCAGAGACCTCGCATTTCCAACCCCACCTGACGAGGAAGTCTCGGACCACGCCCTGGTCATGGTGCTGGCCTGGACGCGAGCCCTAGCGGTGTCCGACCATGACTCGGAGGAGCATGTCACTGGCCGGCGAGCATGGCTGCGGCGCGGCCGTCGAGGTCGGCGGCGGCCTTCACGCCCCTGTCGCGGAATGCGGCCAGCTCCTGGCGCATCTCGGTGATGGCCTTGCGTGTCCGGGTGGAGCGCACTCCGGCCATGAGCTCCAGGGAGCGTCCCCACTCCTGGCACGCCCGGTCGATGTGGCCTTGCTTGAGCCGCATCCGCGCGCCGTCGGCGAGGTTGAGGGCGTTCACGCGGGCGTACGTCTCGTCCGGCCGCGACGCCGCCGCGCGGGCGTACGGCCCGGCCGCGTTCCCGGGGTCCCCGAGGGCGTTGAATCACGCGCTGCCGCTCTGGGTGCCGCGCTGCGCGCACACGGCTACGAACCTGAGGTGACCGGAAACGAACTGCGCTTGCCGACGCCAGGCGACGAGGCGCCACCCCTGGTCTTGCGCTGCGAACATCGCGCCGACGATGAAGGCCGGTTGTGGTTCACGACCGGGAACGGGGAGCCGCTCGCCCCGGCCGACGCGCAACACCTGCACGAGGCGATCACGGCAGTGAAGGGACGCGTCGCCCCGACGAAGGCGGTGGGGATGTGACCACCACGAAGACCAGAAGGCCGCCAGAGGTGCTGACCAGCGCCAAGGTCGCGCTGAACTGCCTGGCCGACAACCTGTCGGCCACTGCCGGGGTCGCGTTCAAGGACGCCGACCTGAAGTCGATCGACGGCTACGAGTTCAGCATCCCCGGCAATTCCCGCAAGGTGCTGGTGTGGTGCCACCGGCACGCCTTCGACGACGCGCTGCACTTCTGCACGAACAGCTGCCGAGCGCTGGGCCGTTCCGATCAGATCGCCGAGGTCGCCGAGATCGTGCTGCGAGTCCTTCGCGCACCGGCGGTGGCCTGACAATCTCCCGCCTTGGAGCAGATGCTCTGCTACTTGGCGACGGCCGCCATCTACAAGCCGGAGAACACCCCGGGCGGCTACTTCTCCGACGGCGAGGCCTTCACCTACCTCACGCCATCGGACGAGGTCGACGACGCGCTGCACGCGTTCCTAGACCTCACCGCCGACTATCGGGAAACCTGCCACAGACTGACCGGCGGCAGATTCATCGACCACATCCCGGTCACGAACGCTTCCATCACCAGCGGCCGCTCGATCGCCTTGACCGTGCGCATCCTGCGCGAGCACGGATGGCCGATCGACGACCGGATGTGGGTAAGCGGCGCCAGCTGCTGCTCCGACATCTGCCAGGGCCGCCTCACCACCGCCGACTAGAGCGAGGACATATGACACGGAGCGACTGGGACGACCTTCCCGCGACAGTGCGGGAGGCGATCACCGAGCACACCGGGCCGATCTGCTGCATTCATCCGGCAGCCGTCGGCAACCACGCCGACATCGCCTCGACCGTGGTTGGCGAGGACGGCCGGAAGGTGTTTGTGAAGGCCGCCCGCAAGCTGGCCGACAAGGACGGCCCGGAAGTGCTGTCGCTTCGTACCGAGGCGCGCGTGAACCCCTTCGTCACCGAGTTCGCACCCCGGCTGCAGTGGACGACCGAGGCCGGGGGATGGCTCGTGCTCGGCTTCGAGCATCTGACCGGTCGCCACCCCGACTACGCGCCCGGGTCGCCGGACCTGGACATCATCGCGGCGACCGTGCAGCGGTTACAGAAAACACCGACGCCCGAGATCGTCGAACGCCCCGTCACGATGCGCTGGGCGCTGCCGGACGAGGACCCATCGCCCATGGACGGCCAGGCGCTGCTGCACACCGACCTCAACACCAGCAACCTCATCATCACCCCACAGGAGTCGGTGTGCATCGTCGACTGGGCGTTCGTGGCGCGCGGCGCCGCCTGGGTGGAGCTGGGGCAGATGATCCCGTGGCTGCTGTCGGCCGGGCACGCGCCGCAGTCCGCCGAAACATGGCTCAACCAGTTCCCGGCCTGGGCTGACGCCCCGGCCAGTTCGATCGACCACTACGCCCGGCTGCACACCAAGGTGTGGACGCGCCGAGCCGAGGCCCGGCCGGAGCCCTGGATACCGCCATACCTCGCAAGTGTGCGCCGCTGGGCAGAGTTCCGAGGAGTACTGGAGTGAGCATCAGCAGTACGAACTACACCGACTGGAAGCAGGTCCACGCCACTCAGGAGCTGACCACCCCCGGCGGCACGACGGTCAGCATCGACACGGGCATGGTCGACCTGGTCTTGGCACTGTGGCGCGAGGGCTACGCCACCCTCCAGTCCTGCCAGGACCTGGGCAGCGGGATCTTCGGCGGCGGATTCCTGTTCCCGCCCGAGCGCCGGGCGCGCTACGCGGCGTTCTGGCACGGGTTCGCCTGGCTGAAGATGCCCGCCACCGACCTGGAACGGCTGATGCTGCTGGCCGAGCCGATCGTGCCCGGCAACGGCTGGGAGGCCAACATCCCGATCCTGCCACCGGAGGGGATCGTCTCGTTCGGCAACCTGCGGTACCCGGCCCGGCAGACCCCAGAGCTGATCGAGCTGATCGAGGGGGACAGCGAAGGGGCGTGAACGACATCGCCGCACTGCTGATCCTGTGCCGGGTCGCGGCCATGATGTGGGCAGAGGCGCTGCGGCTCACCGGAAGACTCGGGTGACGAACTCACCGCCGGCTACGGGCCGTCGCTTGGGTCCAGGGCCAGGGGTATACCGCAGAGGGGACAGGTGACTCCGTCTATGGGGCTGAGCTGGAGGGGGCTCGCGGTCTGGATGGTGGGGAGGAACGTCTCGGCGTTCTTGAGCTGCGGCGCCGGTCAATGCTCCCATCCACAGATTCCGTCCCAAGCGAATTCGAAGTCGCGCACCCGGACGCGTCGGTCCAGCACGGAGGCCCGGTGCGCGACCAGCACCATGAACCAGCGACCCCCTTGTTCGCCCAGGGCCTCACCCAGCCGCCGCAACTCTGCCGCCCCCTGCTCGTCTCCCTCGTTCCGCGCACGGCACAGCTCCGCCGCAGTGGTGGCCGATTGGTCCCACTCCTGGTCCAGTGGGCGCGTAGCGAGCAGCGCGGTGGCCTCGGCGAGAAACCCGCCGTCCGGGTTCGACCATGAGCCTCTGTCGTCGCCGGGGTGCAAAAGCGGCTTCACCTTGGCGAGCAGTTCGGCATGCTCGGCTTCGGAAGGCGGCGGGGTCTCTTTCCGCAGGTTTTCGCCGAAGTCTTCGATGCTGGCGAGGGCGGCCCAGTGCGGTTCGTTCGCGTCGGCGAGCGGAGCACGACCTGCGTCCGGGCGGCTGTCGATGACGGTGAGGAGCGCGTCGGCGGCCTCGGGGTCGAGATGCTGGCGGACGCAGCCGGAAAACGCGGGCTCACCCATGAGCTGGCGCTGATGGTTCAACCAGTCCAGGTCGGCTTCGGTGTCCGCGCCGAACTCGTTGTGCATGGCCACGCTGCGCACCGTGTGACCCACCGCGACCGGCAGCGCACCGATCTCGGTGTAGAGGAAACCAAGGTTGCGTTCGGCGTGGGCGACGGCGGGGGTGTCGCCTCGGCGGAGCGCGTCGGACAGGATGCGGTGGTTCGCGTCGATCGCCGACGCCCGCGCGTCCTTCCGGCCGACGAACGACAGGACCAGGAAGACCAGGGCGATCAGCGGTCCGAAGTAAAGGAAGAAAGCGGTGACGGGGTCGTTATAGAAGTCGATGGGCCTCTGCGCCGCCTGCTGGGAGGCGGTGATCCAGGCGAGCAGGGAGATCACCAGGCCGATGCGTGCCTGTTTGCGTGTCATGACAGTCTCCGTTCCAACAGGGTCCTGTCCCATGAGCCAGTGTCCTGATCAAGGCCATTAGGGACAAGGGAATTGAGTGTCCCGCGCCTGATATTTGTTTGTGGATATCCGGCGCGGAACACTCTGCGAGAACGGTGAACCTGCAGGTGAGAGGGTTACTTGGCCGGTTCCGGGCCTTTCTCGGGCGTGGACGGGGTGTGCCTGGCGGAGCGGCGGGCGAGTCGAGTGCCCACATGCCCGGGCCCAGCACGGCGATGAGCAGGAACGCCCAGCAGTACATCGCCGCCAGCTCGCCGCCGTTGCGGATCGGCATCAGGGCGGCTGGCTGGTGGACCACGAAGTACGCGTAGGCCATCGAGCCGGAGGCGATCGTCGCGTTGGCGCGGGTGAACAGCCCGAGCAGGAACAGCAGTCCCGTCACGGCGCGGAATCGGGCGAGCATCGGCGCGCCGAGCCGTTCCAGCGTCATGAGCCCTTCCTCTCCGCCACCCAGCCGACCATGATCCCCATCACTTTGTCGTGCGTGTGGCCCTTGAGCTCGTACCTGCTCGTGATCTGCAGGAGGTCGCCTCGCTCGATCTCGCCCCACGGCCGGCCGGAGCACGGTGGCATCGCCGAGATCTCCTTGTGTCCGTGAGAGTCGATGAATTCCGGCGTGCCGCCCTCCTCGGCGTCGATGGCGCATAGGAGCCTTCCGGAGGTGAGGTTCTCGGTGCGCACGGAGCGGCCGCCGAGCCCGTGAGCGCGGTTCTTGAACTGCTCCGCAAGCCTGATGCCGTCGAGCCGACGTACCTCGAACTGCGCCGCGTGGTCGGTAGCGAAACCAATCGGCCTTTCAAGCGCAAGCATCAAACGCATATTCGAAAGCTTGAAGGGATCCGGTCTCGCCTTCTCCAGGAGGAGGCCCGTTTCATCCCCTGCTTGACCATCCACCAAGCCAAGGGCCGCGAGTGGAACGAGGTGGGTGTTCGTCTCACAGAGGCAGAGACGGACCTACTAAGAGACGGACTCAGCTCGGCCGAGGAGAACCATCGGAAGCTTTACGTGGCCCTCACCAGGGCCCGTCGCAGCACCGTCTTGGTTTGAACGACATCAGCCCGTCCCTGTAGAGATCCTTTTCTCCGCTCCACATGAATTGTCAGAGGCGCCACTTACGATTCCCCTCACTACGCCACCAGGCGAAAGGCGGGTCCATGGAACCCCTGTTCAGCGAAGCGGGTGACCCGGAGGACGAACCCTCAGCGAGACCGCTCAACGATGAGCCGTTCGGAGCAGAACTGGAGGAGCTCAGCGTTTACGAGCCTTCCTTTCCTGCACGAGTTGCCGCTTTTCTCCGCTTTGCGCCGATCATCGAGCTGGTCAGGGCCGCGCGGCACAGGGAGTGGCCTGCCGATACCTACGACGTCGTCACGTTGGCCTTGGCCGCCATCGACATGGTCGTGGCCCGGCAGGGGCTCGACCTTGAGGCCACCCGAGGCGATGTCATCACCGCACTCGGCGAGCTTGCCTATCGGGCGACACCGGAGCACCCCAGGGCGGAGCACCAGGAGGTCGGGGCCTTCGTCGTCGACGCGCTGCTCAACCGGGCCGGCCGTGAGGGCCCTTTCCGGTACGTAACCAGCGACTACGCCACTGAAGCAGGTGGTCACCGGCGGCGCCAGGTGCCGTTCTCGCTGCTCATCGAGCACGATGACGCCGCGCGCGATGAGAACGTGCTGCGTGCCACCCCGGACGCCATCAACGCGCTAGTCGGCGGACTCGAGTTCGACGTCGAGGACGAGCAGGTGGCGACCGAGCTGATCCTTGAGCGCCAGCTCGCTCGCAACGCCTTCGGCTCCGCACGCAAATCGGCCGAGCGATCTCACGCTTGATCTGACAGCCCCGACCAACGAAGCCATGGTCCCGCATGACTCGGTCGTCTGGCTGCGCAACGGCGAGGGCAAGTCGAGCATCCTGTCGCTGCTGTACTCCATGCTGTTGCCCGCCGCCAACGACTTCATGGGGAGGTCGGTCAAGCGCAGCCTGACCGACTACATCGACTCGGGCGACACGTCCCACGTCATCGCCGTGTGGCAGCCACGCGAAGCATCCCACAACCTTTTGGGAGAGGCTGAGGACGTCCTCATCACCGGCGCCGTCCACGAGTGGTCCGACCTTCGCCGACCCGCCCAGGCGGCGCAGTCCCGCGAGCGCCTCAACAGCGCCTTCTACGCCTGCCATGTCGTTCCTGGCGTGATCGAACTCGACACGCTGCCGTTCACCACCGGCGACGGCCGCACGCGCCGCCTCAACAGCTACCTCGACGCGCTCCGCGAGCTCGCCAAGCCCCATGACCGGCGAGCGTCCCTGGCCGTGACGGACAAGCAGTACCTGTGGGCCATGGTTCTCAACGATCGCCATCTCGACCCGGAGATCTTCCGGACCCAGAAGCAGATGAACCATGTCGAAGGCGGAGTGGAAGACCTCTTCAGGTTCGCCTCGGCCAAGGAGTTCATCGACTTCCTGCTGGACCTCACCACACAACCGGACAGCGTCAACAGCGTCGCCCAACGGCTGGAGAGCGTGACAACGCTGTTGACGGCCAAGCCGAAGAAACTCACCGAGCGTGATTTCTGTGTCGCCGCCGCCGAGGATCTCGATCGCGTCGCTGCGCACCACGAGCGGCTGGAGGACGCCCGTTCCGCGCTGGAAGCACGCGACGCCGAAGCCGCCCGGCTAGCCTCCTCGTTCACCGGTGCCATTGCGGAGGCCACTGCGACGGTGGCGAGCCTGGCGGAGGAGCGAGAGGTGGCGAGGCAGGAGCTCAGCCGCGCCAACACCGATAGGTCTGGCGCCAGCGATCTCGCCTACCTCTACCGTCGCCAGGCCGCGCGCCTGCGAGTCGGCGAAGCCGAGGACGAGCGGCGTGAGGCCGATGATCACGCCGAGCGTGCCCAGCAGCTCTCCAGAGCCTGGGAACTGGCCGGTCGGCTGGCCGCTCTGTCCGGTCTTCGGGGCGAGCTCGACCAGGCCGAGCTTGAGGCGGCGGCTGAGGAAGAGGAAATCGCACCGCTACGAGCCGAACGTGACCGCTACGCAGTCATTCTGGGACGCCGACTCACTCGGCTAGCAGAACAGGCCGAATCCGACGCTGCCCAAGCTTCGGGCGAGAAAGAGGACGCGACAGCTGTCGCCGAGGAACACGACTCCTTCGCGGACGAGGCGAGAGCAGAGATGGAGGAGGCGGCCTCGGAGGCGGCGGTCGCTCGCCACGAGCTCCAGATCATGGCGGAGCGAATCAGCACCGGTGTCGCCAAGGGGCATCTGCCGTCCGAGAACATCGACCTGGCCGGACACCGGACCGCGCTGTCGCAGCGACACGACGAGCTCGGGGAAAAGCTTGAGTCGCTGCAGGAGAATGCCGGTCGTCGGCGGGAGCGCCGCGCCAAGATCATGCGACGTGAGAGTGAGCTGGCCGAGGCTCGCGGTGAGCTCGTGAACGCCCACACCCGCGCCACGGAACAGCACACCGAACTCTCATCGCGTCTGTCGGATCTGACATCGTCCAGCCGCCTGCGCGACCTTGCGGAGGCCACCGCGGACGAGCCGATCGATCTGTGGGGCGAGGGCCCGACGGTCCTGCGCCGCCTGGAAGACGCCGTGATCGCCGCGGACAATGAGCGAATCCGGCGGCGGGCAGAGCAACATGCCGACCAACGGACCATCGAGGCCCAGGAACGCAACGCAGTCCTTCCGACGAGTCTCGACGCCGAACGGATCGCACGGCTCCTCAACGAAGCCAAGATCCCAGCCAAGGCACGCTCCGGCGCCTTCGACGAAGCACTCCAGCGCCTCCCCGTCCACTAAACGTCCCGAGGCGCACCACTCCACTACGGAACGCGGCCATGACCCGGCCTTGTGAGCTCGGGTGAGAACCGCTCGGCCGCACGGGTCCGGTGGCCCTGCTCAGGGCCACCGGACCCCCAGGGCCCGCCGCTGCCCCCTTCTCGGATCCACCGAACGCGCCCTGGACGCGGCCCTGGGCTGGCCCGCCGCATCGGGCTGTCACAAACGGCGAGGCCGTCTTGTCCTTACTGTCGACAGTCCCTATCTGGAGGAAACCATGAGCGCTGAACACCCACACCTGCCCCCAGGCGTTGAAGTGATCACGACCCTGCCCGAGGCGGCGGCCTCGATCCCGGCCGGCGCCGAGGCCAGGACCATCCGGGTCACCCTGCCGCCCGGTGACCCCGGCGCGCCGCCGCACCGGCACCCCGGGCCGCTCTTCGGCTACGTGACCCAAGGCGAGATCCTCTTCGAGCTGGAGGGGCAGCCTCCCCGGATACTCAAGGCCGGTGACTCCCTGTTCGAGCCCGGGGGCGACGTGATCCACATCCAGGGCGCCAACAACCTTCCGGACGCGCAGTCGCAGCTGGTGGTGACCATGTTCGCGCCTCCTGGCACCCCGGTTCTCACTCTGGTCAGCTCAGAGGAATTGGCCGAACGACGACACCGACGGGTTACCCAGCCAGAATGAAGACCAGTATTCCGGATCTCTCGAACTGTACGAGGAGTCGGACGCCGCACGTGATGCGGCCCGTGTACGGAGGCGGCTGCGCTTGCTCGGCGCGCGCCGGATGCACCGGCCCCGCGACAGCGCGGAGGAAGGCCGGTGGGGGCTGACGGCGGCGAGGTCAAGGCGGCCCGGCTGGGACGGCATCCCCGAGGTCGCGGCCGCCACCCACGAGGCACCCCCGCGCCCGGCGCGGCCCCGCGCCACGGACCTGGCAACGCAGGACTTCCGCGGCAGCCGGCCCGCCCGACGGCGGGCCGGTCACCGGTCAGGGACTGCCTCCCCGCCAGCTGATCAGCTCGTCCTTGGTGACGCCGTACTGCGCGAGAAAGCTCTCTGCGCGGTCGTACTCGACGGGGTCGGGCAGGATCTGCTCGGCCTCTTCGGCCACCTCCGGCAGCCCCGCCTCGTGGAGTAACTGGATCACGTGCTGCCTTGGGACTTCGCTCACCATCAGCGGCCCTTTCGCCTGGCGCGTGCTTCCCACCGCACGCCGCTTCCTGGTCCTGGTCGCCGGTGGTCCTACCCACCGGGCGCGATCCGGCCCGCCCAGTCGCCGTACCTGAGCTCGCCGAGGACCGCGCCGTCGTCCGGCACCAGGGTCCGCTCGCTCAGCTCGCTGCCGAAGTAGGGCGACGGTGCGTGCGGGTCGGTGACCACCTCACGCAGATCCTCCCAGGCGGCCAGGGCGTCCCGGAAGAACCGGTCCATCCGGAAGCGCTCCGGCCCGGCGATCTCGACTCCGCCGTTCAAGGGCGAGCCCACCGAGACCTCGCCGACCACCCGGGCGACGTCGTCGCCGGCAATGGGCTGAAAGAGCACGGGCGCCATTCGTATCGTGACGCCCTCGGTGGCCGCGTCTGCGATCCGCCGAACGGACTCGAAGAACTGCGTCGCATTCACGATCGAGTACGGAATCGACCCGTTCTCGATCAGTTTCTCCTGAGCGATCTTCGCCCTGAAGTAGCCGATATCGGGGCGGCGCGCGGTTCCCACCAGCGACAGTGCGACATGGTGGCCGACACCGGCCGCCGCCTCCGCGGCCAGCAGGTTGCGGGTGGAGGTCTCGAAGAACTCCACGACCGCCGCGTCCTCCAAGAACGCGGCGGTCGACACGTCGATCACCACGGACGCGCCGGTCAGGGCTTCGGCGAGCCCCTTGCCGGTCACGGTGTCGACGCCGGTGGTCGGTGACGCCGCGACCGCCTCGTGGCCGCGCCCGCCGAGCTTCGAGACGAGCTTGGACCCGATCAGGCCGGTGCCGCCGATGACCACGATCTTCATAACAGAGCCTCCCTGCCCGCCGGGGCATAGATCACCCCTGGTCACCAGGTATGACAGGACAGCCCTTCGCCCTGTGACAGCTCCGGCGAGACTCGTCATGGCGGACGGCGCGGTGTGCACGCGACGGACCTGTCACAGATGTGCGGGCTGTCCGGTCGTATCTGTCGTGCGCCCGGCCCAGCACGGGTCGGCTCAGAAACTCGTGGAGGTGCGGCGACATGAACCTCCGGTACTCGACCGCCCAGGGGCGGTGGGTGATCGCCGCGACCGTTCTCGGGTCGGCGATCGCCTCGCTCGACGCGACCGTGGTGGGCATCGCGCTGCCCGCCATCGGCCGCGACTTCGGTACCGGCCTGGCGAGCTTGCAGTGGATCGTCACCGCATACACCCTCACCCTCGCCGGGTTGCTCCTGGTCGCCGGTGCACTCGGCGACCACTACGGCCGCCGCCGCGTCTTCCTCGCCGGGGTCGTGTGGTTCGCGCTCGCCTCCACGCTCTGCGCGATCGCGCCGACGCCGGGCACCCTCATCGCCGCGCGCGCCCTGCAGGGCGTCGGCGCGGCGCTGCTCACTCCCGGCAGCCTCGCGATCCTGGAGGCCTCGTTCCATCCCGACGACCGTTCCCGGGCGATCGGCGCGTGGTCCGGGCTGAGCGGCGTCGCCGCGGCGGCCGGCCCGTTCGTCGGCGGCTGGCTGGTCCAGGCCGGGAGCTGGCGGCTCATCTTCCTGCTCAACCTTCCGGTGGCGGCGCTGGCCATCGCGCTGGCCGTGCGGCACGTCCCCGAATCCCGCGACCCGGACGCGACCGGCCGGATCGACATCGCCGGCGGCGTCCTGGTCACCCTCGGCCTCGTCGGCCTCACCTACGGGCTGATCAGAGGTGCATCCGGGATCCCGGCGATCATCGCCGGGTCGCTCCTGATCGGCGCGTTCGTGCTGCTGGAGCACCGGATCCGCCATCCGATGCTGCCGCTCGGCCTCTTCCGCTCCCGGCAGTTCAGCGTGGCCAATATCGTCACCTTCATCGTGTACGGCGCGCTGGGCGGCGCCCTGTTCCTGCTGCCCATCCAGCTGCAGCAGGTGTCCGGCTACACCGCCCTGGAAGCGGGCATCTCGCTGCTGCCGGTCACCGCGATCACCTTCGCCCTGTCGGCCCGGTCCGGCGCGCTCGCCGCGCGCATCGGCCCCCGGCTCCAGATGAGCCTGGGCCCGATCGTCATCGGCGCTGGCTTCGGCCTTTTCGTCCGCATCGGCCCCTCGGGGAACTACCTCACCGAGGTCCTACCGGCCGTGACCGTCTTCGGACTCGGCCTGGCGATCAACATCGCGCCGCTGACCTCCACCGTCCTGGCCGCCGTCCCCGCCGAGCACGCCGGCATGGCCTCGGCCGTCAACAACGACGTGGCCCGCGCCGCCTCGCTCATCGCCGTCGCCGTCTTCCCGGCCCTCGCCGGAATCACCGGAAGCGCCTACCTGCACGCGGCCGAGTTCTCCGCCGGTTTCCACACCGCCGCGCTCCTCGCCGCGTCCCTGTGCGTCCTCGCCGGGCTCCTGGCGGCGGCCACCATCCGCAACCCGCACGAACCCGCACCGGAGCCGGGCTTTCACTGCGCGATGGACGCCCCGCCCCTGCGGAACGAGCACAGCAGGCCGGGACTGCGCCACCGTCCCTGAACGGGCGAGTGCGGACGCCCGATCATGCCATCAGCCCGTCACGGCGCCGTCGGGCAGCGCACGCCGGAGCTGGTGACGGGAGGTGATCTCAAGCTTGGTGAAGACCTTGCCCAGGTGGTACTCGACGGTTCGCGGGCTGAGGAACAGTTGGGCGGCGATCTCCGGATTCGACAGGCCGCCCCGGGCCAGCCGCGCGATCTGGGCTTCCTGGGGGGTGAGCTGATCGCGCGTGGCGGCGGCGCGCTTACGGACGGTCTCGCCGGTGGCGAGCAGCTCGCGGCGGGTCCGCTCGGCGAACGCCTCCATGCCGATCGCGGTGAACATGTCGTCTGCGGTGCGCAGCCGCGCCCGCGCGTCGGCCCGCCGGCCCTCGCGGCGCAGCCATTCGCCGTAGAGCAGGTGCGCGCGGGCGAGTTCGGTCCGAAGGCCGGTGCGGCTCAGCCGGTCGATCGCCTCGAGATACCAGCGTTCGGCGTCCTCCCCGTCGCTGACCAGCGCCCGGCAACGCGTGTAGATTCCCTGCGCCCAATCGCCCTGGCTGATGCCGGTCGACTCCGCGAGCCGGTCGAGCGCCTCCACCGCCAGCCGGGACTCCCCTGTCCTGTCAGCGGCCTCGATCAGCTCGGGCAGCGCCCAAACGGAGATGTGCATCTCGGGCTGCCGCTCGGCGGCCTGCGCCGCGGCAAGCGCTTTCTTGTAATGGCCGAGCCCGTTGTACAGAATGGCGGACACCCACCGCGAATATTGGACGCCCGTGCCCTGTCGCGCGGCCCGGGCCTCCGCGATCATGCCCTCGAGCAGCTGGTCGGCCTCGGCCTCCGCCCCCCGGAATGCGGCGAGGAACACGGCCCCGTAGGACGCGAGCCGGGTCCCCGTCGCCGCCGCGATCGCCTCCCCCTCCGCGACCAGCGAAGCCGCCTCGGTGAAATCGCCGCGCCAGACCGTGAGGGAGGTGTACGCGTTCACCCAGATCACCAGCTGGTTGAGCAGGCCCGCCTCGCGGGCGCCGTGGAGGCCGCGGGCCGTGATCGACCGCCAGCTGTCCTCGTCCCACACCAGGGCCGCGATGACCGCGGCCATCGGGCTCCATCGCTGGTCCTCCGCCAAGCTGATCTTCTCTTCGGCGAAGGCCCGCAGGGATCGGCTCAATCGGGATGCCGCCTGGGCGCGGCCCTCGGTGATCAGGGCGGCCACTCCGTCCAGCAGCAGATCGGATGGGCGGGGCTCTGCGGGCGGCGGTGCTGACTGCGCGGCCCGGGAGATCTCGTGGAGATCGTCGGCTCCCGCGAACTCCCCTGCGAACATTGCGGCGTACCACGCCTCCAGGTATGTCTCGCGCGCGAGCGCGGCATCCAGCGGCTCAAGCTTCTTGGCCGCCTTCGCCAGCAGTGCCGGAGCGTCGCCGCCCACGTCTGAGGCGAACGCCATCTGCCCGCGCAGCAGGGCGACCCGAGCCTGCTGGAGTTCATTCAGCGGCCCCGCCGTCGCCATGGCGAGCAGCTTCGCCGCCGCATCGAACGCACCGGCCTGGAGATTCGCCTGAGCGGCCGCGAGGGCGCGCTCGGACCGCGGTGCGGGCTCGCTCGTCAGCTCGGCCGCGCGCTGCAAGAACGCCGCCGACGCCGCCATGCCGCCGCGGGCCTGCGCCCGGCCTGCCGAGCGCTCCAGCTCCGCGGCCACCCCCTCATCGGGCCCCAGCACCGCTGCTGCCAGATGCCACGCGCGCCGATCCAGGTCATGATCGCGATCGGTCACCTCGCCCAGTGCCCGGTGCGCGGCACGCCGCTCCGGCAACGTCGCCGCCGTGTACACCGCGGACCGCACCAGTGGATGCCGGAACCGCACCCGGGTCCCGATCTCCAGCAAGCCGTCGTTCTGCACGGGCTCCGCGGCGGAAACGGGGATCCCCAGTCGCTCAGCCGCCCGCCAGACCAGCACCGGGTCGCCGGCCGGCTCGGCCGCCGCGATCAGCATCAGCGACCGCGTGTCGGCGGGGAGGCCCTCCAGCCGGCGGCGGAAGCCGTGCTCGATCCGCGCCGGGACCGCCTGTGCCCCGACCAGCCCAAACCCGCCTGCCAGTTGAGCCGGGCCTAGCCCGCGCGGCAACTCCAGCAGCGCCAGGGGGTTGCCGTTCGTCTCGGCAAGGATGCGATCTTGGACCGGCTCATCGAGCCGAAACCGGACCACCGACCGCAGCAGCGTGCGGGCTTCCTCATCCGGAAGGCCACGCACCTCCAAGTCCGCAAGCCCCCGGAACAGGTCGCCCGGCTCGCGCGCGGCGAAGACCAGCCCAACCGGCTCGGCCAGCAGCCGCCGCGCCGCGAACGCCAGTGCCTGCGCCGACGCCCGGTCCAGCCATTGCGCGTCATCGATCAGGCACAGCAGCGGCCGCCCCTCCGCCACCTCCGACAGGAGGCTCAGCACCGCCAGTGCGACCATGAACTGGTCTGGCACGCCTCCCTCCCGCAGCCCGAACGCGACCCCCATGGCGTCGCGCTGCGGACCCGGCAGGCCTTCCAGCCGGTCCAGCAGCGGCACGCACAGCAGATGCAGCCCGGCGAACGCCAGCTCCATCTCCGATTCCACACCCACCGCCCGGGCCACCCGCATGTCGGCCGCGGCGTCGGCCACATACTCCAGCAACGCCGACTTGCCCACGCCCGCCTCACCGCGCACCACCAGCGCCCGCCCGCGTCCTGACCGCAGATCCGCCAGCAGGCCATCAAGCGCAGCGCGCTCTCGCTGCCGGTTCAACAGCGGCGGCGTCCCCTCAGATCGAGTCCTCATGCCCATCTCCGCCACAATTCAGCACGAGCCCCACCGGCGCGGCTAGGCCAGATGTCGACCGCCCGGCAGGTCCAGGCGGCTAACGCGCTTGTTCGCCAGCGTCCCGATAGTAGCTCAGTGCAATCGATCAACATCTCTCTGCATTCGCACACAGGAACGTTCCAATAGAAGATATCCTTTGCGAGTTATACCACACCACCCATACCAAGATGTGGCGATCGTCACATCCATTGACATTCTCCGACCCGCCCCCCGCGAAAATGGACGAGTTCTTTCTCGTACGGGCTACTAGGCTATTCGCCGGTGGCATTGTCGAATAAATGGCCTTCGCCGCCAACCCCGCCCTAGATCGAGACCTCAATGGCCAATTGACCGCATCCCGGAAAGGTCTCCACCCGCCCGTAGCCCTCACCGCTAACCTCGCCCTAAGCGGTGCAGCGTTGGCTCTCCGCTGTCCGGAAGCCTGTGTAAAGCCGGGGCGTCGGCCGAATCGTGAACGGCCTCGCAACTGAACCTGGTAGTCGGCTAGGCCGATATTAGACGGGCACAGAAAATACCGATCCGGCATGCAAGCAGCGGACTCTTAATCCGCGGGTTCGGGGTTCAAGTCCCTGACGGCGCACCTTGCCTGACATGGGTATTCACAAGAGCCGCAGCCTATTCTTCGGTCGATTGTACGGCATCTGTAGACGTGGCCCAAGGTCTGCCTGGAGGTCACGGGTTCCTCCGGGTCGGTCCGTTGACCCGGAAGAACCCGGTTCCCCTCTCGCGACGGTGTCAGAGCAGGGGGCGCTGCGCCTTCTTGGCTTCGGCGTAGCGGGAGTGGGCCTGTGCGGTGGATTCCAGAGTGGAGACCTCCGCGACCGGGACGTCCCACCAGGCCTCACTGCCGGGCGCCTGGACGAGCGGGTCCGTCT
>NZ_JBIRAZ010000042.1:0-49384 GCF_044326415.1 Actinomadura sp. 6N118 | reverse complement strand
TCACCATCGACCCCACCCGCGACTACCAACCCACCGGACGCCCACCCGGCCCACAACCAAAACGACCCTGAACCCACAATCGTGGGTTCAGGGTCATTCCGATGTCCTGAGACATCACACTGTCGGGACGGCGGGATTTGAACCCACGACCCCTTGACCCCCAGGACGGTCGGGTAGTGGTTGTTGCAGCTCAGAACCACTTTCGAACGAATGTACGAAGTTCGCTGATCGTGGCCGTGTGAGCCCTCGTGCATGGCGTGTGGTCCCCACCTGGTCCCCAGCCTTTGACGCTTAAGCGTCAAGCTGTGGGCGATTGGGGCTGGGGAGGTCACGCATCGTCGTTGGCGTCCTCATGTGTGCAGTAACCCTGAAACTTCTAAGTAGTTGGAGGTATGGTTACTATCTGCCTACTCTCTAAGGAGAGCCGACATGGGTTCTGCGAGCGTTCGCAAGGTCACCAAGGACAACAATCCCGCTACATGCCGACAGCTAAAGATCAATCTCACACTGGACTTCAGCGAAGATGCCAGCAAGAGGATGACGACTGGCAAGCTTCAGAGTTTTCTTGATCAACTGATCTTGCTTGCTGAAAAGTTGCCGGTATCGCATGATCTTCCAAGCCCCAGCGTGTCCGGCACGGCCGATTTCTCGTATGTGCAGTTGACCGCTGTAGTTACGCCAAATGGGCAGTGATCCAGGGACGTTCCATGTTCGGTAGCTGGACGGTTCCGGACTTGTGTGGGGGCGGGGCCTCGTAGCCTTGATCGGCGGACGGGCGGCACCTGCCTGCCCGCACTGGCCCGTCGCGAGGCCCCGCGCGGGGTCCCCGCGCAAGTCGGGAAGCGGCCAGCGGCACCTGGCGTGGCCAGATAAACCCCGTGAGACTGGCTGCCGTCTTCTGCGGCCCGCGACATCTTCTGGTTTGCGCGCCTGCCGACCGGCGTTCAGGGCCTTGGCCGCCGCCGGTCCGCCAGGTTGAGGCGAGCGGCCGGCCGCCGAGTCGGCGGCGCGAGCGGCCCGCTTGTCGGGCCGCATCTAAGACGTACAGAAAGTTCTCACAGACCACGTTCGCTCAGCTGTCCTGCTGGCCGCCTCTGAGGTCGACAGCGCTAATGACTGGTTTGGCGTGGCCTATGACCGTGCTTCAGGTCTTGCGGACTGCCTGATGCAATGGAACGGATATCGGCGCAGGTTGAACAGCGTGCATCGCTGCTTCTGGGTGGTGGAGAGTGCCGGATTCCTGGAGTGCTAGAGGTTTGCTCCTCTAGGTTGCCTGGCGGTTCCACTCATGCTCAAGGACGGAGAACAGCAGACTGTCTCGCCATTGTCCGTTTGTGAACACATGGTCCCGAATCCGGCCTTCAGGGCGTAGCCCGAGCTTGGTCACGATGACTGCGGAGGCGAGATTCTCGGGGCCGACTGCGGCACTGATCCGGTGTAGGCCCAGTTCTCTGAAACCGAAGTCGGTGAGGGTTCGGGCTGCGTCGGTGGCGTAGCCCTTCCCCCAGTGGTCCGCAGCGATGGCGAATCCAAGCTTCGCGGCTCGGACTCCAGCCAGTCCAAGTCGAACGAACCCAACGACCCGGTCGTCTTGGACGGGCGTCACCGCGAGGTAGAACTCGGTGCGGGGTGACGCGCTGGTGCGATCGATGATTCCTTCGATCATCGCTGCCGTCTCGTCGAGAGACTTGGCGTCGAAGGACAGCCAGTCCGTGACTCGGTTGTCCCCGACGATCGTCAAGGCGTCATTGACGTCGTCATTCCCGAACTCACGAAGGCGGACACGGTCACCCGTGAGGGTAACGGGGAACATCAGGGGCTGTCCTAACGCGGAAGAGCCTTCAACGGTGTGTGCGTGAACAACTCTATCCGTTCCTGCAGCTCAGTCCCGATTGAGGACTCGCTGGCAGCCGTCAGAGCGCGGTGCACGCGATCGACTGAGTTGACGATCCCGTTGATGCGGAGTTCCGGAGGAAGATCGAGGACCGGGGCCAGAGCCTCGGAGGCACCTTCCAGCTCACCTTGGGCGATGCGGGAAATGGCGAGGTCGGTGTGACTGCCTGCCTGATCTCCGAAGGCCCATTCGGGACGCGAGGGATCGCTGTAAGCCGACACGGCCTCTGAGGAGTACCGCTCGGCTTCTGCGGCCTCATCGGGCAGCCATGCCAGGGCGTCTGCTGCGTAGTAGAGCTGGCGAGCGCGTGAGAACGTCGCTAGACCGCCTAGCTCGTCCATGTCGTCGGGCTGCACCCGGTCCCATGCATCCTCAGCGCGTCTGATGGCTGCGGTGGTGTTGGCTGGGTTGCGGAGAGCCGCCCAAGCGCGAGCCTCATTCATGGCAAGCCAAACAGTGGAGCTGTTTCCAGCCCTGTCGGCGAACTCGGCTCCTTCCTGCGCGTACCGCACGGACTCGTGGGGACGCCCGGCCCAGTAGGTGATGAACGACTGAAGGCCGCGCAGCCAAGCCCGCAGACCATCGTGACCAGCAGTGTCCGCGCAGAGGAACGCGGTACGTGCCTGTGTCATGGCGGCGTGGGGCTCGGCCAGGTCGTGCGACGCCTTGGCCAGCATTCCTCCGGTGACACCGGCCAGGAAGTACAGGTGACTTGCCTGCTGGGGGCGCTGTCGCTGTTCAAGTAGCGTGAACATGATGTCCTGGACGTTGACCAGATCACCGAGAATCTCGGACAGCGGACGTTGTGGGTACGCAAGCGCGAGTTCGTGCACGTCCTGGTGAATCTGGTCGAGGGCTTCGGCGGTGAGTCCGACCTGTCCGGTCGATAGGGCGAATTGGCGAGCACGCTGGGCAGCCATGCTGAGAGCTCCTTCCACGGTGTGAGTGACGATTCGACCTGAGATGCCGACCGATTCGTCGGACTCGTCAACGGGAGAGATGCTGTCGTGTTCGTTGTACGGAGATAGAAGCTCGTCGATTTGACGACCGAACATTCTCTGAAGAACACGACGTGTAGCGGGGTGCTGTTCCCCGGTATTTTGCCCTGAGGCAAGCCGACGGAGGTGTCGATCGCTGATCGTCGCTTTCACACCGAGGGTCTTGGCGAGGCTGTTGAATTGACTCGAAAGCTCGCCGTACGTGTGATCGCTCTCTCGGACCAGGAACTCAAGGACAGTGCGAGGCGCGTCCTTTGACACCTTGATCCTCCCTAGTCGAACTGTGTTGAGTTCTCAGGCTGATCTGTTCTCACTGCGAGCGGCAAGACGCCCGGTGAAGACGTCCGCGCGATGTCCGCTTCATGTCCGGGCATGTCCGTGATGGATCCGCGAGAGGTCCTACCAGCTGCCTTGATGCTCTCCAGTGTGACCGACGTGGTCACGAAATCGAAGGGTTCGGTACTCACTTGTGCCGCCCGAGATCGAAGGGAGAGCTTTTATGAAGCTCATCGTGGACACCAGTACGAAGCAGGTCACCGTGACGCGGGCTTCGGAGGAGAAGACCGATCAGAACGGTCGTCAGCGGACCGAGCGGAACACCGGCCGTCCGATGTGGTCGACGCAGGTGTTCGTCCTGGACGAGGACGGTGGCGAGATTCTCACCATCACTACGGCTGGTGAAAAGCCGAACGTGAAGGTCGGGCAGCCCGTCATCGTGTCCGGACTGGAGGCCCTGCCGTGGTCGACCAATGGTCGCAGCGGCGTGGCGTTTCGCGCGGTGGAGCTCAAGGCGGCCGCACCTGCGGCGGTCAAGTCTGCCTGACCGGAGCTAGCTGTACCCGCACGAGAAGACCTGGCTTGGTGCCGGGGCTTGTCCCCGGCCCTGAGCCGGTTCACAGCAACACGCATTCCCCTTCACGATCGCAGGCCTCGGCCTGCTGATCCACAGGCAACAGCCCTGATCGGGCTACCCCCCGTCGCCCGCACCGAAGGACGGAGACGGACGTATGCAACCGGGATACGGCCTGGCCACACCTGGAGATGTGTGGCTGGACGAACAGCACACCCCCTGGTTCGTGCTCGACAACCTCAAGGTCATCAGCCCGCGCGGTGGACGCGCCATCGCCTTCAACAGACTCGTCGACCGCAACACCACCGGCCTTCTCACCCGCGCCTACCAGGCACCTGCCCAAGGAGAAGACATGACCACTGTCTCATCGCAGCAGCGACTCACCAACCTGCGCGTAGCCGCGCACGACTGCCTCGTGGCCGCCACCCACGCCCGGAACGACGGCAACCTCACCGGAGCCCAGGCCTACGAGTACCAGGCCAGGCAGATCCAGACCTGGATCGACGAGGAAGAGAACTTCGGGCCGCCGCCGGAAGCCAACCACTGACATCCGGAGAGGCAGCCATGGACTACCACTACGTCATCACGCTGTCTGACCCCAGCAGCGGGAGAAGTGTCACCGCTTACGGTGTCATCCCGGTGTCGTCACCGGCCAGTCGCAGCCAAATCTTCAAGGAACGGGTCACCACCATCGCCGCCGAGTGCGGCATCAGCCCCAGACCGCTGGTGACCTTCTTCAGCCTGGAGCCCGACGAGCTTCCCGGTGCGATGCGCACCGCTGGCTGATCAACGAAGTTATCCCCTGATCGCGAACGGGGTCGGTACCGGTCACCAACCTGCCGACCCCGCTCGTCATCAACAAACCCTCTCAAGCCAAGAGGAGAGTTCGTCATGTCCAAGTCTAGAGGCGCCTCGATGTTCGGGCGAGCCTCGACCCCGCGCAGCGGGCACCGTCGTGGTGGCACCGTCACCATCATCGAAGACCGGGTCTCGCGGTCCTACGCCCGCACTGCCAAGATCGCCTTCTACATCATCACCGTGGTGGTCGGGCTGCTGGCCGCCACCATCGCCACCGCCTTCCCCGAGTATGTGCGCCACCCCGTGATCGCGCTGTTCATCGGCCTGATCGTCGGTGTCGCCGTGGCCGCACCCGTTGCCGGGATCATCGCGGCCTGGCCGGTCATCCGCGCCCTGTGGTGGTGGCTTCCTGAAATCCTCATCGCGCTGACCGTGCTGTATGGGTTCGTGCTGCTGTGCCAGCACACGCCGCTGCCGGTCCGGCTCGCCGTCGTCATGGCGGTACTCGCGCCGCTGGCGGTGCCTAACATCCGCCAGTACGTCACCAAGATCGCTTACTGCTTCATCGTCCGGCACCGCATCCGGACCTGCTTCGCCGACTTCCTGATCGGCAACAACCGCGGTTCCCTCCCGCTCATCCTGTGGGCCAAGCCCACCCCGGTCGGCGAAGACGTCTGGGTCTGGCTACGCCCCGGCCTGTCGCTCAGCGAGCTGCAAACCTCGCTGGAAAAGATCGCGGTCACCTGCTGGGCCGCAAGCGTCACCGTCGAACTGGCCGGAAAGCAGACCAACGCCGCCTACGTGCGGCTGCACGTCAAGCGCCGCGACGCGCTCACCGGGACCGTGGTCCCCACCCTGGTGCAAGATCCCGCCCTGGCCGACGCGGTCGCCAACGGCGAGCACTCCACGCGCCAGATGTCACCTGATGACCTGCCCGCAACAGACGCGGGCCTGGACCTGGACGACGTCACCGCCGAACAGGTGAGCGACCCGCCCAAGACCAACGGCAAGACCAACACAAAGCCCGCCGATAGCAACGGCGGAGCCCGCAAGAAGCCGGTCACGCAACCGGCCACAGTGCCCGCTGCCGACGACGACCCCTACGCCGACTACCGGTGACCCCCGGGCTTGTGGCAGCGACAACAGCGTCAACACCTGTTTGACACCTGCGTGTTGCATCGCGACCGCGCCACATCTCCCTTAGGTGAGCGGGCGTGGAACCCATCTCGCGGTCTCCGCGCCCCTCACCGCTTCAACCCCCAAGGAGCTGATCGCTTATGAGATTGCCCGTGGATACCCACTTGCCCACCGGCACCGCACCCACTGTGCCGGTCGGGCCGATGCTGTCGATGTACGACCCGATCTTCACTGGCATCGACGAAATGCGCGCCCCGGTCTACCTGCCGATGGCCTACCGCAACATCCTGGCCGCCGGCGAACCCGGCGGCGGCAAATCCGGCCTGTTGCAGACCATCGCTTCGCATGCCGCCTTGGCCGACCGCACCCGGCTGGTCCTGCTGGACGGCAAACAAGTCGAACTCGGCCTATACGCCCCAGTCGCCGACAAATTCGTCGGCCCCGACATCGCCGACGCCATCATCACCCTGCGCCGACTGCAAGAAATGATGAACCGCCGTTACACCTGGCTGCTGCGGCACGGCCGCCGCAAGATCGAACCCGGCGACGACGTCAACACCATCGTCGTCATCATCGACGAAATCGCCTACTTCTCCGCCACCGTCGGCACCCCCCAACAGCAGCAAGAATTCATCGCACTGCTGCGTGACCTGGTCGCCCGTGGCCGCGCCTGCGGCGTCATCGTCATCGCCGCCACCCAACGCCCCAGCGTGGACATCATCCCCAAATCCATGCGGGACCTGTTCTCCTACCGCGCCGCCTTCCGCTGCACCTCCACCGGGTCCAGCGACATCATCCTGGGCGACGGCTGGTCGGGAGCTGGCTACACCGCCACCGACATCGCGCCCACCTCCCAAGGCGTCTGCTACCTCATCGCCGAAGGCGGACTTCCCCGCCTGATCAAGGTCGCCTACCTCACCGACGACCACATCGGTCACATCGTCGACCACGCCCTGTGGACCCGCGACCGTCATCGCCCCCACGGCAGCACCACACCGGCCGCACAAGGCCTCGCCGCCTGAAAGGAGGCCCCGTTATGCACATCCTCAACCGGATCTACATCACCCCGGTCACCGTCGCTGACTTCACCGGCCTCACCGGCCTATGCCTGAACTGCTGGGCCACCCACTCGGTCACCCCGGACCAATACCCCGAGCTAGAGCAATGGGCACAGCGCCACATCTGCGGGCTCGAACACGCCGCTTCGGGCGCCATCACCGGCACATCTGCTCATGTCCTGGCGTGTCTGTACTGCGGCGCTACCGATGACATTAGTGAAGTCCTCGTCACCATCGACGAACGCACCAGCGAATACGCCTTGCGGTGCGGATTGTGCGACGGGATGTGGGCGGCATGACCGACACCAGGATTTTTCGCCTCACTCCCGCTGTGGAGTGGCTGGAGAACACCCAACATCTTTTGGCCGCCGTTATCCATGCCGCGACCCATCACAACCACGGCGTCCGGCAACCCATGATCATGCTCAAACAGGACGAATACACTCTCGCCGCCACCGGCATGACCGTCATCCAGAACGACTACTACGACAAGAACCGGTGGTGGCTGTGATCCACAATGACACCGGCTTCTGCGTCACTCCCGCCATTGAATGGCTGGAAAGCGAAGAAGGCCGCTACTACTTCGCTGATCGAACCGTCGATCATGTCCGGCCCATCGCCGAAATCCGCGACGACGATTCCGAGGATTTCGACATCCACCCCAACGGCCGAGCCATGGCTATCGGCCAACACGACTACCGCGACAAAAGGAAGTGGTGGCTGTGATCCACAAACGCTACAACCACAACGGCACCCCCGACCTGCGCCGCTGGCTCGTCGAATGCGACACCCCCGGCTGCGGCGTCACCGAACTCATGCTGTCCACCATGACGGCGCAATGGCTGATCAGCACACGCCCCGGTACCCGCGCTTACTGCCCGGACTGCTTCTTCTACGAGGCCGCCAACCTCATCGTGTGGAGTATCCGCTGCCGAAACTGCGGCAGCAGCGAAATGGACTTCCTGCGCGCCGACGACCATGACCACCCCGGGCCATGCTGCGCGGCCTGCCTGGACTGCACCGCCACCCTGTGGTCCTACACCGCCGAACAACTGTGCAGCGACCTGATCGACGGCTGGGACATTCCCGAGGAGTGGCAGCCATGACCGCCACCCGGGCCCCAGACACCGCCAGCACCCTGCTACGCGTGCTGGAAAACACCTGGGCCGCCATCCGCACCCGGCACCCCGAAATCCCACAAGTGGTGCTCATCGTGGCGTCCGGCACCGAAGGCAAACAAGCCCGCTGGGGCCACCACGCCGCCGACCGATGGCGCGTCGGAGACACCGACCGCACCGAAATCATGATCAGCGGCGAAGGACTCCGCCGCACCCCCACCGAAGTTCTCGGCACCCTGCTGCACGAAGCCACCCACGCACTCGCGCAAACACGCGACATCAAAGACACCAGCCGCCAAGGCCGCTACCACAACACCAAGTTCCGCGACCTGGCCCACGAACTCGGCATCGACGTCACCAAAAACGACAAGTTCGGGTGGAGCACCACCACCGTCCCCGACACCACCCAGACCATCTACCGCGCGCAACTCCGCGCCCTGGAAAAAGCCATGGTGCTGTGGCGCCGCGACGAACTCACCGCCACCACCACTAAGACCAAAAGCAGCAACCTCATCGCCGCCATCTGCCCATGCGAACGCACCATCCGCATCGCCGCCTCCTCACTGGAGCAAGCACCCGTCACCTGCGGAGCCTGCGGCGAGGACTTCGAACCCAAAGACCCCTCTTGACGCTTAAGCGTCAACCTCCTGACGACAAGGAGAATGCCATGCACCCCGACGATTACACCTCGCTCGGATACAACCCGGCGGACGAATGGGATCGCTATCTAACCCGATACGGCGGTTACGAACTCGACACCCTCGAAGAATTCGAGCGTACCGGTGTCGCTAGCTACGACGAGACCCGTGACGTGTGGACCATTCAAGCCTCAGACGGAACCACCTTCGAAGTCTGCGACGAAACCGCACCTAGAACCTGAACACGGCTGAGGGCCGGACCTCTCGCCAAAGAATCCCGGCCCTCGCCGAACCACCCCACCAGCAAAGGAAGGACGTGGTATCACCATGCACGCTACCGGCTACACCTGC
The DNA here is from genome assembly GCF_044326415.1 of Actinomadura sp. 6N118. Taxonomy (NCBI): domain Bacteria; kingdom Bacillati; phylum Actinomycetota; class Actinomycetes; order Streptosporangiales; family Thermomonosporaceae; genus Actinomadura; species Actinomadura sp. 6N118. Next base: position 40,542 of record NZ_JBIRAZ010000042.1, on the reverse strand, counting down.
GCCCAAACCACCGGGCCGCACGTGTCCGCCCTGGACGCGCTGTCCCAACGCGGCATCTACCTCAAGCACTACGACCCCACCGGCACCCGCTACGGCATCCCCACCTACCCCTACCGGTGGGCACCGGCAGGCCTGCTCACCCGCCGCCAGCTCCGCGCCAAAGGACTACGCCCCGGCGGCCAACCCGTACACGCCCAAATCTTGTGGCGCGACGGCGCCCGCGTCGCTTACCTCTACCGCGAGGCCGACGCCAAACCCAAGCGCACCGCCACCCCCGCCCAGCACGCGGCCATCGCCAAAGCGCTGAAGGCCCGCCGTACCTGCTCTAGCTGCGGGCGGACCAAGAGCTACTACATTCCGCGCTCGCTGGGCGAATGCCTCGATTGCGCCGAAGCCTCCGGGGCCCTGTCATGAGCGCCCCCACCGTCAACATGGCCTTGACGCCCGAACCACTCAGAAAGCGGCCCCGACACGTGGTCGAGAACGACGACTACGTCGCGTTCCTGCGCCGCATTATCCGCGCCTACAGCCGCCGCATCGCCTCCGGCGACATCGAAGCCATCGCCGACGCCGTTCAACTCTCCCAAGAGCTCGACGACGCCATCGCCCAAGCCGTCCACGGCCTGCGTAGCGACTGGGGCTACTCCTGGGCCGACATCGCCCGCCCCCTGGGCATCACCCGCCAAGCCGCCCAACAACGCTGGGGCGGTGACCGCACATGACCACCACCAAAACCGCCGAACGAATCGAATCCACCGCCCAGATCCTCATCCTGCTCGCCGTTGCCTCGATGGCCGGCGCCGCCTCCTTTACCCACGTCCACGACTGGACCATGACCAACAGCCCACCCGGCACCGGCGACTGGTTCGGCTGGGCCAACGCCGTCATCTCCGAACTCACCCCCACCGCCGCCGCCCTGGAAATCCGCCGCCGCAAACGACACGGCCACCCAGTCGGCTACCCCATGACCGTCCTGATCCTGGCAGCCGGACTATCCATCGCCGCCCAACTCGCCGTCGCCGAACCCACCCCCGTCGGCTGGCTGCTGTCGGCAGTACCCGCCCTGGCCTTCCTGGCGCTGACCAAACTCGTGCTGTCCACACCCGCACTCACCAGCCACAACCCAATCGACAACGAGGGCCAGCACGACGACGCGGTTACCGTGCACGCAGCGGCACAACAACCACCCGCCCTCACCCAACCCACCGACCAGCCCACCACCCAACCGGTCACACAGGCCGTCCCGGCACAGCTGGTCACCGGCGCCCGGATGGCCGACCACATCCACCGCCAAACCCACGGCCACCCCATCGGCACCCTCGCACTCGCCGAACACCTCGGCATCGACCACACCCTCGCCACCGCCGTCCTGAACACCCTCAACGGCGACACCACCAACGACAACGACGCCTCCGACACCGGCGGGCGCCCATGACCCACATCCCCGCGCCCCGTTCGGCGCTGGCTCTGGCACCCGGACGGACTTCCCTCCGCCCGGGTACCGGGGCGAACACCGAACCCGCACACCCCACCCAACTGTGCCTCACCGTCTCCCCGCTACCACCCTCAAAGATCACCCGCCGCCCTATCCTGGCGACCGACACCGCGCTCATCCGAGGTGGCGACGGCTACTTCGACTGGCTCGACCACGTCTGGCCCGCCGCAGGCTGCACCCGCCCCATCCGACTGCTCGGCCATCTCGACACCGTCGACACCCGCACCGGTGAAGTCCTGGCCACCACACCCACCAGCGCGCTACCGGACGGCGTCATCTACAAAGCGTGCGGCAACCGCCGCCACATCGTCTGCCCCTCCTGCGCCTACACCTACCAAGGCGACGCCTACCAACTCATCCGCACCGGGCTGACCGGCGGCAAAACCGTGCCCACCACCGTCAACAGCCATCCCGCCGTGTTCGCGACTCTCACCGCACCCTCGTTCGGACCGGTGCATGCCCGTCACGTCAAACACCACACCTGCCGAGACAAGACTCGGTGCGGCTGCCGACCTGATCCTTGCCATGCCCGTCGTACTGGTACCGCTGAGGTCTGCCCGCACGGCATTACGTTGGCCTGTTTCGCCCGCCATGAATCCAGCGACCAGCGGCTCGGGAAACCACTGTGCCTGGACTGCTACGACCACGACCACCACGTGATCTGGAATCAGCACGCGGGCGAACTATGGCGACGAACCAAACAAGCCGCCGAACGCTACCTGAACCGCCTCGCCCGGCAACGCAGGCTCCCGTCCGTCCGGCTCTCACACGGCAAAGCCGCCGAATACCAGCAACGAGGCATCGTCCACTTCCATGCTCTCCTGCGCCTCGACGGCATCGACTCCATCGACCTCGACGCCGTCATCCCGCCACCGTCCGGCTTCACCGTCGCTGATCTCGACGACGCCATTCGGTATGCCGTCATCCACACCCGCACCACCACACCTGGCCACCCCGAAAACCCCGGCGGCTGGCCCATTACCTGGGGCGACCCCGCCAAGGCTCTCGATATCCGGCCCATCACCCTGCACACCGGCGACACCGTCACCGACGCCATGGTTGCCGCCTACCTGGCCAAGTACGCCACCAAAGGCACCGAGATCACCGGCCACGCCTCACAACGGCTCACCCCCGCCACCGTCCGGCTCTACGCCGACCCTGGCGGCGACCACACCGCCCGACTCATCGCGGCCTGCTGGACCCTGGGCGAACACCCCGACCATGCCAAACTACGCAGGTGGGCCCACATGCTCGGCTTCGGCGGACACTTCCTCACCAAAGCCCGCCGCTATTCGATCACCTTCGCCGCCCTACGCGCCGCACGCATCCACTACCGCCGCACCCAAACACAAGGTCCCGACCACCCAGCGGACGCATTCCACCGTCAAGACAACCTTGGCGACCAAACGACGCTCATCGTCGGCACCCTCACCTACGTCGGAACCGGCTGGCACACCACCGCTGACGCCCTCCTCGCCAACACCGCCGCCGACCAAGCCCGCCGTCGACACCAAGCCGGACGCGAAGAACTCGCCCACGAGCATGCTCAAGGCCAACAGCCACATGCAGCATAAACAGTCGTCCCTGTGGGCGACCGATCAGGGGTCCAAGGCCCCGCTGATGCGGGAGCAAGAAATAGGCCCGGACGCGAAGATCTCGACCTGAGCTTCATGTCCAACACGGAAGGAAACCTCATGAGCTGCAAGGAGAACGCATGTCAATCGACATCACCGAAAGCCAGAGCCCCGACAGGCTGTTGCTCGGCGGTTGGTACACCACCGAGGAACTCGCCGAAATCATCGGAGTGGACCCCTCGACGCTCCGCCGGTGGCGAACCGCTCATCCGATCCAGGGGCCACCCTTCGTCAAGATGAGCGGTGCCGTCACCCGATACAGCGCCATCGACGTTCAGCGCTGGCTGTTGAGTCATCGCACTGACCCCAAGGATGTGGCGGCGTGAGCCACCGGGAGCAACTCCCTCTCGGGGTCTCGCTCTCAACCGACATCGAGTATCGACCTGGACGCCCCAAGCCCTATCGCGCTCGGGTCCGCTGGACCGACCCCACCACAGGCCGCCGCAAGTCACTCTCAGAAGCAAAGAAGGAGGAAGAAGAAGCTGCCGCGTGGATTGATGAGATACAGGTCGCCGCACGAGGAGGAATCGACCCGGCCACCGCCACAATGGTGCTCGTCGAATATGGCGACAGTGTCATGGATCTCGCCATGCGTGGCCTGGAGAGCAAGACCCTTGATCCATACATGGCTGGATGGCGATGCCGGGTTGTGCCCTCGCTTGGACATCTACCGGTACGGATGATCAGTAACGGCGCCGTTGATCGCACGGTGCATGCATGGATTGCCGATGCCTGCGGGCGCTCCACCGTGAAGAACAGCCTCGCCGCACTCGTCCGCGTGATGGAGCAGGCCGTCCGGGACGGAATCATCGATCGCAACCCAGCCCGCATCACGGGATGGCAGCAGCAGTACAAGCAGGCAGAAGACGAGCTCGACGACCCTCGATCGTTGGCCTTGCCGGATTGGGCCGCGCTCATCGAGCTCGCGGAAGCTCTGGTCGCCCGGTCCACCAATCACTACCAAGGCTGGGGAGAGGTCATCATCTTCGCCGCATGCACCGCGGCCCGGATCGGTGAAGTCTCGGGCGTACGAGCGGGCGACATTGATCGCGATGCGTGGACCTGGACCGTGCGGCGCCAGACCACTCCGAGCCCCGGCGGACTGGTCGACAAGGGCACCAAGGGCAAGCGCGCTCGCACCGTTCCCCTTATCGAGGAAATCCGGGATCTGGTCGGCCGACGCCTGGATGCGGTGGGTAAGGACCCGATGGGCCGACTCTTCACCGGACCGCGAGGCGGACGAATCACCACCGCCGTCCTCCGGGACGCCACCCATTGGGACGAGGTCGTGCAACGGCTCGGGTACGAGTACCTGCGGCGGCACGATCTACGCCATACCGGGCTGACCTGGATGGCCGATGCCGGGGTGCCGGTCCATGTCTTGCGGAAGATCGCTGGACATGGATCGCTTTCCACGACGCAGCGGTATCTGCATCCGGACGCCAAGTCGATTAGTGCGGCGGGGGAGGCTCTGAGCCTTCACCTCAGCGTGCGGCGGTCCCCAGATGGTCCCCGGCTGCGGCTCGTCGAGTGACGGCCAGCCGCTTCGGCCGGATACGCAAAAGGCCTGGTGACCTCGGAAAAGTCCGTGATCATCAGGCCTTGGCGTTCTGTCGGGACGGCGGGATTTGAACCCACGACCCCTTGACCCCCAGTCAAGTGCGCTGCCAAACTGCGCTACGTCCCGGTGCCCGGCTGAGCGGGCGTGATTACTCTAGCGCAGTCTGCGCCCTCCTGCGTACCGAGATACGGCGGGATGGATGTCTGGTAGGCATGCCGGGTGAACTCGTTGATGGCGCGTGGGGGGATGGCGGTCGCGGTCGGGGTGACCGGGCTCTGTGGGTGCGCAGGTGAGGAGCCTCCTCAGGCGACGGCCAGTGGTACGCCTTCCGTTGCTCGGACGTCTGAGAGGGCGGCGCCTCCTAAGCGGGCTGTCTCTGTGAAGGTGCCTGCGGGGGTGCGGGCCGGGTATGTCGTTTTCGATCGGCGGAGCAGGAAGGTTCTGCTTCAGCATCGGGTTCGGCAGACGGTGCGGTCGGCTTCGGTGGTGAAGATCCTGATTGCGCTCGATCAGCTGGGGCGGGGTGGGGATCGGGCCTTGATGGGGAAGATGCTCCGGTCCAGCGATGACAAGGCGGCCACGTACTTCTGGCGGCGGGGTGGTCAGGGGCAGATCATCAAGCGGATGGCGCCGAAGGCGGGGTTGACGGAGACTGCGGGGCCTCCAGCGGACAAGCCCGGGTTCTGGGGGTATACGGCCTTGAGCGCCGGGGACGTGCTCAAGACTTATCGGTATCTGCTGGAAAAGGCGCCCAAGGGGCATCGGGAGTTTGTGGTCAGGGAGTTGGGGCGCGCCACGCAGTGCGGGACCGATGGGTTTGACCAGTTCTTCGGGATTCCGCGGGCGGTGCCCAAGCCCTGGGCGATCAAGCAGGGGTGGTCGGGGTTCGGGGACGTTCCGGCTGTGCGGTGTAGGGAAGGATCGTTCAAGCCGGTGGTGGGGCCTGATCTCGGGCTTGGGCGACCGGTGTTGCACACCACGGGGATCGTGGGTCAGCGGATTTTTGTCGTGTTGACGCTGCAGCCTGTGGGGAGTTCCTTTAGGGCTGCGAGTGAACGGGTTACTCGGCTGACCCGGGATCTCTATCGAGCGTCGTCGCGCTGACGGACCTCTGTGCGGAAGGGGCGCAGGCCGCGCTTCTGGTAGTTGGGCAGCGCGTTCGGATGGTCGAGTGTGGAGGTGTGCAGCCACACGCGGCGGGTGTTGGGGGAGATTTCCCAGGCCTTCTGGAGCGTCAGGGTAAGGGCGTAGGCGCCTATGCCGCGGCCTACGAACTCAGGGACTAGGCCGAACGTGCTTATCTCTACTTCTGTTGCGGCGATGGCATAGCGGGCCAGGCCAGCGTTCTCATCGCCGGATCTAATCAGCCACGTTTGGGCGTCGGGGTCGGCCAGGTATTTCGCCCATTGGGCTTCTGTGAAGGTGACACTCTCCCAGAGGTACCTTTCGCCGATCCTGATGTTGAGGGCGCGGTGGGTCTCGGGGTCGGCGGGAGCCAGGGTGACGGTGGGGACGGGGTCCGCGGGGTTGATGTCGTCAGGGCTGGTCATTTCCAGATAGGTGACGGTCTCCTGCATTGATCTCCTTTGCGATTCGTTCTACGTCGGCGTCGGTGGTGCGCCAGTTGCTGAACGCGGCGCGGAGGGCGGGGGTTCCTGCGTAGACGGTGGGCGTGAGGAACGTCGTGCCGGCGGCGGCCAGATTCTGAGTGATTGTGTCGATGGCTGCATTGGTTGGGCTGTCGGCGAGGGTGAAGCAGACCACGTTCAGGCGGACTGGGGCTAGCAGGCGCCAGTGGGGAGAGACCGATATGGCCTCTCCTAGGCGCTGGGCTTGGGCGATGTTGCGTTCGACGATCGAGCGGTGACCCTCACGGCCGTACGCGCGGAGCGTGAACCAGGCGGGGAGGGCTCGCAGGCGCCTGGAGTTCTCTGGGGTCAGGTGAACGAAGTCTGGGGTGGTCGTCGGCAGTCCTAGATAAGCGGCTGAGTTCTGGAACACGTGGACCTGGAGATCCTGGCGGTTGGTGAGCTGGATCGCCGAGTCGTACGGGACGTTCAGCCACTTGTGCAGGTCCACGCAGATCGAGTCGGCGAGGGTGAGGCCGGCGACGAGGTGCGCGTGGGCGGGGGTGAGGGCGGCGAACGCGCCGAACGCGGCGTCCACATGGAGCCAGAACGGGTGGCGATCGCGGAGGGCGGCGATGGCTTCGAGGTCGTCGAAGTCGACGGTGTTCACCGTGCCTGCGTTCGCCACGACGATGGCGGGGCCCGGCAGGTCGGCCAGGGCGGAGGCGAGGGCGTCGATGTCGACGGCTTCGCGGTCGGGGAGGGTCGGGATCGTGCGGAGGCGGTCACGGCCGATGCCCAGCATGGACAGGGCCTTGTAGATGCTGGAGTGCGGTGTGCCAGACAGGACTGTCACGTCGGCCAGGGCGCCGACGCCTGCATCAGCGATGGAGATGCCTTGTTGTTCGCCTAGCCATTCGCGTGCGAGGGCTAGGCCGACGGTGTTGGACATCGTCGCGCCGGAGACGAACGAGCCCGTGTGCTCCTCGCCGATTCCGAAGAGCTCGCGGAGCCAAGTGATCGTCTCCCGTTCGAGGTCGGGCGCGGACGAGTCCAGGCCGGGGGCGGCGTTCTGGTCGAGCACGCTGGTCAGCCAGTCACCGGCGACGGACGCGGGGGTCGCGCCCCCGGTGACGAAACCGAGGTAGCGGGGGCCCGCGCTGCCGGAGAAGCCGGGCTCCCAGCGTTCGGCGAAATCGGCCAGGGCGTTGTCCAGGCCGATTCCGGACGGCGGGAGCGCGAGCGGCTTGGCGGGGACGGGTGGGACCGCGGCGGGGCGCTCAGCGAGCCCGGCGAGGAGGTCGGCGGCGCGCACCCGCACGTGTTCAAGCAGTTCGGGCATTCGGGCAAGGTCATCTGCTAGCCGGGCGTCCATGACGGTCTCCTAGGGTCGGGAGGGCGCCTCATGAACGCTAGAGAACGTGCTTGTGCCGTGTCGCGGGCCAATGCCGGGAAGTGGCCTGGCGGGTCAGGCCGGGGGCAGGCCGGGTTTAGGCCAGGGTCAGGCCTCGCGGAGCCTGCGAGCGGCGTCTTCCGGGCTTACGTCGTTCACGAACGCGCCCATGGCCGACTCCGAGCCCGCCAGATATTTGAGCTTCCCCGGCGCGCGCTGGATCGAGAAGAGCTCCAGGTGCAGCCACGCCAAGTCGCGGTCTGTACGGACAGGGGCTTGGTGCCACGCCGACACATAGGGAAGCGGCATGCCGAAGAGCCGGTCGAGGCGCCCCAGCAGGTCGAGATAGAGCGCTCCGAGGGCTTCGCGCTCGGCGCTATCCAGGGCGGGCAGGTCGGGTACGCGGCGATGCGGATAGACGTGCACCTCATACGGCCAGCGGGCCGCCTTGGGCACGAACGCCGTCCACAGGTCGTTGGCCGCCACAACGCGTACGCCCTCCTCGCGTTCGGCCGACAGCACCTCCGCGAAGAGATCACCAGGGTGGCGGCGCGCGACGTCCAGCATGCGCCGGGTGCGCGGGGGCACGAACGGGTAGCCGTAGATCTGCCCGTGCGGGTGGTGCAGGGTGACGCCGATCGCCTCGCCGCGGTTCTCGAAGCAGAAGACCTGCTCGACGCCGGGGTACGTGGACAACTCGGCGGTACGGTCCGCCCAGGCCTCGATGACGGTCTGCACCTGCTCGGGGGGCAGTTCGGCGAACGACCTGCCGTGCTCGGAGGTGAAGCACACCACCTCGCAACGCCCGCCGGAGGCGCCGTCGCCGTACGAGGGGAACCGGTTTTCGAAGACCACGACCTCGTAGTCCGGCGCCGGGATCTCGGTCGGGCGCCCCGGTGTGGAGGGGCAGAGGGGACAGTCGTCCGTCGAGGGCAGGAAGGTCCTGGTCTGGCGGTGCGCGGCGATGGCGACCCATTCGTCGAGCAGCGGGTCGTGCCGGAGCTCCGACGCCGTGGCGCGTTCCGGCAGCGGCCGCTCGTCGATGGCGCTCCGGTCGGCGTCGTCCCGCCGGTCGAAGTAGATCAGTTCGCGGCCGTCCGCCAGTCGGGTGACGGTGCGCTTCACCGTCCGCATCCTCGAATCATGGCCCCAGCCTCCCATGACGCGGAACCTCGGTGGTGCGCACAGCCGGATGATCTAGTCGAACGCACATGTTCCTGTTAGAAACACGCATTTGGTCATCGTGGGGTCAAGCGCATGATCCGGCCGGGACGGCAAGGACGGAATCGCCGCAGGAGCCGCGCCTGGGCAGGAGCGGCACAGGGCCGCGTTCTCGCCGGCGCCGGTGGCCTGGCCGGGCTCACCGATCTTGTGGAAGGCGAAGGTGAAGAGATCTTCGTCGCCGATTGGTGACGCATCTCACTTCGTACGGCGCGACGCCGCGTCCGCGACCCCCTCGGCTGAGGCGCCGCACACCCCGTCTTTCCGTGCCTCCCGGCCCCTCCTGACAAACAATCTTGACCCCACTTTGGTGGTCCGGGAATGGTCTGGAGCATGCTTACGTTGGGATCCTGTGACCTCTTCAAGAAGAATCTTTGGTGGTGGTTTGCCATCGCGTGAGGGTTTGATACCTTCTATTGCAATCTCGCGACGCACCCCATGCGTTGTGCCCAGGTCTCGAGCCCCATCAGGGACTTGACCCCCCAACATGGCCCGTTTTACCTGGCCATGACGCGCGGCCGTGTGTTCCGCGCCTCGTTACGAGATCAATCCGAATAGCCGGGCACCGCGCTCGCGGTGCCCTAGGCCGAGTCCGCATCCCCCTCCACTGGATGCGGAGCCGGGGACCCATTTTGCAGGGGTGAATCGGCGCTCCTTCGCGTGCGCCGTAGGGCTCTTCCATGCCCGAATCCGTCAGCTAACCCGGTAGGCGTCATGGGAGTAAGGGAGTTCTCTTTGATGTTCGACCGCAAGATCGTGAAGCCTGTGTCCGATGATCCGGCCGCCGCCGTGGGCGTCGCCCTCAGCGCCGTCCTGGCTGGTGCCCTCGGGCTCTCGGTCTTCAGCCCCGTCAACTTCTCCGGCACCGCCGAGGCCCGCGCCGACGCCCGGGTCGCCGGCTCCGCGCACGCCCACAAGGCCGCCGGTAAGGCTCGAAAGGCCAAGAAGGCCAAGGCCAAGAAGGCCGCCACAGCCGCGAGCTCGGCCAAGGCGATCAGCCTGGCACTGAAGCAGGTCGGCATCACCGAAGGCGCCAACGGCCGGACCAAGTTCCACGACTGGTACATCAAGACCAACGAGGCCAAGCTCACCGCCCGGCGTGACGGCGGCAACATCGCCGAATACAGCGGCGCAGCCTGGTGCAACATGTTCGTGTCCTGGGTCGGTGCGCAGACCGGCGTCAAGGGCATGGGCTGGGACGCCTACACCGTCCAGCACGCCAGGTGGCTTGCGAAGACCAAGCGGTGGGGCCAGCGGGCCAAGCCGGGCGCCCTCGTCTTCTTCGACTGGCAGAACGGCTCGTCAGGCGGCGTCGACGGCATCGACCACGTCGGCATGGTCGTCAAGGACAACGGCAACGGCACCATTTCCACCATCGAGGGCAACATCAGCAACTCCGTGGTCAGCAAGGTCCGGCCGAAGTCGTCCGTCGTGGGCTACGGCTACCCCGACTACGCCGACTACAAGAAGTCCTGACCCCAAAGACCTTCCCCCACCCCGCTTCGAAGGCGTACGGCTCCGGCTGGGCGCCTTCGGGTGTTTCTGCCCGCTCTCGTCCCTGAGCCTCCCTATGCCTTCCTAAGCCTCCCTATGCCTTCCTAAGCCTCCCTATGCCTTCCTAAGCCTCGCTATGCCTGTCTAAGCCTCCCTAGGCCGAGTTCGGCGCCTCCCGGGTAATACGAATCATTCGGACGCTTTGCCCCTGCTTAGGCCCATGATCCCGCGTTTCTGGAAAGGAACACGGCGAACGGGACGGGACGGGATGGGACGGAGCGGAGGGAGCATTCGATGCCGGGGCGCCCGGATGTCACCGTCGTCGTGATCGGTTACAACGACGCAGCGCGGCTGCCGCGCGCCGTCGGCTCCGTGCTGGGCCAGTCGCTCGGCGGAGTCGAGGCGGTGGTCGTCGACGACGGCAGCACGGACGGGACCGGCGAGGTGGCCGACCGGCTGGCGGCCGAGCACCCGGGGCGGGTCCGCTCCATCCGCCTGCCGTCCAACTCGGGTGGCTGCGGCCGGCCGCGCAACGTCGGGGCCGAGCACGCGCGCGGCCGGTACGTGATGTTCCTGGACAGCGACGACCTCCTCGACCGGCACGCCTGCCTCAATCTGATCGCCGCCGCCGAGGAGACCGGGGCCGATCTGGTGTCGGGCCTCTGCACGCGGATCGTGCTCGCGTTGCCCAACGCCTCGTGCAAGGAACGCAGGTGGTACCCGTGGCTCTACGCCCGCCGCGCGGTCTTCGGGTCCCTCCGCGACAAGCCCGACCTTCTCTACGACACCCTGTCGACCAACAAGGCCTACCGCCGCAGCTTCCTCGAAGACCACGGGCTGCGCTTCGTCGAGTGCCTGCACTACGAGGATCTCCTGTTCTCCGCCGAGGCCTACCTCGCCGCCGACAGGACCGCCCTCATCCCGCACCGCGTCTACAACTGGTTTGTCGAGCCGAGGGCGGAGACGGCGCCGTCGATCTCCAACCGCCGCGCCGAGCTGGCCAACTTCGCCGACCGGCTGGAGATCCACCGCCGGATCGACGCACTGTTCCGGCTGCGCGGCGCGTACGAGCTGGAGCGGGCCAAGGACGCCAAGTTCGTCAACCACGATCTGCTCCTCTACCTGCGCGACCTGCGCGTCCGCGACCCCGTCTACCGGGCGAGCTTCCTGGAACTGGCGGCCGCCTACCTGGCGGAGCTGGATCCGCGGGTCTTCGCGGCGGCCCACCCGGTCCCCGCGATCGCCGCGTTCCTGCTGCGCGAACGTGACCTGACCGGTGCGCTCGCCGCGGCCGAGTACGGGCGGGGCAAGCGGCTGGAGCTGCGCAGCGCGCTGCGGGAGCAGAACGGCCGCATCTTCTGGGGCACCCGGCGCGCGGACAGTGCCCTGGCCCGCCGCGTCCTCGACGTCACCGGCCTCGGCCTGCACCAGCGGCCGCTCCGCGAGCTGACACCCGCCAACACCGTCACGGGCCTGGCCATGTGGGGCCACCTCGCGCATCTCGAAGGCCATGTGCTGAACGTGCTAGATCGTGTCCCCGCCCACGCGGAGCTCAGCGCCACCCTCGAACTGAACGATCGCCGCCGCCCCATGCGGGTGCGCCACATCCCCGCCACCGTGACCCATGAGGGAGCCCGGCTCCGCTGGCAGGCCGACTTCGATCCGATACGGCAGGTTCGTCCCTACGGGTTCGCCGATTCGATCTGGGACGTGCGCCTCCGTCTCGACGTCGACGGTGAGGAGATCTTGACCCTGCCGGGGGAGGGCACCGGCGAAGGGGAGGCGTTCGACGGGGTCGTTCTGCCGGTGCGGCCTCGCCTCACCCGGCTCGCCGCCGACGGCATGCGCTCGTACGTCACGCACGCGGGCCATCTGGCGTTCAAACTCCAGGGTGGAAGCAGGCTGACGCAGGCCACGATGGCGACGGTGCACTGGGCGGCGGCCACGTCGCCGGGTCGCAGCGCCTGGAAGCGCGTCCGCACGTTCGAACGATCCGTCCGGCGTACGCTCACCGCCCGCAAGACCAAGGTCGCCGTCTTCAACCGCGTGCTCAGCAGGTTGCCGGTGCGTTCCGGCAGCGTGGTCTTTGAGAGCCACCTCGGCAAGCAGTACTCCGACAACCCCAAGTACATCTACCGCGAGCTGCGCCGATCCCGCATCCCCGTGCATGCCGTGTGGTCGTACGAGTCGTCCACCCGTGGCTTCCCCTCCGACGCGACACTCGTCAAGCGGGGCTCGTGGGGCTACTACCTCGCACTGGCCAGGGCCGAGTACTGGATCGACAACCAGGGTTTCCCCGACGGCATCAGGAAACGCCCAGAGACCACCTACATCCAGACCTGGCACGGATCGGCTCTCAAGACCATGGGATTCGACCAGCCGAGGATCAAGAGCGGCACGCGCGCCCAACGGGCACGCCTCCAGCGCATGGTGGAGCGCTACGACTGCTTCCTGGTGCGGTCACAACACGACGTCGGGACGCTGGTCAAGGGACTGGGCGTCCGAGCGGAACTGCTGCCCGCCGGCTACCCGCGCAACGACCCGCTGGTCACCAAGGGCCAGGGCGATCGCGAGCTCGCCGGCGAACTGGCCGCGCTGCGCGAACGGCTCGGCCTGAACGACGACGGGCGCCGGGTGGTGCTGTACGCGCCGACCTCCCGTTCACACCCGGACGGCCGCCCGGTCCGCAACCTCGACCCGCCCGTCGACCCGGACCGGTTCGTCCATGAGCTGGGGGACGACTTCCTCCTGCTCGTCCGCCCCCACTACCGCAGCACCGTGCGGCTGCCGCCGGCCGTCCAGAGCTCGATACGGGACGTGGGCGACGTCCCCGACGTGACCCTGCTGTTGCTGCTCGCGGACGTGCTCATCACCGACCAGTCCTCGATCATGTTCGACTACGCCCTGCTCGACCGGCCGATGATCTTCCACCTTTCCGAGGACGTGGCGTTCGGGCGCGGCTACTTCGACCTCACCCGGCACGCGCCCGGCCCGATCACACGGACCGAGGACGACCTGGTCGCCGCGCTGTCCGCGCTCGCCGCCGGGGACGACCCGGGAGAGGGCCGCCGCCGGGGCTTCGCCGAACGGTTCGGCGAGTACGACCGCGGCACCGCCGCACGCACCGTGGTGGACCGATTCTTCCGGGAAGCCAGGAGAGCCAAGGGAACCAGGCCGGCCATGAGAACCAGGGCGGCCATGAGAACCAGGGCGGCCATGAGAACCAGGGCGGCCAAGGGAGCCAGGGCGGCCAAGGAAGGGAGCCCGCGTGGCCGAGCCGCATGACGTGATCATCGTCTGCAACAACATCGACGGGATGGGCGGACTCCAGCGGTGGGCGCACCATATGGCCCGCCTGCTGTCGGCTCGGGGGCACTTTGTCACCCTCGTCGGCATCACCCATGCGCCGGAGCCGCATGACTACGGCCAGGACGACTCGTACCGCGTGATCGTTCTTTACGACGAATGGCGACCGCCCATCCTTAAATGGCGCCCGCGGGGGCTACCTCAACGTCTCAACATTGCCGCGTACAGCCGGGACCTATGGCGCACCAAGGAAATGCGAAGAGGGGCCGACCGGCTTTCGGGGCTGTTCGCCGCCGCCCGCCCGGGAGCCGTGGTGATCGCCGCGCAGATCTGGGCGATGGAATGGGTCGCGTGCGCCGACACGCGCGACCTGAAGGTCATCGGAATGAGCCACGAGTCGTACGCGGCGACCCGGCGCTCGTCCCGGTACGCGCGGATCAAGGAACACTACGCCGGTGTCGACCGGATGCTCACCCTCACGCCCGAGGACGCCGACGCCTGGGCCAGGGAAGGCATGACCAACGCCGACCACATGCCGAATCCGCTGCACGTGTCACCCACCCGTTTCCCCACGCTCAACGAGCCCGTTGTCACCTGCATCGGGCGGCTCTCCTATGAGAAGGGCCTGGACATGATGCTGGAGGCGTGGCAGGAGGTCGCGCCCCGGCATCCCGGGTGGCGGCTGCGCCTGTACGGGGCCGGCCCGCAGGAGGCCGAGCTGTGGGAACAGGCCGGGAACGCCGGCATCGCCGGCTCGGTCGAGTTCCGGGGCGTCACCGGCGACGTCGAGGCGGCGCTCATCGGGTCGTCGGTCTTCGCGCTGCCGTCCCGGGACGAGGGGTTCCCGATGTCGGTGCTGGAGTCCATGGCGTACGGCCTGCCCACGGTCGCGTTCGACTGCGCGCCCGGCGTCCGAGAGCTGATCACCGACGGCCTGGAGGGCACGCTGGTGCCCCCTGGAGACACGGTGGCCTTCGCGGCGGCGCTCGGCACGCTGATGGAGGACGCCGCGCTGCGCCGCTCAATGGGCGCCCAGGCCCGCGTCTCGGTCCTGCGCCTACGCCCGGACGCGGTGCTCGACCGGTGGGAACGGCTGTTCTGCCTGCTCCACCGAGACACATCTGCTCTTCCAGCGCAAGCCGGAACGAGCTGCCAGTTCGACGGCGAATTTTCCGCAGCATTGCCTGGAACGGCCGTGGGAGTGGAATCCAAGCCGTTCTCTTTGACTCCGGAGGGTGATTCGTGAGCTGACCTTTAATCAGGCAATGCCATGACTTGCTCTACAGTTCAGCCCTTTGGGAGCCCTCGGGCGAGTCCGCCGCAGAACGGCCCTATATTTCGGGGATGCGGACTTTGCTGGAGCGTGCCTGAGGATGGGATCCATCGGGATGAAGATGCCCGACCTGAGCGAGCTCCGGGCGGCCATGCGGGGCAGGGCTGTGGTGGCCGAGGCCCGGGTGGTGCTGGCCGACCGGCTCGGGTGCCATGAGGCCGAAGCCCTGCAACATCTGATCTGGCTCGCCAGGGACCTCGGCATGGAGCTCGAGGACGCGGCGTCGCTGCTCATCGCCCACAGCCCGGCCGGCGCGGACGTGCCGGATCTACCGGCGGACGCCGAGCTGATGCGGAGATCAGTGGAAGCCGCGCACCAGGCGTACCGGACGGTCGAGGCAGCGGCCGGCGGCGGCGAACCAGGCACGCTGAACGAACCAGGCACACTGAACGAACCGCCTGCGGTGAACGAACCCCCCGGCAGGCCTGCGGAGGCGGACACGGCGAGACCTCTGGAGGCGGACACGGCGAGGCCTGCGGAGGCGGACATGGAGTCCGACGCCCGGCTGCTGGAGGGCACGCCCGAGGACCCGGTCGCGCAGGCGGTGCTCGACGCGGCCCTCGGCTCGGCCTGCCTCCTGGTTCCGATCCGGGCCGTCGACGGGCACGTGGTCGACTTCCTGCACGCGGCGTTCGGCGCCGTGGCCGAGGACATCTTCGGCCGGAGCCCGGAGGAGCTGATCGGCCGGCGGCTGTTGCGCACCGATCCGGGCTCGCGGCTGAACGGGCTCTTTCCCGCCTACGTCGAGGTCCTGGAGACGGGACGGCCGTTCGCGCGCGGGCCGTTCGACTACACCGCCGTGCACCACGGCACCTCGCGCATCGTTCAGCTGAGCATCCGCTGCGTCCGTGTGCCGACGGGCGTGTGCCTGACCTGGCGGTTCCACGACGAGGAAGAGCGGCTCCGGCGTCGCCTGGATCGCTCGGAACGGCTCGCCAAGATCGGCTTCTCGGAGTGGAACCTGGCCACCGATGAGCACGACTGGTCGCCGCAGATGCTTGCCAACTACGGGCGGCTCGAGGACGAGGGCCCCCTTGTGCTGGATGAGCTGCCGAAGATCGTCGAGCCTGCGGACCTGCCCCTCTTCGAGCAGGCCGTACACGTCCTGTTCAACCGGCGCGAGCCCGTCCAGGTCGAGTTCCGGATCCGCACGCCGGACGGAGCGAACCGGCACCTGTGGCTCTACGCCGAGCCGACCCTGGACCGCTCCGGCCTGCTGACGAACATCAGCGCGCTCACGCAGGACATCACCAGCCGCCGTTCCATGGAGGGAGTGCTCGCCGAGACCCGCCGTGACCTGCTCCGGCTGCAGGGCGAGACGGCCCGCGAGCGGCAGGTGGCGCTGACGCTGCGCCGCGCGGTGCTGCCGCCCGACCGGGTGCTCGCGGGCGCGCCGGGGGTGAGCGCCGCCGTCCGGAGCATCCCCGCCGAGAACACCGCGCGCATCGGCGGTGACTGGTACGTGACCCGTGTGCTGCCCGGCGGCCGTTCGATGTTCGCCGTCGGGGACGCCAGCGGCCACGGACTGGCGGCCACCGCCGACATGGCGCGGATGCGCAACGGCCTGCTCGGCCTCGCCTACACGGGTGAGGACGCGGGACGGCTCCTCAGCTGGCTCAACGACCTGGTGCACGACGTGGGCCCGGCCACCACGGGAACGGCCGTGATCGGGCACTTCGATCCCGAGACCCGCGAGCTGTGCTGGGCGGGCGCGGGCCATCCGCCGCCGATCCTGGTCCGGGACGGCCGGGCCCGCCTCCTGGAGGCGGGCGGCGAGCCCGATCCGCTGCTCGGCGCGTTCCCCGGCATGGAGTACCGGACGAGCACCGTCCGGCTTCGCAGCGGCGACCTGATCGTGCTCTACACCGACGGCCTGGTCGAACGGCGCGGCACCGACCTGGACGACCAGATCGACATGCTGGCCGGGATCGTCGTGAGCCATGGCGGCGAGCTGCACCAGATGCTGGACGACATCCTGAAGGGCATGGCGCTCGACCGCTTCGCCGACGACACGACGCTCTTCGCGCTGCGCGTCCGCTGATCCCGCAGCGGCCTTCCGGAGCAGCGTCAGGGTCCCAGCGCAGGGTCCAGAGCGCGGTCCGGGATGATTCTTTCTAACAACTGTTTGGTAGAGTTCCTGTCGTGAACCAGAACGAGACCCCTGCGGACCGGGCTTTCCGGGCCGAGGTCCGCGACTGGCTGGAACATCACCTGTCGGGCGAGTTCGCGCACGCCCGCGGGCTGGGCGGGCCCGGGCGCGAGCACGAGGCGTTCCCGGAACGGCTCGCCTGGGAGCGGCACATGGCCGCGGCGGGCTGGACGTGCGTGGGCTGGCCCGAGGAGTACGGCGGCCGCGGGGCGACCGTCGAGCAGCAGGTGATCTTCAACGAGGAGTACGCCCTCGCCGACGCCCCCGCGCGTGTCGGCCACATCGGCGAGAACCTCCTCGGGCCGACGATCATCGCGTTCGGCACCGACGAGCAGCGCGCGCGGTTCCTCCCGCCGATCGTCGCGGTCGAGGAACTCTGGTGCCAGGGCTATTCCGAGCCCAACGCGGGCTCCGACCTGGCCAACGTGCAGACCCGGGCGGTCCTGGAGGACGGCGGCTGGCGGATCAACGGGCAGAAGGTGTGGACGTCGCTGGCGATGGAGTCCGACTGGTGCTTCGTCATCTGCCGTACCGAGCCGGGTTCGGTGCGCCATGACGGACTGTCCTATCTGCTGGTTCCGATGAAGCAGACCGGCGTCGACATCCGGCCCATCGTGCAGCTCACCGGCACCTCCGAGTTCAACGAGGTGTTCTTCGACAACGCCCGTACGGACGCGGGCGACATCGTGGGCGCGCCCGGCGACGGCTGGAAGATCGCGATGGCCACGCTCGGCTTCGAGCGCGGCGTCGCCACGCTCGGCCAGCAGGTCGGCTTCCGCCGCGAGCTGGACGGCGTCATCGAGCTGGCCCGGCGCACCGGTGCGATCGGCGATCCGCTGATGCGCGACCGGCTCACCCGCGCCTGGATGGGGCTGGAGATCATGCGCCTGAACGCGATGCGCACCATGGCGGGCGTCGCGTCCGGCGCGCCCGGCCCCGAATCGTCGATCTCCAAGCTGGTCTGGGCCACCTGGCACCGCGATCTCGGCGAGCTGGCCATGGACGTCCTCGGAGCCGCCGGGCTCGTGGCCGACGCCGCACCCTATGACCTGAACGACTGGCAGCGGCTCTTCCTCTTCTCGCGTTCCGACACCATCTACGCCGGGTCGAACGAGATCCAGCGCAACATCATCGCCGAGCGCGTGCTCGGCCTTCCGCGTGAACCCAAGATCCGTGAACCCAAGACCCGTGAATCCAAGACCAGAGAGGCGCGGCCGTGACCCCTACCTACGTGCCCGGGCACGGCCTGCTCAAGGACCGCGTGGTGGTGATCACCGCGGCGGCCGGGGCCGGCATCGGCGGGGCGACCGCGCGGCGCTGCCTGGAGGAGGGCGCCCGCGTCCTGATCTCCGATGCGCACGAACGGCGGCTCGGGCAGTCGCTCGCCGAGCTGGAGAAGGAGTTCGGCACCGACAGGGTCGCCGCGCTGCCCTGTGACGTGACGGCGGAGGAGCAGGTCCAGGCGCTCTATGATCTCGCCGTCGAGCGTTTCGGGCGCATCGACATCGCCGTCAACAACGCCGGTCTCGGCGGCACGGCCGACCTGGTCGACATGCAGGACGACCAGTGGGACCGCGTTCTCGACATCACCCTCAACGGCACCATGCGCTGCACCCGCGCCGCCCTCCGCCGCATGCGCGACCAGGGCGCCGGCGTCATCGTCAACAACGCGTCGGTGATCGGCTGGCGGGCACAGAAGGGCCAGTCGCACTACGCCGCCGCCAAGGCCGGGGTCATGGCGCTCACCCGCTGCGCCGCGCTGGAGGCCGCCGACTTCGGTGTGCGGATCAACGCGGTGTCGCCGTCCCTCGCCATGCACCCGCATCTGGTCAAGGTCACGTCGGAGGAGCTGCTGGAGGAGCTGACGCGCCGCGAGGCCTTCGGCCGCTACGCCGAGCCCTGGGAAGTGGCCAACGTTATCGTCTTCCTGGCCAGCGACTACTCGTCCTACATGACGGGCGAGGTCGTCTCCGTCTCCTCTCAGCACCCCTAGGAACCCAGCGATCATGAGTCCACGACGGCGCGACGCCGAGGGCACCGCCGCGGCGCGGGCGGAGCGGCGGGCCGAGCTGCTCGCCACCGCCGCCGAGGTGTTCGCCGAGCAGGGGTACAGCGCCACCACGGTCCGGAAGGTGGCCGACGCCGCCGGGATCCTCGGCGGCAGCCTGTACTACCACTTCGACTCCAAGGAGTCGATGGCCGACGAGATCCTGTCGACGTTCCTGGACGAGATGTGGGCCGCCTACGACCGCGTCCTCGCCTCCGGGCTCGGCGCCCGCGAGACGCTGGAGGCCCTCGTCGTCGAGTCGTTCCGCTCGATCGACCGGCACCGGCCCGCCGTCGTCATCTACCAGAACGAGTCCAAGCACCTCGCCACCAGCGAACGTTTCCACTATCTCCTCGAATCGCGCCGGCGGTTCGAGGAGATGTGGTTGTCACTGCTGGACCGGGGCATCGAGGAGGGCGAGTTCCGGCCCGACCTCGACCGGTCCCTGGTCTACCGGTTCATCCGCGACACCGTGTGGGTCGCGGCGACCTGGTACCACGCCGGCGGGCGGCTGTCCGCCGAGGAGATCGCCAAGCAGTATCTCGCCATGGTCCTGGAAGGGATCCAGGCGACCTGAAACCTCTGTACACGACCCCCTGAGGAGGCACGTCATGGCCGAGGCCTACATCGTCGAGGCGGTCCGCGCTCCGGTCGGGCGCCGCGGCGGCGGGTTCGCCGCGGTGCACCCGGCCGACATGGGCGCCCACGTCCTGTCGACGCTGATGGACCGCACGAAGGTCGACCCGGCGGCCGTCGAGGACGTCGTGTTCGGCTGCGTCGACAACGTCGGCCCGCAGGCCGGCGACATCGCCCGCACCTGCTGGCTGGCGGCGGGGCTGCCCGAGGAGGTCCCCGGCGTCACCGTCGACCGCCAGTGCGGCTCCTCGCAGCAGGCGGTGCACTTCGCCGCCCAGGCGGTGTTGTCCGGCACCTCGGACCTGGTGGTCGCGGGCGGCGTGCAGAACATGTCGCAGATCCCGATCGCGTACGCGATGACCGCCGCCGAGCCGCTCGGTTTCGACAAGGGACCGTTCGCCGGCTCCAAGGGATGGGTGCGGCGCTACGGCGACGGCGAGGTCTCGCAGTTCGCGGGAGCCGAGCAGATCGCCCGCGACTGGGACATCTCCCGCGAGGAGATGGAGGCGTTCGCGTACGAGTCGCACCAGCGCGCGATCCGCGCCATCGACGAGGGCCGCTTCGAACGCGAGATCGCCCCGTATACGGGGGCGGTGGGGCGTAGCCAGGGGGGTGAGACACTGCGTGTCACCACCGACGAGGGGCCGCGCCGCGACACCACGCGCGAGAAGATGGCAGGCCTCAAGACCCTGGTCGAAGGAGGCCGGCTGACCGCCGCGCTCTCCTCCCAGATCTCCGACGGCGCAGCCGCCCTGCTCATCGCCTCCGAGCAGGCCGTCCGCGACCACGGCCTCACCCCGCGCGCCCGGATCCACCACATCTCGGCTCGCGGCGAGGACCCCATCCGGATGTTGTCCGCGCCGATCCCGGCCACGGCGCACGCGTTCAAGAAGACCGGCATGACCATGGCCGACATCGACGCCATCGAGATCAACGAGGCGTTCGCCTCGGTCGTGCTCGCCTGGCTCAAGGAGACCGGGGCCGACCCGGCCAAGACCAACCCCAACGGCGGCGCGATCGCGCTCGGCCATCCGCTCGGCGCCACCGGCGCGCGCCTGATGACCACGCTCCTGCACGAGCTGGAGCGCACCGGCGGCCGCTACGGCCTGCAGACCATGTGCGAGGGAGGCGGCCAGGCCAACGTCACCATCCTGGAGCGTCTTTGATCCAGGAGTGATGAACAGGCGGAAAGGCCCGTCTCCATCAAACGATTGACTGGCTTCCGCGGGCCTCTCTAACGTGTCCGCCATGACGAGCGATTCCGGCCCGGGACGGGTGCTGGACGTGGCCACCCGTTTGTTCGCCGAACTCGGCTATGACGGGACCCCGACCCGCATGATCGCCGAGGCCGCCGGGCTCAACATCGCCACGGTCGCTTACCACGTGGGCGGCAAACGCGACCTGTACCTGGCCGTCATGGAACGGGCCCACCGGACCGAACGTGCCGCCCTGGAAAGCGTCCTCGCAGAGTTCACCCCGGACGCCGCGGGCGTGCGGCGGCTCGTGGACGGCTATCTCGATTTCTGCGTCGAGCATCCAGAGGTGCCGGCGCTCTGGATGCACCGGTGGTTGTCGGACGCGGCCGACGTCGCCCATCTGGAGAGCCTCTACGTCCGGCCCATGCTCAACATGGTCATCGAGGTGGTGAGGCCTGCCGTCAGCGAGGAGGTCGACCTCGAATACGCCCTGATGACGGTCATCTGGTGCACGCACGGCTTCGGGCGCGGCGGCGTGCTGGACGCGGACGGGCGGCGCGTCGGTATGGGCGACCCTCGCCAGCTGACACGGTTCCGCGCACACCTGCATCGTCTCGTCGGGCACATGCTCGGCCTGCCCGAGGTCGCGGAGTGACGAGCCCGCTCAGCCGTTCCAGGGGGAAACATGCCGCCGCTTGAGAACCCGGCCCGTGCGGCGGGGCTGCCCGAGACCGGTCGTTCCGCCGCGGAGCTGCTCGGCGAGCTGGCCCGGCTCCGGGACCGCGACCTGCCCGTGCGCGGCGGCAACGTCACGGCCTACGTCTACGACACAGGCCGTGCTGAGGTGCACGACGCGGCGGCCCGGGCACACCTGGAGATGCTGGAGGTCAACTGCCTGGACCCGACGGCGTTCCCGAGCATCGTCGCGCTGGAACGGCAGCTGGTCGCCGCCGTCGCCGAGCGGCTGGGCGGGGACGCGGGCACACCGGGGATCTTCACCAGCGGCGGCACCGAGTCGATCATGCTGGCGGTCAAGGCCGCCCGCGATGCCCGTGATGCCCGCCCCGCCCACGCTGGACCGGCTGAATACGGGCGGCTTCAGGTCGTGGCGCCGGCGACAGCGCATCCTGCGTTCGCCAAAGCCGTGCACTACCTCGGCATGGAGCTGGTTACCGTGCCGGTCGACCCGGTGACGTTCCGGGCCGACCCGGCGGCGACCGCGGCCGCGCTGACGTCGCGTACCGCCCTCGTCGTGGCCTCCGCTCCGTCCTACCCGCACGGCGTCCTCGACCCGGTGGCCGGCATCGCCGCCTTGGCCGCCGGCGCGGGTGTGCCGTGCCACGTGGACGCGTGCGTGGGCGGCTGGGTGCTGCCGTGGCTCCGGGAGAATGGGCAGGACGTGCCCCTGTTCGACTTGTCCGTCCCAGGCGTGACGTCGATCTCCTGCGATCTGCACAAGTACGGGTATGCGCCGAAGGGTGCGTCCGTGGTGCTGTTCGCGGACGAGGCGATGCGGCGGCGTGCCTACTTCGCCTCGGCGGAGTGGCCGGGCTACCCGGTGATCAACACGACCGTGCAGAGCAGCCGCAGCGCCGGTCCGCTCGGCGCGGCATGGGCGACCCTCCAGGCGATCGGCGCGGAGGGATACCGCGTCCTGGCGGCCGAGGCCATGCGCGCGACCGGACGGCTCGTCGCGGGAGTCGCCGGGATCCCCGGGCTGCACGTCCTCGGCGAACCGGACGCGCCTCTGGTCGCGATCGCTTCCGACGACCCGGGCTTGTGCGTCTTCACCCTCGCCGACGAGGCCCGCCAGCGCGGCTGGTTCTTCCAGGTGCAGCTCTCGTCGGGCGACAGCCCTGCCAACCTGCATATGACGCTGACCGGCGTGAGCGGCAACCGAGCCGGTGAGCTGCTGTCCGTGCTGCGCGAATCAGCCGAGGCCGCCCGCGCGTCCGGGCCGCCCGATGTGCCCGCCGAGCTCGTGGACGCCTTGGCCGGGCTCGACCTCGACGCGATCGACGACGCCGGCTTCGCCGGGCTGCTCGCCTCGGTGGGCGTCGACCTCGGCGGTGCCGGCGACCCGGAGATGGCCGTGGTCAACGCGATCCTTGACGCGTTGCCACCCGCCACCCGCGAAGCGCTGCTCGTCCGCTTCCTCGCGGTCCTCTACTCACCGCACATTCAGGAGTAGCTCCGTCCCACGATGAGGAGGGGAAGGCCACGAAGCGCGAGTGCGGCGGTGCCCTCGTGCCGCTGCGTGCCGCTGCGTGGCCGCCGACGATCCCGGCTTAGGCGGTGATCGCTTTCTTGAGGCTTCGCAGGCACAGGGTCAGGGACTCGTGCTTGGACGCGCCGTTGGTGTGGGTGTGCGACCAGGCCGTGTAGAGCATGCACCAGATCAGGTGCTGGATCCACACCGCATCCATCTCGCGGTCGATGTCGCCCTCGGCCTGGCCGCGCTTGATGAGATCGAGCATGGCCCGGTCGGCCGCGGTCTCCTGCTCCCAGCCCTCCCAGTCCCCGAACTCCGGCACATTGAAGATCAGGGTCAGGTTCTCGCCGAGATCGAAGAACTCCGAGCAGAGCCGCGCGATCGCCTCCAGTGACGGGCCCTCGGCGGGGCGGGACCGATCCGTGGCGGCGGCGATCTTGTCGAGCACGTCAGCCCCGATCGCGGTCAGCAGATCGGAACGCTCGGGGAAGTAACGGTGGATGGTCGTACGTCCCACCGCCGCCTCGGCCGCCACGTCGGCGAGGGAGGCGGCGGGATTCTTGGCGAGGACCGAGACGGCCGCGTCCAGGATGGCGCGGCGGGTCCGCACCCGGGTCTTGGTCTCCGCTGTCATGCAGTGATGGTACCGCCTCCTCCAAAGTGAAACTCATTTGACTAGAACGGAACAGTGATGTTCCATTGGTGACATGTCTGTTCCAGTTGAGCCGGTTTCAGTTGAGTCCGCTCCAGTTCAGTCGGGGCGCTTCCCGAGACTGCGGATCCTGTGGTCGTTCGCCCGCCCCCACACGGCCAAGCTGGCGCTCGCTCTCGTTCTCGCGCTGGCCGGGTCGGCGCTCGGCCTCGCGATGCCGATGGTGACCAAATGGGTGCTGGACTCGCTGGGCGAGGACCGTTCCCTGAGCGGCCCGATCATCGCCCTGCTGGTGCTGATGGTCCTCGGCGCGGGCGTCGCGTTCTGGCAGTGGACGCTCCTCGGCGCGCTGGGCGAACGGGTGGTGCTGGACGCGCGGGAGTCGCTCGTCCGGCGGTTCCTGCGCGCGACGGTGCCCGCGATCACCGCCCGCCCGGTGGGGGAGATGGTCACCCGGGTCACCTCGGACACGGTGCTGCTGAGGGAGGCCGCGTCGTCCAGCGTGATCGGGTTGATCAACGGAGCGGTCATGCTCGCCGGGACGCTGATCCTCATGGGCGTGCTCGACCTGGTGCTCCTCGGCACCACGGTCGCGGCGCTCGCCGTGGTCGTCGTGCTGTTCGCCCTGCTGATGCCGTCGATCGCCAAGGCGCAGGAACGGGTTCAGGACCACATCGGGCGCCTCGGCGGCGTGCTGGAGGGCACGCTGCGGGCCATCCGGACGGTGAAGGTCAGCCTGGCCGAGGACCGCCAGAGCGAGCGGATCATGACCGACGCCCGCGCTTCGGCCGTGCACGGCGTCCGCGCCGTCCGGCGCGAGGCCACGGCGTGGACGATCGCCTGGACCGGACTCCAGCTCGCGATCATCCTGATCCTCGCCGTCGGTGCCTGGCGGGTGGACCAGGGTGGCCTGGAGGTGTCCGGCCTGATCGCGTTCCTGCTGTACGCGTTCGGCTTGATCGACCCGATCACCGAGCTCAGCCAGAACCTCACCACCCTCCAGTCGGGCATGGCCGCCGCGCAGCGGATCCGCGAGGTGGACGCGCTGGAGTCGGAGATCGACTCACCGGCGGTGCCTGCCCGCGCCCTCGTCGTGGACGGCAGAGGCCCGCTGCTGGAGATGCGCGGCGTCACGGCCTCTTACGGGCCTGACCTCGATCCGGTGGTACGCAGGCTGGACCTCGTCATTCCGCGCAGGGGGCATACCGCCATCGTCGGGCCTTCCGGAGCCGGGAAGACGACCCTCTTCTCCCTCTTCCTGCGCTTCCTCGAACCGCAGGAAGGCGAGCTGCTCCTGGACGGCCTGCCGTACAGCCACCACGGGCACGAACGGCTGCGCGAGCGGCTGGCGTACGTGGAGCAGGACACCCCGATCGTCCCGGGTACGATCCGCGACAACCTGCTGTTCTCCCATCCGGATGCGACCGCCGAGGAACTCGACAGGGTGCTTCGGGACGTCCGGCTGGCCGACCGGGTCGGCGCCCTCGAATCCGGACTGGACACGCCGCTGTCGTCCACCTCGGTGTCCGGCGGTGAACGCCAGCGCATCGCGCTCGCGCGGGCCCTGCTCCGCACCCCAGACGTGCTCCTGCTGGACGAGGCCACGGCGCAGCTCGACGGGCTCACGGAGGCGGCCATCCATGACTGCATCCGCAGTCGTGCCGCCGAAGGAGCGGTGGTGACGATCGCCCATCGGCTGTCCACGGTGGTCGACGCCGACACCATCCTCGTGATGGAGGCGGGCCGCATCCGCGCCCAGGGACGGCACGCCGAGCTGCTCGCGGCCGATGAGCTCTACCGGGAGCTCGTGGCGGCCCTCAGCGTCCCTGGATCGCCGCCGGTCACGGTCGGCGCCGAACGATCGGCGTGAACAACCCGCCCCGGTCTCCCTTTCCAGAATGTGGTTCTAATACTCTGGGGAACCGTGGGCAGATTGCAGCAGACATACGGGCTGACCGACGAGCAACACGAGATCCTGGCGACCGTCCGCGCGTTCGTGGACAAGGAGATCCTCCCGGTCGCGACCGAGCTTGAACACGCCGACGCCTATCCGCAGGCCATCGTGGACGGGATGCGGGAGCTCGGGCTCTTCGGCCTCATGATCGAAGAGGAGTACGGCGGGCTCGGTGAGTCGCTGCTGACCTACGCCCTGGTGGTGGAGGAGCTGTCACGCGGCTGGATGAGCGTGTCGGGCATCGTCAACACGCACTTCATCGTGGCCTGGATGATCAGCCATCACGGCACCCCCGAGCAGAAGGCCTTCTATCTGCCTCGGATGGCCACCGGCGAGGTCCGCGGCGCGTTCTCGATGTCGGAGCCCGGTTGCGGCTCAGACGTGTCGGCGATCCAGACCCGCGCGGTGCTGGCCGGGGCCGACGCCTACTCGATCACCGGCCAGAAGATGTGGCTGACGAACGGCGCCACGTCCAACCTGGTGGCGACTCTCGTCAAGACCGACCCGGCGGCCGGGCACCGGGGCATGACGACCTTCCTCGTCGACAAGGAGCCCGGCTTCGGCGAGGTCGCGCCCGGCCTGACCGTTCCCGGCAAGATCGAGAAGATGGGGTACAAGGGCGTCGACACCACCGAGCTGCTCTTCGACGCGTACCGCATCCCGGCCGCGCAGATCCTCGGCGGCGAGACGGGCCGCGGTTTCTACCAGATGATGGACGGCGTCGAGGTGGGCCGCGTCAACGTGGCGGCGCGCGGTTGCGGGGTGGCACGGCGCGCGTACGAGCTGGGCCTCGCCTACGCCAAGGAACGCGAGACGTTCGGCAAGCCGATCGCCGAGCATCAGGCGGTCATGTTCCGCCTCGCGGAGATGGCCACCAAGGTCGAGGCCGCGCACCAGATGATGGTGATGGCGGCGCGGCGCAAGGACTCGGGCGAGCGCAACGACCTTGAGGCCGGGATGGCCAAGTACCTGGCCAGCGAGTACTGCAAGGAGGTCGTCGAGGACTCGTTCCGCATCCACGGCGGCTACGCCTACTCCAAGGAGTTCGAGATCGAACGGCTCTACCGGGAGGCGCCGATGTTGCTGATCGGCGAGGGCACGGCCGACATCCAGAAGATGATCATCGGGCGCCGCCTGCTGGCGGAGTCGTAGATGCCGCCCGTGGACGGGACGCTGCCCCTGGAAGGCATCACGGTCGTCGCGCTGGAGCAGGCGGTGGCGGCGCCGTTCGCCAGCCGGCAGCTCGCCGACCTCGGCGCCCGCGTCATCAAGGTCGAACGGGTGGACGGCGGCGACTTCGCCCGCGCTTATGACTCACTCATCAGCACCGACTCTCTCGACAGCACTGACCCACTCACCAGCACTGACCCGCTCACCAGCACCGGCTCCCACAACAGCGGCGGGCTCGGCACGCATTTCGCCTGGCTCAACCGTTCGAAGGAGTCGGTCGCGCTCCACCTCAAGCGCGAGGAGGGCCGGACGATCCTCGCCGAGCTGGTCGCCACGGCCGACGTCTTCCTCCAGAACCTCGCGCCGGGCGCCGCCGCCCGCCTCGGCTTCGGCGCCGACGAGCTGCGGGCCCGGCACCCGCGTCTCATCGTGATCGACATGTCGGGGTACGGCTCGCGTGGCCCGTACCGCGACAAGCGCGCCTACGACATGCTCGTCCAGGCCGAAGCAGGGCTCATCTCGGTGACGGGCACTCCCGAGACCCCGGTCAAGGCGGGTTCGCCCCTGGCCGACATCGCCGCCGGGATGTACGCGTTCTCCGGTGCCCTCGCCGCTCTCGTCCGGCGTGGGACCACCGGGCAGGGCGCGTCGGTCGAGGTGACGATGTTCGACGCCGTCGCCGAGTGGATGAGCCAGGCCATGTACGCCACCCGCTACACCGGGGAGGTTCCGCCACGGTCGGCGCTCGGCCACCCGCTCATCTCCCCGTACGACGCGTACCCGACCGCGTACGGCGAGGACGTCGTCATCGGTGTGCAGAACGACCGGCAGTGGGTGGCCCTGGTGACACGCGTCCTCAACCGGGCGTTCCTGGCCTCCGATCCCGAGTTCGCCACCAACCAGGCCCGCGTCCGCAACCGGGCGAAGGTCGACACCCTCATCGCCGAGGTGACCGCCGGCACGACGCGCGACGAACTGGTGCGGCGCCTGGACGACGCCGGGGTGCCCAACGCCTCCATCAACGACACTCACGGCCTGCTCGCCCATCCGCAGCTCGCCGAGCGTGATCGCTGGCGCGAGGTCGGCTCGCCGGCCGGCACGCTGCCCGCGATCCTACCGCCGATCACGTTCGCGGACGCCGAGGCACGGATGGCACCGATCCCCGAGCTCGGCGAGCACACCGAGGTGGTGCTCGCCGAGCTCGGTTACGACGCCGGGACGATCGACGGCCTGCGATCCTCCGGCGCGGTCGCCTGAGCGTCCCGGTCGGGCCGGACCGTCAGGAACGCGACCAGGCCGCCGGCCAGCAGCAGCCATCCCGACAGGTCGAAGGCATGATCGAAGCCCGCGGCCTCGTTCGCCGCTGAGTCGATCAGGCGG
The DNA here is from genome assembly GCF_044326415.1 of Actinomadura sp. 6N118. Lineage (NCBI taxonomy): Bacteria > Bacillati > Actinomycetota > Actinomycetes > Streptosporangiales > Thermomonosporaceae > Actinomadura > Actinomadura sp. 6N118. Next base: position 12,141 of record NZ_JBIRAZ010000042.1, on the reverse strand, counting down.
CCTGACACGTACGGCGCCAGGATGCTCGACGTCGCCGCGATCGCGTACGCGGTGGCGAGCGCGGCCGCGCGCTGCCCGGCAGGGCAGATCCGGGCGATCGCCGCGTTGGTCAGCGGCGTCTGCGCGTTGCCCGCCGCGAAACCGATAGCCATCAGCGGCAACATCAGCGCGACCGGGCCGACTCGCGTCAGCCCGAGCAGGCACGCACCGGCGGCAAGAGTCGCGATCGCGCCGACCACGCCCTGCGCGAGCCGCGGCGAGGCACCCCGCTTCAACAGGCGCTGCGCGAGAACGCCCGCGCTCAGCGCGAGGACGAGCCCCGACACGCTGGGCAGTCCGATCGCTCCGCTGACCTCGGCGTCGCTGAAGTGGACGTGGTCCTCCAGCCACGTGGGGAGCCAGGTGAGCGCCAGCGCGAGCGACCACATGACCGTGAACATCGAGAACGTGCCGCCGAGCCACGTGCCGGTGAGGAAGACGCGCCGGTAGGGCACGCGCGCCTCCTCCTGCCCGGTGTCCTGGGTCGATGCCGACGCCGATGCCGACGCCGATGCCGACGCCGACGCCGACGCCGATGTCGACGCCGACGCGTACGGGCCGTCGCCGCCCCACCGCCACCACGCCAGCAGCCAGAGCAGCCCCAGCACACCGAGGATCCCGAACGAGCCACGCCAGCCGAGGGTGCTGTTGACGACGAGGACCAGCGGCGCGCCGATGACCGCGCCGAGGGCGCCGCCCATGGTGACGAGCGCCGCAGGCAGCGACCGCCGTTCCTGCGGGAACCAGCCGAACGCGGTGTGGTTGGCCAGCGGCAGGCTCGGCCCTTCGCCGGCGCCGAGCAGGACGCGCGTCCCCAGCAACACGGCGAAACCGGCCACGGGCAGCAGGATGGGAAGCTGCGCCACGGACCAGATCAGCACGAGCACGGCCAGCAGGGGCCGGGCGCGCATCCGGTTGCCGAGGAACCCCACCAGCACCGCTGACAGGCTGAAGAGCAGGTAGAAGGCGCTCGCGATGGTGCCGAACTCGGTGGCGGTCAAATCGAGATCGTCGCGGATGGGATCGGCGACGAGACCGAGCACCCCCTTGTCCGCGAAGTTGAGCGCCATGAACGCCATCAGCAGCGCGATGACCACACGGGCTCGGCGCGGAGTGGCGGCGGCCGGGGGCGGGGGGTCAAGGGACACCGGCGTCTCCTTCTCGCGGCGCGGGGCCGCACGCGGAAGAACGGATCATATCGACTCATTTCTGACTCATATCGGCGCGGCTCTTTCGACGGGGCTCATATCGACGCGCTCATATCGACGCCACGGCGATGTGCGGGCGTCCGGTGATCGGATGCGGGCCGATATGCGCCCGGACCCCGAACACCTCCGCCACGAAGTCCGGCGTGAGCACCTCCAGCGGGGGTCCCGCCGCCCGTACGGCACCGTTCTCCAGCACGACCACGTGGTCGCAGTACGCAGCCGCGTGATCCAGGTCGTGCAGCGCCGTGAGCAGGGTGAGCCCGAGCGAACGGATCAGGTCGAGCAGGCCCAGCTGCGCCCGTACGTCCAGATGGTTGGTCGGCTCATCGAGGATGAGGAGCGGAGCCTCCTGGGCGAGCGCGCGGGCCAGCAGCACCCGCTGCCGCTCGCCTCCCGACAACGTCGAGAACAGCCGGTCGGCGGCCCACGCCAGTTCCACCCGTTTGAGCGACTCCGCCACCGCGGCTCGGTCGGCGACGTCCTCGCGATCGAGCAGGCCCTTGTGCGGCGCACGCCCCATCGCGACGACCTCCGCGACCGAGAACTCCGCCGTCAGGTCGCCGTGCTGGGTCACCACCGCGCGATGCCGGGCGGCGCGTTTGGCGGGCATCCGCCACAGGTCCGCCCCGTTCAGCGAAACGACCCCGGCGGCGGGCCGCAACGCCCGGTAGACGGTGCGCAGCAGGGTCGACTTGCCGCTCCCGTTCGGCCCGATCAGCCCGACGAACTGGCCGGGCTCGGCGACGAGATCGACGCCGGACACGATCGGCGTGGAGTCGATCTCGGCCGTGACGTCCTCGATGACCAGCCGCATCCTCACGCACCTCCCGAGCGACGCCGTAGCAGCAGCCAGATGAAGAACGGCACGCCGAGCCCGGTCGTGAAGATGCCGACGGGCAGCTCGTTCGGCCGGTCGACCGTCCGGCAGGCGATGTCGACCGCGACCAGGAACACCGCGCCCATCAGGAGCGCCACGGGCAGCACACGACGGTGGTCGCCGCCCACCAGGAACCGGGACGCGTGCGGCACCATCAGGCCGACGAACCCGATTCCGCCGACCACGCTCACGGCGGTCGCGGTCAGCAGCGAGCCGATCACCAGCAGCGCGATCCGCAGCGACCGCACCGACGTGCCGAGGCCCGCCGCCGCGTCCTCGCCCGCCATCAGCGCGTTCAGGTTGCGGGCCTGGAGCAGCAGGAACACCATGCAGGCCGTGATCACGGCGGCGGGGACCCCGAGATCGGACCAGGTGGCGCCCGCGACACTGCCCATCAACCAGAACATCAAGCCGTGCAGTTCGGTCGGGTTGACCTGCAGCTGGAGGTACGTGGTCGCGGCCGAGCACAGATACCCCACCGCGACGCCGATCAGGACCAGCCGGGAGTCGAGCAGCCGCCCTCCGCGTTGCGACAGCGCGTACACCGCCAGCACGCTCAGGATGGACGTGGCGAACGCGGCGCCCGTGACCCCGAGCCCGCCCACCGCGGAGGCGCCGAACGCGACGACCAGGACCGCGCCGAGCGACGCCCCGGACGAGATGCCGAGGATGTACGGGTCGGCAAGCGGGTTGCGGACCAGGGCCTGGAGGGCGACACCCGCGACGCTGAGCCCGGCACCGACGAGTGCCGCGACCAGGACGCGAGGTGTCCGGATGTCCCAGATCACCTGGTCGCGCAGCGGGTCGCCCGCACCGGCGCCGGTGAGCCGCGTGCCGATCACGTTCCAGACCGACCCGAGCGGGAGGTTCACCGAACCGATCGAGATCGCCGCGACCGTCATCAGGACCAGGCCTGCGGCCAGCCCGGCGATGAGCACACCGGTCATCGGCCCCGAGACCAGATGCGGTCCACGTTTGAGATCAGCCGACCCATGTTTGGGATCAGCCGACCCATGCTTGAGATCAACCGACTCATGTTTGAGATCAGCCGACACCGTGCACCGCCTTGGCGAGCTTCTCGACGGCCACGGCGTTCAGCGGCCCCAGGAACACGCCGTCGGCGACCGTCGCGAACGAGCGGGTCTTGGAGGCCTGCCACTGCGGGTACTGCGCGAAGAGCTTCCGGGCTTCGGCCGCCGGGTCCTCCGTCGGCTGGAACGCGCCCACCACGAGCACGTCCACCTGCGCGGTGGCCAGCTGCTCCTTGTTGATGGACGAGACCGCCTCGGGTGCCAGGCCCGCGAAGGCGTTGACGCCTCCGGCGGCCTTGAGCACCTGGTCGGCGACGCCACCGGTCCAGACGGCGGGGAGCCCGTGCGCGTTCATCATCGCCATGCCGGGATAGGCGATGAGGATCTTCTTGGGGGTCTTGCCCGCGGTCCGCGCGCGGACGGCCTCGATGCGGCGCCGGAGATCCCCGGTGACCTGGGCGGCCTTGTGCTGGACGTCGAAGACGCGGCCGAGGAGCCGCAGGAAGTCGTGCGACGACTCGATGGAGGCGTTCTTGTACGTCGTCCGTTCGGCCTGCGTGGCGGTCGGCTTGCCGTACGCGCAGTTGACCGGGTTGACGAGGGTGGCGATGCCTGCGGCGGCGAGCTGCTCGCGCGTCGCCATGCCCTTCTTCGCGTCGAAGCCGCCCGACCAGTGCGAGATCACCAGGTCGGGCTTGGCCGCGAGGACCTGTTCGGCGGGCACCTCGAAGTTCTTGTTCATCGTGAGGCCGCCGGTGGGGAGGGCCTTGATGGCCGGGATCATCGAGGGCTCATCCGACACCCCGTACGACTGGGCGTTGGCGTGGATGTGCTTCTGGAGGCCGAGAAGAATGAAGCTCTCGACCTCGGCGACCGACGTTCCGTTGAGGATGAGGACGCGCTGCGGTGGCTTGGCGAAGGTGACCTTCTGGCCGCAGTTGTCGAACGTGAGCGGGTAGCTGGTCTTGGCCGGGGCGGCATCGGCGCCAGGCGAGACGGTGTCGGCTCCGGACGAGGAGCCGCCGCATCCGGCCGCTGCGGTCGCAGTGATGGCGAGCGTGAGGGCGGCGAAGGCAGGCAGCATCGTACGAACGTGCATCGGGGGATTCCTTGCTTCCGGTGGACGGATGGCGTGCATGAAGGCACGCCGGGCCCGCCCACCGGGAGCGATGGGATCAGGCGGCGGCGTGCGGTCGTACCACCGGAGGCCCGCGACGCCGGACGGAACGGGCGAGCAGCACACCGAGGAGCGGCGCCGGGTCAGCGGCGACCAGCACTGCCCACGGCGGGCGATGAGCCTCGACGCGGCGCGGGATCGGCCACACGAACGTGACCGCGATCGCGAAGACGGCGGTGAGGAGCCACCAGAGGGCCCAGTCGGCACCGGCGAGCAGCGCGGCGGCGGCGATCGCGGCCATCAGGTGCCCGACGAGCATCGACGGCCCAAACGCCGCGCCTGCCGCGCCTGCCGCCTCTACAGCGCCTGCCGTTTCGGCCGTCCCGGCCGGAGGCGCCGGGGGAGCGGCTCCCGGGTGGTGGGCCGGACCGGAGGCCATCATTGAGAAGGACAAGTGGAAGGCGACCTGGGCCCAGCCGACCACGACCAGGATCTTCCAGAACGAGAGCAGCCGTGCGGCCATCGTGACGCAGAGCACACCCACGACGCCGCCGGTCACGAACACCGCGGGGAGGGGCGGCAGGCAGCACGGTCCGCCGGCGCCCAGCGAGTGACCGGTGAGTGCGAGCAGCGTGCAGGCGGCAGCTAGGAAGCCACCCCGCGCATACCGCGGCATCGCCGGACCCGAACCGATCACGGGGCCAGCCTAGAGCGGCGGGTGATCAAGGGCCAGCGCGGGTCCGGACCGGCGCGGGGCCGCGGCTATCGTGGGGGAAATGAGCAGCGCGAACGGTCCAGAGGGCAGCGCGAACATTCCAGGGGGCACCTCGGACGGTCCAGAAGGCACCTCGGACGGTCCAAAGGGCACCTCGCACGGTCTCCGCCGCGACGAACTGCGGGACTTCCTGCGGACGCGGCGCGCCCGGCTCACGCCGCGGGACGTGGGCATGCCGGACGCGGGGCGGCGCCGGACGCCGGGCCTGCGGCGCGAGGAGGTCGCCGTCCTGGCCGGGGTGGGGGTGTCCTGGTACACCTGGCTCGAACAGGGCCGCGACATCAAGGTCTCCGAGGACGTGCTCGACGCGATCGCCCGCGCGCTGCGGCTGGACGAGGCCGAACGGCAGCACCTGTATCTCCTCGCCGGGCTCAATCCGCCCCAGGCCGAGGCGAAGACCGCAGTGGAGATCAGCCCCGAGCTCCAGCGGGTACTGGACGCATGGTCGCCGCGCCCCGCCTATGTCCGGGACCGCTACTGGAACTTCGCGGCGATCAACCAGGCCGCGCAGGTCGTCTTCGGCTATGACGTGCATGACCACAACTGTGTGGTGACGTTCTTCACCAACGAGCGTTACCGCGCGCGGGACACCCAGTGGGCCGTGGCCGCGGAGAAGGTGGCGGGCCGGTTCCGCGCGGACGCCGCCCGCTATCCGGACGACCCCGAGTTCGGCCGGATCGCCGCGGATCTGAGTGCGGTCAGCCCCGAGTTCGCCGAGATCTGGGCCCGGCACGAGGTCACCGGCGAGACCACCGCCGTCAAGACCATCGACCATCCGGACGTGGGGGAGCTGGCGTTCGAGGCGCTGGCGATGCCGCTGGAGGAGATTCCCGGCCACCACCTGGTGCTGCACAACCCCAAGCCGGGGACGCAGACCCACGAACGGCTCGAACGCCTGATGCGCCGCGTCCGCCTCGTTCAAGCGAGCTGATCCGCATCCTGGTGGTGCCACACCCAGGATAAGCCGCGTCTGTTTGTCTCCCCGGACGTCCAGCACGATCAGTGTCATGACGAACGAGGGACGCTTCACCGGCAAGATCGCGCTGATCACCGGCGGCACGAGCGGCATGGGCCTGGCCACGGCCGCCCGCCTGCTGGCCGAGGACGCACAGTTGATCATCACCGGCCGCGACCAGACCCGCCTGGACGCCGCCGTCAAGGAACTGGACGCCGGCGACCGCGTCCTGGCTGTGCGCGCGGACGCGGCAAGCCTTGCCGATCTCGACACCCTGATGGCGACCGTCCGGGAGCGGCTCGGACGCCTGGACGTGGTCTTCGCCAATGCGGGCGTCGGCACGTTCAAGCCGAGCGCCGAGATCACCGAGGCCGACTTCGACGAGACGGTGGCGGTCAACTTCAAGGGCGTCTACTTCACCGTCCAGAAGGCCGTGCCGTTGCTGAGCGACGGCGGCGCCATCGTGATCAACGCCTCCTGGACGCTCTACCGTGGCCTGCCGGTCGCCTCGGTGTACTCGGCGACCAAGGCCGCCGTGCACAATCTGGCCCGGACCCTCGCCGCCGACCTGGCCCCGCGGCGCATCCGGGTCAACTCCGTCAGTCCCGGTTACATCGACACCCCGATGTTCCGCGGCGCGGCCCCCTCCGAGGAGGAAGCTGCGGCCTACACCGCCCAGGTGGTCGCCGGCCGTCTGGGTTCCTCGGAGGACATCGCTGGCGCGGTCGCCTTCCTGGCCTCCGCCGAGGCCTCGTACATCAACGGCCAGGACCTGGTCATCGACGGCGGCCTCGTCACGGCCGTCCCCGCCTGAAAGGAAGAATCATGAGGACACGTACGTTCGCAGGCACGCAGGTCGGCGCGGTCGGGCTCGGCTGCATGGGCATGAGCTGGGCCTACGGCGAATCCGAGCGGGACGACGCCGCCTCGATCGCCCTGATCCACGAGGCGATCGACCTCGGCGTCACCTTTCTCGACACCGCCCAGGTCTACGGCGACGGGGACAACGAGGCACTCCTCGGCCGCGCCCTCGCCGGCCGTCGGGACCAGGTCGTGCTCGCCACCAAGACCGGCTTGCGGGTCACGGACCGCGCGACCATCTCCATGCAGCGTGACGGCTCTCCCGAGCATGTGAAGAGGTCGCTGGAAGACAGTCTGCGCCGCCTGGACACCGACGTCATCGACCTCTACTACCTGCACCGGATCGATCCCGAGGTCCCCCTTGCCGACACGTGGGGAGCGATGGCCGAACTGGTCGCCGAAGGCAAGGTCCGGCACCTGGGCCTGTCCGAGGTGACCGTCGCGGAGGCTCAGGAGGCGCACGGCATCCACCCGGTTGCGGCGATCCAGTCAGAGCTGTCGCTGTGGACGCGGGACCCGATGGACGCACCCGGGGGCAGCGCCGGAGGCTTCTCGGGCGACACCCTCTCGGGTGACGGACCGGGCGACGTGGTCGGCTGGTGCCGGGATCACAACGCCGCTTTCGCGCCGTTCTCTCCCCTCGGCCGGGGCTTCCTCACGGGCGCCGTCACCGCCGCCGACTTCGAGGACTCCGACTACCGCGGCCGCAACCCGCGCTTCCAGGAAGAGGCGCTCCAGGCCAATCTGCGGATCGTCGACATCGTCAAGGGCGTCGCAACCCGCCATGGCGCAACCCCGGCCCAGGTCGCCATCGCCTGGACGCTTGCGCAGGGCGACCACATCATCCCGATCCCCGGCACCAAGAAGTCCAAGTACCTGAACGAGAACGCCGGCGCCGCCGACCTCGATCTCACCCCGGCCGACCTGGCCGAGCTGAACGACGTACCGGCCGCCGTTGGGAGCCGATACTGATGAAGGCAGTCACCATCCCCGAATTCGGGGAAGCTGACGTCCTGACCCTCGCCGACATAGAGCCACCCGAACCAGGCCCAGGCCAAGTCGCGATCGACGTCACGTACGCGGGCGCGAACTTCGCCGAGATCCTCTATCGCCAAGGCGTCGTGGACGTCCCCTTGCCGTTCGTCCCCGGCATCGAGGTATCCGGCCACATCCGCGCCATGGGCCCCGACGTAGAAGGCTTCCGCATCGGCCAACCGGTGGCCGCACTCACCATCGTCGACAGCGGCGGCTACGCCGAGGTCGTGGTCACGGCCGCCGACCTGGTGGCCCCGATCCAAAGCGGCCTGGACATCGCCGCGGCGGTGCCGTCCAACAGCACCACCGCCTTCCTGGTCCTCGATCGCGTGGCGCGCATCGAACCCGGCGAGTCCGTCCTGGTCCACGCCGCCGCCGGAGGAGTCGGATCCCAACTAGGCCAAGCGGCCCGCCTCCTAGGCGCGACTCACATAGTCGGCACGGTCGGCAACCCCGCCAAAATCGAGACCGCCAAGTCCTTCGGCTACGACGAAGTGATCCTCCGCGATGACCTCACCAGCACCGGCGAATTCGACATCGTCGTCGACATGGTCGGCGGCCCGGCCCGCCGCGCCAGCCTCAACGCCCTCGCCCCGATGGGCCGCATGGTCGTGATGGGCAACGCCTCCGGCGCCGACGACGTCGGCATATCAGCCAACGAACTCTGGTTCACCAACAAGACCGTGTCCGGCTTCAACCTCGCCGCGTTCGCCGCTGCCTTCCCAGCCGAAGCAGGCCGGGCCCTACGCCGAGCAGTCTCCGCCGCCGGCGACCTCCACCTCCAAGTCGAAGAGCTCCCCCTAGAACAAGCCGCCGAAGCCCACCGCCGCATCGAGTCAGGCTCCACCACCGGCAAACTCGTCCTCAAGATCTGACAGCTCTCACCAGCCAAGCAGCGCCACGCAACCGGACGCCGCCCGGCCCCTCGAACGGCCGGGCGGCCTCCGTCAGCGCCGCACGAGCCTCGTCCTCGTCCTCGATCGCGTCACGGAACGCGCCCCACTCCAGAACGAACGCGGCCGCCGCCTCAGCATCCGCACCCAGTTCGATCGTCGTCTCCACCGACGACACGGAAGCCTGGAATCCGGCGCCGGTGAGCACGGCCTCGATGCGAGCCGGATCTGCCAGCGAGTGCACGGCCGCGGCGCCCGCCTGCCCCGTGCGGCGCGGCATCGCCGCACCCACCACCTTCGGCAGATCGTTGCCCTCAGGCGGGCCGACAGTCACGAAGGCCAGCCGCCCACCCGGCCTGAGTGCCCTCCTTATGTTGGCGAACGCGGCGACCGGATCGGCGAAGAACATCACCCCGAAGCGGCTGATCGCCACATCGAAGGCGCTTTCAGGAAACGGATGGGTCTGTGCGTCTCCCGCTTCGAAGGACACGTTGCCGAGCCCCTCCGCTGCCGCGAGGGCACGGGCCTTCTCCAGCATCGGCTCCGTGACGTCGTTGCCCACGGCGGCCCCTCGCGACGCCCGCCGTGCGGCCGCCCGGGTGGTGCTCCCGTAACCGCAGCCGATGTCCAGCACATGCTCATCGACCCCGATGCCGGCCGCCGCGAACAGATCAAGGTCATAACCGCCGCTGACCACGTCGTACCGCTCGGCGTCGGCGGTCCTGTCCAGCACGTGCATCGTTCCTCCTCTTAGGTGTACGCAATACACTAACGATCATAGGCGTATGCCGTACGCTGTCAACCGTCATGCCGAGACCACGTTCACTCACCCAGACCCAGATCGCCGAAGCCGCCCTCACCGTCATCGACCGTGACGGCCTCGCCGGCCTCTCGATGCGCGCCGTCGCCAAGGTGCTCGGCATGAGCACCATGGCCCTCTACCGGTACGTGGACGATCGCCACGAGCTGGAAGGCCTGGTCGTCGAGTTGGTCCTCGGCGCCGTCGACCCGACCCCGCCGCCCGCCGCGCCCTGGCGCGCCCGGATCGAGGAACTGGTCGAACGCCTCCGCACCGTGATCGTTGCCCACCCCGAGGTCATCCCGCTCACGATGACCCACCGCCACAGCTCACACGCCCTGCTCCGCTGGTCGGAAGCCGTGGCCGGCACCCTGGCCGAAGCAGGCATCGAGGGCGCCCGCCGCGCCATCGCCCTTCGCGGCCTCCTGGGCTACGTCATAGGCGCGATCCAGCTCGAACACCGAGGCCCCCTTTCGGGCCCCGGTACCTCAGCCATCGCCGACCTGCCTAGCGACACGTTCCCCAACATGGCCGAAACCGCCCGCAGTGCTCGTGGGGTGACTCCAGACGAGGAGTTCCGAGGCGGCTTGTCCCTCCTTCTAAACGGCATCACCTCCGATCAATCCTGAACGCGGCGTTACATAGGCACTGCAGCACAATCCCGCCCTTTAGCGGTCAGATTGTCGGGTGAGTCGAGCCAGATAGTCTCCCCTCCCGGAACCATGGTGACACCGCACTCAACTTCCCCGATTGCGGACACAATCTGACCTGAGATCAACTTGCCCAAGCGTATTCGTCATGCCCACACATGCCACTCGAGTTTCGGATGCCGCAGTCAATTTGGCGTACCAGAATGGCATGTCACTTGTCCCATTCACCAAATTTCCGAGGGCTTTGGGTTCTCGTTCGTCCGCCTGCCGGTTTGTGAATTTGTAGGTTACTGCTGCGCGGTCAGCGGCACCGGTCTCCCCTTTGGCTTCGCACTCCGCCCGGCAGGCGGGTGAGGCGGGGCTGAAGGCCTAAAAGCGCGGCGACGAGAAGGTGGGCCGCGGCGGGGGCAGGTGCGTCCGCACGGTTGCTGGGGGGCAGGTTACTTCGTGCCGCTTCGCGGTTGGCGGCAGCGGTCACCCCTCTGGCGCCGCACGCCGCCCGGCTGTCGGGTCGGTTGGGGCTGAAGGTCTAAAAGCGGCGGCGACAAGAAGGCAGACGGCGGGGACGGCAGGTGCGTAGGCACATGTTTCCGGGCGGCAGCTTACTGATCTGCCGCTGCGCGGTTGGCGGCAGCGGTCACCCCTCTGGCGCCGCACGCCGCCCGGCAGGCGGGTCGGTTGGGGCTGAAGGTCTAAAAGCGGCGGCGACAAGAAGGCAAACGGCGGGCACGGCAGGTGCGTACGCACCGGTTTCCGGGCGGCAGCCTACTTCGTGCCGCTGCGCGGTTGCGGCAGCGGTCACCCCTATGGCTTCGCACCTGGCCCGGCCAGCGGGTGGGGCGGGGCTGAAGACCTAAAAGCGGCGGTGACAAGAAGGCGGGCGGCGGGCGCGGCTGGTTGGTGATGTGCGGGTTTGCTGGTGGCTGATGTTCGACCTTAAGCCCGCGCGGAGCGCGGGATGTGCCACAACCTCAGGCCACCGCCCGCCCTCACCCTTGTGTCGCATGGCTGGACTCCCGCAACCGCAACCAACGTGACCGCAACCCACGACAAAGCCGCACAAACCCGCAAACGGTCATTTCGGCACCGCTCAACCACCCACCCAAACCAGCCGACTTAACCTCCGACTCACCCGTCCGCAACCGACAACGACCGTGGGACGACACTCCCACCCCAGCCACCCACAAAAACAGGCCACAAACAGCCACACCGATCCCCGCGAACGACATCGACATAACCTTCCGGCTCGCCGCTCCTGATCAACGGAAATCGCGGGACGGCCACCTGTCGCACCCGGCACAAAAAGGTGGCCAGGTACCGTCAGTAATCATCACTCAACACCTTGCGATATCACCGAACGTGACGATAGAATAACAGCATGGATTCGATCGTGGCGGGTCTAGATTCCGCTTCCACCGCTGACTTGGTGGAAGCGGCCGCCGCGATCACCACCCAACTCGCCCAGCGAGCGGCACCCGATTCCGGGACCGCCTGCATGGAGTTGGCCGAGCAGTTCGCTGCCGCGTTGGATCAGGGTGAGCATGTGCTGGCGGGGTTGATCGCGGTGGTGGACCGGACCGGCGAGCCCAAGCACTGGGGTCTGGCGTCCACTCAGGCGTGGTTGCGGTGCCGGCTGGGCATGCGCGAGGGCCGCGCCCAAGAGCGCCTCACCCTGGCCCGGCAACTCCCCCGCCTGCAGCAGGTGAACCAGCAGCTGGCCACCGGCGCCCTCTCGTATGGGTATGCCGCGACCATCGCCGACGCCGTGCAGCGCCTGAACGATGAGGACTGTGCGGCGGCCGAGGGCATTTTGTTGGAGGCGGTGGCTGGCGGGGTGTCGGCGCGGAACCTGGCGCGGCTGGGCCGCAGAGTGCATGACCTGGTCGCCGAACTCGCCGGCG
>NZ_JBIRAZ010000041.1:0-53437 GCF_044326415.1 Actinomadura sp. 6N118 | reverse complement strand
TCCAACGTGACCGGCACAACCCGCGGATGGAAGGCCGCATTGAACGCACTGTCACTGCACTACGGCGACCGCATCACCCTCAACTGACAACGATCACCGCCTCACCCACAAAATTCAGGACAGTCCCGCACGCTGGCGCAGGACGTCAGCAGTACGCGGGCAGTGGAGATCGTGGTTCGTCCAGGCCGACGCCGACAGGGCGTGCTGGGCGGCCTGGTCGGGAGGGGATGGCGCTGATGGCGGTGGCGTTCGTTTGATCCACAGTGGGCGATCGTGGCGGCGGGTGCGCGGCGTGTAGCGGCTTGCCGCGCTTGCTTGGGTGGACGGTTAGCGGGGACGGACGAGGCCAGTTTCGTAGGCGATGATGACGAGCTGAGCCCGGTCACGAGCTTGGAGCTTGGCAAGCAGGTGGCCGATGTGGGTCTTGACGGTGGCCAGGCTCAGCTGCAGGTGCTCTGCGAGCTCCGCGTTCGACAGACCACGAGCGATGAGTGTCAGCACCTCGCGTTCGCGTTCAGTAACGCCGTCGAGTTCCCGGGCGAACTGCTGGGACGGCTCAGGTCGGCGAGCAAACTCGGCGATCAGCCGTCTGGTGACCGTGGGCGCTAGCAACGCCTCGCCCGCGGCGACCACGCGGATGGCGGTCAGGAGATCGCCAGGTGGTGTGTCCTTGAGGAGGAATCCGCTCGCGCCCGCGCGCAACGCCGAATAGACATAGGCGTCCAGGTCGAACGTCGTCAGGATGAGCACGCGGACGTCAGCGGTCTCGGGCGAGCCACAGATGCGGCGGGTGGCCTCAATACCGTCCATCTCCGGCATCCGCACGTCCATCAGGACAACGTCCGGGTGCTCCTTGACGGCAAGCTCACATGCCTCGGCGCCGGTCCCCGCCTCGCCGACGACCTCAAGGCCAGGAGCGGTGTCCACCAGGACGCGGAAGCTGCCGCGCAGTAGTGCCTGGTCGTCGGCTACCAAGACCCGCACTGGGGCGTCTTTCGTCCGCGGCGGTGGTCCGGTCACGCTCACCTCTCCGTGGGGTTGTAGGGCAGGCGTGCCGACACTCCGAAGCCGCCTTCGGGGCGCGGTCCGGCACTGAAGTCCCCGCCGTACATCATCACTCGTTCCCGCATGCCGATCAGACCGTGGCCCTCCCCCAGCCCGGGGACCCGGGGCAGAACGCGAGTGCCGGGGCCGTCGTCGGTCACCGTGATCCGCACTTCGTGCTCGTCAGCCCACACCGAGACCTGGCAGCGCGCGGGAGCGGCGTGCTTCACGACGTTCGTCAACGCCTCTTGAACGATGCGGTACGCCGAGAGTGCCACTCCTTCGGGTAGGGCAACGGCCTGCAGGTCGAGTGCGACCCGTACGCCCGCCATCGCTGCACGGTCCACGAGGGTGGGCAGTGCGGCAAGGCCAGGTGCCGGTGCCAGCGGCACGTCCTGCCAGAGGTTTGGTACCGCGGGAAGGCCAACCTCACCAACGCGCATGGCTTCAGCCCTCGAACTGTGCTGTGGCCCGGTCGCGTCGGTCTCATACGCGTCCGCCACCGCGTCACTCCACCCAGTTGATGCGACGTCCCCCTGGGCGGTCTGTGCTTTGTCCGGCCGTTGAGTCGGCGCGCAGCCCTCTTGGCGGGCCGATCCCTCGCAGTCCCGATGGGGTGTCACATCCGAGCCGCCTGGAGCGTCTGCCGCATGCATACGGTCGGAATGCACGTTGCGAAGCCGCTCAATCGGGCCATCGTCTGTCTGGCTGGCCAATCCATCCCGATTGTCGGAGCCTTGCGGGGTGGATACGCCCTGTGCTCGAGGAGGCGGGGTGTTGTGAAGCTGCCGGGCCGGAGCACGGTCCGCTTCGCCGGTCGAGCCCGTGTCGCCCAACTCAGACATCACATCGGAGCCCTGCGAAGGGAACGCACTGTGCACTCCCGCGAGCCGGATGTCGCGAGACTGCTGGACGGCGCCCTTGTCCGCTCCGCTGGATGACCCCTCGTTGCCCAGCTCGGACGTTGCCTCGGAGCCCTCTGAGGGGAATGCGGAACGTCCTTGCGGGGGCTGGGCACCGTGACCTTGCCCAGCGGCGCTCTTATCCGCTTCGCTGGGCCGGTCCTGGGGGTCCTGCTCAAACGCCACATCGGACGGCTGTGAAGAAGATGCGCTCTGGGCTTGGGCGGGCTGGGTGGTGTGGGACTCCTGGCTGGGAGGGGTGGCCTTGCGCTGGGCGGGGTGTGCTTGCTTGGGCTGGCGTGGATCGGTGTCGGGTTTGCGGTCGTGGGTGTATGAGGCGAAGGTCCTGCTGTGGGGAGCGCCGGGAGTGGGTTTGGCGGCTTGTGGTGTGGGGTCGTTGTAGTCCGGCGGCGCGGGGAAGCCGTAGTCCATGCCGGTACGGAGGACGCCCAGGAGCTGGCGCATCTCCGTTAGCGCTGCCCGGCTGGTGGCCTCGATGACACGGAGGGCATCGCGGGCCTCGTCGGGGCGGGCTTCGGCTACGTGGTTGGCCACTCCGGCCTTGACGACGATGAGGCTCATGCTGTGCGCGACGACGTCGTGGAGTTCGCGGGCGATGCGGATGCGTTCGTCGGTCACGGCTCGGTCGGCCAGCTGGGCGGCCGAGCGCTGCGCGTAGGCCCGGCGCTCACGGAGTGCGCGGCCGAGGGTCCAGGCGCCGCCCATGATGGCGGATCCCATGATCACGCCGCCGGCTCCCTCGGCGGCCCAGCCGTTCGGCCCCACGGTCGCTCCGAACACCAGCGACAGAACGCTCAGCACGCCGATCGCCGATGTCGGGATCCAGCGGCGGCGGGGCTGGGTGAGGGCGACCAGGTAGAGCGCGAAGGCCGATGCCACGAACCAGTCGCTGGGCATGTCCAGAACGATCGACAGCACCGACATCGCCAGCGTCACGCCGAACACCGGCAACGGCCACAGGCGCCGGACAGCCAGGGGCAGCCCGTTCACGGCGACGATCAGGCACTCGGCCCAAAGCGGTACGGCGGCCGGCCCCTGGCGGGCGGTGAAGCCCATGACCACGAACGTGTACGCCAGCGCCGCCAGGGCGTCCAGCCCCATCAGCCGCCGCCGGTCGAGCCGGCGGACGACGAAGGAGCGCAACTCTTCGTCCACGGATCCGACGGTATCCACCCAGGTCCGGGGCCGCCTCCGGCCGGGGGACGTCATACCTGGGTCTGAGCCCGCCCGGTGGTCCTCGAGCTGTCTCCGACCTGGGGGCGAAGGCTCGTTCCCGTCCCCGCTCCGATGTGCCGGAACGCCCCGTACACCACGGTTGAACGCGTGATCGAAGTACGTGAGCTGACCAAGAGTTATGGACGGACCGTCGCAGTCGACGGCCTTTCCTTCCAAGTGAAACCGGGGTCCGTGACAGGCTTCCTCGGGCCGAACGGCGCGGGCAAATCCACGACGATGCGGATCCTGCTGGGCCTGGACGCCGCCTCATCGGGTGAGGCGCTGGTCAACGGCGGGCGCTACGCCAGGCTGCGGCATCCCATGTACGAGGTGGGAGCGCTGCTGGACGCGAACGCCGTGCACAGCGGAAGGTCCGCGTTCGACCATCTCAGGTGCCTGGCGCGGAGCAACCGGATCGGTACGCGGCGGGTCGCGGAGGTGCTGGAGCAGGTAGGCCTGGCCGGGGTCGCCCGCAAGCGAGCCGGGGGGTTCTCGCTCGGCATGAAGCAGCGCCTCGGGATCGCGGCGGCACTCCTCGGAGATCCGGGCGTGCTGATGTTCGATGAGCCGGTCAACGGCCTGGACCCGGACGGGGTCCGCTGGATACGTGAACTGATGCGTTCGCTGGCCGCCGAGGGCCGCACCGTACTGATCTCCAGCCATCTGATGAGCGAGATGGAGCTCACCGCCGACCGCCTGGTCATCATCGGCCGGGGCCGCCTCATCGCCGACACGTCGGTCCGCGAGCTCGCCGACCGTTTCCGGCGAGGCGTGATCGTTCGTTCGCCACGGTCGGCGGATCTCACTGCGGCGCTCGCGACTGCCGGCGCCACAGTGGACGCCATGGCCGGCGGGGCGCTCTCAGTGCAGGGGCTCGCCGTGGATGAGATCGGCGATTTGGCCGCTGCGCGGGGAATTCCTCTGTACGAGGTCACGCCGCACACCGCCACCTTGGAAGAGGCCTACATGGAGCTGACCTCCGACAGCGTCGACTACCGCGCCGAGAGAACCGCGCGATGACAGATGTGCTCGTCGCTGAATGGCTCAAGCTCCGGACGGCCCGGTCCACGCAATGGATACTCGCGACAGTCGCGGGCTTCGTCACGCTGTGTGCGGTCTGGTCGTTCTACATCGCGCGCTACTGGGACGGGTTGTCGCCAGAGCGGCAGGCCAAACTCCAGGCTGCACCCGCCGAACACCCCTTGGTGCTCACGCTGCCGCTCTGCATGGCGGTGCTCGGCGTTCTCGCCGTCACGTCCGAATACGCGACAGGCATGATCCGATCCAGCCTGGCGGCGGTGCCTCGACGGGGGGTTCTCCTGCTGAGCAAGGCAGCTGCCGTGGGCGGAGTGGCATCGGCAACCGGGCTGCTCAGCGTCGGCGTCGCGTTCGCACTCGGCCGGCTCATCGTCGGCGACCGGGCGATCGCCGACTTCCGTACACCGGTGTCGGACGAGCTGCCGTGGCTGCTCAGCCTGGGACTCTCGGCGGTCGTGGTCGCGCTCGTCGGGCTTGGACTGGGGACAGCGGTCCGTTCGACAGCTGGGGCCGTGACGGGTTTGTGCGTGCTCCTCTTCGTTCTGCCGGGACTGGCGCCGCTCCTGCCGACGCCCTGGGACGAACGGTTCGCGGCGATCCTGCCGTCCAACCTGGCTGAGCAGATCGCCGGCGATGCCGCCGATCCGGTCCTGGGGCCCGTTCCCGCGCTGATGATCCTGCTTGCGTACGCGGTGATCGCTTTGATCGCCGGCCTGATCGTTCTGATGCGGAGGGACTCATGACGAAGGACGTCATCGCGGCGGAGTGGCTCAAGCTGCGGTCGGTTCGTTCCACGTACTTCACGCTCGCGATCCCCGTCGCGTTCCTGGCCATGGCGGCGCTGCTCGCGCTCTACGCCGCGAACAGGTGGGACGGCCTCACCTCCGAGGATCGTGATCACTTCGCCCTCTCGTCCCTGTCCACGCTGAACGCCGACGTCACCGGGGTCTGCCTGGCGGTCCTGGGGGTTCTCGTCGTCACCGGCGAATACCGCACCGGCATGATCCGCACGACTCTGACCGTCGTCCCCAGGCGCGGCTCGCTCCTCCACGCCAAGGCGGCCGTCGTCGGGTCCGTCGCTCTGCTGGCCGGGCTGACGGTCACCCTCGGGACGTTCTTCACGGTCAAGCTGATCATTGGCGACCGGCCGATCCGGGGACAGCCGTCCGGTGTGGTCGCCGAGCTTCCCGAGCTGTTCTCCCGGGGCTCGGCCGTGGCCGTCTACGCCCTGCTCGGCCTCGGCCTCGCGGTCATCCTGCGATCAACGGCCGGTGCGATCGTCTCGGTCTTCATGCTCTGGTACGTGGTCCCCATCATCGCCGCGAACCTCCCCGCGCCGTGGAACGAGCGGGCCGGTTCGTTCATGCTGGGCGGACTGCCGGACCAGGTGATCGGCGGCGACAACGAGAACTCCATCTACGGCTCCGTCCTCCCTCCGCCCATCGCCCTGCTCGTCCTCATCGCGTACGCGGCACTGCCACTCACGTCCGCCGCCATACTCCTTAACCGCCGGGACGCCTAAACCAGGAGAGTGACGCCTAAGCCGGACTTTGGACCACCCGCACCACGAACGGCGCGTCCCGAGCTCGGGACGCGCCGTTCTGTAAGAAGCGCGCCATTTGGTAGGGAAGCACGACTTCGGTTAGGCGAGCGCGGTGTTCGCCTAGCGGCGGGCGGGGTCAGCCGGCGCGTAGGTAGGCGGCGCGGACGGCCAGGCGGTCTCGGAGGAGCTGGATGGATTCGGACAGGGTCGGTGCGGCGGCCTGCGCGCGCAGGCGCCGACCGTTCAGGTCTACGACGGCTTGGGCGAGGGCGGGGCGCGGAAGTGACGGGTCGTCGACGACGCTCAGGGTCACCTGGGCCACCGTCACAACTCCTCGGACCTCCGACAGCACGGCCCGGACAGCTCGGTCCGCTGCCTCACGATCTGCATCGGACACGTCACCCGAAGTCAGAAAACGGACCTCAGGGAGCCCACTGTTGTTCGAGTGCATGATTTCCCCCGGATACGCGGTGGTCATCTTTGAACGGGAACGCATGGTCGCTGTTCGGCACATGAGTCCCCAATGAATAAGACTTCGCGGGGATTCCCGGCGTTGACACGGCGTAGACGAGAGCTTCATCACTTAGGGGACGCAGTGCACGGACGCACAAGGGATAGATCATCTGACCGAATGCCGCACAATCGGTCATCTCCGAGTCCACAAGGCAGGCGAGCCACGGCGACCTTCCCGCAGGACAGCCCTGGCTAGAGAGGGGCTCCCGGCGAGAATGACTCCGGAGAGTGACGGCATGTTCTCGTTCCGGAGGAATCACGAGTTCGTCCCGCCACCACGCCAGGATTAGTCGTACAGTTACCTGGCCGGCGCCTCCGGATTTGTGACCACCTGGTCGTTCAGGTCACGAGCGATAACGATCTGACAAGGCCCATACCACGGATGCATCGAGGCACCGAGAGCAATTTTTTCACTCTTCCCAAAAACAGGGTCTGATCCTCTACGATGAGGACCGTTCCTCCGCTTGCGCGGGCCCGTCGACTGGCTGGGTGACCCTTTGCCCCAGGACGCAGCTGCCAACACCCCTCTGGCCGAGGGCGACACCGAGACCGGTCAGTTGATCGACTATCCCCGTCGTGGCGGCCCGACCGTACTGCGCATCCTCCTCGGTTCGCAGCTCCGCAGGCTGCGTGAGGCACACGGCATCTCCACCGAAGAGGCCGGCTACGAGATCCGCGGCTCGCACTCCAAGATCAGCCGGATGGAGCTCGGCAAGGTCGGGTTCAAGGAACGCGACATCGCCGACCTGCTGACCCTGTACGGCGTCGACGACCCGGCCGAGCGCTCGTCACTGCTGGAGCTCGCCCGCGAGGCCAACACGCCCGGCTGGTGGCACCGCTACGGCGACATCCTGCCGAGCTGGTTCGAGGTCTACCTCGGGCTGGAAGAGGCCGCCTCCCTCATCCGCACGTACGAGGTCCAGTTCGTGCCCGGTCTCCTGCAGACCGCCGACTACGCCCGTGCGGTCGTCCGGCTCGGCTTCCCCGAGGCGTCCGACGACGACGTGCAGCGCCGCGTGAACGTCCGGATGACCCGCCAGGAACGCTTCACATCGCCCGGCGCCCCCATGCTCTGGGCCGTCCTCGACGAGGCCGTGCTGCGCCGTCCGCTCGGCGGCGCCACGGTGATGCGCGCCCAGATCGAGCACCTGATCAAGATGGCCGGACTGCCGAACGTGACACTTCAGGTCGTCCCGTTCGGCGCGGGAGGCCACGCGGCCGCCGGCGGCCCGTTCACCATCCTGCGGTTCGCCGAGCCGGGGCTGTCCGACGTCGTCTACCTGGAGCAGCTCACCAGCGCGCTCTACCTCGACAAGCCCGCCGACGTCGACCTCTACATGAAGGCCATGAACAACACCTGCATCACTGCCGCCCGGCCTGATGACACCGTGGCCATCCTCAGCGACATTCTCAGCCAGACCTGATCGCTAGGAGGCGTTGAGCTCCGCTAGGAAGCGTTGAGCTCCGCCAGCGCCCGCCATTCCGCCAACGGCAGTCCGGTGCGGTCCTCGGTGATGACCTGGAGGGCGACATGGTCGGCGCCCGCGTCCAGGTGCTCGTTCGTACGACGGCGGACCGCTTCGACGTCGCCCCAGGCGAAGACCGCGTCCACGAGCCGGTCGGAGCCGCCGTTCGCCAGGTCGGCCTCGTCGAAGTCCAGGCGCAGCAGGTTGCTGGTGTAGTTGGGAAGCCGCAGATAGAGCGCCAGATGCGCACGCGCGGCGGCCCGCGCCTGAGCAGGATCCTCGTCGAGAACGACCTTGACCTCTGGAGCGAGCAGTGGGCCTTGGCCGAGGACCTCCCTGGCTTGCCGCGTGTGCTCGGGGTTCACGAGGTACGGATGGGCTCCGGCAGAGCGGTCCCGGGACGCGGCCAGCATCTTGGGGCCCAAGGCGGCCAGCACCCGCTGGGACGCCGGTGCCCCGGCCGCGTCGAGCCGGTCGAGATAGTCGATCATCGCGCTGTACGGCCGCCGATAGCGATCCCCCACCAGTGGCCCGTGGCTGGCGCCGAGCCCCAAGAGGAAACGTCCGGGATGGTCTATGGCGAGCGCAACCTGTCCTTCGGCAACGGCCTCCGCCTCGTACTGCCAGATGTTGAGAATGCCGGTCGCAACGACCAGCCGCGATGTCGCCTCCAGCAGCGGTACCGCATGGTGCACGCCGGGGCTTGAGCCGAGCCACACCGCGCCGTACCCAAGCTCCTCCAGCTCCGCGGCGGCCTCAGCAATACGCGACCGCGCCGCCGGATCCTCCGAACGAAGCCCGATGCTCCACAACCCCACCCGTCCGATGTCCATCCCGTACCTCCCGACGACGACAACGATGACGACAACCCGGCCGCCCCGCCGCCTATTTCACCCACGTCGGACGGTGCGGCTGGTGCCGCGGAATTCGGCTATGACGGTGGCGTCGGAGCTGCGGCGGACGGTGACGTCGTAGATGCCACTGCGGCCAAAGCGCGTTCGTTCGGTGGCGAAGGCGTCAAGTACATCGCCGTCGTGCGCGGGGGCCACGAAGACGACATCGGCGGCAGCGGCGACGGTCACGGCGTCGTAGGTGTTGCACGCATAGGCGAAGGCGGTGTCGGCCAGGAGGAAGAGATAACCGCCGTGGACGACGCCATGGCCGTTGACCATCGCCTGCGACACGGCCATGCGCGCACGTGCCCGGCCCGGCGCCACGTCGGCGATCTCGATGCCGAGCCGTTGGGCCGCGGTGTCCCGTTCGTACATCGCCTCGGCGCACCGCCGCGCCACCTCCGCTGCGTCGTTCATCCGCTCAGCGTATTGATCGGCAGGAAGGGAAGGATGCATGGAGCGTACATATTCATGAAGGGAACGACGATGTTGTTCGGCAAGGAGCACGTCAAGCGTTACCAGGAGACCGACGGCGCCGAGGGGCACGAGTGGCAGGGCACCACGACCTTGTTGCTCACCACCATCGGGCGGCGCAGCGGCGAGGAGCGCACCACGCCGTTGATCTACCAGAAGAACGGCGACGACCATCTGGTGGTCGCGTCCAAAGGCGGCGCGGACGAGCCGCCCCTCTGGTATCTCAATCTCCAGGCGAACCCCGAGGTGAAAGTCCAGGTGAAGGCTGACAAGTTCACCGCGCGGGCACGGACGGCGACCCCGGAGGAAAAGTCCAAGCTCTGGAAGAAGATGACGGCCGTCTGGCCCGACTACGACAACTATCAGAAGAAGACCGACCGGGAAATTCCCATCGTCATCCTCGAACGCAGCAGCTGATCCGCGGTTCGCTTTCGCCAGGCGCACAGGGGCGTGTACCGTCGGCATGTGAACATTCGTTCGAGCAGCTGAGGTGCCGAGGTGCCGACGTCACAGAACGATCCGCCGCCCCGTCTGCTGAGGCGCTGGGAGATCGGGGACGCCGAGCCGCCGGTCCCGGTCGGAGACGGCCGTTGCTGGCGTGTCGACACCGCCGACGCCTCGTACTTCCTCCGGGAGTACGAGGCGTACGACCGGCGCGCCCTGCTCTTCCGGCACACGGTCACCACCGGGCTCGACGCGGCCGGCCTGCCGGTGCTCGCTCCGGTACCGGCACGCGCCGGCCGCACGCTGGTGACAGCGGGC
Source organism: Actinomadura sp. 6N118 (assembly GCF_044326415.1). NCBI lineage: Bacteria > Bacillati > Actinomycetota > Actinomycetes > Streptosporangiales > Thermomonosporaceae > Actinomadura > Actinomadura sp. 6N118. The sequence continues at coordinate 43,566 of NZ_JBIRAZ010000041.1, read as the reverse complement.
GGCCTCGGATACGTGCTGCACCCGTGGGTCACCGGGCGCCGGCGGGGCGGTTTGGAGCTGACGTTCGGGCAGTGCGAGCGGCTCGGTGAGCTGCTCGGCGGCCTGCACGCCGCGCTCGACCGGCTGACCGCACCCGTGCAGCAGAGCATGCTGATCTCCACGCCGTGCGCCGCGGACGCCATGGTCGCCGTCGACCAGATGCTCGACGCGCTGCCCGGTGAGGGCAATGACTTCGACGCCCTCACCGAACGCCGCCTGCGCGAACGCCGCGCGCTCCTGAACGAGTTCGCCGACCACCAGCCGCCCGAGATGGAGGTCACCACGGTCGGCCACCTGCACGGCGCCTTCCACGAGGGCAACCTCCGTTACGGCGGATCGGGCAACGTGACCGCCGTCCTGGGCTGGGACTCGCTGACCACCGGCCCGGTCGCGGGTGAGCTTGTGCGCGCGGCTGCCCGGCTGTTCGCCGATGAGGACGAGCGCGGCCTCGACCTCGATCGTGTACGGGCTTTCGTACGCGGTCATCGGGCTGCCTTCCCGCTCGACGCCGGGCAGATCCAGTCGGCCGTCCATCGTGTGTGGTGGGAACGCCTATGCGATGTCGAGCCCCTGCGGGATCGCTACCTGGACCACGACCGAAGGGCCGGACGCGGCCTCCCCGCATCTGACGTGGGCCTGGTCACGTGGTGGTCCGCGAACCTTGAGCTCACGCTCGACCTGTTCGCGACCCCCTACACCGAGCTGCCCGCCGAAAGCCCCGCCTACGGCTGAGCGTCCCCCCGGACTGCCTCCGCCGGAGGCACTCCGCCGGAGGCACTCCGCCAGAGGCACTCCGCCAGAGGTACAGACAGTCACGGCTTGTCAGCGGAGGGCTTCGGATAGGGAACGGATGATTTCGCCTGCCTCCTGCCGGGCCTGGGAACGGTCTTCTGCGGCGGCGATAGCTAGGGCAGCCTCGATGAGGGCGCCGAAGAGGATGCCGGACAGCAGGTCGGGCGAACGACGGCGGATGAGGCCCGCAGCCGTCAGGGACTCGACCTGGGCCCGGATCAAGCCGAGGGCATGGCGTTCCTCGATTTCGCGCCAGCGCGTCCAGCCCAAGGCGATGGGGGCTTGGCGGAGGGCCAGTTCCTGAGTGCGGGGATCGAGGCAGAGGTCGAGATACGCGTCGATCCCCGCCATTGCCTGACTCCAGGCATCGCTCTGGGTCGCGACGGCGGCCACGATCTTGTCGACGATACCGAGTTCGACGTCCTCGAAGACGGCCTCGAAGAGCTCCTGCTTGCTGCGGAAGTGGTGGTAGAGGGCGCCGCGGGTGACGCGCGCCTCGCGGACGACGTCCTCGATCGAGGTGGCGGCGTAGCCGCGTTCGGCGAACAGGTCGGCGCCCGCGTCGAGGAGGGCCTGGCGGGTCGCCTCGGCGTACTCCTCACGGCGGCTCTTGACGGATGGCACGAAGCAAGAGTATTCACATACTAAGGTTATGTTAAATACTACGAGTACGGGAGGTGTCCGGCATGGCACAGAGCACGGCTCTCGGCGAGGCGCATGAGGCACGGCTTCCCCAAGGCGTCATCCGCTATCGGGTCACCGGTCCAGAGGACGGCCCGGTGCTGGTGTTCGTCCACGGCTTCCTGATGAACGGGGATCTGTGGAGGAAGGTCGTCCCGAGGCTGGCCGGCACCTACCGGTGCGTCACCCCCGACTGGCCGGCGGGGGCACACCGGGTGCCGCTCAAGCGGCCGGCCGACTTCTCCCTGCCGGGGATGGCCCAGCTCGTGGCCGACTTCCTCACCGCGCTCGACCTGCGCGGCGTCACGCTGATCGGAAACGACTCGGGCGGGGCGGTCGTCCAGCGCACCGCGGTCGACCATCCCGAACGCCTCGCGCGCATCGTGCTGACGCCGTGCGACGCGTTCGACGTCTTCCCGCCCCGCCCGTTCGGGCTCGTCGTCGCGTCCGCGCACGTGCCGGGGATGCCCTGGCTGTCCCTCCAGGCAATGCGGGTCCGGGCCTTCCGGCGGCTGCCCATCGCGTACGGATGGTTCGCGAAGTACCCGATCGACGAGGCGGCGACGCGCTCGTACATCGAGCCCGGCCTGCGCAGCCCCGGCGTCCGGCGGGACATGCGCGACCTGTTGCTGGCCTTCGACCGCGCCTGGACGCGCGACACCGCGGAGCGGCTGCACGAATTCACCGGTCCGGCGCTGGTCGTGCGGGCCGGGGACGACCGGCTGTTTCCGGCCGAGGACGGCCGCCGGCTCGCGGAAGTGCTCACCGACGCGCGCCTGGTCACGATCCCCGACTGCTACACGGCCATCCCCGAGGATCGTCCCGGCGAGCTCGCCGCGACGATCGCTGACTTCCTGGCCGAAACGGCATCTCTACGGCCCACAGAGGGAAGGCTCATGTGACCATTCGAATAAGGACGTTCGAATAGGGACGTTCGCATCAGGAAGCAGGAGATCATGCCTACCGTCGCGCTGCTCGGCACCGGGATCATGGGTGCCCCGATGGCCCGCAACCTCCTCAAGGAGGGCCTCGCGGTCAACGCCTGGAACCGTACGAGGGCCAAGGCGGAGCCTCTCTCGGCCGACGGCGCGGTCGTGTCCGGATCGCCGGCCGAGGCCGTCGAGAACGCGGACATCATCATCACGATGCTGAACGATGGTGACGCCGTTCTCTCGACCATGGAGTCGGCCGTGCCGGCGCTCCGTTCCGGGCAGATCTGGGCACAGATGAGCACGGTGGGCATTGCCGCGATGCACCCTCTTGCCGTGCTGGCGTCCGAGTACGGCCTGACGTTGGTGGACGCTCCCGTTCAAGGCACGAAGCAGCCCGCCGAGGACGGTCAGCTGGTCATCCTGGCCGCCGGTCCCGAGTCGGTGCGTTCCGCACTGGAGCCGGTGTTCGGCGCGGTCGGCCAGAAGACGCTGTGGCTGGGCACCGAGGGCGCCGAGGGCACCGCCACCCGGCTCAAGCTGGCCGGCGTCAACCTCGCCATCTCCATGACGTCGATCATCGGCGAGTCGGTCGCGCTGACCAAGGCCCTGGGTCTCGATCCGGCGCTCTTCCGCGAGCTCATCACCGGGGGCCCGATGGACAACCCCTACCTTCAGGCGAAGCTGAAGGCCATTCTCACCGACGACTTCACGCCGAGCTTCGCCGTGCGCAACGCCGAAAAGGACACGCGGCTGGTCGCCGAGGCGGCCGCCAGGGCAGGCGTCCGGCTGGACATGACCGAAGCGGCGGGAGAACGTTTCCGGCGCGCGCTCGCCCTGGGCCACGGTGACGAGGACATGGCCGCGAGCTACTTCGCCAGTTTCCCGGCTTGAGCCATCCGGCCTCTGTCGCTGAGCCCTGGGGCCTGGCTCTGGGGCTCTTTGCGCGGTGGCGTCACGGGGTCGTGAGTGAGGGGCGGCCGGTGGGGTGCCAGGAGCGTCAGGTGGTGGGGCGCCAGGAGCCGCCCGTCTCGCGTTCGAACGCCGTGCGGGTGGTCACGGTGTCGTAGAAGATGCGCAGGTTGGTGATCAGTCCCTCGTCGTCGAGTTCCAGGATGTCCACGCATTCGAAGCCGGCTGCGGTGCCCGAGGGCAGTGTCCAGTCGAAGTCGAACCAGACGCCGACGAGGCGCTCGCCCTGGGTGACGCCACGGAGGTGGAGTTCGGAGCGGCCGGTGTCGGTGAGCAGTCTGGGGTAGAACTCCGCGGCGGGCGAGGGCCCGTACAGCGGGGAGTGGACGATCGCCTCAGGGTGGAAGAGCGCTAGGACGCCCTCCAGGTCGCCGCGCTCAAGGGCGGCGAGGTAGGTCGCGGCCAGCGTGCGGGCGGTCAAGAGCGCTCCTCGATAAGGGTGGCCAGGCCGTCGAGGAGGCGGTCCAGGCCGAAGGCGCGGGCGTTGTCGTCCAGGGCCGGCGTGGGGCCGCTGAGCGCCTCGCTGAGCTCGGGGAACAGGTCCGCCCGGCTGCGGATCAGTTCGGCCATCTCGCTGCCGCCCGACCAGGCCTGGGTACCGGCCGTGGTCAAGGACTGGGTGTTGCGGACGTGCCCGAAAAGCACGAACGCGGCGGCCATGCGCTCGTCGCCGGTGAGTCCGGTTCCGGCCAGCGCGGCCACCGCGCTCTCGGTCCATCCGGTCTCGCGTGGGCCCATGACGCGGGCGCCCACGGTGACGGTGGGCAGCCAGGGGTGCTGCCGCCAGACCTCGGCGAGCCGCCGGACGAACTCCTCCAGCTTGGCGCGCCAGCCACCGGGCACCTCGCTCAGGTCGGGCGGTTCTCCCACCGCTGTGTCGATCATGATGCTGAGCAGCTCGGACTTGTTCGAGACGTGGCGGTAGAGCGACATCTTGGTGAAGCCGAGATCGGCGGCGACGCGCTGCATGGAGACCGCCTCGATGCCATCTCCGTCGGCGATCGCGATCGCCGACTCGACGATCGCGGACACCGAGAGCGGCATACGCGGTTTCTTCTCCGGCTGGTCGCGGAGATCCCAGAGCGCCTTCATCTCACCAACCTCTTGTCAACCCGACCACGATGTGTCTAGCTTACATCAAGTGTCCGATGGACACATTGCTTCCATCGGAGATTACTCCCCACGCGAAAGGTCAGGTCAGACCATGACGAGCAACGTCACCTCCAGCAGCCTCGGCACCGCCCAGGTTCCGATGACCGGCGACACGACCACCGCCCGCACCCTCCCGATGTGGCGCACCGGCCTGTTCGCCTGCGTCGCCGCCGCCGTGGCCACCACCGTTGCCGCCGCCGTCGCCAGGGGCGCGGGGGTCCCCCTGAAGATCGACGGCGAGGCGATCCCGCTGCTCGGCTTCACCCAGCTGACACTGCTTTTCAGCGCGATCGGCGTGCTGCTGGCCGTGGCGCTGCGCCGCTGGGCCGCGTCACCCAAGCGCATGTTCCTCACGGTCACCATCGCCCTCACCGCGCTGTCGATCGTGCCCGACCTGCTCATCTCGGCGACGGTCTCGACGAGGCTCACCCTGATCGCCACCCACCTCACGGCCGCGCTGATCGTCATCCCGCTGGTCGCCGGCCGCCTGCCCGTCCGCACCCGATAGCGACCGGCCGAGCTGGCCCGCGCAATCGCGGTACTAGCGCGGCAGACAACGTTCGCCTCGTTTGACGGTGTGACACGCCCGTCGGTCTCCCGGATCGGCGGGCGTGGTCGTTTCAGACTGCGGGCATGGGTGAACGGGTGCGAGTGAGTGAGACCGATGACGACGAGGCACAGCGGCTGCTGCGGATCAACCTCGAAGTCCGTGCGGCAATGCCTAGGAGGAAGACCGTGCGGCACTGCCTAGGAGGAGGCGGACTCGGTGACGGGAGGCGGAGAGGAGGTCAGCGGGGCGGGGAGGTGTGCCGTGGCTCCGGCCACCGCCCGGAGGCCCTCGGGACCGCCTGGACGCAGCTCGACGATGGCGCCGTTCGGCACGACGCAGGTGGCGGTGAACGTGCGGAAGGCACGCATGGCGGCGGGGTCCGGGGCGACGGTGCCCGTGAACAGAGACCAGAGGAGCGCCCGCATGAAGATTCCGTGCGTGAAGACCGCGATGAGCCCGTCTTCCGGGCGTTCCGTCAAGCGGGTCACGCATGCACGGGCCCGCGCGATCAGGTCGTGGAAGGACTCGCCGCCGCCACCGTTGACGTAGGCGGGGTCGGAACGGTCCCAGTAGGCATCGGCGAACGGGCGGCGCTCCGCGCCGGTCGTGCTGGGCCCGTGCAGGCTCCCGAGATAGGTGAACTCCTGGACCGGCCACTCCTCGTACGGCACCTCGGGGAAACGCTCCCGGGTCGGCGCGGCGGTCTCGCGCGCCCGGACGAACGAGGAGCTCACGATGAGGTCGGGCGGCTCCGGGAACGAGGCGGCGACTCGTTCCGCCTGGTGACGGCCCAGCCGGGTGAGCGGAGAGGTCCCGGGGCCATTGGTCGGCAAGCCCGCGTTGGACTCGCTCTCGCCGTGCCTGATCAGCCATACGCGCACGAGGGACAGGCTGGCATGCCCGGGCTGTGGCCAACAAGAGAGGATGGCGGGCAGGGAGGTAACCATCATGGAGGTCCTGAGCAGCCGGATCCTGCTGCGCCCTGCGGATCCTGAGCGCAGCCGCCACTTCTACCGCGACGTGCTGGGACTCGCGGTCTACCGTGAGTTCGGACCGCCGGAGTCACCAGGAGTGGTCTTCTTCCTGGGCTCCGGCTTCCTGGAGGTCTCCGGCGGCCACTCCCCCGGCGAGGGCGGCGCGCCGATGATCTGGCTCCAGGTACGCGACGTGCGGGCCGAACACGAACGCCTCGTCGCCGCCGGAGTGACGATCACCCGTGAACCCCGCGAGGAGCCGTGGGGGCTGCTCGAAATGTGGATCAAGGACCCGGAAGGGGTGCGTATCGTGCTGGTCGAGGTCCCCGAAGACCACCCGCTGCGCCGCGATCAGCGCACGCCCTGAGGACCAGCCCACCGCACATCCTGAGACCAGGGAGCACGATGACGTCCCCGCCCGACGCGTATTGGAACCACAACACCCACTACCACCGGCTCGTGCTCAGCTCGGTCCCACGCGGGTGCGGTAAGGCTCTCGACGTCGGCTGCGGTGACGGGCTGCTCGTACGCAAGCTCGCACGGCGCGCGGAACACGTCACCGGCATCGACCGCGCGCCGGAGATGGTCGAGCGGGCGCGCACGCTGAGCGCCGGGCTGGCGAACGTCGACTTCGTCGAGGCCGACTTCCTCGCCTACGACTTGAAGCCCGAGAGCCACGACTTCATCTGCAGCGTGGCGACCATCCACCACATGGACTTCACTGCGGCCATCACCGCCATGTCCAAGGCCCTGCGTCCCGGCGGCAGCCTTGTCGTGATCAGCCTGGCCGGCAACGCCGGGCCCAGGGACCTGGCGTTCGGTGCGGCTGGGCTCCCGGCGCACTACTTCCACAAGTTGCGTAACCGCGCCACGGCGGGTGACCCGGACGCACCGGTCGCCGATCCCACGATGACGTGGGGCGAGGTGCGCGGCGAGGCGTTGCGGCTGCTGCCGGGCGCGGTCTTCCGGCGCCATCTGCTGTGGCGCTACTCGATCGCCTGGCGCAAGCCACGCTGAGCGGCCGGCCAGCCGCGGAGTCAGCCTGCGGAGTCAGCCGGCGCTGTCAGCCCGGCGGTGTCAGCTGCGGTGTCAGCCGGTGGTGCTGCCGGCCTTGCGGCTCGGGGCGTAGACGTTCTCGACGAACCGGGCCAGCTTCTCCTCCGGAAGGTGCTGGGCCAGGTCCGCCTCACTGATCATGCCGACCAGCCGCTTGTTCTCGATGACGGGGACCCGGCGGATCTGGTGGCGTTCCATCATCCGTACGACCGCGTCGGCGTCGTCGGTGGCGCTCACCATGTGCAGCCGCTGCTGGCCGAACTCACCGGCCTTGACCTTCGCGGGGTCCTTGCCCCGCGCGACACAGCCCACCACGATGTCGCGGTCGGTGATGATGCCGTGGAGCTTGTCGTCGTTGCCGCAGATGGGCAGCGAGCCGACATCGAGCTCGCGCATCTTCCGGGCCGCGTCGCGCAGGCTGTCGTCCTCTCCGATGCATTCGGCGCCCGGGTGCATGATGTCGCGTGCCGTGGTCATGAAACCCCCTCCGTTGAAGATCTGGTGTCGATCAGACAATTCCCCCAGCGCGACTTTCTAGGGCAAAGGCCGCGTCACGGAATGCCCCGTTCAAGCAAAGCCTCCCAAGCCACCGACCAGCAGTAAAGCTGGAAATCACTGGAACTGTCTGGAGGCCGCGCTACAGTCTCCGCCATGCCCGCCGCCCCCGACGTGCCGCCCGCCGAGACGTCCGCGGGTGCCGACGCGCTGGAGGCTCGCATCGGTGAGTTGCGCGCGGCGGTCCGCAGGGCGATCGCGAACGGCGACCGGCAGGCCGCGCGGGTGTTGCGGAGCGAGCTGCGCCGGGCCGAGGAGGCCTGGGACGAGGCGGTGCTGGGTTCCGGCCCGGGGGAAGACGTGCGGCGCCCGCTCGTGCCGGTCCGCGACCAGGTCCACCAGGCGCTCACACTCCTCGGCGTGCCCGCCGCGCCCAAACTGATCGGCTCGGTGTACGCAGCGTTCTTCCCCGGCGAGGTTTCCGGGACACGGCTGACGAGCTTGCGCCGCGACGAGGAACGTTCGTTCCGGACGGCACCGTACGCGCGGCCCTACTATCTGTGCCCGGCGCTGACCGCCGACCTGCTCGCCCCTGCCCGCGGCCTGCTCACGGTGAGCACCTGGCCGCAGGCCCAGCGGATCGTCGGCCCGCTCAGCGCCCGCGCCGACTTCCTCAGCGCGGCCGTCCGGGTCGCGGAGCAGGCCGGGCGCGGCCCGGACGACTCCGGTGTGCAGCGGCTCCTGTGGCGTTTCGCGGCCAACATTCCCGGTGCGACGGCGGGGACGGTCGGTACAGTCGATCCGGCGGTGCTGGCCGAGGCCGCCCAGGCGGAGCTGGACGTTCACGTGGAGGCCGACCGCCACCAGCGGGAGCGGGCAGCCGAGCGCGCCCAGGCCCAGCTCGACGACGCCGGACGGCTGTTCGGCAGCCGCCTGCACGCCCTGCGCCGGACCGGCAACGGAAGCGGCAACGGCCCTGACGGAGAGAACAAGCGATGACGCACGACAGCGCACTGGAACGCCTGCGCGGTGGCGCCGAGCCCCGCAACCATGACGCCCGCACGATCGCGGCGCTGACGGCCAACCCCGGTTGCGCCCGGCGTGGGATCATGGACGCCGCAGGGGTGGACAAGGACGCGGTCGCCCGCGTGCTGGGCTTCCCCGCTCCGTTCGGCCAGTCGCAGTTCGCCATCACCCGCGGCAACGCGTTCGAGGCCCAGGTCAAGGCCGACGGCTGCGCCGAGTTGCTCACCCTGCTCCGCGACGGCCTCGGCCTGGACGTGCCCGAAGTCGCCTACGACGACCTCGAGGTGGTCGCCGGCAACGAGGGCCGCGAGCTCCGGCACGCGCGCACGCGGCGGCTGCTCAAACGGGCCCTGAGCAGCGGTGAGGGCACGCTGTTCGACCATCCGCTGCTGCGGCTGGACATCGCCGGGCAACCCGCCTACCTGGAGCCCGACGTCATCGCGTTCCAGCTGGGCGGCCGCTTCCACATCGTCGAGATCAAGTCGTTCGCCGTCATCGACGGTCAGGCCGAGCCCGAACAGGTCGCGGCCGCCGCCCGGCAGTCCGCGGTGTACGTGCTCGCGCTGCGCAGGCTGCTGGGCGAGCTGGGCGAGCCCGCCGAACGCGTGTCACACGAGGTGTTCCTGGTCTGCCCCGAGAACTTCTCCAATCGGCCCTCCGCGACACGGCTCGACGTCCGCCCGCAGCTGGCGGTGGTCGAACGCCAGCTGGCCCGGCTCACCCGCGTTGAGCAGATCGTCGGCGATCTCCCTGACGATCTGACGTTCGAGCTGGAGGCCGAGGAGCTCCCGGACGCGGTGCGCACGGTCGAGGCCCGGTACGCGCCCGAGTGCATGGCGAGCTGCGAGATGGCGTTCTTCTGCCGGGACGAGGCACGCGCGTGCGGCGGCACCGGTGTGCTCGGCAAGGCGGTCCGCGACGACCTCGGCGGTGTCGACTCGATCGGCACCGCGCTGGCGCTCGCCGATGGTTCGCTCGACCCGTCGCCCGATCTCGCTGAGACCGCCGAACGGCTCCGTACCGCCGCCCGCCTGCGCCGGGAGAGCCTCACCGCATGAGTGTGCTCTCTTCGCTGGCACAGCTGGAGGCCGTCGCCACCGGCCGGGCACAGCCGCTCGCCACAGTGCGGCACTGCCACGTCACCGCTGAGCCGCTGGTCATGGTCCCGCTCAAGCTCGCCGGGGAGGCGGCGGCGCCGCTCGCGGTCATGCTGGGCACCGAGCGCGCCGAGCCGACCCTGCTCGTGGTGCCGCAGCCGCGCAATCGCGATCTGCGGTTCGCGTTCGCGGCCGACCTGGCCAAGCTCGTACTGGAGTACATCGAGTCGAGCCGCGGTGCGACCGAGGAACTGCCGCCAGGGAAGGACGGCGAGGAACGTGTCAGGTACGGGGACGCGCCGCAACTTCTGGTGCCCAACCGCGCCGGCGTCGGGTTCCTGCGGATGCTGGGGCGCTCGACGCGGTTCCGGCGCACCGACGGGCCCTACGCGGTGGATCCCGCGGTGCCGAGGCTCGGCCGCTGGCTGACGTGGTTCGCCGACCGGCACGACAAGCCGGGTGCGTGCCTGCTCATGACGATGACCGAGACGCTGCGGCTGCACTGGGCCACCGGTCAGAGCTCGCTGGAGGACGGCAACCTGGCCGCGCTGCTCGGCTGGATCGATCCGCCGGACGGGCTGGACGGGCCCGCGGCCGCCGCCCGCGCCGAGGATCCGGTGACCTGCCCGCCCGCCGGACCGGCCACCGATCCCACGTTCGACAACGAGGTGCTCGCTCCTGCGATCGCCGCGTTCGACCAGTCGGGTGACGACCGTGCGGAGGAACGGGTCCGCTCCGTCCTGGACGGCCAGCTCAGGCCGACGTGGGAGCTCATGTGGGACGCGATCGGGCTGCTGCGGGCCCTGCCGGAGGGCGCGAGCGTCGCGGCACGCTGGGAACGCGACCGCGACTCGTTCACCTGGTACCACTCGACGTTCGACGAGGGCCACCCGCAGGCCCGCCGCGATCCCGCCGTCCGGGCCGCGCGCCGCCTGCACGACCTGGAACGCGCGCAGGACGCCTATGACGCGCAGCGGGCGTTCGACGACCCCTTGGTCATGGCCGAGCACCGGCTGGCGGGACAGGCGTTCGGCGGCGTCGTCACCGAGAGCGAACCGACCCGGCTGGACGAGTCGGGCAAGCGTCCCAAGCTCCGCCCGCACCTCCGCGTCGCCACCGAGGACCCGCTCCAGCTGGACGTCGGCACGACCGTCTGCGACGCCGCCCGGCCCTCGCTCAAGGGGAAGATCATCGAGTTCGGCGCGGCCGGCGAGGTGCTGCTGGAGCTGACCGGCGGCATGGGCCGCAAGCTGGTCCCCGAGCCAGGGGTCGTGCCGGAGCCCGGCCAGCGGGTGTGCTTCACCTCGCTCGGCACCGGGTCGTGGGGCGCGGCGAAGTTTCCCGAACGGGAGGACACGCCGTGGACCCACGGCGGGCCACCTGAGGACTACGTGCCGACGGACGAGGACGCGGCGGAGGAGTGGTCATGATCGATACAACGGCAGCGCCGGGCCCGGCGCGCACGGACCTGGACCCGTCCGTGGCGGCGAAGCAGGTGGTCGATGCCGTGCTCGCCGACCTGCACGGCGGCCACCGCGGCGTGGTCGTCGACTCGCCGCCCGGCGCGGGCAAGTCCACGCTGGTCGTCCGCGCCGCCGCGCATCTGGCCGCCGCCGGCGACCGCCTGATGATCGTGGCGCAGACCAACGAGCAGGTCGACGACCTGATCGAACGGATCGCGGGCAAGCACCCGGAGGTGAGCCTCGGCCGCCTGTCGGCCTCGACCTACGTGCCGTCCGGGCGCGTCACGGGGCACCCGTCGGTGCGCGTCGCGACGAAGGCCGACGACCTCGCCGACCGGACCGTGGTGATCGCCACGGCGGCCAAGTGGGCGACCCTCACCGAGGGCTCGTGGGCTTGGGCGATCGTGGACGAGGCGTACCAGATGCGCTCGGACATGTTGCTGCGCATCGCGGGCCGCTTCGAGCGGGCGTTGTTCGTGGGCGACCCAGGCCAGCTCGACCCGTTCTCCACGGTCGAGGTCGAACGCTGGGCCGGGCTGTCCTGGGACCCGATGCGCAGCGCCGTCTCGGTACTGCTCGCGCACAACCCCGACCTGCCCGTGCACCGGCTGCCGGTCTCGTGGCGGCTTCCCGCCTCGGCGGCGCCGGTTGTGTCGGACGCGTTCTACCCGTTCACCGGTTTCCGCTCGGGCACCGGGCCGGGCGACCGCCTGCTGGAGTTCGGCGCGGGCGGCATGGGCACCACCTACGACCGTGCGCTGGACGAGGCAGCCGCGAGTGGCTGGGCTCTCTACGAGCTTCCCGCCAGGCATGCGCTTCGTACGGATGGCGAGGCGATCCAGGCGACGGCGGCACTGGCTGTGCGGCTGCTGCAGCGCGGTGGCGTCGCCCACTCGGAGCTCGGCACGTCCCCTGTCGGCGCGGACCGCATCGCCATCGGAGCCGCCCACCGCGACCAGGTCACAGCCATCCGCGCCATGCTCGGCCAACACGGCGCGGGCATCACCGTCGATACGGCCAATCGCCTGCAGGGCCGCGAGTACGACGTGACGGTCGTCCTGCATCCGCTCTCCGGCCGCCGCGACGCGACCGCGTTCCATCTGGAGTCAGGACGGCTGTGCGTCCTCACGTCCCGCCATCGCCACGCGTGCATCGTCGTCGCACGCGCCGGGATCCCCGAGCTGCTGGACGCCCATCCGTCGACCGAGCCGGTGCACCTGGGCGTGCCGGTCAAGTTCCCGGACGGCTGGGAGGCCAACCAGTCCGTCCTCGCCCATCTCGGTGCCCACCGAGTCCGCTCACACCTCTGATGACTGCGCGCGACCAGCGCGGTGGCGGTCCAGCGGCCACTACGCCGCCGTCGCGCAACAGCAGCGTGTGGTCAAAGAAGGATCTTCACGCCGGCGGAACGCCCAGGAGCCCCGGCACGAGGGCGCGCAGCGTCTCCTGATCCTGGGGGCGGTCCGGCTGGTATTCGGTGATGCCGAGCCCTGCGATCTCGAAGCGTTCGGTGAGCGCGCGCACGGAGGCCCCCAGCTGTGCCGGAGTGATGCCGCCGGGCTCCGGGTAGCTGAGCGACGCGAACGACTCGGGGTCCAGTACGTCCAGGTCAATGTGGACGTAGACGACCCGCGCGCCGGTGGCGGCGACCGCCTCGACGACGTCGGCGGGATCCTTGAGCGTCTCCACGGTCACATGCCGTATGCCAGTGGCCTCGATATACGCGAGTTCCCCCGGATCGAGCGCCCGTGCGCCCGCCAGCACAACCTGAGCCGGGCTCAGCGGGCGCGGCGGAATCAGCTCGCCGGGCCCCTCACCCAGCAGGGTGCGCAGGATCATGCCGTGGAACGCGCCGGACGGTGACGACTCCGGGGTGTTGAGATCTCCGTGGGCGTCGAACCAGACGACGGCGAGCGCGTCCCCATGCTGGGCGACGGCCGCTGACACCGGAGCGAGCTCGACGCCGCAGTCGCCACCGACAGTGACCACGACTTCACCTTCGGCTGCCGCGATGCGTGCGCGGGCACCCGCTGCGATCTCGGCGAGGACGTCCAGGCCACGCACGTCACCCGTTTCCGCTCCTGCCTCGTCGGGCACGGTGACCGTGTACCGGCGGACCGCCGGTACGGCCTCCGCCAGGAGGTGCGCGCCGTCGGCGAGCCGCCGGGCGCGCGCCGCCGCGACACTCGACCCCTGCCATTGCGGAACTTCGACCACCGAGATGTCCACCATGTGCCTATCTTTACCACCTGTAACCGCCCTCCCCGCGTGGACTGGGTACGAGGCGGGCCCGGTGCCGGATACTGTGAGATCCGGTGCCACAGCGATCACCGGAGGGGGCATGGAGGAAATCGGCTTCATGTGCGCCCGCTGCGGCGGTGAGGTGCACGACGTCACGCACAACCGGGAAGGCACGCTGGACGGCGTGGGATACCGCCACAACCAGCGGGTGGAGCCCTGGGACCACGAGCTGGAGCTCGCGGTCGGCAGCGCGGCCCCGCGCGACCACGACTGCGACTTCTGCGGTGTCGCCGGTCCGAGCTGGCTCTACTACCCGACCCTGGACCCCGAAGACACCGACATGTTCGAGGTCGAGCTGGACACCACCCAGCTGTCCGACGACGACACGGCCGTGGCCGTGCTCAACATGCTCTACCCGTGGTACTCCTGCGACACCTGCTCGGTCCTGGTGGCCGACCGCAAGATCGAGCTCCTGATCGCGCGTGCCCTGGAGCTCACCCCCGTTCCAGCGGACGGCCCGGTCGACGAGGAGACCGTGCGGGCCCGCCTCAAGGGTTCGTTCTCCGTGTTCTTCACCACCCGCCCGGGGCGCCCCCAGCCGTCCCGCGCCCTCTGAGCCTGAACCTCGTCCCACCTCAGGGCGTCCAACCGCACATGGAGCGGTGAGGCATGCCCGGACCCCGGGCTCGGGAATGTCCGACCGCCTCAATAGGATCGTTCGCGTTTTGGTCGGATTCCGAACTTTCGGGGGTTGGTGTGTACATCGAGACGCGGTTCTGCGGGCCCGACGGCTCGGGCAACGGCGGCTACGTGGCGGGTCTGCTGGCCGGGCACGTCTCGGCCGGCACGGTCACCGTGACGCTGCGCCTCCCACCGCCGCTGGCCACTCCCCTGTCCGTCACGCAGGAGGACGAGCGCGGCCACAGTGTGCGGCTGTGGCACGGTGAGCTGCTGATCGCCGAGGCGCTGGCCGGTGCGATCGTGGTGCCGCCGGTGCCGCCTGTGCCGTACGAGGCGGCGCTGGAGGCGGCGGAGAAGTTCCGGACCACCGAAAACCACCCGTTCCCCCGCTGCTTCGTGTGCGGCCCCGACCGCGAGCCCGGTGACGGCCTCCGGCTGGAGCCCGGCCCGGTGGGCGAAGGCACCGTGGCCTCCCCCTGGACGCCCGACGGGGCGGCCGGGCCGGAGACGGTGTGGGCGGCGCTGGACTGCCCCGGCGGCTGGGCGTTCGACCCGGCGGGCCGCCCTGCGGTGCTGGGCACGATGACCGCACAGGTGGCCGATCTCCCGGCGGCCGGCGAGCAGTGCGTCGTGATGGGGCTTGCGCGCACCCGCGAGGGCCGCAAACTGCACGCGGCCACGGCGGCGTACGGAGCGGACGGACGGCTGCTGGGCCGCGCGGAGCAGATATGGATCGAGATCGACCCTGACCGCTTCAGGCCGTGAGACCGAAGTCCCGGGCGGACCAGGACTTCCGTCCCGCTTGTCAGCCGACGCTCGCCCCCTTCATGGATGAAGCGTCGGAAATGTGTCGCGTGACGCCAATCCGGCGGGGCAGGATGGCTTCAATGCGTTCAGTCTGAGCACCCGCGACCAACGGAGGTCGGGCCAGATGAGCGGAAGTGGATTCCTCATCCTCTGTGTGGCGGCGCTCGCGGCCTACATGGGCATCTCCTGGGAGCGTGCCCGCCGAGCAATCTTCGACGTGCGCGTCGGCCGGCAGCGCGTCTCCAACCTGCGTCATACGGCGGTCCGGGAGCGGCTGCACGCCGTCCTGATCGTCAGCGCCTCGCTCCTGGTGATCTACCTGATCGCCCGGCACCGCTGAAAGATCGCACGGCGGCACTGAGCACCCCGCACCGCTCAGTGCCCGTGCGCTCAGTGCCCGTGCCCAGAGCGCCCGTGCCCACAATGCCCTGGGCCGCAGCGCGCTGGGCCGCAGCGCCGCAGCGCCCGGCGCGGTGCCCGCGATATTCCGGGGTCAGGGGCCGGTGAAGAGGGGGTCCTCGCGGTCGATCACGAGGTCGTCCCGCAGGTGCGGGTTGCCGCCGTTCATTGGCTGGCCGCCGCCCATCGGGTTGCCGCCGCTCATCTGAGGGCCGCCGCTCATCTGAGGGCTGCCGTTCATCGGGTGGCTGCCGGGCGCCGGGGGCTGTCCGAGACCGTTGGGCGGAGGCGTCGGATAGGGGCCGCTCCGCAACGACGGGTCGCCGGGCTGGGCGTAGCCACCGGTCTGCGAACGGCCTGGGGGCGCGCCCAGTGGCGACGCCGCGGTCCCGTGCGCGGGGACTCCCTGGTGCTGTGCTCCCGCAGGCTGGTGCTGTGCTCCACCGGGCGGGATGTTGGACGAGAGGGTGTTGTGGGTCAGCTGGTCGATCTGGCGGCGTGCGCGGTCGGCCTCGGCGCGGGCCGCGTCCCGTTCCTCGGCCAGCGCGGTGAGCGCGGCCTGCTGCTCGGCGACCGACTGGGAGAGCTGACGCAGCTGGAGCGCCTGGTCGCTGATCGTGGTGTTGAGCTCGTCGCGCTCGGCGATGGCCTGCTGCGCCGTCGTCTGCGCGGCGTCGCGTTCCTTGGCGGCCTCCTCGGCCCGGGAGGCGGCACGCGCCGCCTCGGCCTCGGCCTCCGACTTCGCGCGGTGCGCGGCGGTGCGCTCGGCCTCGGCCTTGCTGGCGGACTGCATGGCCCGCTGGCGCTGCGCCTCGGCATCGCGCATCGCGGTACGCAGGTCCTCGGCCCCCTGTTTGGCCACCGCCGCCTCGACGCGGTGTGTCTCGACCGCGCCCTCGGTCTCGGCGAGCTTGGCGTGCAGGGTCACGAGCTCGGCGCGGCTCGATTCGAGCGCGGCGAGGAGTTCGGTCTCGCGGGCCGCGACGCGGTCGCGTTCACTCTCGGCGGCGAGCTTGGCCGACACCGCCTGCTGCGCGATCTGGTGCGCCTCCTCCCAGGCCTGCTGGGCGGCGTCGCGCTTGGCGGTCGCGAGCTTGGCCTCCTCGCGGGCGCCGCCGGCGTCCTTCTCGGCGGCCTCGGCGCGCTGCCGGGCCGTGGCCGCCTCCTGCCAGGCCTCCTCGGCCTGCCGCTGGGACGCGTCGCGCTCGTTCTGCGCGATCGACAGCTCGCGGGCGGCCTCGGCTCGCACCTCGGCGACGCGCTTCTCCACACCGGCGACGCTCAGCTCGGAGGTCAGCGATTCGGCGAGGAGGTCGGCCGTCTGCTCCAGGCGTTCGACCATCTCCCAGGTCGAGGCGACCTGGCCGGTCAGGCCCGGCGCGTCCCGGCCGCGCTCGCGGCGTTCCAGGGCCTCACGCGCACAGGCGCCGTCGTTGTCCTGGCAATAGCGAATCGTGCGAACGGCCCCCATGGGCTGGGGCACGGGCCGGCTGCAATTGGCGCACGGCCACACCGCGACCGGATCGCCGACGCGCGCCACGGCTGTCTCGGCCTTCGGTGCGGGCGCGGCGGCCTGTGTTGCCTGGATCCTCGCCTGCCCCCCGGGCGTGGTGCCGTCATCGGGGACCGCGGCTTTGGAGGTCACGGCCTTCTCCCCGAGGCCGCCATTGTCGCGCTCATCGCTGTTTGGCATGGGATGAACGATACGCACACTTACTCGTGGCTGCAGTGACTTGGGGGGTATATGGGATCCCCCACGTTCGGTCAGCCAGGGGAACCATCCGGCCGTGGTGCGTCCCGATGGGCCCGCCAGCGGTCCATCAGGCCGTCGAGTTCCTTGCGCATGAACTCAAAGAACTCCATCGCCTCGGTGAGCCGGCGGCCAGCGGGAGTCTCGAGACCGACCACACCCGCACCCTCGGCGAAGCCTCCGGAGTACTGGGCGAGGAGGGCGTCCCGGTTGGCCAGGGCGTCCTGCCATGCTTCGTCACGAACGCGGAAGATGTCGCGCCGCGAGCCCGGCTCCCGTTCCCGGGTGACCAGGTGGAGCCGGGTGAGATAGCGGACCGCGCCGGAGACCGCGGCGGGACTGACCCTGAGCGTCTGGGCCAGCTCGGCGGCGGTGAGGGCGCCCGAGTCGGTGACCATGAGCGCCACGAAGACCCGTGCGGGCATCCGCGGCCAGCCGCTCTCGATCAGGATCGAGGCGAACCGCTCGACGAATCTCGACACGGCCTCGCCGTCACGCACGGACGGGGTCGGGTCGGTCACTCGGCATCATCTCCCCAGGTCGGCTACCCCTTCAGTTTATCCGATTCATAAGATTCACGTTTTCGTGAAACTAGTGTACGTTCTGAATTATGAATACCGCCATCTCTGTGCGCGGCCTCGTCAAGACGTTCGGCCGCACGCGCGCGCTCGATGAGCTCGACCTCACCGTCACGAGCGGGGAGGTGCACGGCTTCCTGGGCCCGAACGGCTCGGGCAAGTCGACGACCATCCGGGTCCTGCTCGGGCTGCTCCGGGCCGACGCCGGCAGCGCCGAGCTCCTGGGTGGAGATCCCTGGCGGGAGGCCACCGAGCTGCACCGCCGCCTGGCGTACGTGCCGGGCGACGTGACGTTGTGGCCCAACCTCAGCGGCGGCGAGGTGATCGACCTGCTGGGCCGGCTGCGCGGCGGGCTCAACCGGCAGCGCCGCCAGGACCTCCTCGAAAGGTTCGAGCTCGACCCGAGGAAGAAGGGCCGCGCCTATTCCAAGGGCAACCGGCAGAAGGTCGGCCTCATCGCGGCCCTCGCGTCCGACGTCGAGCTGCTCATCCTGGACGAGCCGACCTCCGGCCTGGACCCGCTGATGGAGGAGGTCTTCCAGCAGTGCATCCAGGACGAGCGCCAGAGCGGCCGCACCGTCCTGCTCTCCAGCCACATCCTGAGCGAGGTCGAGGCCCTCTGCGACCGGGTGACCATCATCCGCAAGGGCCGCGCGGTGGAGTCGGGCACGCTGAGCGAGCTGCGCCACCTGACCCGCACCTCGATCCAGGCCGAGCTCTCGAGCCCGCCGAACGGCCTGTCCACGATGTCCGGCGTGCACGACGTCGAGATCGACGGCACCAAGATCAAGTTCGAGGTCGACAGCGTCCAGCTCGACCCGGTGCTCAAGCAGCTCGTCCAGTCCGGTGTGGTGAGCCTCACCAGCCAGCCGCCGACGCTGGAAGAGCTGTTCCTGCGGCACTACGAGGACGACCTCGCCGTGCAGAACGCGGAGGGGACCGCGTCATGACCTCCCTCACCGGCACGGGCGGCCTGGTGCGGCTCGTCGTGCGGCGCGACCGCGTCCTGCTGCCGATCTGGACGCTGCTGTTCGGGCTCATGCCGATCAGCTTCGTGGCGTCCATCCGTGACCTTTACCCCACCGGGGCCGACCAGGCGAAATACGCGTCCACCAGCGGAACGAATCCGACGTTCCTGGCACTGTACGGCCAGCTGTGGGACAACGGCATCGGGGGCATCGTCGTCCAGCGCGCCGGGCTCATCCCGGTCATGCTGGGCCTGGTCAGCGCGCTCACCGTCATCCGCCACACCCGCACCGAGGAGGAGGCCGGCCGGCGGGAACTCGTCGGCGCCACCGTGGTCGGGCGGCACGCCGCGCTGGCCGCGGCACTGATCGTGACCATCGCCGCCAACCTGGTGATCGGCGCCCTGCTGGCCCTCGGCATGACGGGCCAGGACCTGCCGGCCGCCGGATCGGTCGCTTTCGGGCTCCAGTTGGCCATGGTCGGCATCGTCTTCGCCGCCATCGCCGGCGTGGCCGCACAACTCACGGAGGGCTCGGGTGCCGCGCGCGGGCTGGCGCTGGGCACGCTGGGGGTGCTGTTCGTCGTACGGCTCGCCGCAGACGTCGGCGGAAAGGACGGCGGTCTGTCCTGGCTGGCATGGCTGTCCCCGCTCGGCTGGGGCAATCGCCTCCGGCCGTACGGCGGCGAGCAGTGGTGGGTGCTGGCCTTGTTCGCCGCGCTCATCCTGGCGCTGGTCTACGCCTCGGTCGCGCTCTCGGCGCGGCGCGATGTCGGCGCCGGTTTCCTGCCGCCGCGGCTCGGCCCCGCCACCGCGGCCCGCGGACTGTCCACCCCGCTGGGCTTGGCCTGGCGGCTGCACCGGGCCACGCTGCTCGGCTGGACCGTTGGGCTCGGCGCCCTGGGCGTCGTGTACGGCAGCGTCGCCGAAGGAGTCAAGACCATGGTGGAGGACAACCCCGACCTGGAGAAGTACTTCACCCGGATCGGCGGTCAGGAGGGGCTCATCGACGCCTTCCTCGCCTCCTCTCTGAGCATTCTGGGCGTCATCGCCTCGGGCTATGCCATCCAGGCCGCGCTGCGGATGCGCACGGAGGAGACGTCAGGCCGGGCCGAGCCGGTGCTGGGCACCGCGACCAGCCGGAGCGGCTGGGTCGCCAGCCACCTGGCCTTCTCGCTCTTCGGCCCCACCGTCGCGCTGCTGGCGAGCGGCCTCGCCGTGGGCTTCGCGCACGGGATCAACTCCGGTGACGTGGGCGGTCAGCTGCCGCGTGTTCTGGGCGCCGCGCTGGTGCAGCTGCCCGCCGTCTGGCTTCTCACCGGCATCGCCCTCGCGTTGTTCGGGCTGCTCCCCCGGCTCACCGCCGTCGTCTGGGGAGCCCTGGCACTGTTCTTCCTGCTCGGTCAGTTCGGCGCCGTTCTCCAGCTCAGTCAGAGCGTGATGGACATCTCGCCGTTCACCCATATTCCGAAGCTGCCCGGGGGCGAGCTGCAGGTGGCGCCGCTGGCCTGGCTGCTGGCCCTGACCACGATCCTCGTCGTCGCGGGTCTCTACGGCTTCCGCCGCCGCGATCTTGAGACCACCTGAGCCTGCCGATCGGCGATCGACCGCCCGGGACGCGGCGCTCCCCTGCCGCGCCCGGGCCGCCGTTCGACGCCCAGGCACCCTGGGATGACCCGTCGATATGCTCCCGGAATGGCCGAAATGAAGTGCACCCAGTGCGGCTCGCCCGACCTGGAGCCGGGTTTCATCGAGGACGCGGGCGAGGCCTCCAAGGGCTTCGCGCGCTGGATCGCCGGGCCTCTGGAGCGTGGGGTGTTCGGCGGCGCGAAGCGATTCGGCAAGGAACGCTGGCTGGTGGACGCCTTCCGGTGCCGGCAGTGCGCGCACCTGGAGCTCTTCGCCGGCCACAGGAGCTGATTCAGCGCTGACTCAGCCGGTGGGCCGGTAGGGCTCGGCCAGCCAGTACCCGGGGTCGTCACGCGGCGGAACGTCCGGCGTGCCGAGCAGCCGCAACATCCGGCGCAGCTGCGGGTTCCGGTTTTGCCGATGCCAGACAACCGACCACGGGGCCAGCGGCACAGGATCCACGAGCCGGATGCGGCGCAGGCCGGAGTCCTCTGGCACCTCGATGGAGGCCTCGCCGAGCGCGACCGCGCGGCCCTCGCGCCGGACCATCTCGACGTAGTGGCGGAGGCCGACAGCGGGCTCGGTGAAACGAATCGGGACGCCGAACTGCTGCGCGAGCCGTGTCAGGAAACCGCGAGCCTCGGTGGCGTCACCCGGATCGGGCATCACGATCCCCGCGTCACGCAGCTCCTCCGGCCGCATCGTCTCCCGGTCCGCGAGGGGATGCTCGCCGCCGACGAACGCGTGCATCGGCTGGACGTGCGACAACCGGTGCTCCAGCTCCGGCGGCAAAGGCGCACCGAGATCGTGGACCTGGCCGAACGCGGCGTCGATCTCGCGGCTCCACACGGCGGGCAGCGCGACCGCTAGCCCCTGGCGCATGCTGGGCTCGATCCGCAGCTCCGGGTCGCGGTCGAGCAGCTCGCGGAGCACTTCGAGGGGGCTGAACCGCTCGTCGTAGACGTCCACTCGCAACCGCCCGGCGCTCTCCCGCACGGAGTCCACGGCCGCTTCGAACGAGGCCAGTGCGTCTTTCGCCTTCGGCAGCAGGCGGCGTCCTGCCGGAGTCAGCTCGACCCGGCGTGTGGTGCGTTCGAACAGCGGAACCCCGAGCGCCTCTTCGAGCCGCCGGATGCGCTTGGAGAGGGCCTGCTGGCTGAGGTACATCCGTTCGGCCGCCCTGCCGAAGTGCATCTCCTCGGCAGTGGCCACGAAGGCGCGCATGCCCTGGAGATCCACGTCCATGACCTCAGGATCGATTCACAACCCGCGGTTGTCAAAATCGCGCCAACGGCTGTTGGACACCCGGCATGAGCAGCGGATTTCCTGATGCCATGACCCATACCGCCATGACCAATGACTCCACCCCCGCGCTCTCCATCGGCGATCCGGTCTTCCAGCGGCTGCTCCAGCAGCGCATCGTCTTCCTGGGACAGGAGGTGGACGACGCCATCGCCAACCGGATCTGCGGCGAGATGTTGCTGCTGTCCGCCGAGGACCGCACGCGGGACATCCACCTTTACATCAACTCCCCCGGCGGCTCCGTCACCGCCGGGATGGCCATCTACGACGTCATGCAGTACATCCCGAACGACGTGGCGACGTTGTCGCTGGGCTTCACAGCGTCCATGGGCCAGTTCCTGCTCTGCGCAGGCACGCCCGGCAAGCGCTTCGCCCTTCCGCATGCGCGGATCCTGATGCACCAGCCGTCCGGCGGGATCGGCGGCACGGCCTCCGACATCGCCGTCCAGGCCGAGAACATGATCTTCACCAAGCGCACGATGCAACGGCTGATCGCCCACCACACCGGCCAGACCGTCGAACGGATCGAGGCCGACTCCGACCGTGACCGCTGGTTCACCGCCGAGGAAGCCCAGGCCTACGGCTTCGTGGACGAGGTGGTAGGCAGCGTGCCGAGCATCCCCGCCGCGCCCGCCGGCGTCTGACACCTGGACGCTGGGGTGACCGGCGTCTGACCACCGGAGTAGGGGCGCCCGGCGTAGGGGCGCCGAGCCTGACTGCCCGGTTATGGCGTGAGCTGGGCCATCGCCTTGCGGATTCGCTTGTCGGATACCGGATAGCGGGTGCCGAGCTGCACTGCGAAGAGACTGACTCGCAGCTCCTCCAGCATCCAGCGAATCTGCCGCGCCGCTTCGTCGTCGCGGCGGGCCGGGTGGAGCCGCTGCAGTGTCTGCTCGTACTCCTGCTCCAACACCGCGACCTGATGCGACAGCTGACGGTCGCGGTTCGGGTTTTCGGGGAGCTTGTCGAGCCGGATCTGCAGCGCCCGGAGATAACGCGGCAGGTCCGCCAGGCGATGCCAGCCGGTCTCGGTGACGAACCCCGGGTGGATGAGCTTCCCGAGGCGGTCGCGGATGTCGGTCAGCGACGGTACGAGCGTCAGGCTGGTGGTGCCGCGCAGGCGCCGATCGATCTCGTGGGACTCGGCGAGGATCCGTTCCACCTGCGCCACGATCGCCGCCGTGGCGTCGTGGAGCTCGGCCCTGACGTGGTCGTAGAGGCGGGTGAAGGCCCCCTCGTCCCACGCCGGCCCCCCGGCCTCGGCGATCAGCCGGTCGGCGGCGGCGGTGACGCAGTCGTCGAAGAGCGCGGCCACCGACCCGTGCGGGTTGTGGCTGAGAGCGAGCTTGCCCTGGTTGGTGAGCCGTCCCTGGATGAGCTTGGCCGGGGACGGCGCGTTCAGCAGGACGAGACGCCGCGTGCCCCGCCACATGGCGCGGCGCTGCTCGGCCTCCGTCTCGTACATCCGCACGGCGACGCTGTCGCTCTCGTCGGTCAGGGCCGGATAGGCCTTGACCTCATAGCCCGCCTGCTTGCGCTCGTAGGTGCGCGGCAGCTCGCCGATCGTCCACTCGCGCAGGCCCGCGCGTTCGAGGCCGTCCGCCGATGCCGCCTTGGACAACGTCCCGCGCACCTTGCCCTTGAGCTTGCGCTTAAGGGCGTCCAGGTCGAGGTCCTCGGCGAGCGTGCGTTTGCGGTCGTCGACCACGCGGAAGGTGAGGTGCAGGTGTGCGGGGAGCCGGGACAGGTCCCAGGCCTCGCGGGCGACCGGCACGCTGCTCATGGCGGTGAGCTCGCGTTCGAGGGCGTCGAGCAGCGGCTCGGTGCGCGGTGCCACGCGTTCCAGAACGCGGCGCGCGAAGTCGGGGGCCGGCACGAAGTTGACACGCAGCTGCTTGGGCAGCGAGCGGATGAGCTCGGTGACCAGCTCCGCGCGCAGGCCCGGCACCTGCCACTCGAACCCGTCTGGTCTGACCTGGTTGAGCACCTGCAACGGGATGTGCACGGTGACGCCGTCGGCATCGGTGCCCGGCTCGAACTGGTAGGTCAGGCGAAGGCGCAGCGGCCCCTGCTGCCATACGTCGGGGTAGTCGGCCTCGCTGACGTCGTCGGCGCTCTCGTTGATGAGCATCGACTTCTCGAAGTTGAGCAGGTCGGGCTCGGTATGGCGGGCCTTCTTCCACCAGGAGTCGAAGTGGCGGCCGGAGACGACGTCGTCGGGGACACGTTCGTCGTAGAACTCGAAGAGCGTCTCGTCGTCCACGAGGATGTCGCGGCGCCGGGCGCGGTGCTCCAGCTCCTCGACCTCTTCGAGGAGCTCGCGGTTGTCGCGGAAGAACTCGTGATGGGTCTCCCAGTCGCCTTCGACCAGCGCGTGCCGGATGAACAGCTCACGGGAGAGCTCAGGGTCGATGCGACCGTAGTTGACGTTGCGCTGAGCCACGATGGGCACGCCGTAGAGCGTGACCTTCTCGTACGCGAGGACGGCCGCCTGTTTCTTCGACCAGTGCGGTTCGCTGTAGTTGCGTTTGACGAGGTGCTCGGCGAGCGGCTCGATCCACTCTGGCTCGATCTTGGCGTTGATGCGTCCCCAGAGCCGGGAGGTCTCGACGAGCTCGGCGGCCATCACCCAGCGCGGCGGCTTCTTGAACAGCGCCGATCCGGGGAAGACGGCGAACTTGGCGCCGCGCGCACCGAGGTATTCCTGGCCGCGCCGCCGTGGATCCTTCTTGTCCGTGCCCTTTTTTTCAGTGTCCTTCTTGTCGGTGTCCATCAGGCCGATGTGCGACAGCAGGCCCGCCAGCAACGAGATGTGCACGCGGTCGGGTGGCGCGTCGGCGCTGTTGACGGTGACGCCCAGCGATTTGGCGACCTGGCGGAGCTGGCTGTGCAGGTCCTGCCATTCGCGTACGCGCAGGAAATGCAGGAACTCGTTCTTGCACATTCGCCTGAACGCGCTCCCCGAGAGCTCGCGCTGCTTCTCGCGCAGGTAGTTCCAGAGGTTGAGGTACGCCATGAAGTCGGACGTCGGATCGGCGAAGCGGCGATGCTGCTCGTCGGCGGCCTGCTGATGCTCGGCGGGCCGTTCGCGCGGATCCTGGATGGACAGCGCGGCCGCGATGACCAGGACCTCGCGCACGCACCCGTTCTTGTCGGCCTCCAGCACCATCCGCGCCAGCCGCGGGTCGACCGGCAGCTGCGCCAGCTGGCGGCCCAGCGGGGTGAGGCGCTTGCGCGGGTCGGCCTCGGTGGGATCGATCGCGCCCAGCTCGTGCAGCAGATCGACACCGGCCTTGATGTTGCGCCGGTCCGGCGGCTCGACGAACGGGAACGCGGCGATGTCGCCGAGGCCGAGGGAGGTCATCTGCAGGATGACCGAGGCCAGGTTGGTCCGCAGGATCTCCGGATCGGTGAACTCGGGCCGGGACTCGAAGTCCTCCTCCGAGTAGAGCCGGATGCAGATGCCCTCCGACACACGGCCGCAGCGGCCCTTCCGCTGGTTGGCGGACGCCTGGGAGACCGCCTCGATGGGCAGCCGCTGCACCTTGAGGCGGTGGCTGTAGCGGGAGATGCGCGCCGTGCCGGGGTCGACGACGTACTTGATGCCCGGCACCGTGAGCGAGGTCTCGGCGACGTTGGTCGCCAGCACGATCCGGCGACCTCGGTGGGCCTGGAAGACCCGGTGTTGTTCGGCTGCCGACAGCCGTGCGTAGAGCGGCAGGATCTCGGTGCTCTGGCCCTTGCGCCCCTGGACGTGTTTCTGGAGGGCGTCGGCCGTGTCGCGGATCTCGCGTTCGCCGCTCAGGAAGACGAGGACGTCGCCGGGTGCCTCCAGCGCCAGCTCGTCCACCGCGTCCAGGATCCCCTGGATCTGGTCGCCATCGGATTCGGGGCCCGTGTCTTCTGCGAACGGGCGGTACCGGACCTCCACCGGATAGGTGCGGCCGGACACCTCGACGATCGGCGCGTCGTCGAAGTGCTCGGAGAACCGCTCCGGATCGATGGTCGCCGAGGTGATGATGATCTTGAGGTCGGGGCGGCGGGGCAGGATCTCCTTGAGATAGCCCAGCAGGAAGTCGATGTTGAGGCTGCGCTCGTGCGCCTCGTCGATGATCAGCGTGTCGTACTGGCGCAGCAGCCGGTCGGTCTGGATCTCGGCGAGCAGGATGCCGTCGGTCATCAGCTTGACGAGCGTGTTGTCGCTGGAGTGGTCGGTGAACCGGACCTTGTAGCCGACCGCCTCGCCGAGCGGCGTCGCGAGCTCCTCGGCGATCCGGTCGGCGACCGTGCGCGCCGCCAGCCGCCGCGGCTGGGTGTGGCCGATCGCCCCGTGGATCCCGCGGCCCAGCTCCAGGCAGATCTTGGGCAGCTGGGTGGTCTTGCCGGATCCGGTCTCGCCCGCGACGATCACGATCTGGTGATCGCGGATCGCGGCCAGCAGATCGTCGCGCTTCTGGCTGACCGGCAACTCCGGCGGATAGGTGATCGCGGGCATGGCCGCGCGCCGCCGTGCCACCCGCCGCTCGGCGGCGTCGATGTCGGCGGCTATCTCGCCGGTGATCTTGTCCCGCCTCTTGGCGTCCCGCATCTTCTGCGTGCCATCGATACGGCGGCGGAGCCGATGCTGGTCTCGCAGCATCAGCTCCGGCAGGCGCGCGCGCAGATCGGCGAGCGGCGATTTCACAGGCGTCCTCATACGTTGGCTAAGGATATGACTCCAGGCCGCAGGGCCTGTCCAGCGGGCGAACGGAACCGGCCGGTCTTGCCGGCCGCCCTGCCGATCTTCCCTGCCGATCTTTCCTGGCGGCCTTCCCAGCGGGTCACCCCGCAACCTTGGCACCGTAGCCTCCCGGGTCGCCGGGGGGCGATCCATTTTTCCGGGCGGGCACCGACGCGGCGGGGGTGGTCGCACCGGGCCTTCGACGTTGGCCTCCGGCGTTAGGCGCACCGGGCCTTTGGCAGGCCGGTGAGGACCCGGGGGGCAACCCGATGACGGCCTTTTGTCCAACATTTGCCAGTGCGGGCGCATTCCTGGGTTTGTTATGGACTTGTCCACCGGTTGACCAGGAAAGATCCGGAAACGGGGTCCTTCCGGCGTGACATGTCTGATCCCTCAAAAGGACTCCCCGTAGGGCAGCGAATCATCCATGATTGGCGACCATGGAGACTCCGCGTGCGGCTGGGCGCTACCGGATCGAAAGGCTCCTGGGTTCCGGGGGCTTCGCCGCCGTCTGGCTGGGCCACGACGCCCAGCTGGAGGCCCCCGTGGCGATCAAAATCCTGGCCGACCACTGGGCACAGCGCGCGGACCTACGGGAGCGGTTCGTGCAGGAGGCCCGGTTGCTGCGGTCGGTCGACTCGCACCGGCTCGTCCAGGTCTTCGACATCGGCGAGCTGCCGGACGGCCGGCCCTACTTCGTGATGAGCTACGCCGACAAGGGCACTCTCGACGAACTGCTCGCCGCCGGTCCCCTCCCGCTGAACGACGCGCTCAACCTGGCCCGCGAGATCGCCCACGGCGTGGAGGCGCTCCACGCCCAAGGCATCGTGCACCGCGACCTCAAGCCGTCCAACGTACTGATCCGTTCCACCGACGGCGCCGACCGGATCATGATCGCGGACCTGGGCATCGCCCGTACCGGCGACCGGCTGTCCAGCCTGACCCTGCCCGCCGGGTCGCCGGGCTACATGGCGCCCGAGCAGACCCAGATCGACGGCGCCCCGGACAGGCGTGCCGACGTGTACGGGCTGGGCGCCCTCACCTATCACATGCTCACGGGGCAGCCCCCCACGGAGAGCCGGCGGCTGCCGAGCGAAGTGCAGCCGACCGTCCCGCACAACATCGACGTCGTGGTGCACCGCGCACTGGAACCGGACCGCGAGCGGCGCTGGCCCTCGGCCTCCGACTTCGCCCAGGCCCTGTCCCAGACGCTGGGCAAGGTCGACACCGACCCCCTTCCCCACACCCGGCCGGTCTCGAAGCGGCACCGGGGGCGACGCCGCGTGATCTGGGCGGCCGGCGGCGCGGTCGCGGCCCTGCTGCTGGCCACCGGAGGGACCGTGTGGATGGTCACCGGAGACGACGAGGCCGCTCCCAAGAAGGAGCACGGCGCGTCCATGGGTGACCCGGGCGGGCGGTGGATCCGTACCGACCGCGGCATCCCGACGCAGTACCGCCGCCTGATCGTGCGCGCGGGCACCTGGTGCGAGGTCAGGGGGCTGAGCCCCGCCCTGATCGCCGCCATGCTCAAGGCCGAGAGCAACTTCGATCCCCACCTGTCGGATCCGAAGTCCGACGAGTACGGCATCGCCCGGTGGACGCCCGCGGTGCTGATGCACTGGCAGCCGGGCGGGTCCAACAACCCCGCGCCGCGGCCCGCCGACATCACCCCGGAGCTGTCCATTCCGGCGATGGGCCGGTTCCTGTGCTCGCTCGGCCGCCAGATCCAGGACGTGCCGGGTGATCCGGCGCTCAACCTAGCCGGGCTCTACCGCACGAGCGTCGCCAAGGTGAAGAAGGCCCGCGGTGTGCCTCCCGCGTACAAGTCCTACGCGCAGAAGGTGGACCGATACCTCAAGGACTACCGCCCAAGCTGAGCCCCGCCCAAGCTGAGCCCCGCCCGAGCCGAGCTCCGCCCGAGCCGAGCCACGCCCGAGCTGAGTCCGGCGTGAGCTAAGCCCCGCCCGAGCCGAGTCCCCACGCGGGCTGCCCCGTCCGCCTGCGGTTACTTGCGCGCTTCCTTGGGAACGCGCTGCACCAGGCGGAGGGCCAGGCCGGGGCACATGGCGACCGCCCTCCGCGCGTCCGATTCGAGCATCGAGGGGATCGGCTCGCCAGGGATCACCGGATAGTTGTACTCGTCCATCCGTACGATGCCGCGCAGGATGTCGGCGCAGAGCCCGTGCCCGTCGCAGCGGCTCCAGTCGACCTCCAACTGCAGCTGCGCTTCGGTCTCGGCGGGCAGGACGCCCAGCACGGGACGGCCACAGCTGCCGTACTCCACATGCTCGGCGGCGTCTGCCTCGAAGACGTCCATCGCGGTCAGCACGAACCGCGACAGCCCGTCCGGGTGTGCGCAGGCCCCGCGCCCGACCACCATCCGGGCGGCCTTGCGGAGGCGTTCCAGCGCGTCCGCCGCGTCCTGCCCGCCCGCCAGCGCGGCGAGCGCTCCCGCGACATCAGGCAGACCGAGCCGGCAGGGCCCGCACTGCCCTGCCGACTCGGCGGCCATGTAGCGGGCGACGCGGGCGACCTCCCCGATCGGGCAGGTGCCCCGGCCGAGCGGCATGACGATGCCGGCGCCGAGCGTCCCGCCCGCCTCGCTCAGGCTCACCCGCGACACCTGCGTACGGGTGGCGATGTCGCCGGTGAGCCAGGCACCGTGGTACCCGCCGACCAGCACGCCCTCGCCCGCCCGGCTCCCGCACAGATCCAGCAAATGGGCCAGCGGCGCCCCCGACGGCGTCTCCACGACCGCCGGGAACCGCGCCGACCCCGTCACGGTCAGCAGGACGGTGCCCGGCTCCTCGGGGATGCCGACCTTCCCGTACGCGTCGGGGCCGAGCCCGGCGAGAACGGCGAGCTGCGCGTAGGTCTCCGCGTTCGACAGCAGCGTCGGGAGCCCGTCGACGCCCCGGGTGGAGGCGTGTCCCTTGCGGCCCGGCGGAATGGGCCGGCGCCCGTTGATGCCGCGGACGAGCGCGCCGCTCTCGCCCGTGATGAACCGTTCCGGCAGCCGCACGACCCGGGCGCGCTCGTCCAGCTCCCGTTCCTGGATCGCCAGCTCCATCGAGGCGGCGGCCTCCTCGTCGGTCACTCCGAGCACGATCTCGCGCGACCCGAGTGCGGTGGCGGCCAGCGCCGCCCCGTCCAAGATCAGGTGCGGCGTGCGGCACAGCAGCACCTTGTCCTTGGCACTGCCGGGCTCCCCCTCGGTGCCGTTGACGACCACGACGGTGCGTTTGCGGCGCCGCGCCGCACTGTCGACCACGGCTTGCAACTTGCGGGCGAACGGGAAGCCGGCCCCGCCACGGCCGCACAACTTCCCTGCCTCAGCGAGCGCGATCAGCCGGCCGGACTCCAGCATCTGCGGCTCCGGATGCAGGCCACGGTGGGCATCCCAATCGACGCGGCCGTCACTTTCCAATCCCCGGGTGAGCCGGCCGGGGCCGATCTGCCGAACAGCAATCTTGATCATGACGCCCTCCGCGCCCGCGGGCGAAGAAACGGCCGTGCGATCAGTGCCAGGACCACCGCGACCAGGCAGAGCGCGTAGGCCACCTTCACGTACGGAGCCGCCTCCCGGCCCGCCGACAGTCCGTGCCATATGCCCATCGGCCAGGCGACGTAGGCGGTGAGGTGCAGCAACCGCCACACCCACGGCCTGCCGGTGATGGCGAAGCGCCCCCGCGCGATACCGCTCGCGATCGCCACGACCAGCAGATAGAACGCGACCGTCCCGAGCCCGTACGTCACCGAGGACGAGAACGGCACGAACGCCTCCACCATGCCCACGCGGTGCCGTGCCAACTGCGTGGCCAGATGCGCCACCAGCATCGAGACGGAGATGAAGGCCAGGACACGGTGGACGGACTGCGCGTGGACCCGGTGCCCGGGGGCGAGGATCGTGCGATCTGTCGCGAGCAGCCCGATCAAGACCGTCAGCGACAGCGTGACCAGCGCGAAGACCCCGCAGTAGAAGTCCAGGAACCCTCCCAGCGCCCGGCCGACGGGAGCGATCCAGCCCATGCTGATCGCCAGGCCGAGCAGCCCCCCGGCCAAGGCCGTCACGACCAGGATCACGAGCAGGCCACCCGGCGGACGCCGCCGATGGCGCCTGCCGGAACCCCGCCGCGGCGACGAACCCGTCCCCACGCCGAACCCTCGCGTCCCCTCGTGCGCGAGCCTGCGATGGTCGGGAGCCATCACCTAAGCCTCTCGGGTAGTCCCCTTGTGCACCCCTCGGCCAATTACGACGCGTCCCGTTCGAGGTCAGTTCGCCGGACAGACCTCCCGCACGCGGATACCTTGGCCGTAACCGGCCGTTCTCAGACCGTCACCCCGCTACGGACAGGACCTCGTCGCATTCGGAAGCCGTCCCGGAGGGCACCCCGTCCGTCCACTCCGCGACCCGAACACCCTCAGTATACAAAGCCTGACCTGGGGAGATCCGGGCACCACCCCGCCCCCGGCCGGACGATGATCGCCTGCGACGGGGCCGGTGCGCGTGCGGTGCGCGTGTGGCTAGGCGACGGGTACGGGAGTGCCGTCGCGGGCCGTCAGGGCTGCGTAGTGGCCGTCAAGGGCCAGGAGGTCGTCATGGGTGCCGCGTTCGGCGATGCGGCCTTGATCGAGGACGATGATCTGGTCCGCGTCGCGGACGGTGGAGAGGCGGTGCGCGATCGTGATGGTGGTGCGGCCCTCGGCGAGGCGGTCGATGGCCTCCTGCACGGCCTGCTCGGTCTGGGTGTCCAGGGCGCTGGTCGCCTCGTCCAGGACCAGGATCGGCGGATTGCGAAGGATGGTGCGGGCGAGCGCCAGCCGCTGCTTCTCGCCGCCTGAGAACCGGTAGCCGCGTTCGCCGACCATCGTGTCGTAGCCGTCGGGGAGGCTCATGATGTGGTCGTGGATCTGCGCGGCGCGAGCGGCGCCGTGAAGTTCCTCGTCGGTGGCGTCCGGCTTCGCGAAGCGAAGGTTGTCAGCGACGCTGGCGTGGAAGAGGTAGCTCTCCTGGGAGACCACGCCGACCGCGTTGGACAGGTCCTCGAACGAGAGGTCGCGGACGTCGACACCGTCGATCGTGATCCGGCCGCTGGTGGCGTCGTAGAGGCGCGGGACGAGATAGCCCAGGGTCGTCTTGCCTGAGCCTGTCTCGCCCACGACGGCAAGGCTCGTG
The DNA here is from genome assembly GCF_044326415.1 of Actinomadura sp. 6N118. NCBI lineage: Bacteria > Bacillati > Actinomycetota > Actinomycetes > Streptosporangiales > Thermomonosporaceae > Actinomadura > Actinomadura sp. 6N118. The sequence continues at coordinate 12,093 of NZ_JBIRAZ010000041.1, read as the reverse complement.
CCGGCGGGTACGACCAGGTCGAGGTCTTGCAGGGCCGGGGAGCCGTCATAGGAAAAGCCCACGTGCTCGAAGCGGACCTCGCCCCGGACGTTCTGGATCGGAGCCGGCTTGGCGGGCTCCTCGATGTCCGGGCGGAGGTCGAGATACTCGAAGATCCGGCTGAAGAGGGCCAAGGAGCTCTGGACCTCAACGCCTGTCTGCAGCAGCATCACCATCGGGCGGAAGAGGGAGGCCTGGAGGGTGGTGAACGCCACCAGGGTCCCGATCGAGATCAGCGGCCGGCCACCGGAGGCGGTGAGCCCGGCGGCCCAGTAGATGATCGCGGGCATCGCCGACATGACGATGCCGATGGTCGACTGCCGCCAGCGCCCGGCCATGCTGGACCGGATCTCCAGGTCGACCAGGTCACGGGACTCGGCCGCGAAGTCGTCGGTCAGCGCGCGGGAACGTCCCATCGTCCGGCCGAGCAGGATGCCGCTGACCGAGAGGGACTCTTCGACGATCGCCGACATGGCGGCCAGTTGCTTCTGGCGTTGGCCGGTGATCCGCTTGCGCTCCTTGCCGACGCGGCGGCTGATCCAGACGAAGAACGGCAGCATGAGCAGGGAGACGAGGGTGAGCCGCCATTCGAGGACCGCCATGGCGATGACGGTCGCGATGACCGAGGTGAAGTTGGAGACCAGCGAGGTGGCGGTCGAGGTGACCGTGGACTGCATCCCGCCGATGTCGTTGGCGATCCGGGACTGGACCTCGCCGGTCCGGGTCTTGGTGAAGAACGAGAGCGGCATCCGCTGAAGGTGCCCGTAGACGGCGGTGCGCAGGTCGTGCATGACCCTCTGGCCGACTCCGGTGGAGATGTAGGTCTGCAGTACGCCGAACGCACTGGTGGCGATCACGACGGCGACCATGCCGATGACGAGCAGGCTCAGCAGGCCGGTGCGGCCCTGCGGCAGCGCGACGTCCAGCACCTCGCGGAGCATGAACGGCGTGGCCAGCGAGACCAGCGAGGACAGGCCGACGAGGAGGCCGACGATGGCCAGCCGGCCGCGATAGGGATGGAACAGCCGCAGGATGCGGCGGACCTCTGGTGAGTCGGACTGCATGGGCGGCTCCTCGGTAAGCACGCCCGCTATAACTGAGCCAAGCTCACAGTTATTCCACTGAACAATGAGCTAGACTCCCTTGAATGGAGAAGGATCTGGTGGAGCTGTTCGGCCAGGTCGCCCGCAGGATCCGCCGCAACCAGCTGGAACGCCTGGCGCCACTCGAGCTCACGCCGTCCCAATCCCGGGCCCTGCGAGTGATCACGAACGCCGAGGAGCCCCTGCGCATGGCGGAGCTGGCCGAGCACCTCGGCGTGGTCCCCCGTTCGGTCACCACCGTGGTGGACGCGCTGGAGAAGGCCGGGCTGGCCGGCCGCACGCCTGATCCCGGCAACCGCCGTTCGATCCTGGTGACCCCCACCGCGAAGGGGCGGGCGGTGCGGACGCGGATGGCCGAGGCCCGCCGCGAGGCCGCCGAAGAGGTCTTCCAGCCGCTGACCGCCGAGCAACGCGAGCAGCTCCGCGCTCTGCTCGCGCTGCTCGACGAACACGAATGATCTACAGAGACCAGCTGCCCGCCGCCGCGGCGGCCTTGACGTAGTCGGGGAACGGGCGGGCGTCTCTGCCCAGGGCGCGGCGGACGCCGTCGCTCACCCGGTCGCCCGTGCCTTGGCTGATGCCGTCCAGCAGGCCGGCCAGGAGTTCGGCCATCTCGGTGGGGAAGCCCAGCGACGTGAGCGACGTCACGTACTCCGGCACCTGGAGCGGGGTATAGCGGATCTCCCGGCCGGACGCCTCGGCGATGAGTTCGACGGCGGTACGGAACGACAGGGGCTCGGGGCCGGAGAGCTCGTAGACCTGGCCGGTGTGGCCCTCCTGGGTGAGCGCGGCGACCGCGACGTCGGCGATGTCCTCGGCGTCGATGAACGGCTCGCGCCCCTCCCCCGCAGGAATCGCCAGCTCACCGGCGCGCAGTGGCTCAAGGAAGAAGTCCTCGCTGAAGTTCTGGGCGAACCAGGCCGCGCGGAGGATCGTCCAGGCGATTCCGGACTCGCGGACGGCGCGTTCGGCCTGCTGCTGGGAGGGCTGCGCCTCACCGGCCACGCCACGGGCCGACAGCAGCACGATGCGCTGGACACCGGCTGCGGCGGCCGTGGCAGTGAACTCTGGGATGATGGACTGGTCGACGTACTCGTTCATCGGTACCAGGTAGACGGCCGATACTCCGTCCAGAGCGGCGCCCCAGGTGGCCCGGTCGGCCAGGTCGAAGCCGGTGGTGCGGGAGGCCGCGCGGACGGGGCGGCGGAGATCGTTGAGGCGTGCGACGACCCGGCGGCCGGTCTTGCCGCGGGCGCCGAGCACGAGAGTGATCGATTCGGTCATGGCAACCATGACATCAGGGCGATCCGAGACGATCCATGAGTGTCCGTCTTGATTCCATGTGCGATCGTCCTGAAGATCACACTTTGGGATGACGCGCCTCCCCGCCGAGGACCGCTACCTTGCCACGGAGCGGAGATCGGGTACGACGAGGGTGGCCTCATGCATGAGAAGCAGTGGAACCGGCGGCGCGTGCTCACCACCGGTGGACGTGCCGCCGCGGCGGTCGCGCTGGGTTCCCTTCTCGCCGGCACACGGACCGCGGACGCCGCCGTGGCGAGGCGCTTCGACCTCTTCGGCTCCGTTCACTCGCTGCTGTGGAACAAGACGATCCTTCCGGGCACCGTGATCCAGTCGTTCGGCTTCGACAACCTGCGCGGCCATCTCTACTTCGTGCAGGTCCTCGACGAGGTGGGCGCCGCGCCGGCGGGCCGGCTGCACGTCACCAGGACGGATCTGGCCGGGAACGTCCTCGGCGACATGATCCTGCGCGACCGGGCCGGCCGGGGCTGGGGTCACGGGATGTCCCTCGCTGTCGAGTCGACCCCCCGCCATGTCCGCCTGTGGGTCGAGGTGGACGGCGCAGTGCGGACAGACGGGCTGGATTGCACCGGCCGGGCGCTCGCCAGGATCCCGTTCGTCGACGGCGCCACGTTCACCCCGGACTCGGCGGGGCTCGAGAAGCACAGGCTGATCCGTGGCGCCACCGATGTCACCTGCACCCTCGACCCGGTCAACAACCGGCTGGTGCAGCGGTACGTCGTGGCCGGCAGGGCGCGGTACGCCGTCTATTCGCTGGACGAAGTGATCGCCGGCACGTACCACCCGGTCGCCTGGTTCGCGGAGCCGGTCCTCGAGCAGCCCTACCGTCCAGGGCGCCGGCCGATCGAGGTGTTCGTGGAGGTCCAGGGCTACGCGGCCTACGACCGCCACCTCTACATCCTGGCGGCGAATCTTCAGGACGACGCCCACCTCACCACCGTTGATCTCAGGAGCGGACGCGTGGTGCAGCAGCGTTCCCTCGACTCGGGCCCCTCTGCCGTCTTCTCGCACGTCCACCGGAAGGCGGAGGGCATGGCGATCCAGCAGACCGGGGGCTCGGCGCGGCTCTGTTACGGCTTCGCCGGCGGCGACGCCGGTGCCCGTACGACGACGATCTCGTATGTGGAGTCCATGGCCTGATGTGAGATCGTCTCGGTATGGACCTCCTCGACGACCTCCTCTCCGGGGTCCGGGCACGCGGCGCGACGTTCTGCCGGTCCGTCGCCGAGCCGCCCTGGGCGGTGCACTTCGCCTCGCCGGCCCCGCTGACCCTCGGCACCATGCTCAGCGGGAACGCCTGGATCACACCGGTCGACGGCGAGCCGGTGGAGGCCAAGGAGGGCGACATCGTCCTGGTTCGGGGCAACGGCTCGTTCACCATGGGAGACAGCCCGGACACCCCGGCCCAGGTGGTCATCGAGGGCGCCGACCGATGCTGGCTGACGGCGGACGGGCCGGACACGGCCGGGCACAACTTCGTGTTGGGTCCCCGGACGTACGGGCTCACGGCCGAGGGATCTGATCTCTTCGTCACGGCCGAGTACGCGATGCGCGGGGACGTCTGCGAGCGGCTCCTCAGGGCGCTTCCGGAGCTGGTCGTCGTCCCGTGGGCGCCCGAGTTCGCGCCGCTGCTCGACCTGCTCGCCACGGAGATCGCCCGCGAGGATCCCGGCCAGCAGGTCATCCTCGACCGGCTGCTCGACATGCTGCTGGTCCGGGTGCTGCGCTCATGGTTCGCCCGGCCCGACGCGCAGCCGCCCGCCGGATACCGCGCACTGGCCGATCCGCAGATCGGGCGGGCGCTCCGGCTGCTCCACGACGAGCCCGGCCGGGCCTGGACGGTGGCCGGGCTGGCCACCGAGATCGGCATGTCGCGGGCCGTCTTCGCCCGGCGGTTCAGCGAGCTCGTCGGCCAGCCGCCGCTGACCTACCTGACCGAGTGGCGGATGGCCGTGGCCGCCGATCTGCTGCGCGAGCCGGGTTCGAGCGTCGCGTCGGTGGCACGCAAGGTCGGCTACTCGGACGGGTTCGCATTCAGCAACGCGTTCAAGCGCGTGCGAGGCGAGAGTCCGAGCACGGTCCTGCGCGCCACTGCCGCCGCCGCTACCACCACCACAGGCGCTGCTCCCACCTCTGCCGCTGCCCCACCCAACGCCGCTGGCACCGCCGCTGCCCCAAGCAACGCCGCCATCGCTGGCACTGGCACCACCGGCGCCGGCGTCGACGCTGGCGCCGCTTAGCTCGCGCCGTAGACAGGCTCGGGTGCCGCCGACCGGGCGAGGAGATCGGTGAGAACGGGAGTCAGCTCGGCGGGATCCCAGCGGGCGCCCTTGTCGACGGCGAGGCCGTGCCGGAAGGCGTCCATCACGCAGATCTTGCCGCCCTCGGCCTCGAAGACCCGGCCGGTGACACCGCGCGACTCCGCCGAGCCCAGCCAGACCACCAGCGGAGAAACGTTCTCGGGTGCCATCACGTCGAACTCGCCCTCGGCGGGCGCGGCCATGGTCTGCGCGAAGACCTCCTCGGTCATGCGCGTCCGGGCGGCCGGGGCGATCGCGTTGACCGCCACCCCGTACCGGCCGAGCTCCGCCGACGCGACCAGAGTCAGCCCTACGATGCCGGCCTTCGCAGCCGAGTAGTTGCCCTGGCCCACGCTGCCAAGCAGGCCCGCGCCGGACGAGGTGTTGATGACGCGGGCGTCGACCGGCCGCCCGGCCTTGCTCTCGCCGCGCCAGTACTGCCCGGCGTGCTTGAGCGGCAGGAAGTGCCCCTTGAGGTGAACGCGCATGACCGCGTCCCACTCGTCCTCGGACAGGTTGATCAGCATCCGGTCGCGCAGAAAGCCCGCGTTGTTGACCAGGACGTCGAGGCGGCCGAACGTGTCGATCGCGGTGGCGACCAGGGCGGCCGCTCCCCCCTCGGTGGCGATGTCGTGGGGACTGGCGACCGCCTGCCCGCCGAGCTGCTCGATCTCCTTGACCACCTCGTGCGCGGGGCCCTCGGAGGCGTCTCCGGTGCCGTCGCGGGCGACGCCGAGATCGTTGACGACGACCCTGGCACCCTGGCGGGCGAACTCCAGCGCGTGCGCCCGGCCGAGGCCGCGGCCCGCTCCAGTGACGACGACGACGCGGTCTTTGCAGATCATCCAGTCCTCCTGCTCTTCTCTTGCCACTCACGGCTCTCATGGTTCGTTCACTCGCGGTTGACGTTGGCGGCGTCCAGGAAAGCGGGGCGTTCTCCCCCGCCGTGCAGCAGCAGCGCGGACCCGCTGATGTAACCCGCGAGGTCAGAGGCGAGGAACGCGCAGGCCGCGCCGATGTCGTACGGGTCGGCCAGGCGGCCCAGCGGCACCGTGCCGGCCACGGCGGCGATGCCGTCCTCGTCGCCGTAGTGCAGGTGTGACTGCTCGGTCCGGACCATGCCGAGCGTGAGCGAGTTGACTCGTACGCGCGGCGCCCATTCGACGGCCAGCGAGGTGGCGAGGTTGTCCAGGCCCGCCTTGGCGGCGCCGTAAGCGGCGGTGCCGGGCGAGGGACGCACGCCGCTGACGCTGCTGATCATGATGATCGAGCCGCCCCCCTCCTGGGCCTGCATGCGCGCGTTGGCGGACCTCGACATGATCAGTGCCGAGGTGAGGTTCAGCTCGATGATCTTGGCATGCGTGCGGACCTCGCCCTCGGCGATCGGCAGGAACGGGGTGCCGCCCGCGTTGTTGACCAGGACGTCGACCCGTTCAAGACCGCCGAAGAAGGCCTCCGCCGCGGCCGGGTCGCGGACGTCCAGCGAGGCGAAGCGGGCCGTCCGGCCACCGGCGGCCGGAAGCGACTCCGGCTCGCGGCGGGCAACGGCGACCACGTCCGCCCCGGCCTCCAGGAGGGCGCGGCTGATGCCAAGCCCGACCCCGCGCACTCCCCCGGTGACGACGGCGAGCCTGCCGGTCAGATCCAGCGAAAGAGACATCCGGCCCTCCTCTGCTACGGTCTGTTCTAACAAATGTTTGGTGGAAAGGTAGCGCATGGGAATCTCCACCACGACCCACGCGGGCGGGGTCGCCGAGATCGTCGTCGATGCCCCGCCGGTCAACGCGCTGACCGTCCGCGGGTGGTACGACCTGGCCGACGCCCTGCTCGCGGCCGGACGCGACCAGAAGGTCGGCGCCGTCGTGCTCCGCGCCGAGGGACGCGGATTCAACGCGGGCGTCGACATCAAGGAGATGCAGAACACCGAGGGCCACACCGCGCTCGTGGGCGCCAACCGCGGTTGCTACGCGGCCTTCGCGGCCGTCTACGAATGCGAGGTCCCGGTCGTCGCCGCGGTGAACGGCTTCTGCCTCGGCGGCGGCATCGGACTGGTCGGCAACGCGGACATCATCGTGGCCGCCGAGGACGCCTACTTCGGCCTCCCCGAAGTCGACCGGGGCGCGCTCGGCGCCGCCACCCACCTGGCGCGCCTCGTTCCGCAGCACCTGATGCGCGCGATGGTCTACACGTGCCGCAACGTGACGGCCGAGGAGCTGCACCGGCACGGATCAGTGCTGGAGGTCGTCCCGGCCGCGGACCTGCGCGCGAAGGCCTTCGAAGTCGCCGAGAACATCGCCGCCAAGGATCCGTACGTCATCCGGCGCGCCAAGGAGTCCCTCAACGGGATCGATCCGATCGACGTGAAGCGCAGCTACCGCTACGAGCAGGGCTTCACCTTCGAGCTGAACCTGGTCGGCGCCGGTGACGCCCACCGCGACGCCTTCGTACGGAAGGAGGGCCGGTGAGCAAGGTCACGACGATCGACGAGATCGCCGGGTCGCTGGAGAGCGGCATGACGATCGGGATCGGCGGCTGGGGGTCGCGCCGCAAGCCGATGGCCCTGGTGCGCGCCATCTGCAACTCCCCGGTGACCGACTTGACGGTCATCTCCTACGGCGGGCCCGATGTCGGCCTGCTCTGCGCGTACGGCAAGGTGCGCAGGCTGATCACCGCGTTCGTCACGCTCGACTCGATCCCGCTGGAGCCGCACTTCCGGCAGGCGCGGCAGAACGGTGACATCGAGCTGACCGAGTACGACGAGGGCATGTTCATGTTCGGGCTGTACGCGGCGGCGCACCGGCTGCCGTTCCTGCCGACTCCGGCGGGGCTCGGCTCGGACGTGCTGAAGGTCAATCCGGAGCTGAAGACGATCCGTTCGCCGTACGAGGACGGCCAGGAACTGGTCGCGGTCCCGGCCCTCACGATGGACGTCGCCCTCGTCCACATGAACCGCGCTGACGCACGCGGCAACGCCCAATACCTCGGCCCCGACCCGTACATGGACGACCTCTTCGCCAAGGCCGCCGACCGCACCTACGTCTCGTGTGAACGGCTCGTCGATACCGGCGACCTCCTCAAGGAGGGCCCACTCCAGTCCCTCCTCATCAGCCGTTCCCAGGTCACCGGGGTGGTTGAGACGCCGAACGGCGCGCACTTCACGACCTGCGAGCCCGACCACGAACGCGACGAGGCGTTCCAGAAGCTCTACGCCAAGGCCGCCGCCGACCCCGAGGAATGGGCCGCGTTCCGCGCCCGCTTCCTATCCGGAGACGAGCCCGCCTACCAGGACGCCGTACGCACATGGCAGGAGGAGAGCCGATGACGACGGCGACACGGGCCGAGATCTGCGCCGTCGCCTGCGCCGAACTGTTCCGGGGCGATGGCGAGATCGTGGCTGCGGCAGTCGCGGGCTTCGTCCCGATGCTCGGCTCCCGCCTGGCGCGCGCGACGTTCGAACCAGATCTCCTCACCACCGACGGAGGCCCAGCGCTAAGCGCCGAGCCCGTCCCGCTCGGCGCGAAGGCCTCCGGCGTCGAGGGCTGGCTGCCGTTCCGCGACCACCTCTGGCTGGTGCTGAACGGACGCCGCCATGTCGTCATGGGGCCGGTCCAGATCGACGCGTTCGGCAACACCAACATCTCGTGCATCGGCGACTGGGAGCGGCCCGCCCGCCAGCTTCTCGGTGTACGCGGCGGCCCGGGCAACACCCTGCTCAACACGACGAGCTACTGGGTCCCCAAGCACTCGACCCGCGTCTTCACCGAGAAGGTCGACTTCGTGAGCGGCGTCGGCCACGACCGCGGCGCGCACGAGATCCGCGCCGTCGTCACCAATCTCGCCGTCCTGGACTTCGCCACCCCCACCCGGCGCATGCGCCTCCGCTCGGTCCACCCAGGCGTCTCGGTCGCCGACGTCGTCGGCAACACCGGCTTCGAGCTCGACATCCCCGCCGACGTCCCCGAGACCCGCCTCCCCACCTCCGACGAGCTGCAGGTCATGCGCGAGGTCCTCGACCCCAGAGGCCTCCGCGAACGCGAGGTCTCATGATCGACCAGCTCCTCGACACACCCCTGACCCGCCTCACAGGCGTACGGCACCCGGTCGTCCAAACAGGCATGGGCTGGGTGGCCGGACCGCGCCTCGTCTCGGCCGTGGCGAACGCAGGAGCCCTCGGCATCCTCGCGTCGGCCACCATGACGCTCGACCAGCTGACCCACGCGATCCACGAGGTCAAGGACCGCACGGACGCCCCGTTCGGCGTCAATCTCCGCGCCGACGCCACTGACGCGGGCGACCGCATCGACCTCCTCATCAAAGAAGGCGTACGTGTCGCCTCGTTCGCCCTGGCCCCCAAACAAGAGCTGATCGCCAAGCTCAAGGACGCCGGCACCATCGTGATCCCGTCCGTGGGCGCCCGCCGCCACGCCGAGAAGGTCGCCGCCTGGGGCGCGGACGCGGTGCTCGTCCAGGGCGGCGAGGGGGGCGGCCACACCGGCGCCGTCGCGACCACCCTCCTCCTCCCCCAGGTCGTCGACGCCGTCGACATCCCGGTCATCGCCGCCGGCGGTTTCTTCGACGGCCGCGGCCTCGCCGCCGCCCTCGCGTACGGCGCGGCGGGCGTCGCCATGGGCACCCGCTTCCTCCTGACCGCCGACAGCTCAGTGCCCGACGAGGTCAAGCAGGTCTATCTGGGCACCAACGAGACGATCGTCACCCGTCAGGTGGACGGCATGCCGCACCGCGTCCTGCGCAGCGAACTGGTCGACACCCTAGAACGCGCCGGCCGCCTCACCGGCCTCGTCCGCGCCCTCCGCAACGGCGCCCGCTTCAAAAAGATCTCCGGCATGTCCTGGCGCGCCATGCTCGCCGACGGCAAGGCCATGAAGCACGGCAAGGACCTCTCCTGGTCGCAGGTCCTCATGGCCGCCAACACCCCCATGCTGCTGAAGGCCGCCATGGTCGACGGCCGCCCGGACCTGGGCGTGATGGCCTCAGGCCAGGTGGTCGCGCTCATCGACGAACTCCCCACCTGCGAGGCCCTCATCGACACCATCGTCCAAGACGCCGCTAAGACCATAGCCACCCAGCAAACCCACCTGGTCAATCGCTAGCTGCGCCAAGGCGTTCATGATGCAGGCAACGCCTCGTCCGCTGATCCCATGAGGACCTTTTGCGCAGCGCCACCACTCCGGAGCCGGAGCATCCCGTCGGCGGGTAGCACCGCCGACAGGGGGCTTCGTGGTCGAGTTCCTTGTCGTGCCCACTCCCGCGCCCGGCAGCTTCCTGATCCATAGGGTTGTGCGCGTCTGGATGTCGACGGCGTGAACTCGGCATCGGCCGCCCCTTTGGTGCGGCTGGTCGCCCGCCTGCAGGTCACCGCTGGGCTGGGCCTCAAGCTCGGCAGCGAGGTGAGCGGGGCGCAGAGGTGGGCGCCAACGTGGCCGCGCGTTCGGTGGGAAGAGCTTTTGCCGCGCTGCGCGCGCGGGGAGGCCGGTACTACCGCGCCCCGGCCATGCTCACGGCCTCAGCGGCTCTAGGCCTGTGAACTCGGCATCGGCCGCCCCTTTGGTGCGGCTGGTCACCCGCCTGCAGGTCACCGCAGGGCTGGGCCCCGAACTTGGCAGCGAGGCGAGCGGGAGGCAGGGCTGTGCGCCGACGTGGCCGCACATCTGATGAGGAAGAACTTTGTCACGCTCCGCGCGAGGATGCTGAGACTGCCACAGGCCGACCACGCTCATGGCCGCAGCGACCCTAGGCCTGTGAACTCGGCATCGGCCGCCCCTTTGGTGCGGCTGGTCACCCGCCTGCAGGTCACCGCAGGGCTGGGCCTCGAACTTGGCAGCGAGGTAAGCGGAGAGTAGGGCTGGGCGCCCAGGTGAGCGCACGTCTGCTGGATAGGGCTTTGCCGCGCCGCGCCGCGCCGGGGCGGCTGGTGCTGCCGCGTCCCGGCCATTCTCATGCCCGCAGCGACCCTAGGCCTGTGAACTCGGCATCGGCCGCCCCCTTGATGCGGCTGGTCACCCGCCTGCAGGTCACCGCAGGGCTGGGGTTCGGACTTGGCAGCGAGATGAGTGGGAGGTGGAGGTGGGTGTCGACGTGGCCGCGCATCTGATGAGGAAGAACTTTGTCGCGCCGCACGCGAGGATGCTGAGACTGCCACAGGCCGACCACGCTCATGGCCGCAGCGACCCTAGGCCTGTGATCTCGGCATCGGCCGTCCCTTTGGTGCGGCTGGTCACCCGCCTGCAGGTCACCGCTGGGCTGGGCCTCAAGCTCGGCAGCGAGGTGAGCGGGGCGCAGAGGTGAGCGCCAACGTGGCCGCGCGTTCGGTGGAAGGAGCTTTTGCCGCGCTGCGCGCGGGGAGGCCCGTACTACCGCGCCCCGGCCATGCTCACGGCCTCAGCGGCTCTAGGTCTGTGATCTCGGCGTCGGCCCCCCTTTGGTGCGGCTGCTCGCCCGCCTGCAGGTCGCCGCAGGGCTGGGGTTCGGACTTGGCGGCGAGGTGAGTGGAAGGTGGGGGTGGGTGTCGACGTGGCCGCGCGTGTGGTGGTGAGGGCTTTGTCGCGCTGCGCGGGGACGCTGGCGCTGCTGCGTCCCGACCACGCTCATGCCCGCGGCAGCTCCAGGGCTGCGAACTCGGCATCGGCCACCCCTTTAGTGCGGCGGCTTGCCCGGCTGCGGGTCACCGCAGGGCTGGGGTTCGAACTCGGTGGCGAGGTGACCGGAGGGTAGGGGTGGGCGTCGACGTGGCCGCATATCTGGTGGTGGAGGGAGGGGCTTGTCGCGCTGCGCGCGGGGATGCTGGTGGTGCTGCAAGCTGACCACGCTCATGTCCACAACGGTCTAGGTCTGTGATCTCGGCATCGGCCACCGCCTTTGGTGCGGCTGATTGCCCGGCTGCGGGTCACCGTGGGGCTGGGTTCAGACCCGGCGGCGAGGTGAGCCGGGGGGAGGTCTGGGCGTCAAGGTGGCTGCGCGTCTGGCGGGGGAAGAGCTTTGTCACGTTGTACGCGGGGAGGCTGGTGCTGCTGCGTCCCGGCCGTGCTCACGCCTGCAGCGGCCTTAGGGCTTGCCGACGCGGTGGGTGGCCTGTCCCCTTGGGGCTGGCGGGCACCTGGTCCGGGGCTGCGGGCTGGGGGCGGGCGCCAGGGGCGCCAAGGCTGCCGACCGCGGCTGCCGCCTGTGGTGAGCGGTTGGGCCGGGGGTGGGGGCGTGCCTGTAGGCCCGGTGCAGGAAGGCGCCGGGCTACTACAGGGCTGGGGTGTGTGAGTGGTCAGGCCGCGTGGTCGTGCCAGGGATTGTCGGCCTGATCGACAGGTCTGCCGCGT
>NZ_JBIRAZ010000040.1:0-55319 GCF_044326415.1 Actinomadura sp. 6N118 | reverse complement strand
GCCTTTCGCGACGTCTGCCCAGCCTTCTCAGGTCGGCCGGGTCATGCCTTCACCCGCTCAGAGCCCGGGCTTGTGGGTCCGGGCACGGTGGCAGCGTCGATCAAGCGCGCGACGAGCTGCTCGTAGGGCAGTCCGGCTGCGGCGAACATTCTCGGTACCTGGGACTCGGCCGTCATTCCGGGCATGGTGTTGACTTCGTTGAGGACGGGTCCGTGGTCGGTGAGGAAGAAGTCGATGCGGGCGACACCGGCGCAGCCGAGCGCGTCGAACATCCGCAGCGCCGCCCTGGTCAGGGCCGCCCGGTCTGCGCTGTCGATGTCGGCGGGCACACTGAACCGAGCCGAACCGTCGTATTTGGACAGGGTGTCGAACACGCCGTCGGTGTGGATCTCCAGCGGCGGTGACGCCCATCGACGGCCATCGGCCTCACGCAGAACGGCCACATCGATCTCCCGGCCCACGACGACGTCCTCGATCAGGATCCGGTCGTCGAATCGCGCCGCACAGCTCAGCGCGTCGCGTAGCTGGGAGGCGTCGCGTGCCAGGGCGACACCGAAACTCGACCCGGCCGAGGCCGGCTTCACCACCACATGCGTCTCGAACTCGATGCCCGCGATGTCTGCCGCCGCCACCAGCCGGCCGGGAGCAGTCCGGATCCCGACGGCCTGCGCCACGAGCTTGGTCGCCCACTTGTCCATGCCGACCGCTCCGGCCCGCAGGCCCGAGCCGGTCAATGGCGTATGCGTGAGGGCGCACAACGCCGCGAGGGTCCCGTCCTCGCCGGACGGGCCGTGGACTGCGGGGAAGACGGCGTCGGCACGTTCGATGACGCTCAATGCCGCCGCCAAGGACCCGATGGGCTGCGACCCGAGCGCATCGGTTCCTCGCCCCCATATCCCGTCGCGGTCGATGGTCAGCTCGTCAACGTCGAATCCGCTGGAACGCAGCGCCTGCGCGACCGCTGTGGCAGTGGCCAGGGAGACCTCGTGCTCGGCGTTCTGTCCGCCGCCGATCACCACGATTCGCCGTGTCACGCGATGCCCCCTTTCACGCGGTGCTCCCTTTCACGCGGTGCTCCCTTTCACGCGGTGCTCCCTTTCACGCGGTGCTCCTTTTTCACGCAATGCTCCTTTTCACACGCGGCCCGATGCCGGTGACGATGGTGTGCGGAATGGTCCCGGCCCAACGAGCCCAGTCGTGGATGGTCGGGGTCGCGCCCCCGTCCGGGCCGAACACGGTCGCGGACGTGCCGACCGGGAAGGACTCGGCACCGGTATCGATCACGATCTGGTCCATCGAGACCCGTCCGACGACCGGAAAACGGCGCCCGCGGATCTCAACGCCGGCCTGGGGCAAGCGCTCTCGCGGGATCCCATCGGCGTACCCGAGGGGGAGGACGCTCAGATGGGTGGCACGATCGGTGACATACGTGCCGGCGTAACCAACCGTCGTTCCAGCCGGGGCCGCCGTCGTGTGCACGATCGGTGCGGTCAGACGGGACGCGCCGTGCATCTCCACGGTCCCGGACGGATCGATACCGACCAGTCCCGCCCCGACGCGGACCATGCCGAAATGTGTCGCCGGATCGGTCACCGTCCCCGACGTGGCCGCAAGATGTGCCAGCGGCGAACCGAGCCCCGCCGCCCGGACCACCTTCAGCGCCTCGTGCATACCGGCGACCGCCGGTGCGTTCGCCACGGGGTCGGCCCGGTCGGCCAGCGGAAGATGCCCCATGACACCCACGACGCGGACCCTGCGAGCCTGCTGACCACGCTGCGCGAGAGCGATCAGTTCGTCCCACTGCCTGCGGGGGCAGCCGCCACGGGACATTCCGGTGTCCACATGCAGATGAACCCGCACCGCCGTCGCAGCGCGTGACGCGGCTTGCCCAACCAGCGCGCCGAGCTCGTCCACCGACCCGACCGCGACATCGACCCTCGCGGCCACGGCCGCCTCAGCGTCGATCCCGCAGGGGTGCAGCCAGGTGAGGATCGGCACCGCCAACCCCGCGGCGCGCAACGCGGAAGCCTCCGCGACGCTCGTCGTCCCGAGCCACCCGGCACCGGCGGCCACGGCAGCCTTGGCGACCGTGACGGCGCCGTGGCCGTAACCGTCGGCCTTGACCACGGCCATGACCTTGCTCTGAGTCCGCGCACGAATCTTGGCCACGTTCGCAGTCACCGCCACAGGCAGCGTCTGCAAGGTCGGCGGTCGAAACGTACCTGCCCGTCGCTCAAGCGCGACCGGGACCCGATTCACGGCTGCGTCCTCGGGTCGTCAGCCGGATCCGCATACCTCGGCGGCCAACTGTCGTCAGCATCGGAACGCAGCGCGTCATGCCAAGGCTCATTGCCATAGATCTGACACAGCCCGTACGCGGCGCCGTGCTCAGACAACCAAGCCGAGGCGTCCGGATGCGGCAGCCGGACCGGTGCGACCGTGCGGTATTCGAAGTGCCACCACTCGTTGTCGTAGATGCGGTAGAGCCCGTATCGTCCGCCGTGCTGTTCGAGCCACCGTGCGCCTTCGGTCGGCCGGACGTCGAGTGCGAGTCCTCGTACGTGGCTGGATTCTTGTGGTGGCAGCACCCGGCGCCGTGCCGCGGTCACCGAGCCGGTGCGCTGCACTTCGGCGGTGAAGATCTGGTGCTGTTGTGCCGCGTCGCGGTATCCGGAGGTGAGGCCGATCAGTTGCCGGTCGCGCCAGAACGCCTCGGCCCGCGCGTGGGTGAACGCCGCCAGCGTTTCCGGTGTCAGCCCGCGCAGATCCTCAGCGGGAAACCGCATGCCCAACGCCCACTGGCAGGCCAGGAAGCGGGCGTGGCCCGGCGCACGGCAGAAGGCAATCGGCACCAGCAGCACCGCAACGAACCGAGTGACGGCCGCCAGAACGCGCGCTTTGATAGCCAAGGGTGGATTCGCCACAACTCACCACCCAAGGGTCAAGCCGTACGCAGGGCCTCGGCAGGCGAGAGTCGGACGGCGCACAGGGCGGACATCGGGCCCGCGATCGCTGCACCGAGAATCGACCAGACTGACAAGCCCGCTCCTGCGCCTACAACGGGCTGGCGCTGATACTGATGAGCTGTGGTCCATGCCTCCACTGCAGACGGAGGACCGTTGCGGTGGCGTATGGGTTTTTGGATACGCCCGCGATACACCGAATCCCCGGGCATTAAGGAACCGGCGCAAGCCGGCAGTGCGAGAGAGTCCTGCCGCTGGTAATCGCCACAGCCCGGCTACTGCAGATGCTGGACGACTCGTAGCATCCAGGACGGGACCACTTCTTCACCCAACTCGGACTCGGCCCCGCCGTCGCAAGTTCAACCGCCGCACCCGCACCGGCTCAGCCATCCCCAACCACCTCACCCCGCAGCGCCCTCGGCGCCATCAAGGCGGGGGATGAGCGTTGAGCCAGGCTGTAGCTCGGCGGGCTGACGCGCGTGACAACCACGCGTCCTGAACTATCTCTGCCAATTCGTCCCGGGTGAGCTCGCCGATACGGCTGGCCCGCAGTAGCACAGACAGGTGGCCTTTGAAATGCGCGGTGGTGAAAAACGGCGACGCCTCGTCCTGCACCAGCGCCTGCTTGTCTTCTTCGGACGCCACCCAGAAAACGATTACATCCTGATAGCGTTCCCCGGTCTCGGGATCGACGGCATCCGGCCGCGGATTGCGGAAGAAGACAAACGACTTCCCACCTACCTGGTAGATCGGATTGTCGCCGGTCCCGTGGTCAACGGTGACATGTGGCATAGCCAGAGCAAGCTCATGCACGTCCTCGACCCGCGCGGGCCTTCTCTCGTCGTCCGGCACGAACTCAGCCTAAGCGGCTTCGGTGGAGCGGGGCATGCTCTCCGACGATCAGCCTCACTGCGGCTGCCTAGACCAGCAGGGACATCGGTATCCACCCGTGAATGACCCGTCCACGCATGGGCGCGTCTGCTCCACCCGGAGCTCGGGAGTTCCGGGAGCTCCGGGAGGAGCCAACGCTACTTCGTTGATCCATGCGATCTGGGTCGCTGGGTGGCAACCCAGCTGGGCATCCTGGCCAGCCATGATGCCCATGGGCGGTGTCAGGGAGGGACCTTCTGGGGGTCAGTTGTTGCGGGGGCCGAATGCGTGGTTGAGGACGTCGCGGGTGACGGCCGCGCCGAGTTGATCGCCGTCCTTGGAGGCGAAGCGGTAGTGCACCCCTGCCCAGATCCTGGCCTGGACCAGCTCGGCCATGGCTTTGGAGAGGCTGGTGTAGCGGCGGGTCGTGCCGGAGTCGGCGCTGTAGGCGCTGAAGGAGAGGTTGTCGCGGCCGAAGAACTTCCGCAGGCTTGCCGTGGTCGCCGAGGTGAAGCAGGCGTGCCCTGACGGGTACTCCGCTGACGGCGCCGTGGTCCGCAGGGGAGTCCAGTCCGGGTCGGCGTCGGTGGCCGGGTTGCCATCGGTGTCGGCCAGCGGGATGGCCGTCACCGGACGCCAGAACCTCCAGAACTTCTTCTCCTGGTAGCAGGCGATCAGCGCGTCGGCGGCGGCCACGTCCACCATCGCGAACATGCGGGCCGTTTGCAGGGTGCCAAGCCGATGGGTCGTGGCGAGCTGGCGTTTGATCGCCCACTCCACCAGTCGCGGGTCGTCCCACCAGGTCGCCGCCTCGGTCTGGTCGGGCGTACGCACCGTGCTGGTGGCCGAGCCGAAGGTCTTGACCTCGTTCAGGTCGCGGGCATAGGCGGCGCTGCTCAGGGCAGGCGGCCCCGGGCTGCGGTAGTCGCCGGGGTCGCCGATGACGAATGGCTTCAGGGTGGCGAACCAGGCGCCGGTCTGGAGGAAGCCGGGCGGGGTCGGCCGCCACTGGCCCGGGGCGGTGCCGACGGGCCAGGTCGCATCGGAGAACGCGCCGTCGTTGCGGCGGGCATCGATCATGGCTGCGGCCGTGGCCTCGCCGACAGCGATGCCGCCGCGTTCTGAACGGCCGTCGGAGATCGCGGCGAGCGACTTCTCGTACTGCGCGCGCAAGGAGTCTGCCTGGCCGGGGAAGAGCCAGAGGAGCACACGGTAGGCCGCGGTGGCGACGGCTGCGGGGGCCGAGTCACCGGGCCGGCTGCGGGGAGCGATCAGGTACGGCTTGTACGGAGTGCCGGCGATCGCGTTGACCGCGTCGTACACCGCACCCTGCACTATCGCAAAGCTGCGGGCGGACGCTGTCGGTGATTGCCGGGCGACCTCGTAGATGGCGGTCTCAGCGTGGATATTCCAGGTGATGACGGCGTTGGATTGGGGGTTGGCGGCCGGCTGCGCTTGCGCCGCCTGTACTGCAGTGGTCGTAAACACCACCGGCACGGCCACAATAAGCGCGGTCATGACCGCCATCCCGCACAATCTGCGGAATGGTCCAGACTTACGAACACGATTCGTCATGGGCTCCCCATCGGCTGATCGGTGCCAGCTCACACAAGCGAAAACCAGTGTCCAACCACACTGAAGCCTGAGCAATGAGTTGATCTGGCCGGAACTGACCAGTGCGGCACAACATTTCAGCCGCGGATCGCCGTGGCACTGCTGCGGCGACCAGGGGTTATCCGAGCTTGACGCGGATCCTGGGAAAGGTGCCTTATCTCAAATCCCGCGGTAACTGCCGCAGTTCGTTGCTCGCCTGCTGTGGTCCGAGCGTCGCCATCGCCGCACGCCGACGGCAGCAGGACGTTGACCTGCTTCGGGCAGGCAGCACTGGACCTGCGGTAGCTGCGTAACCGCGCTGACCCGGCCGCGTTCGGGCGTGACCATGGTGTGTCGTGGGCGACCGCCTACCGCTGCCCCGGCGAGGCCGTCGGCGTGCTCGCCGCACACGCGCCCGATCCGGACGCCCGGATGCCGCCCGAACGCCGCCTGTGGTCCGAACGCCGTCTGGTGGCGCGAACGCCGTCTGGTGGCGCGGACGCCGTCTGGTGGCGCGGACGCCGCCTGGTGGCCTAGACCCCCGCCCGGTCACCCAGACCCCGCCCGGTTGCCCAGATCTCGCCGTCACTGGGCACAGGCCGAAACGTTCGCACATGCTGCCGACGCAGCGCTGACCCTCTTGGAGTGCGTCGGCTAGGAGGATGTCTCGTCTGAATCGCCTATGCCGAGTCTCGCGCGCAGGCGGCGATCGGCTGATGCGCCGCAAACAATCCTCGGGCCGTGGCTGCCCTGCGGTCCGGGTCGGCTTGTCTTCTGGCAACGCGGGTGCTGTGGAACGCACCAATTGGACAGGGCGGAGCGCGGCTGTAGCGGCGACGACACGGCGGAGTTTGGGTGAATGACCTCCTGAACGTCGGTTGTGAGGGCCTTGTCTTGCCGCGCGATTGCCTAAAGCGTTCGCGAAAAACCGTTCGCTTGCCCCGGACGGCCCGAGGGAGCATGGAGGAAGCGGGCGGCGTGGGAGGGCTGGGTGGCTGTACTAGGGGTACGACGTGGTTCCCAGAACGGCCAGTCGCCTCGGAAGCGAGCGGTTCTGCTGGCCTTGCGCTACTACTGCGATGTGCTGCGCCGTCAGTGGCGGGTCTCGATTCCCGCGATGGCTCTCCCAGCGCTCGGGAACACCTGCTTGTTCTACCTGACACCGCTGATGGTGGCCGCTCTGGTGGGGCATCTGGCCGGCGGCGGGGAGAGTGACCTTGGCGCGCTCCTGCCCTATGTCCTCGGCTTCGGCGGCCTCATGCTGGCAGGCGAGGCGCTATGGCGAGCGGGGCTGCACTTCCTCAACCGGGTGGACGCCCGCGGCATTGAGCGGCTCGGCATCGTGGGCATGGACGAGTTGTTCGCCAAAGACCCGGCGTTCTTCCACGAAAACTTCGCCGGCTCACTGACCAAACGGATCCTGAACTTCTCCAGCGGATTCGAAGACTTCGCCGACACCCTCGCTTTCTCGATCATTGCCAACGTGATCCCGCTGGCCTTCGCCTCGGTGATCCTGTGGCGGTATCACCCGGTCCTGGTCCTCGTGCTCCTGGGGCTGATCATCGTCACGGGCTTTCTCGTCACCCCGTTCATCCGCCGCCGGCAGGTGCTGGTGGACGAGCGCGAGGCCGCCAAGGTACGCGTGTCGGGCCATGTCGCCGACGTTCTGACCAACATGGAGACGGTCCGTGCGTTCGCCGCTGAGGATCGAGAGGCCGCCGAGTTCCGGGATCGTGTCGCCGAGCAGTCCCGGCTGTCACTGCGCTCCTGGGATTACGCCAACCTCAGAGTCGACACGATCGTCGCCCCGATGCTGATCCTGACCAGCATCCTGGGCCTGCTCGCCGCGGTGGGACTCCGTGGCGGCCTCGGGGTGGAGGCCATCGTGGTGACGTTCAGCTACTACACCAGCGCCACCCGGATCATGTTCGAGTTCAACCAGATCTACCGGCGGATAGAGAGCACGCTCACCGAGGCCGCGCAGTTCACCGAGTTGCTCCTGGATCCGCCGACCGTCGTCGACCCGCCCGATCCGCAGCCGTTGCGCCAGGCCGACGCGGCGGTCCGCTTTGAGCAGGTGCTTTTTGCGCATGGTGAAGGCCCACCCCTATTTGATGGGCTGGACCTGGAGATTCCCAGCGGTACCAAGGTCGGATTGGTGGGCCGGTCCGGCGGCGGCAAGACGAGCCTCACCCGGCTGTTGCTGCGTCTCATGGACGTCGACAGCGGCCGGATCCTCATCGGTGGCCAGGACATCGCCCGGCTGCGCCAGACCGACCTGCGCAGTCTGATCGCGTACGTCCCGCAGGAACCCGCGATGTTCCACCGGTCGGTGCACGACAACATCGCCTTCGCCCGGCCGGGCGCGACCAAGACCGAGGTGCTCCAGGCCGCGCAGGCGGCCCACGTCACCGAGTTCGCCGAGAACCTTCCGGACGGCTTCGACACGCTGGTCGGTGAACGAGGCGTCAAGCTCTCCGGCGGCCAGCGACAGCGCGTCGCACTCGCCCGCGCCATCCTCCGGGACGCCCCGATCCTGCTGCTGGACGAGGCGACCAGCGCCTTGGACTCCGAGAGCGAGCTTCTCGTCCAGGAGGCCCTGTGGCGCCTGATGCGCGACCGCACCGCACTGGTCGTCGCGCATCGCCTGAGTACGGTCGTCCGCATGGACCGCCTGGTGATTCTCGACCGCGGCCGCGTCCTTGAACAGGGCTCCCACCGAGAGCTCCTCCAGGCCAAGGGTCCCTACGCCCGTCTCTGGCACCACCAGTCCGGCGGCTTCCTCACTGACGACGCAACCCCGGGCCCCCTCGACCGCCGCCGACTGACCGGAAATCACATCCGGCAATCGGCTGATTAGCCGGATCCGACGATGGTCGGCCCTGCGCAATATGCTGCCTTGATCATCGAGCTCGAGCCGGCGGCAATCCAAGAGAAGCTGGATGCTCAGTGGGGATAATTAAACGCAACCTGGTGGGTATTGTCATAGGCGTTACCATTGTTTGTCCTGCCGTGTTGGTGCTGGTGGTTGTTTTAAGTTGCCTATCTGTTGGTGGAAGCCGGGCCCGAACAAGCCCTCACCTGGCGGACCGGGCACATGCGCGGCGAAGGGGCGCTGCCCGACCTGTTCTTCCCCGCAGATCACTCCTGGCTCGTCAGCGCCCTCTGGGATGACAGCTGGACCAACATCGGCGGGACCGCCGCGTTGATCAGCGCCCTGCATGGCAATCCGCTGGTCAACGCACGCCCCGTCGGGCCCGACGAAGACGCCCTCCCACCAGGACTCACGCGCGATTAACCGCGCGGAGTCTGCCTGCCGGGGCTTCGCTGACGGGGCGTTTCGCGGGCTGCCTCATTGCGTGGGTCAGCGGGCTACGGCTTGGCGGTAGGCCTTGTCGGTGCTTAGGAGGTTTCGGTGCGTGTCTTCTGTGGTGATGACGCCGTCGTCCAGGACTAGGACTCGGTCGGCGGCGTCTAGGAGGGGTGGGCTGCTCGTTAGCACGATGGTGGTGCGGTTGCGGCGTAGCTTGGCGATGTTGCGGGCTATGAGTTGTTCGGTGACTGCGTCGACGGCGGTCGTCGGGTCGTGCAGGACGAGGATGTCGGTGTCGGCGGCCAGGGCGCGGGCCAGAGATAGCCGTTGGCGCTGGCCGCCGGAAAGGTTCGCGCCGCGGTCGCGGACGCCGTAGTCGAGTCCTTCGCGGTGGAGGGCGACGACGTCGGTCAGCATGGACGCTTCGACCGCCTCGGGGATCAGGCGGCTGGTCCCCGACGGGTCGATGTTGGTACGGAGGGTGCCTGCGAAGATCTCCCCGTCGTAGGGGTTCACCAGCATGTGTTCGCGGATGGATTCGATGGAGAGGTCCGCCGTGTCCTGACCGCTGATCCGCACCACACCGGCGTGCGAGTGGGGAGGGACGTTGACGGCGAGGATTGCCGCTAGATCGGCCGCCGCGCGTGGCTGGTAGGCGGCGATCGCCACGAACTCGCCGGCGGACACATGGAACTTCAGCTTGCGCAGGGACCCGTACCGGACGCAGTCGACCTCGAGATCGCTGTTGGGGGCCGGGTGTTTCGGACCGGGGGTCATTGCCGGGGGCGCTGCCAGCACCAATGCCATCCGCTCGGCTGACGCGCGCGCAATCATCACGTACTTCGGCATCTCGGAAAACAGCTTGAGCGGTTCCATGATGAACTGCGCCAGACCCACGGCCATGACGAGCTCTCCGATGGTGATCTGGCCCTGGAACGCGAGGTGGCCTGCGGTCAGGGTCACGGCGGCGGCGAGGATCGCGTTGAGGGCCAGCGCGGTGCCTGCGTACGCGCCGTTCACCTTGGCGACGGTGATCGCCTGGTGCTTCGCCTCCGTGCTGACCTTCCGGTAGGAGTGGAACGCCGCGTGGTTGCCGCCGAAGCCGCGCAGGGGGCGCAAGCCGGTGATCAGGTCGGCGACCTTCGCACCCGCGCGGGCTACACGGGCCTGTTGCTCTTGAGTGCTTGCGCCTATCCGCTTGGACATCACGCTCAGGATCGACAGGATCGCGACGGTTCCGATGATGACCAGCAGGCCGAGCCGGACGTCGGCCATGCCCAGCGCGACCGCCGCGATCAGTACCGCGACCAGCGAGCTGATCAGGAGCGGCACCACCTCGATGATGTCGGCGGTCTGGTCGGCGTCCTCGGTGGCGATGGTCAGCGCTTCGCCGGACTTGAGGTCGACGTCCCTGGCCACCGGCTGGAGCCCGCAGGCCGCGACCCGTACCCGCCAGCGGTGAGCCTCGGTCGTGTTGGCCTTCTGCAGAATGCGCATCCCGAACCGCCACGAGTACGAGACGGTCGTGATGATCACGGCGAGCGCGGCGATCGACAGGCCGAGTGAGCCCAGGTTCCGGTCTCGCATCGTGTGTTCGACGATCAGCCCGAGCGCGATGGGGAAGGCGGTCTCGCCTGCTTGGTACATGCCCATGAGGGCGGTGCCCCAGGTCATGGCGCCGACGTTGCGGCGCAATGCGGTCCTGAGGATCTCGGACCCCGTTTCAGGAGTCGTCATTGCTAGCTACCTTCTCGCCAGGCTCGCCACAGTTGCGCGTATCGACCGCCCAGAGCCACGAGCTCTTCGTGAGTGCCCTGCTCCACCATGCGTCCCGCGTCCAGCACGGCGATCCGGTCAGCCGCCACCGCCTGGGTCAGCCGGTGCGCCACGAACAACGTGGTGCGGCCCATGCAGGCGGCCAGCACGGCACGTTCAAGCTCGGCGGCGCCCTGGCTCCCCGCCTCCGCGGTTGACTCGTCCAAGACCACCACCGGCGAACGGCCCAGCACCAGCCGGGCCAGGGCGATCTGGGTGACCTTGGTGACGTCCAGGCGCTCGCCGCCCTCGCCGACCATGGTGTTCAGCCCATCGGGCAGCGTGTCGACCCATCCGTCGGCGCCGACTGTGCGCAAGGCGTCCATCAGCTCGCCGTCGGTCGCCTCCGGCGCGGCCAAGCGCAGGTCGTCGGCGAGTGCACCGGAGAACACGTGCGTCTCCTGCGTCAGGATGCTCACCAGGGCGCGCGCGCCCGCCTCATCCAGATCGGCGAGGTCGGTCGACCCGATGCGCACCGATCCGGCCTGCGGGCTCCCGATACCCGCGATCAGCGCGGCCAGGGTCGTCTTTCCCGCGCCCGTCGCCCCCACCAGCGCGAGCGAGGCCCCGGCCGGGATCGTCAGGTCGACCTCCCGAAGGACCGGCTCTTCAGAGTCCGGGTAGCTGAACGTCAGCCCCTTGACCGTCACCGCGTACGCCGCGCTGTCCGCCGGCGTGGCCTTTGCCGTCGCGGTGTCCGGTGACGCGTTCGCTGTCGTGGTGTCCGGTGACGTGGCGTTCGCTGGCGTGGTGTTTGCTGACGCGACTGCGGGAGCGCCTACCAGGCGTTCCTCTGTGGGCTCTCCCAGGACGCCTACCAGCCGGGTCAGGCTTGCGCCTGACTTTTGTGCCTCGTCGAAGGTGAACATGATGGCGCCGAGAGGATTGAACAGCCGGTGGAACATCAGAGGGGCCGCCGATACCTCGCCCAGGCTGGCGGCGTCGGCTTCCAGCAGGGCATAGCCCACCAGGATGATCAGGACCAGGCCGATGAACTCGGCGCGGTTTTCTCTGCCGACGAACCGGCCGAAGAGCCGGAACACCTCGATGCCGAAATCACGCACGCGCCACGACTCGCTGGTCACCTTTTCGCGGAAGGCTCCTTCGAGGCGATACGCCCGGACTGTGTCGATCCCGTTCAGGCCGCTGATCAGCGCTTGCGCGCGGTCGGCCTGGGCCGCCCGCTGCTTTTGGTAGAGCGGGGCGGACCGGGGGAGATACCAGCGCAGGGCCAGCGCGTACGCGGGCAGCGCGCCGGCGCCCGCCAGGCCGAGCCGCCAGTCCAAGCCGAACATGCCGACGGTGGCGATGACGACCAGCACGCCCGCCGAGAAGATCGTGGGGATGGCCGTCCGGATGCCCTTCGACAGCACGGCCACGTCGTCGCCGACCCTGGAGAGCACGTCTCCCCGGCCGACCTGCTCGATCCGTGCGCTCGGCATGCCCAGCACCGCCCGGACGGCGCCCTCTCGCAGCCGTGCGAGGAGATCCGCGCCCAGCCTGCCGATCAGGTATGTCGACGCAGCGGTGGCCGCCGCGCCAAGCAGCGCGGCGGCCACCATCAGGACTCCGATCGTGACCAGGGTCGATGGCGATTCGCCCTTGACCACCCCGTCGACCACCCGGCCGAGCAGGAGTACCGGCAACACCTGAAGCGCCGCCCCAGCGACCGTGGTGAGCACGGTGGCGAGTGCCAGCCATGGCACTTCGCGGCAGTGCGCCGCGACCCATCGGGTGGCTTCGCGTCCGGTCGCAGTGAGCAGGGTCGCCGGGGTGGTGCGTGTGTCGGTGGGGCTCACACCTAGCCGACCGACTTGACCATCTCGTCGATCGCGTACGGCAGGGACAGCAGGGTGCCCTGGGACATGGCCGCGCCGACCGCCGGGCCCTCGCTGTCCAGCAGGTACGACACCTTCCCGTTCTTGACCGCGGAGAGGTTGGTGAACAGCTTGAACTTCTTCAGCGCCGTCTGGTCCGCCTGGTCGTTGATGACGAAGACGCGGTCGACATCGATGAGGTCGATGCGTTCGGGGGACAACGTGGTGAAGAACTTGCCGCCCGCGATCTTGTCGATCTCGGTGGCGCCCTTGAAGCCGATGCCCGAGATCAGCCGTCCGCGTACGTCGGTGGTGGTGAACGGCGCGACCGAGTCCTTGTACCAGGACAGCGCGACGGCGGTCTGGTTCGCGAACTCCGGGTGCGCCTTACGGGCGGCGTCGAGCTTGGCCTGGATGCCCTGCACCTGCTTGGTGCCCTCGGCCTCCTTGCCGAGCGCCTTGGCGATGTGCACGGCGTTGTCCTGCCAGGGCGCGCTGAACGGCTCCTTCTCGGCCTTGGTGCGTCCCACCGTCGGGGCGATCTTGGACAGCTTGTCGTAGGCGGCCTGGTCGATCTCGGAGTAGACCGCGATGATCAGATCCGGACGGAGCGCGGCGATCTTCTCGAAGTTCGGGCCGGAGTCGCCGTTGTTCATGACGACCTCGGGACGGGTGCCGCCCCACTTGTCCTTCACCCAGGGCCACTGGGTGTTGATGTCGGGGGACTTGCCCGGCGGGTTCGGGTACTGGTCGACCATGCCGACCGGCTTGACGCCGAGCGCCAGGATGGCCTGGTCGTCGGTGTAGCCGACCGAGACGACCCGCTCGGGGGCCTTATCGATCTTCGTCGACCCGAACGCGTGCTCCACGGTGACCGGGAACACGCCGGCCGCGGCGGCCGGAGCGGTGTCGCTCTGCTTGTCCGTGGAGTCGGAGCCGCATCCCGCGAGCAGGCCGGCGCTGAGGGTCGCGGCGGACAGTACCGCCGCCAATTGCCGCCAGGACGTCGTCAGCGTCGTTCGTCGGAGGGCCAATCGAAATCCCTTGCTTTCACGCTGTCCACCTGCAACCCCGTCTAGGGCAGGCACACCCTAACATGCAGAAATAAGGGCAGCCTAACCTAACTTTGATCTTGTCCTCACGTGTCGTCCCTTGTCAGACACGTCCTAGCCGTGCCTCTAGCCGGACTGGACGTGCGCACGGCCGATCGGCACGATGAGCGGCCGGTCGCCCACCGGGTCGTCGATCACCTTGGCGCGCAGCCCGAACGCCTTGTACAGGAGCTCGGCGGTGATCACGTCACGCGGATGCCCCTCCGCCAGGATCGACCCCGCTCGCATCACGATGAGGTTGTCGCTGTAGCGCGTGGCCAGGTTGAGATCGTGAAGCACCATGACCACGGTGCGTCCCGACTCGTGCAGGTCGTCCACCAGGTCGAGCACGTCGATCGCGTGGGCCAGGTCCAGGTAGGTGGTCGGCTCGTCCAGCAACAGCAGGTCGGTGCCCTGGGCCAGGGTCATCGAGATCCAGACGCGCTGACGCTGCCCGCCGGACAGCGTGTCGACCGGGCGGTCGGCCAGGTCGGCCACCCCGGTCATGGTCAGCGCGCGTTCCACGACGGCGGCGTCGTCCGACGACCACTGCCGCAACCAGCTCTGATGCGGATGGCGGCCCCTGGCGACAAGGTCGGCCACCGTCAGCCCGTCCGGCGCGACCGGTGCCTGCGGCAACAGGCCGAGCTTCTTCGCCACGTCCCTGGTCTTGAGCTTGACGATGTCCGCGCCGTCCAGCACGACCGTGCCCTTCGCCGGTTTGAGCAGCCGTGACAGGGTCCGCAGCAGGGTCGACTTCCCGCAGCCGTTGCGGCCGATGATCGTGGTGATCACCCCCGGCGGGATCGCCACATCAAGGTCCTCGATGACCAGCCGGCCGCCGTATCCGACCGCGACGTCCCGGGCCGCCAGCGGCGGGGCGTCATCGACCCCCGGCTCGTTCCCGTTGATGTGCTGAGCGGCCACAAGATCTCCTTTATTGGCTTTGCCCGACGCTCGCATCGCCGGCTGGGGCTCGCCTGTCTGAGGTTGCTTCTCTGAGGTCTGCTCATCTGAGGTTCGCTATCTGAGGTTCGCTCTCACCAGCAGATAGACCAGGAAGGGGCCGCCGATCGCGGCGGTGACCACGCCGACCGGGAGGGTGACAGGCAGCGCCGTGCGCGCCACCAGGTCCGCACCGATCAGCAGCAACGCGCCCACCAGACCGGAGGCCACCAGCGGCGGCGTCGGGAACCTCGCCAGCCGCATCGCCACCTGCGGCGCCACCAGCGCGACGAACGGGACCGGGCCTGCCGCGCTCACCGCCACACCGGCCAGCAGCACCGCGCACAACAACATGGCCGCGCGCACCACCGAGTACCGGACGCCCAGGCCCGCGGCGACCTCGTCGCCGAAGTGCATCGGCCTGAACTGGAACGCGACGCCTGCCACGACGACCATGAGGACGAGCGTGCACCAGAGCGCAATTCGGACCTCGTCCCACGATCGGCCGTCCAGCGAGCCCACCAGCCATGCCTGGGCCCGGGCCACGTCTCTGATGTCGGCCGTGACCAGCAGCCAACTCGTGATCGCTTCCATCGCGGCGCTCACCGAGATGCCGATGAGGATGAGCCGGAAGCCATCGATCCCGCGCCGCCACGCCAGGAAGTACACGAGCAGACCCGTGCCGAGACCTCCCGCGAGCGCTGCCGCGGACACTCCCACGGAGTTGGCGACCGCTGCGGCGGTCCCGCCTGACACCGTCACCAGGAACACCGCGACCGCACTCGCGCCCCCGGTGATCCCCAGGATGTCCGGGCTGGCCAGCGGGTTGCGCGCGATGGACTGCGTGATCGCCCCGGACACCCCGAGCGCGATCCCCACGATGAGCCCGGCGAGGGCACGCGGCATCCGCAGGTCCATGATCACGAACTTGTCGACCCGTTCGCCCTGACCGAGGATCGTGGCGATCACCCGGGGCAGCTCGATGGGGAAGTCGCCGACGCTGATGGACAGGCAGAACACCAGGAACGTCGCCGTCGCCAGCAGCAGCGTGACGAAGACAAGCCAGGGCCGCCACACGAACGACACCTGGCCGAGCCGTACGCCCGGTGCCACCGAGGGCTTCACGTCAGTCCCGTTCATGTGCTCTTGAACTTTCCGCGCCACACCAGGGCCGCGAAGAACGGTGCGCCGAGGATGGCGACGAGGACGCCCGCGTCGAGTTCGCCTGGCCGCACGACCAAGCGCCCGACGATGTCGCAGATCAGGAGGACGACCGCCCCGAGCAGACCCGCGTACGGCACCAGCCAGCGGTAGTCCGGCCCGGTCAGATACCGGGCCACATGGGCCACCATGAGCCCGAGGAAGGCGATGGGGCCGCACGCGGCCGTCGCCGCGCCCGCCAGCAGGGTGATGGCGAGGATGCCGACGGTCCGGGTCAGCGCGATGTTGACCCCTAGTACTCGCGCCACGTCGTCACCCATGTTGAGCAGGTTGATGGCGGGCAGCACGGTCAGTGCCAAGACCAGACCGACCGCGATGAACGCGGTCACCGGCCAGATGACGTCGAATCCGACACCGGCCACGGAGCCCGCGTTCCAGAACCGCCACGCGTTCAGAGCCTCCTTGTCGGACAGCGCGATCGCGGTGGTCATCGCCGCCAGGAACACCGTGACCCCCTGCCCGGCCAGCGCGAGCGTCAACGGGTTGCCGGCCCCTCGCCCGATGCTCGCCAGCCCGAACACGACGACGCCGGCGACCGCCGCACCCATGAAGGCGAACCAGACGTACTGGAACGGGTTGGACAATCCCAACAGGGCGGTCGCCGACACCACGGCGACCGAGGCGCCTGAGTTCACCCCCAGCAGGCCCGTGTCGGCGATCGGGTTGCGCGTGCACCCCTGGATCAGCGCCCCGCCGATTCCCAGGGCGACGCCGGCCACGATCGCGAGCACGGTCCGCGGCACCCGCACGGTCTGCACGATGAGCCTGATCTCCGTGAGCCGCTGGTCGGAGCCCGGCTCCACGAACAACCCGCGCCAGACCTCGCCGGGGGTCAGAGCCCGCGCGCCGACGGCCAGCGACACGGCCCCCGCGACCACGAGGACCGCCACGAGCACCCCCACCCCCATGACCCGCCGCCGCCGGAACGCCACGACCCCGGACGCGGGCCGCTTCTCCATGACCGTGCTCATCCGCGTCCGTCGAGTCCGGCAAGCACCACTTTCCTCCGAAACCGCAGGCAAATAAGGGGAGCCTAACCTAATTCAACGTCCCTGATCACCTAAGAAGAAGCCGATCCCCGATGAGTTGGCTATAATTCTGTACATGACTACTCTTCCGGTGGCTGAGGCCAGGCAGCAGTTCTCCAGCCTGGTCGAGGAGGCCGTCAAGACCCACCAGCGCATCCGTGTGACGCGCAATGGCCGGCCCGCCATCGTGATGATCGCTGACGACGACTTTGAAGCGATCATGGAGACGATCGAGGTGCTCTCCGATCGGGACCTCATGCGTGACGTTGCCGCTTCCCGTGCCGACGCCGAGGCTGGGCGGTATCTGACCGGGGACGAGATGGCCGCGATCATGGCCGCCCGCGCCGAAGGCATCGAGCTGGGCGACGAAGCCGACGTCATCGCTGAGATGCATGCCAGCGGCATCCCCGACGAGGTCTGTATGACGGCACTGAGGGCGATCATTGCTCGGACTCGTGAGGCGGAGTGACAGCGACCCCGGACGAGACCTCTCAGCGCTATGGAATCATTCTCCGCCCAGCGGCTTCCCGGGCGCTCCAGCGGATGCCGGAGAAGATCGCTGCGGCGTGCTGGGAGTTCGTTTCAGGCCCGCTGGCCGAGAACCCACACCGGGTCGGTAAGCCCTTGGTCGAGCCTCTGGCCCCTCAATACAGCGCCCGGCGCGGTGAGTATCGCGTGCTGTACCTGATCGACGACGGGACCGTCATCGTTGAGGTCACCGCGATATCCCATCGCGCCGACGCTTATCGCAGGCGCTGAACGCTCGGTCACCTGAACGCTCGGTCATCTGGACGAACGTGACGGGATGGCAGAGGCCCCGTCCGGAGTGGACGGGGCCTCTGTCGGTCAGCGGTTGGGGGGAGTTGCTAGCAGCGCTGGCCGCGGTTGATGCAGGTGACTGCGCGGTTCATCAGGCCGTTGGACATGACGTTGACGAAGTCGCCGTGGTCGGTGACCGGGTTGTGGAGCTGCTCGGGGAAGCTGTCCACGGCATAGACCTGGCCCTGGTTCAGCTGCTGGCGGCTGAGGTTGATGTTGTAGCTGAGCCGCATTTGCAGCTGGGGTACCGCCCTGGTGCCGGCTGGGCAGGCACCGTTCTGGCCGGCGAAGGCGATGTGCGTTCGGTGGTTGGCGCTGTCGGTGTTCTGGCCGTCCCAGCAGCTCGGGAACTCCAGAATGCGGGTCACCTTGCTGCCTCGGGGGCACAGCGGGTACTTGTCGGTCAGGCGGCGGTTCTCAAAACCGGTGCAGGTCCACGAGGCGCGGGCGTTGGCCGGGCCGTTGGTGGCGGCCTTGGCGTCGCCGGTGATGACGCGGATGAAGCGCGGCATCGCGGTCACCTTGCTCGTGGCGTTGCCCCGGAACTGGAGAGAAACCGTGGCGGGCCGCTGGACGCGGCCGACGTTGCCGTCTGCGGCGCTCTGGTCGTTCTGCGGCGGGTCGTTGGCGCTGCGCACGCGCACGACCGGCCAGAAGTAGGGCGACTTGTCGCCGTTGCTGCACGTCGTACCGCCGGCAGCGAGGCTCTCGTCGGTGGAGTTGCCGTCGGTGGTGAGGTTTCCGACGTAGTCGTGCTGGTGGTGTGCCCCGTTGGCAACGCCCGGCGCGACGATGAAGTTGTCGGAGTTGAAGTGCCCGTTCTCGTTGCGCCCGCATCGCGAGGTGAACGTGCCGCGTGATCCGCGGGCCTGGGTCCGCGCCTGCCGGACGTTGGGCCTGACTTGGCGGATGTCGACGAAGTCCGAGGCTACTGGGCGTTGCTGACCCGCGTTCCCGTTGCCTTGGCCCGGGGCCTGGCTGGGGGCCTGGCTAGGGGCCTGGCTTGGGTTCTGGCCTGGGTTGTTGCCCTGGCCGCCGCCCTGGCCGTCGTCGGCCACGGTGCAGGGGGCAAGGGCGTCCAGGCCTGCGGGGCGCTGGGCCACTCGGCCGATGGCCGTGGCGATCCGGTTGATCGTGGCTACGCGCTTGTCGCGCAGCGGTCCCACGATCGCGTTCTGTACGAAGTTGGGGCCGCCCTGGCCGACTGAGTTGGCCAGGCGCGTGTTCGCCTCCTGGATCTGCGTGTTGAGGAGCGCGAGGTTGCGGTCCACTTCAGCCTTGGCTTGTGCGGGCACCTGAGGAAGCTGTCCGGCTACGTCCGGACAGCTGATGGTCTGCGCTCTGGCCGCGGACAGAGCGGGAACGCTCGCCTCGGCCGTCACCGGACCTAGGCTCGCCAGGACCAACCCGGCCCCGGCGAGCAGGGTGATGCTGCGCGAGATGGAACGCGGTCGCCGTGCATTTCGCATGCGGCGCTCCCTCCTTGTTAAGGGTGTGAGGAAGTGCACCCGGCTCCGTTCAACAGGTACGCACCATCGGTCACTCTGGTTCAAGGCGATTTCAAATTGCACGCTGAGCTGCCAAGACGTCACGCCCTGGCGATACACGCTTAGGGGGCGCTCAGCCCTGGGTCAAGTGAGGCTTAAGACGTGTGGTCGGAGGTCTGCGTCGGTCTAATCTCAGCCGCGACGTCATCACGCGTCGAGCGAGTGGTCCGTGCGGCCTCCATGTTCACCCGGCTTCTACCGTGCGGGCCACTCGATTCTCTGCGCTACGACGTTCGCTTCTCTTGCAGGAGATTCGCTTCTCTCGCAACAAGAAATTCAGAAGGTGGGTGACTGGGAACGGTCCGTCAGAGGTCGATCAGTGGTACGCGCCTGTCGCCGAGCTCGTTCAACGTCGGTCGTAGCTGAAGAAACGTCCACGATGACGACCGGTTGGGTCGTGAGGTGAACCGAATGTCCGGGATCACCCGTACGACATCCCGACGGCTCTGAACGAGTCGAGACCGCGCACACCCGGAGACCTCGCGGAGGATCGTGTGCAAGCAGGGAATACGGTCCCCACCAATGAGACGTACGGCGCCGATTGGGACCAGCGACAGACGGCCGTACGTGCCACTCCCGACATGCCATGGCCCATGGGCAGGGAAGACGCTGCCCAGCGCGACTTGCAGCGCGAATCCCAGCGCGATTCCCAGCGTGACTCCCGGTTCGAGAACGGCCGCGGGGAGCTCCGGGACGAGCTGGGGTCGGCGCCCCGGGCTATGGACCCGGGATCGGGCTTGGAGCAGGGGTTCAAGCCGCCTGCGGCGAAGACCGCCGGCAACAAGCTGTTCGTCGTCCTGTTGTTCTGGGGGCTGCTGGCCACCAGCGTCGCGCTGTGGATGTTCGGTACCCCGCCCAGCACGCTCAGCGGCACGCCCGAGATGGTCACGGCCGGCGGGCGGGTCACCGGCTTGGTCGGCGGGTACCTGCTTCTAGCGCAGGTCCTGATGATGAGCCGGGTCGCCTGGCTGGAGAACTGGATCGGCGGCCACGACCTGATGCGCTGGCATCGCCAGGTGGGCGTCTATCTGCTGCTGTCGGTGCTGGCACACGCCGCGTACATCACGGTCGGCTACGCCATGAGCGCCGACGTCACGGTCGTCGACCAGACGGTCACCCTCTTCAACACCGTCGACGGGATGGTCGGCGCCTACACCGCCACCGGGATCATGGTGGCCGTCAGCATGCTGGCGATCCGGGGCATCCGCCGCCGGATGCCGTACGAGCTGTGGAAATGGCTGCACTGGTCCACCTACGCGATCCTGATCCTGGGCTACGGTCACCAGTTCGCCGGGGCTGATCTCGCCAAGGGTGGGTTCGCCGAGTGGTACTGGATGGGCCTGTACGCCCTGGTGATCGCCTGCCTCCTGTGGGGCCGGATGGTCGAGCCGCTGTGGCTGAACGCGCGGCACCGGTTCGAGGTCATGGACATCGTGCCCGAGACGGCGACGATGTTCTCGGTCTACATCGGCGGGCGCCGCCTGGACAAGCTGGAGGCACAGGCCGGGCAGTACTTCCGCTGGCGGTTCATGGCGGGTGGTGCCTGGTGGCAGTCACATCCGTTCTCGCTGTCGGCGGCTCCCAACGAGCAGTGGCTCCGGTTGACCATCAACGCGGTCGGAAGCCACACGACCGGGCTGCGTGACCTGCGGCCGGGCACCCGGGTGTTCGCCGTCGGCCCGTCCGGGACGTTCACCGCCGGTCACCGCTCCCGGCAGCGCGCGCTGCTGATCGCCGGCGGGAGCGGCATCTCCCCGATCCGCGCCGTGCTGGAGGATCTCCCGAACGGCAGCATGGTCATCTACCGGGCCTCCGACGCCGACGACATCGTCTTCCGCGACGAGCTGCGCAGCTTGGCGCAGCGGCACGGGCACGAACTGCGCTACGTGCTGGGCTCACGCCACGAACCTGGCCCGCAGAACCTGTTCACACCCCAAGGACTCCGGGAGCTGGTCCCGGACGTCCGCCACCGTGACGTGTACGTGTGCGGCCCACCCGGCATGGTCCAAGCGGCGGTCGCGACCCTGCGCCGCCTGCGGGTGCGCCGCCGCCAGATCCACCTTGACCCTTTCGAGTTCTGATCGAGTTCTGAAACGAGGGACGTGATGCGTCGAACCACCGCGGCCATTGCCGGCACATTGAGCGGGGCGGCCCTGCTCCTCGCCGCCAAGTACGGAGCGGACGCCAGTTCCACGGCGGCCGGCCAGGCCGTCGGCCAGACGGGCGATCTCGCACCCCCTGGCTCGGCCGCCGCCCAACCGCCCGGAAACGGCCAGAACCCACCCGGTAACGGCAACGCCGCGTCTGGAAACGGGAACGGGAATGGGAACGCTGCGAACGGGAACGGGAACGGGAACGGCGCAGCCGGGAATGGCGCGACCGGCAACGGGGCGACCGGGAACGGCGCGACCGGCAACGGCGCCGCCGGCAACGGCACGTCCGGGAACACTCCGGCCAGAGCCGCCAATGGCCTGAAGGACGGAGTGTTCCGGGGGAACGCCGTGCGCAACCAATATGGCCCCATCCAGGTCACCATTCAGGTGGCCGCCGGACGGGTCACGAATCTCACCGCCACCTCCGCCACGACCCCCGCCACGACGGCGCAGGTCAACGGGCGAGCCCTCCCGCTGCTGCGGCAAGCGGCCCTGACCGCCCAGAGCGCCCGCGTCGACACCGTCTCCGGCGCCACGTTCACCAGCGGTTCCTTCTCCGCCTCACTGCAGTCCGCGCTCACCGCGGCACGGGGCTGATGATGCGGCATGTCGAGGATGTCATGGGCACGGCGGTCAGCATCGAGATCGCCGACCTTCTCCCTCGCCGCGCCCTCGCCGAGTTGATCGACGACACCTGTGCCTGGCTGCACGAGGTGGACCGCCGCTTCAGCACCTACAAGGACGACAGCGAGGTCAACCAGCTCGAACGTGGCGAACTGGCCGTCGACCGGTGCTCGCCCGACATGCGTACCGTGCTGGACGCCTGCGCCTCCCTGCGGCGGGAGACCGACGGCTACTTCGACGAACGAGCCGCCGGACGGCTCGACCCGTCCGGCTACGTCAAGGGCTGGTCGGTCGAGATGGCGTCGGCGCGCCTGGCCCAGGCGGGCTCCTTCAACCACTGCATCAACGCCGGCGGCGACGTCCGCAGCCGCGGCCGCCCCGAACCCGGCCGCCCGTGGCGCTTCGGAGTCCGTCACCCCTGGGAGTCCGACAAGCTGGCCTGGGTGCTGACCGGCACCGATCTGGCCGTCGCCACCTCCGGCACCTATGAACGCGGACTCCACGTGTACGACCCCCACTCGGGCGAACCTGTTCAGGCCCTCCGTTCGGTCACTGTCACCGGACCCGACCTGGCCCTGGCCGACGCGTACGCCACCGCTGCCATGGCCATGGGGTCGGACGGCCTCCTCTGGCTGGCCCGTCTCGCCGGGTCTGGCTACGAGTCCGCCGCCGTGACCCGCGATGGTCACGCCTACCACTCCGACCATCTCCCCATAGCCGAGGATGCCCTCGAGACGGGTGTAGAGGTCGGCGACCACGCTGACGTGGGTGCCAGCTAAGGGCTACGTGGGTGTGCGGCTAAGGGCTACGTGGGTGTCGGCTAAGGGCTAGGGACGGGGTAGGGCTTGGCCTGGGTTCCACCAATGCACCGACAAGAAAATTTGTCTTGACAGTGTGGATTGTCGGGTGCCAGAGTTGGGGCATCGCAAGGAACCCAGTGGCTCAGCACTCGGAAGGACTCCGCTCATGCGTACGTTCAAGCTCCAGGTCCAGACCACCGTTGACGGCTACATGGCCGGCCCGAACGGTGAGATGGACTGGATGACGTTTCCCTGGACCGACGACATCAACAACCACATCGAGGCGCTCACCGCGCAGGTCGACTGCATCGTGCTGGGGCGCAAGCTCGCCGAGGGGTTCATTCCGACATGGGCCGCAGGGCCGGAGGGCGAGACCCAGGAGTCGATCGACTGGATGAACAACACTCCCAAAGTCGTGATCTCCAACTCGCTCACCGAGTCGCCCTGGGAGAACGCCGTGGTCGCCAACGGCGACCTTGCCGAGACCATCAACAAGCTGAAGTCAGAGCCCGGCGGGGACATGATCGCTTACGGCGGCGGCACGCTGGTGTCGAGTCTGATCGCCGGGGGCCTGCTCGACGAACTCCACCTGTTCATGAACCCGACCGCGATCGGTGCTGGGATGCCCGTCTTCCCCGCGGGCGCCTACCAGCAGCTCCGACTCGTCGGGGCCCGTGCGTTCGACTGCGGCATCACCGGGTTGCACTTCGAGCCGAGGCGCTCCTGATCCAGCCACCTTCACGCTCAAAGGCTCCTCCCGAACTCCCGGGGAGGGGCCTTTTGTCGTTGTCGGATACGGCTTGGGTTCGGAGCTGTCAGAGGGGGTGGGGAACTGTCAGGCCGCTGTCCATCGACTGTCAGCGAAGGTCGGCATCGTCTGGGCCATCGAGAACGACACGGACCTGACAGACCCTGATGGGGAGTGAACCTAATGATCACCTTCGCTGCTGTAGTGCAACTGCTGATCGCGCTGGCCTTTGTGAGCATCCCGGTGGTGCGCCACCGTTACGGGGGCGACGCGGCTGCGCATGCGGAGGCGGAACTGGAGCGCCAGGGCATCCCGGTTCGCGTCCTGAAAGAGAACAAAATCAACTTCGATGCGAGCGGGCACGAGACATGGGCGCCTGGTTCGATCGCTCTCATCGTGGCGGCGCTGGCGGTGCTCAACCTGTCGGGGAGCCACTGGGGTGAGGTTCTGTCCTGGGTCTTCATGCCGCTCGTCTTCCTCGGCAGCCTCGCCATCCTGTACAGCCAGCTGACCGCCGTTAAGTCGGTGGAGGCCGCGTTCAAGCGCAAGGGCGACCCGATGCTCCAGCGGATCGACGTGCCGGCGATGATCGAGGCGGCGGAGAAGGGCTTCCCGACCTGGGTGATGCCGTTCTTCCAGAACGTTCGGCACGCGGTGGTGCTGGGCGGCGCCCTCCTCGCGATGGCCGCACTGATCATGGCCTGACGAAAGCCGCCATTCCTTCCGCCGTCCCCCTCTCCCTGGCCTCAGGGCGAGGGGGACGGTTTTCGGGTGTCAGGATCAAGTTACTCGTGAGTAGGGCATCCTGGTGTGCATGAAGTCGAAGCCCATGCTTGCCATCGCCGGTGCAGTCGGCGGGACGATGCTCGCCACCGCAGGCATCACCACGTTCCTTATGACAGGCGAAGATGGCGGGGCGTCGGCCCGGCCCGGCGCGAGCGCCCGTGCTTACGGGGACACCAAGGACATCGCGGCGGCCCTTCGGGGACGAGGAGCCACCGGTTGCCGGGTCGATCAGGCAAGGGTCGAGTGCCGGTTCGGCGGACGTTATGTCGCGGGGACGGTGCTGAGTTCCGGCTCGGGCTCGGGTTCCGGTTCCGGGTTGACCATGGACACGGCCCTGGAGAGCTGGAAGACCGGTGTCGGGCAGAGCGCCCTCGGCGAGCAGGGCGCCTTCGCGATCTTGCACGGCCCGAACTGGCTCGTCACCGGCCCGGACGCGCTCATCGACAAGGTCCGCCCGGCGCTCGGCGGCCAGGTGCTCCACTGCGACCGGCCCTTCGGCACCTGCACCTGACCTCTGGCGGCGTCTCGGGACAGTCGTTCTCGGGGGAACTTGACGCGCGGTGAGGCGTAGCACACAGGGTGACCGGGTTAGGGCAGGTCGGGTGCGGAGAGCGGTAGATCCGTAAGAGCTGCTAGCTGTCCTGGACCGTGCCTGAATGTGCCGAGTGCCCGAGCCGCGATGCCGCGTCATGGCAGAATGAGGCCTCGCGCCCCGAGGGCTCGGTGGGGCGGGATGAGGGGCTGTGTCCGCGGAGGCGGCGGTTGCCGCCGTGCTTCGTGTTCACGAGGATTTCCCTCTGTGGGGGTTGCACCAGCAGACCACGGCCGACGCCGGGAGGAGGTTCGGTGGGCGTGTCGCATGTCGGCCGACGCCGCTCTCGACGTACCCGGCCAGCCGGCCGCTTTGGCGTACGAGCCACCGCGAGCCTCACCGCGCTGACCCTCGCCGCCGCAGTCGCCGTGCCCGTGGCGCTTGCTCCTGACGATTCCATCGAACATCAGGCGGGCCGAGCCGACCCGGCGCGCGTCGCCGCACGCGGAGCCGTCACGGGAGCCGTCACCGGAGTCGCCCGGTCCGCCCCGGACCAGATCCGCCAGCGCGAGTGGCATCTCGACGTGATGCACATCCCCAAGGCCTGGAAGTGGTCCAAGGGGCTCGGGGTCACCGTCGCGGTGCTCGACACCGGCGTCGACAAACGCCATCCCGACCTGGTCGGCCGGGTCACCAGCGGTCCTGACCTCACCGGCGGTACGCGGCGTCCCGGCGGGAAGTTCTGGGGCCTGCACGGCACCTCGATGGCGAGCATCATCGCCGGACACGGCAACGGGCCGGGCTCCCAGCGCGGCGTCATCGGCGTCGCACCGCAGAGCCGGATCCTGTCGATCCGCGTGACCTGGGAGAACGACGATCCGCTCCGCGGCAACGGCGGAACGAGCGGGCGCAACCGTGACGCCGTGGCGCAGGGCATCCGGTATGCCGTCGACCATGGCGCCGAGGTCATCAACATGTCGCTCGGCGGCGGCAGGTTGTTCTATGACGGTGACAAGACCGAAGAAGAGGCGGTCAAGTACGCGCTGAGCAAGGGAGTCGTGCTCATCGCCTCGGCCGGCAACGACGGAGCGGGCTCCAACCGCCGCAACTACCCCGCCGCGTACGACGGAGTGATCGCCGTCGGGGCCCTCGACAACCGCGGGCGCATCTGGAAGGACAGCAACCGGCGCTCGTACGTGGCGGTCTGCGCGCCCGGCGTCGAGATCGTCAGCGCGGACGCCAACAACGGCTATGTGGTCGGTACGGGCACCAGCCCGTCCTCGGCGATCGCCGCCGGGGTGGCCGCCCTCGTCCGGGCCCGCTACCCGAAGCTGACTCCGGACGAGATCCGCCAGGCCTTGGTCCAGGGCTCCGTACCGCGCCAGCAGACGGGTGCCTCGACCAACTGCCCGGGCACCCTCGACGCGGCGCGTGCCCTCCTGGCCGCCAACAAGATCAACAAGTCCGCGCACGGCCCGGGCGCCACGCCCAAGAGCACCGCGCAGTCCTCGCCCGTCGTCGACGAACCGGCGGAGGAGGGCACCGGCACCCTGGTGATGGCCGTCGTCGCGGGCGGCGCCGTGCTCGTGCTCGTCGGGCTGGTGCTGGGCTGGCGGCAGCGACGCCGGCCCGAAGAGGACGTCGACGAGGGCGACTACCTGCGTCATTCCGGGTCCGACCGGCCTCGCCAACCCGTCGGCGCCATGACGGGCGGCGGTCCGCCGAACGGCCCTGACATCGCGCCCGTCAACGTTCCGTTGTGGCAGAGCAGCGAGGTCTTCCCCGGAGGCATGCCCTCCGGCTCCCCGGAGTCGGCGACCCGGATGGGCGGCTCGCACACTCCGCCCTCGCACACTCCGCCTTCGCACGCGTCGCCCTCGCCCGGGGCGTCGGCCTCGCGAGAGCAGAGCGACCGTCCTCTCTGGCCTCCGCGTACCGGTGCTGCCGAGCGGAACGGCCAAGGGCATGAACGCGCGTACGGCCCGCCAACCGGCCACAACCAGGAGAGCCCGTACGGCTCGGGAAGCAGTCACCGCCAGGAAAGCCCGTACGGCTCAGGAAACGGCCACAGCCAGGAGAGCCCGTACGGCTTGGGAAATGGCCACCGCGCAGAGCGCGCCCCTGGCAACGATGAGGAGCGCACGCAGGGGCATGACCTTGAGCACGGATTCGGCTCGGCACGGCCCCCGCGGCGCCTTGAGCGCGAATACGGAGGCTTTGGCGGTGGCCAGGACATAGAGCGCGGCGACGGGCTGGAGCGCGGGTTCGGCGAAAAGCGAGGACGCAGGCACAAGCCGGAAAGCGACGAAGACCGTACGCCAGAGCTCAGCGGCGAAAAGCCCCCGTTCAGTCTCGACGACCTTCGTCCCTACCGTCCCGCTGAGCCCGGGGTCTCGGACAACGGCCGAGGCCGGAACGGTTCGAACGGACTGGGTGCCCTGAACGGATTCGGGACCTCCGCAAGCAATGGTCATGGCCGCGGCCTCAACGGCCATTCCACCGAGAACGGTGGCGACCGTCACGCGCTCGATGAGCCGACCACTCCGAATCACATACCCGACCTTGATTCCGTACGCCAGCGGGAGGAGGACGCCGAAGGCCCGACCGACGCGCTTCCACTCCTACCTTCCGCGGATGACTTCTCGGACGAACTGCCCACGGCAGCCTTCCCCACGGTGCCGCCCGCGGACCTGGACGACGACGACCAGTACGGCGCCCGTTTCCCCGAGCCCGGATCGTCGGCTGAGGACCAGCCGGGAAGTCTCTTCAGGCGCCAGCATCCGGAAGATGACGACGACTACCGCCCACCGTGGTGGTGATTCCCGCGCGCCGTCCTGGCGTCCGCTTACGTCAGGCCGCCTCGATGCGCGCGATGGCTTGAAGCCTGGCTCTCCGCTACTCCACCGGGCGTAGCGGAGAAGCCTCCGGCCGTACGATGCCGCGCCCCTAACCTGTCGCTGAGCATCGACTTATCCGCAACAAGGAGGTCGATGACCATGCTGACGACGTTGGCGATGCAGATTCACCCGGGTCCCTGGCACGAGAACGGGGCCACGGACGCCCCCGCCTGGTGGCCGGTGTTCCCCATCACGTTCGGGCTGTTCTGGGTGGCCGTGGTGGTCGCCGGGTTCTACCTGGTGCGCCGCCGCATCGCGGCCGGTGCCGCGCAGGCCGATCCGATGGCCCGCGCCCGGTCGGTGCTCGCGGAGCGCTTCGCCCGGGGCGAGATCGACGAGGACGAGTACTACGCCCGCTCGTCGACGCTGCGTAACGACGCATGACGTCCACGCCGCGCCCGCCGTGCCTCCACTGACCCCCGAAGGCGCGGCGGCCGGCAGGCCGTAGGACACGGCGGCCGGCAGGCCGGTGAGACGCCACGGCCGACAGACCGGTAGGACACGGCGGCCGACAGGTCGGCAGGACGCCACGGCCGGGGTCAGTCGGCTTGGGCTTCTTCGAAGATCTTGTCGATGCCGTCGAAGTCCATGGGGCATCGGGCCGCGGCGTCGGCGAATCGGGTGAGAAGGCGCGCGAAGTCCTCGCGTTCCGTCCCGGTCCAGTCCGTCATCAGCTCGTCGAGGTAGGCGCGGCGGAAGCGATCGGCGACCTGCTTGACGCGCATCCCCGCATCCGTCAGCCCGAGGTTGGCACGGCGTGCGTCCATCGGGGAGGGACGCCGGGAGACCAGGCCCGCGTCGATCGCATGGCCGACCAGCCTACTCGCCGTAGAGGGATCGATTTCGAGCCGTTCGGCGACCGCCCCGACCGTCACCTCGGCACTGAGCCGGCGCTCGTCCTCGCCGTCGAAGCTCAACGCGGCCACGGCATGGACCACCATCAGGTTGGAGAGCTGGAGGGGCCTGCCGCCGGGGCCGCTGGAGGTCTGGGCCCGGATGCGCTTCATGAGGTCGGGCTTGGCCCAGACCCGCCGGAGATGAAAGAGCGCGAGAGCGATGTCGGACAGCACCGGATCAGGAACGGCCTCGGGCTGGTCGCCCTTGGAGGCGTTCTCGGTCCCCATGCAGGGCCTCCGCTCCGCTCAAGATCTTCCCGGGACACCCCGTACAGATGCACAATACATACATCCGTTCGTGCATGCAGTGCGCATGGTGACTGCGCCTCGGCCGGACATGACGCCGTCAGGGAGTGGGGGAGATCCGGATGCGGGCGCCCGGTGGGAGACCGAGACGCTGGGCGGCGTCGCCGGAGTTGACGGCCAATGCCACGCAGCCGACCGAGTCTGCGTAGGCGACCAGTTCGCCCGGGGGTACGGAGCCGAAGGTCTCCCGGTAGGGGACGCTGAAGGTGCGGCGGTGGTGGGGCTCGGCGCCTTGGAGACGAGCGGTGACGCCGAGGGTGATCGTGAGGGACTCCCCGGGATGGGCGCCCAGCTGGTCCAGGTCGGCTCGCGTCAGCGAGAGCTGGATGTTGCCGAAGCGATCGACCGTGAGCACTTCGCCCTCCGCCCCGCCGTTCTGAACGCGTCGCGTCGGGGAGGGGAGCGTGATGAGGCTTGCGGGGTCCAGGGGGCGCCCGACGGCCGTGATGTCGAGGCCGCTCGCCAGCTGCGCGGCGACGGGCGTGAAGATGTCGCGCCCGTGGAACGTGGCGGAGACCGGCTCCAGCCAGAGCTTGGAATTGGTGAGTTCGAACGCGCGCGGCTCGTTCGGCGCCGACGTGGCCTCCCCGGCCGGGGTGCGCCACGGTGCGAGTGAGTACGTTCCGCCAGGCGCCAGACCGCGGGCGGCCCACGACAACAATCCGTTGTCAGGGCCCACGAAGATCCGGTCACCGGCCTCGATGGCGATGGCGCGCCGGCTCGTACCCACACCGGGGTCGACGACCGCGACGTGCACCCCCGGCGGGAGGTACGGGACGGTCTGCGCCAGCACCGCGGCGCCGCGCCGCACGTCACCCGCCGGAACGAGGTGGGTGATGTCGATGATCCGGACGTCCGGGGCGATCCGCGCGGCCACGCCGTGACAGGACGCGACGAACCCATCGTCAAGCCCGTAGTCGGTAAGAAATGTGATGCACTGACGCGCCTTGGCGCTCGTACCGTCACTCAACGGAACCCACCTCCGTTGCCTGAGCGTAACGTTGGGCCGTTCCGTCAGAACACCCGGAACTTGTCGGCGGGGACGCGTAGCATGGCACCCGGCCGAACCCGGACGACCCGGGATTAGTGACCACAGAGGGGACCTCATGCGAGAGGCCAACGCCCCTGGTGACGGCCCCCATCAGGACGGAAGCATGAACGATGGTCCAACGCTGCACCCACCCGTGACCGACGGCTTGGAAGACGACGGCGCCTTCCCAGCCGATCTCCTCTCCGAGCGTGACCGCCAGATCCTCGCCTTCGAGCGGCAGTGGTGGAAATACGCCGGAGCCAAGGAGCAGGCGATCCGCGAACAGTTCGACATGTCGGCGACGCGGTACTACCAGCTCCTCAACATTGTCATCGACCGACCCGAGGCGCTCGCACACGACCCGATGCTGGTCAAGCGCCTTCGCCGGATGCGCTCACAGCGTCAACGGCAACGCGCCGCGCGGCGACTCGGCATCCGGCCGTGACGTGACCAAAACTGGTCACGTGAACCTTTCTTTGACCGCCGTCGGCACGGACGGCCTCGACGCTATCCGCAACCACCCCCGCGGAGCCGTGCTCGGCTTCGACTTCGACGGCACACTCGCGCCGATCGTGGACGATCCCGAGGCGGCCCGGGCCCACCCCCGGGCGGCCGCGACCCTGGCCCGCCTGGCCCCGCTCGTGGGCTCGCTGGTGATCGTCACCGGCCGTCCCGCGGCGACCGCCGTGGAGTACGGCGGCTTCGAGGGCATCGACGGCCTCGTGGTGCTCGGGCAGTACGGCCTGGAGCGCTGGGAGTCGGGCACCATGACGGTGCCCGAGCCGCCTCCCGGTGTCGCCGAGGCCCGCGCGAAGCTGCCCGACGTCCTCGCGGCCGCCGGGGCCCCGGACGGCACGTTCGTCGAAGACAAGGGTCAGGCGCTCGCCGTGCACACCCGCCGCACCGCCGAGCCCGAGGTCGCCCTCGAACGCCTGCGCGGCATCATGAACGCGCTCGCCGAACGCACCGGTCTCGTCGTCGAGCCCGGCCGCCTCGTGCTGGAGCTGCGCCCGCCCGGCATGGACAAGGGCATCGCCTTCCGGAGCTTCATCGATTCTCTGGGTGACGGGCCGCCGTCCGCCGTCCTCTTCGCGGGCGACGACCTGGGTGACCTGACCGCCTTCGACACCATCGACGCACTCCGTGCCGAAGGCATCCCGGGCCTCAAACTCTGCAGCGGCTCCACCGAGGTCACGATCCTCGCCGAACGTGCTGACCTCGTAGTGGACGGCCCGCAAGGCATAGTCGAGTTCCTGGAAAACCTCCTCCCGTAAGGGTCCAATCGCGTGCATGGTGTCGCTCTTTGTGTTTGGCGTGACTCATTTCTGTGAGGAGTTGAGTTGTCACGCCTAACGGAGGGCGGCTGCATGTGGGGTTTTGCCTGTGTCCATAAGTGACAACAGGGGCGTGACTGATTAGCGTCTTTTGGTGTTATTCCGGGGTCGCATGTTGATAAGGCGTCCAATTGCGTCAAACTATGGGCGGCATCTCGGTGGAGTACGGGGGGACGGGAGCGTTGGACATGCAGCCAGGAACACCGCGAAGACCCGGCGACGTTCCGCCGAAGGGCGAGCCCGAGTCGTTCCACTACCAGCAAGGGCATCCGTCCGGGGCCTATGCGGCGGACGTGGAGGGGATGTCCGTCACGACCGGGCCCATCGGCGTGCGGGAGACCAGCGGCGTCGAGGTGCGACTCGGTTCGCAGTCGGGCCGGAGCCGCGCGCTGGCGGAACGGCGGAAGCGCGCAGGACGGCGCAGGGGGCTCATCCTGATCGCGGTCGTCGCCGGCGTGGTCACGGTGATCGCGGGTGGTGCGCTGATCGCGCTCGGGTTCGGGGAGAAGAGCGGCGGGGGCGATGACCCGCCGGCTGACTCGCGGCTCCAGTCTCAAGGGGTCGTGCCCAAAAGCGGGACGCCGGTCGTCGTCACGACGGCCGAAGGCGCCCAGTACCGGATCGCGGCTGTGAACGGGGGAGTCAGCGCCGACGGCGAGCCGACCGTGCAGTCGTCACCGCTGCCCGCCGGGTCTGCGGTCGCCTACATCGACTATGTGTTGAGCAACCCGACGGACCAGAAGGTCCTGCTCGACCCTCCTGGTGACGTGTTCGTGAAGCGCAGCCTTGTCGCGAGGCAGGCGCGCGGCCGTTGCATGTGGCAGGCGGGGGTGCCGGAGACCATGTGCACTCCGCCGACGCAGAGCGAGGTCATGCGCCGCATCTCCGGTGGCCAACTGGAAGCGGGTGATGGTGGCGACAAGTACATGCCGCCCCGCTCGTCCTACCTGATCCGCGCGATGGTCGAGGTGCCTGTCGACAGGCGACTGACAAGGAACGACCTGCGGCTCTACATCTGGCAAAAGCGTTTCGTCACCGGGGAGGCCCAGCCGGCTCTGTTCCCCAACTGACCAGCAAGAACGTGCCCCGCAGCCGTTGGGAGCGTCTGCTCTTGTCATGTGCGTCCATGACCTGGCGGACCCGG
The DNA here is from genome assembly GCF_044326415.1 of Actinomadura sp. 6N118. Taxonomy (NCBI): domain Bacteria; kingdom Bacillati; phylum Actinomycetota; class Actinomycetes; order Streptosporangiales; family Thermomonosporaceae; genus Actinomadura; species Actinomadura sp. 6N118. Next base: position 23,047 of record NZ_JBIRAZ010000040.1, on the reverse strand, counting down.
GAAATGGAAGGGCCGCATCGTGATCTGAGTCGAGTGATCACGATGCGGCCGGGGTGGGGTTACTCGGCTGCGGGGTCATCGGCGAGGATTCCGTAGAGGCGGCGGCGGGCGTCGTTGACGACGTCCAGGGCGCGTTCCTTCTGGCTTTCGCTGCCGACGTTCATGACCTGGTGCAGCGCGCCCATGAACTGTCCGATGGCCTCGCGACCGCGCAGGGCGTTCTCGCCCGCGGCCTCGGTGACCTCGTCCCATGGGGCGACGGTCTGCTGGGAGGCCTCCTCGCGGCCTGTGTCGGTCAACGAGAAGAGGCGCTTGCCGCCCTGCTCCTCACTGGTGACCAGGCTCTCGTCCTCCATCATCTGGAGCGTCGGGTAGACCGAGCCGGGGCTGGGCCGCCAGACCCCGCCGGTTCGGTTGTCCAGCTCCTGGATCATCTCGTACCCGTGCATCGGCCGTTCGGCCAGCAGGGCGAGCAGCGCAGTCCGGACGTTGCCGCGCCGGGTGCGCCTGCCGCGCCCGCGGCCACCGCCGTGCCGGCCAGGGCCGAATCCGGGTCCGCCGAAGCCTTGGCCCCAGGGGCCGAACGGATCGCCGCGGCGGGGACGCTCTTCGGGGTTCTTGAATCGTTCGTGTCGGGAGTGCATCGCAGTTCTCCTTCTGTAGTGATCGGTTGCGATGCATTAACGATATATCGGAACCTGTCGCGATGCAACTGTCAGGCCATAGGCGCCGCCATCACTGCCGTGGCGCCTACGAGGGCGCGTCGGTATGCAGGCGGCCACAGCCGCGGACGCAGTGACCACGGCGAACCTTTGTAGGAGTTTTGCGTTGGGGCTGACCAGCCCGGGTGACCCGGCTAAGCCATACGGCCCGGCTACGCCGTAGGGCGCGCAGCCGTTGCCGCCCGACGGCGGCACGGAGCGGTCGTCAGTTGGCGCATCCGCCTTCTACTCGCCCGGAACGCGACTGCCCACGCCCCCTGACGCCACGGCGCCTATGGCGTTCGGGCAACGTTGTCGCGTCACCTCGCCCTCGCCCTCGTAATAAGAGCTCAGCCGGTCACTCGGGGGCGGCGAGCTTGAGGTTGTCGAGGATGGTCTTGGCGAGGTTTCGGTTGTCCGTTTCCTTGATCCGGACCCAGGCGCCGAACGTGCCGCTCTTGTCGCGCAGGCCGATTTCGGTGACGGACGGCGTGCCGACCTTGCATGCCGTGAAGCGGGTGATCGTGCCCGAGAGAGCCTTGTCGGGAGAGACGTAGTTCTCCTGGGCGCCCTTCGTGCACTGCGTGTGACGGATGAGTCTTGGCGGCGGCAGTTTCCCGGCGGCCGTGTCGGTGGTCAGGCCCACGAAGACACCCGGGCTCGTTCCGTCGCCCTTGAACGCGGCGGCGCTCGGGGTCGCGCGCAGGACGGGCCGGGCCTTGGAGTCGTTCAGCGCGGCGACCGAGGTGCTCCAGGTGCGCTCCGCCGACTGGAGCGGCCAGGCATTGGGCGCCGCCAGCCTGATCTTGCCGGACGGGTCGGCGATCTGGACGAAGTCCTGCGGGAGGCCGGGCTGCTTAGGTTGACCGTTCCCGCCACCGCCGCCACCTCCGCCGCCGTCGTTGAACAGCGTGCCGAGCAGAAGACCGCCGACCAGCGCGATGGAGAGCACGATCGCGGCGATGATCATCGGTGTCATGAGCTTGTTCTGCTTGCGGTCGCCGGCTCCGGCCCTGGCGCCCGCCGGACCACCGGTCCCGCCTGACCGCCCGGGAAGGCGGACGTTCTTGAGCCTCCCCATCGGGCCGCCCGGCGGTCGCGGCGGCTGCTCGCCACCCGGTCGCGGCGGCTGGAACCCCGTGGGCAACGGGCCCTGCGCGTGACCATGCGGCGGTGGGTACCCAGGACCTCCACCATGCGGGGGCTGCGGGGTCGGGAGAACGGTCGTCTTGTCTTCGTCGTCAGGCGGCATCTGCGGGCCCGGACCAGGAGGTGCCTGGTAGGTGGGAGGTAGCGGGACAGCCACCGTACGGTCGTCATCAGGAGACGCAGGAGGCTCTCCGGGGCCATACTGCGGGCCGCCCCCACCCGGAGGCCGCGCCGGGCCGGGCTGGTCCACGATCGTCTTCTCGTCCTCGGGGACGCCCCCGTGAGGTCCCGGCCGGTCGCCTGGACGGGGTGGCACACGCATCTCGGAGGTGCGGATGTCGTCGTCAGCCGCCGTCCGGTCCTCGCGTGTGGGCGGCTCCGGTTCGACCGGGAAAGGTGCCCGAGGTTGCCCAGGCGCTACTGGTTGCTCCGGCGCGGGCGGGACAGGACGGCCGCCGCGCTGCTGCTCAGCCGGGTAGCCGCCAGGAGGGCCGTACTGGCCTGCCTGTCCTGGTCGCTCCTGCTGCGGGCCGCCAGGCTGGGCTCCGCCCGGGTAGGGCGCGCCTGGCTGTGCTGCGCCTGGCTGTGCTGCGCCTGGCTGTGGGGCGCCTGGCTGTGGGGCTCCGGGACGTGGAGACCCTGGCTGCCCGGTGCCGGCCGGACCTGGGCCAGCCGGAGCACCAGCGCCGGGTTGGGGACGGTCGGCTGCAGGAGGCGCCTGACCAGGCGTGACCTGGCCGGCTCCGGCCACGGGGCGCCTGGACTCGCCGGGCGACGCGGGTCGTTGGGGGCCCACGTACTCGTCCTGGATGGTCGAGTCCAGGCTCGGGGGCTCTGCCCGCATGGGGTGTGGCGTTCCGGGCGGCATGGTCGGCCGGAGCGTGGAGAGGGCCTCGGCAAAGGCTTCGGCGGTCGGCCAGCGCTTCTCCCGTTCGACCTCCAGGGCCCGGAGGATCACCTGGTCGAGCGCGGGCGGAATGCCCTCGCGAAGCGCGCTGGGCGGGGACTTGACCGGGGCAGGTCCCGGGGGACGGCCCGTGAGCATGTGGTACGTGAGCGCGCCGAGCCCGTAGACGTCGGCCCGCACGTCGAGCCCGCCGCCGAACCGCGCCTGCTCGGGCGACATGTAGCCGGGTGTGCCGACCGGCAGCGTGAACGCGCCGGAGGCGTGGGCGAGGGCCTTGGCCAGGCCCAGATCGGCGATCAGGAGCTTCTCGCCGCCGTCCCGGGTGGACTGGAACAGCACGTTGGAGGGCTTCAGATCGCGGTGGATCACGCCGAGGGCGTTGATCACCTCGACGCCGTACGCGATTTCCTCGGCGAGGACAAGGGCGTCGTAGACCGGAAGTGGCCGTTCCCTCATCCGGTCGGCGAGCGTACCGCGATCGGCGTACGACATCACGAAGTAAGGGCGTCCGTCTGGTAGCTCGCCGATGTCGTGGACGCGAACAAGGCGTTCCGAGTCGGCGCGGCGCAGGATCCGCGCCTCCTCCAGGAAACGATTGCGCACGTCGAGGTCGTCGATGAGGCTTCCGGACAGCACCTTGATCGCGACCTGGGCTTCCAGCGCGTCGTCGTGCCCCAGCCACACTGAGGCAAACGCCCCGGACCCCAGGACGCGATCGATTCGGTAACGGCCGACCGTTGGTGGGAAGGACACTCCCGTATCATGCCCAACAAACGGGGTGTGTGTGCGAACGAGCATGAGGCGCGGCGATGGCATTCGACGAGCGGACCGAAGAACTGGCCGTCAAGGCGGCCCAGGGGGATCAGGCGGCCCTCAACGAACTTCTGCGTAAGATTGAGCCTGATGTGATGAGACACAGCTCACGCTTCCTGCCGTGCAGGCAGGACGCGGAGGAGGCCTGCCAGGACGCGCTCCTGCAGGTGGCTCGGAACATCCACAGGTTCGAAGGGCGGTCCAGGTTCAGCACCTGGCTGCATGTGGTGGTGGCCAACTCGGCGCGTTCGACCTACCGGTCGCTGAAGCGCCGTTCGGTCGAGCAGGCGGGCGAGTTGCCCCAGCAGCGGCCTGACCCGCGGCGTACAAGCGTCATCGCGGGATCGAGGGTCGACATCCTCGACGCGATGGAGGACCTGGAGGCCCGCAAGCCGGACCTCATCCAGGCCCTGGTCCTGCGCGACGTGTCGCAACTGGAGTACGCGGAGATCGCCGAGCAGCTCAAACTGCCCCTCGGCACGGTCAAGTCGCGTATCCACGAGGCCCGCAAGCAGGTCCGCCAGACTCTCGGCGAGTCCTACACCTGACGCGGCGTTCCCACGGGACCGGCTGGGTGCTGGTCGCTTGGGCTAGCCGTGTCCGACACGCCGATCGCGCCGATCACGGCGTCGCCGCTGGTGAACGCGGTGGCGCCGTGTCCTGGGTGCAAAGTGTCCCGGTGCAAAGAAATCTTTGCGCGCCGTGTCGACCGGGAGGTCGGCCATGGCGAACTCTGGTTGAGCGCGGGCATCGGTCTGGTCTGTGCGGCGCCGGCGCGGCGTCGGTTGGGGCGCAGCGCCGGATCGGGGAGCTTCGTACAGGGTTGGTATGGGGCGTCCGGTGGCCGTCAAGCATCGGTAATGCCTCAGCAAGCGTGCGGCTAGGCGCAATGTGTCGCATGGGTGGGTCGGCAAGCATTCCGTGCATGTCCTCAGGCATGGCTTTCCAATCCGACCGGCCGATCTTTGTCATCGGATGCCCCCGGTCGGGGACGACGCTGCTGCAGCTGATGCTGCACTCCCATCAGCGGATCGCGATCCCGGCCGAGACGCGGTTCCTGCTCCCCGCGTATTCGGCCCGGTGCGACTTCGGTGACCTCCGCGACAGAGACAACAGGCGTGCGCTCGCGGAGTGGATCACCGGCCGCAAGGAGACCAAGTTCAGGGATCTCGGGCTCGACGCCGCGGAGGTCGTTGAGGAGATCGTGGCGGGTCCGCCGACGATGGGCTCGGCGCTGGGCATCGTGTTCCGTGCGTACGCCCGGAAGTTCGACAAGCCGCGCTGGGGTGACAAGCGGCCCAGCTACTTCAAGCATGTGCCCACGCTCTTGCGGATGTGGCCGAACGCCCAGTTCGTGCACCTCATCCGGGACGGCCGGGACTGCGTCGCGTCTCTCAAGGAGATGCCTTGGTACAAGCTTGACATTCACCACGCGATCTCTGCGTGGCGCGAGGCGATCGATTTCGGGCGGCGGTACGCGGCGAAGCTCGGGCCCGACACCTACTACGAACTGCAGTACGAGCGGCTCGTGGCGGACCCGGCCGACGAGCTGGCCCGGCTTTGCATGTTCCTGGGCGAAGATTTCCATTCCGAGATGACCCAGCCGCAGGACATCGCCCGGCTGACCGTTCCGCCGCAGAAGAAGTGGCACAACCTGACACAAACCGCCGTCACGTCGGGCCGGGTGGGGTCGTGGGCCCAGCGCCTTGAACCAGAGGAGATCGCCCTGGCCGAGTCTGTGCTCAGTGAGCGTCTGACCGAGTACGGCTACACGCTCAGCGGTGCGCCGCGCCCGGGCCCGGCCATGCTCGCGCGGTTCGCCAAGACGGCCACGCATCGGCGGGTGGCGCATCGCAAGCAGGACCTGCGGGACCGCTGGCAGCGCCGGTACGAGCCGGGGCCGGTGGAGTGCCTGCTCACCACGCAATCGCCCACGCCGGCCTGAGTCCTCGCGGCGGGTTCGGCGGCAGGCGCCGTCTTGCCGAAAGCCCTGGACCCGCCACGCTCGGTCAGTCGAGCGCGGCGAGCTGGTCGCCGAACCACTGCTGCGGGGGGAGCGCGGTCGCCGCGGCCGCCAGCCGGGCGCAGCGTTCGGCGCGTTCGTCCTCCGGCATCAGGAGCGCCTGGTGCAGGGTCTCGGCGGTCTGCGAGACGTCGAACGGATTGATGATCAGCGCGTCCTCGGCGAGTTCCGAGGCCGCGCCGGCCTCGCGGGACAGCACCAGCGCCGAGCCCCGCTCCGACAACACGGGGCCTTCTTTGGCGACGAGGTTCATGCCGTCGCGGATCGGGTTGACCAGGAGCACGTCCGCCATCCCGTAAGCCGCCAGGGAACGCGGGAAGTCGTCGTTCACCTGCAGGATCAGCGGCTCCCAGTCGGGTGTCCCGAACTCGTCGATGATCTGCTTGGCCATCCGCTGCACCGCCGCCGTGTACTCGCGGTACTCCGGCAGATCGTGCCGCGACGGGTAGGCGAAAGCCAGGTGCACCACCCGGCCTCGCCATTCCGGATGGTTGGTGAGCATCTCGCGGTACGCGGCGAGGCCGCGCACGATGTTCTTGGAGAGCTCGGTCCGGTCGACACGGACGATCAGCTTCCGGTCGCCGACCTGCTCGCGCAGCGCCTCGGCTCGCGCGGCGACGTCCGGCTCGGCGGCGCGCCGGCGCAGCGCTTCGCCGTCGATGCCCAGGCCATGGACGCCGATCCGGGTGACATGCCCGGCGCAGGTGACCGTACGGGCGGCACGGTCGACGCGTACACCGCTCAGGAAACGCTCGCAGCAGTCGAGGAACGCCATCGCCCATCGCTCCGTGAGGAATCCGACGTGATCGGCGCCGAGGATCCCCTCCAGAACCTGCGCGCCGATGTCGTCGGGCAGCAGCCTGTAGTACTCCGGCGGCGCCCAGGGCGTGTGCGAGAAGTGCACGATTTTCAGGTCAGGGCGGCGGTCGCGGAGCATCCGCGGGGCCAGCGACAGGTGATAGTCCTGGATCGCGGCCTTCGCTCCCTGCGCGGCGTCGCGGGCCAGAGCGTCGGCGAACGCCGCGTTGTACGCCTCGTACGACTGCCAATCCCGGCGTGAACGAGCATCGAAGTGCGGCGCGCGCGGGGTGTCGTACAGCAGGTGGTGAACGAACCACAGGGTCGAGTTGGCGACGGCGTTGTAGGCACGATGGAACGTCGCTGCCGGGATGTCGAGCATCCGTACGGCCGCGCCACCCGTGTCATGGCCTGCTTCGTCCAGCCGCCCGTCCGGCGCCTGCCGCGCGGCGGCCCGGTCGGCCTCGCCCAGGGCCGCGCACACCCACAGCACATCCGCCGAGGACTCTGGCGCGGGCCGCCCCGGGCCGCCGGTCACCGCGGCCAACCCGGAGACGAGACCGCCGCCGCCGCGCCGCATGGTCAGCGAGCCGTCGTCGGACAGGGAGAACGACACCGGACCACGGTTGGACGCCACCAGCACTTGGCTCATACCCGAAGGGTCTCAGTTGGTGCCCAGCCACATCAAAGTGACCCAGGTGAAACTCAACGTGACATCGGCGAGTGGCCCCGCCACCGCAGGTAGCGGCCCCGGTTTGGGAGCGGCGAGTCGCCCCGCCGCGGCGGGGCGACTCGCCACACCGCCGCGGCCCAAAACCGGCTTCCTCAGCAATGAGCCATCGCGCTGGCATTGCGTGTTGCGGTGGCCTCGGCATCTCGGGAGGTTTTGCGGGTAGGCGGTGCGAATGAGCAGGGCCGAGACGAAGAAGACGGTGCTCGTCGCTGGGGCGGCAAACCTCATCCTCGCTGTCACCAAGCTGGTGGCGGGGGCGCTCGCCGGTTCGGCCGCGATGTTGGCGGAGGGGGCGCACTCGATCGGCGACACGCTCAATCAGGCGTTCCTGCTGACGTCGTTGCGGCGCAGCGCGCGGCCGCCGGACCGGCGGCATCCGTTCGGGTACGGGAATGAACGCTATTTCTGGTCGCTGCTCGCCGCGTTCGGCATCTTCGTGGCGGGGGCGGGCTATTCGATCTTCGAGGGCATTCTGACGATCATCGGCCGTGGGCACGGTGGCGAGCAGGTCTGGCTGGCGTTCGCGGTGCTGGGGCTGGCGGCCGTTCTGGAGGGCGGCTCCTGGATCCGCGCGTACACGCAGGCACGCCGGGAGGTCCGCGACAGCGACCGTGACCTTGACCTCGTGGAGCACGTGCGGCGGACGCCCGACATCACGTTCAAGGCGGCGCTCTTCGAGGACACGGCGGCGATGATCGGTCTCGCGCTCGCCGCCGCCGGGCTGACGCTCCGGGAGGTCACCGGCTCGTCGTTCTGGGACGGGCTCGCGTCGATCTTGATCGGCCTGCTGCTGGTCGTGGTCGCGTTCACGCTCGGCCGGGACAGCCGGTCGCTGCTCATCGGCCAGGCCGCGGATCCGGCCGACCAGCGCGCGATCCGCGACGAGATCATTTCGGCCCCGGGTGTGAACGGCATCGACGAGCTGCTGACCATGCACTTCGGTCCAGATGATCTCCTGGTGGCGGCCAAGGTCCACTTCTCGGACGACATCAGCGCCGACGAGGCCGAGGACATCGCCGGTGAGATCGACCAGCGTCTCCACGAGCGGCTGCCGATCGTTCGCCACGTCTTCCTCGACCCCACCCAGGAGGACACAAAGCCGCAGGGCTCCGAACAAGCCGCAGGGCGCTGAGCAAGCCGCAGGGCGCTGAGGAAGCCGCAGGGTGCTGAGGAAGGCCTGCCGGGTTGAGTGATCTTGACGGTGCCCGGGTAATGTCTCATCTCGTGAGATCCGGCTGTCTGGCATCCGGTCAGATCAGGTAAAGTCACGCACACAGCTTGAAAACACAACTGAATAACGCTCATCCAGAGGGGTGGAGGGACCGGCCCTGCGAAGCCCCGGCAACCACCTGGCTTGTGTGCGCTCGCGATCCTGCGAGGCCGGCCAGGAAATGGTGCCAACTCCGGCCTGTGACCAAGGCGGCACAGGGAAGATGGGGAGAAAGGCCTCGCTTTCATGGCACTTACGCCTGCCACCAACCTCGGACCCGCTACCGCTCTCGTGTGCCGCGAATGCGGCAACACCAGAGATCTCGGCCCGCACTACGCGTGCGAGGAGTGTTTCGGTCCACTCGAGATCAAGTACGACTTCGACGATGTGACCCGCGCCTCGATCGAGGCGGGCCCCCAGAACATCTGGCGCTACCGCGGGCTGCTGCCTGTTCCGGAGAACGTCGCGGAGACCCCCAACACCGAGCCCGGCCTGACGCGCCTGGTGCGCGCCGACCACCTGGCGGAGTCGCTCGGATTGCAGCGGCTGTGGGTGAAGGACGACAGCGGCAACCCGACCCACTCGTTCAAAGACCGCGTCGTCGCGGTGGCGCTGGCCGCCGCCCGCGAGCTGGGCTTCAAGGTGCTGGCCTGCCCGTCCACCGGCAACCTCGCGAACGCGGTGGCGGCGGCAGCGGCGCGCGCGGGCATCCGCAGTGCGGTCTTCGTGCCGTCCAACCTGGAGTCGCAGAAGATCATCACGACCGCGGTCTACGGCGGGACGTTCGTGACGGTCGACGGCAACTACGACGACGTCAACCGCCTCGCCTCGGAGATCGCGGGCGAGCAGGAAGACTGGGCGTTCGTCAACGTCAACGTGCGGCCGTACTACGCCGAGGGCTCCAAGACCCTGGGCTACGAGATCGCCGAGCAGCTCGGCTGGCGGCTGCCCGACCAGATCGTCATCCCGATCGCGTCCGGCTCGCAGCTCACCAAGATCGACAAGGCGTTCCAGGAGTTCATCAAGCTCGGCCTGGTCGAGGACAAGCCCTACAAGGTGTTCGGCGCGCAGGCCGCCGGCTGTGACCCGGTGTCCGCCGCGTTCAAGGCCGGGCATGACGTCGTACGCCCGGTCAAGCCGGACACCATCGCGAAGTCCCTCGCGATCGGCAACCCCGCCGACGGCCCGTACGTGCTCGACATCGTCCGGCGCACCGGCGGCGCGATCGAGGACGTCACCGACGAGCAGGTCGTCGAGGGCATCCGGCTGCTGGCCCGCACCGAGGGAATCTTCGGCGAGACCGCGGGCGGCGTCACGGTCGGCACCCTCAAGAAGCTGACCGAGAGCGGCGCGCTCGACGCGTCCGCCGAGACCGTGATCATCAACTCCGGCGACGGCCTCAAGACCCTGGACGCGATCGCGCCGGTGGTCGCGCCGACCGCCAACATCGCCCCGTCCCTCGAGGCCTTCCGCGCCGCGGGCATCGCCTGAGGCGAGCGATGACGCCACGGTGGGGCGGGCCTCTGCTCATTCCATCGCGTCCCGGCGCCGCCGCCTTGGGGGCGGCGCCGGGTCCGCAAGCCACCTGAAATACCGATCGAACTGTTGAGGAGTTCCTGAAGATGAGCACGGTCTCTGTGCGGATCCCGACGATCCTGCGGACCTACACCGGCGGTGAGGCGGAGGTGAAGGCCGAGGGCGAGAACCTGCGCGCCGTGGTCGCCGACCTGGACGCCGGCTACGCCGGAATCGCCGCCCGTATCCTCGACGACAACGGTAAGATCCGCCGCTTCGTCAACGTGTACGTGGGCGACGAGGACGTGCGCTTCGCCGACGGCCTGGACACCCCGACCCCCGAGGGCTCCCAGATCTCCATCATCCCCGCCGTGGCCGGCGGCTGACGCTCTTCCTAGAACGTGCTAGGCCGGTACTGGCACCGTGCGGGAGTGCTTTTGTCCTGATAGATCGGGTAAGACGCCCGCATGGGGATAGCGGAGGACATCGCGGGTGCCGTGCTGGCTCACCCCAGCGTTAGCGAGGTGGAGCTGATCGGGTCCCGGGCGCGCGGCCACGCGACCGAGTTGTCGGACTGGGACTTTCATGTCGCTGCCGAGGACTTCGGTCAGGTGGCTGCGGACCTGCCCGGGCTCGTTTCTCCGTACGATCCGATCGCCGCCCAGTGGGACCCGCTCGGTGATTACGAGAGCTATCTGCTCATCTTCAGCGGGCCGACCAAAGTCGACCTGATCTTTCCTGATGTGGCGCGCAGTTGCAATCCGCCCTGGCGGGTCGGACCCGACACTCTTGCCGCAGTCGACGCGCATTTCTGGGATTGGTCGTTGTGGCTGGTCAGCAAGCGTCGCCGCGGCATGACCGACCGCGTACGAGGCGAACTGCTCAAGATGAGCAGGCATCTCCTAGAGCCCCTCGGCATCGCGGTCATTCCCCGTTCCCTCGAGGAAGCCGCAGCCCGATATGTGCGGGCGAGGGACCGGCTGGAGACGCGCTACGGGTTCCGTTTGTCGCGGCGTCTTGAGGAGGAAGTGCTGCCGCTCGTACGGGCGTCCGATGGTGACCATTACCGGCCGTCAGGTCTTCGGTCGTAAGGGCTGTCACCGGCATCAGGTCACATATATGGTCGAGCCCGATCACGCCGAGTCGAACCCCGCCGCGGCCCTGAGGGTCACGGAGACACGGGCGCTGGTCGACGGGCCTCGCGGTCGAAGGGGCGAGGACCGCAAGCGTTGACCGTGGCCGGGGCCACGGACGAGCGGCAGGTTTCGGTATGGCTCAGGGCACAGTCAAGTGGTTCAACGCCGACAAGGGGTGGTGAACTGCCTGTCCGGAAGTGTGTTTGAGTGTGCATAGGGTTACTTTTGCGTACAGTCTGTGACTGTGAATCTCACTGAGTGGGCGCGGGCGCAGGGGATTTCTCCTCATACGGCGTATCGCTGGTTTCGCAACGGGACACTTCCCGTGCCCGCTCAGCGGGTCGGTTCGCGGACGATCCTGGTGAACATCCAGGCGGCCGCTGCCCCAGAGGTGATCGGTGGCGTGGGTTTGTATGCCCGCGTCTCCTCGCACGACCAGAGGGCGGACCTGGAGCGCCAGGTCACACGCTTGTCGGAGTGGGCCGCCAAGGCCGGACACAATGTGGTGCGCGTTGAAGCGGAGATCGGGTCCGGGATGAACGGCCGCCGCTCGGCCCGTAACCGGGCGCAGAAGGCGTTGGAGGCGGCCGAGCATGGCTGATCTGCGTGAGATCGCGCCGAGCTTTGTGGCGCCGGTGCCGTCCGGGGTAGCGATCCGGGACCGGCTGAAGAACCTCACTCCGCTGGACGAGGACGTCCTGCGCATGGTGGGCGCGGATCTGGGGTCGTTGGCCGGAACCGACCTCAAGGCGCGCTGTGCGGCCGGGCTCGATCACGACACCGGCCAGTGGGCTGAACGTAAACGCGCTCTGACCGCCGAAGCGTCGTCTCGGTGGGCCGGGAGCATCACCAAGGCCACCCATGACCAGTGGAACCTGGCGTGGCGCTGCCAGCTGGCTCACATCCAGTCGCTTGAGGCCGGCATCGCGGCGATCGAGCACCGCTTGTCGTTGCCGCTGGGTGAGGTCGGTTCGAAACGGGCGCCGGGCGGTTACCGGTCACGGCGGGAGTGGTTCGTCAAGACCCGCCGCCTGCAGTTGCTCCGGGATCGGCTGCAGACCGAACGCGCTGACCGTCAAGCAGGGCGGGTGCGGGTGGTGCGGGGCGGTAAGCGGCTGGCGCGCAACCGGCACAACCTGGAGGCCGCCCAGCTCACCGAGGACCAGTGGCGGCAGCGGTGGGAGGCCTCGCGCTGGTTCCTGCAGGCCGACGGTGAATCAGGCAAGCGGTTCGGGAACGAGACCATCCGCGTCACCCCGGACGGTGCGGTCTCCATCAGGCTTCCGGCCCGGCTGTGTCACCTGGTCAACGCCCCGCACGGCCGGTACGTGCTGACCGGCACGGTGTCGTTTCGGCACCGGGGCGACGCCTGGCGCGACCGCGTGACCGCGAACCGGGCCGTCGCCTACCGCATCCACCACGACACCGGCCGGGGCCGCTGGTACCTGACCGCCTCTTGGACGATCCCGCCGGTCCAGACCGTGCCGCTGGACACGGCGCGGGCAGGCGGCCTGATCGGTGTGGACACCAACGCCGACCACCTGGCCGCATGGCGGCTGGACGAGCACGGCAACCCGTGCGGCCGGCCACGTACGTTCGGCTATGACCTGTCCGGCACCGCCCAGCACCGCGACGCTCAGGTGCGGCACGCCCTGATCCGGCTGCTGCACTGGGCTCACCGCCAGGGCGTCGCCATCGCGGTAGAAGACCTGGACTTCACCGCCGACAAGACCCGGGAGAAACACGGCCGCCGCAAACAGTTCCGGCACCTGATCTCTGGCATGCCCGTCGCCAGGCTACGGGCCCGGCTGGTGTCGATGGCGGCCGAGCTCGGCATCGCAATCGTGGCCGTCGATCCGGCCTACACCAGCAAATGGGGCACCCAGCACTGGCAGCAGCCCACCAGCACACCCACCAGGAAGACGTCCCGTCACGAGGCCGCGGCCATCGCGATCGGGCGACGCGCCCTCGCGCACCCGATCCGGCGACGGACGGCACCGCCCCCACACGACCAGAGCGATCGTGCGGGGCATCGGACCGCCCAGGCCAGACCAGGAGCCAGAGGCCGTGAGGAAACCCGCCCCCGCATCCCCGGACCACCGACACGATCGGCCGGGACCGGAAGCGGCGCGAACGCGGGAGACCAGGACACCCAACACCGTTCGGAGCGTCCGGCCGAGCACACACAACCCATGCTCAGTCCCTAGGAACGGTACGGCTTCATCGCGGTCGACGGTGGCCGGGATGTGTTCGTCCACTACTCGGCCATCCAGATGGACGGCTACCGCAGCCTCGAACAGGGTCAGCGAGTCGAGTTCGAGATAACGCAGATCGACAGAGGCCCGCAGGCGGACGCAGTCCGAGCTATCTGACATTTTCGTGCCACCCAAGTCCGCAGGTGCCGGAGCCGTCCGACCCACCTGAGGCCGGTTCCGTCCGTGCGATCTGAGACAGCCGCGTCATCCGAGGCTGTTCGAGTCTCCTCCCACCGCGTTTGCCCGGCGTTCCGTGCCAGAGCTGCTCACGTGGCGGCAGCGCCGGCAAGCCAGGCACACCCCTCCCTGAGCTGCCCGGGCGCATCGAAGAGGGTGTCTTTATCAGGGTTCGTAGGGCTTTGTCCCAGGTGGGGACGGTTTCGGGTAGGTAGATCGGCCTGAACTGGACGAGGATGTTCGGCGCTTGCACTCGGCAGGGTGGAGTGATCATGAGGAGGCCGACTGAGCCTCTGACCTGCGAACGGGCGTCCCCACCGTGCTCGACCGGGGCCGCCCGTTCCGCGATTGTTCCGCGAAGCGGTCGATCTGTCCTGACACCCGCCTTGCAAAGCCGATCATGGACATGATCGCTGACCAGGCGATCCCCTGGCCTCCGCTCCCCGGCCGATCTTCCCGCAAGCGACCGTGAGTCCCCGTAGATCCCCCTGCCAACGGGCACGCAACGGGCACGATTCCGGATCTTGTTCTCCAGACTTGAAGTCACTGGCAAGATGCCGAACCACCAGATCATCACGCCACACGGAGAGGGCTTCCATGAGCAACGCGTACTCACCCGTTCGTGAGCTGAACCTCCTCAAAGAGCTCCAGGATCGGTCCCCGGGTTACTACTCGGGCGGGTTCGAGTTGCGGGACTTCGGCTACGATCCCGGGCTAGCCGAGTGGTTCGACCTGAAAAATCCGCACGACTTGGAGTTCCTCGACCGGCTGATCCCTTTCGCTCAGGCCAGCACTTCAGGATCCTTCTTCGCGCTGTGGAAGTGCGACGACCGGGAAGATCTCGCCACGCTGCCTGTGATCCGGTTCGGTGACGAGGGCGACCTCGACGTCGTTGCGCGGGGCCTGCGGGAGCTGTTCGAACTCCTCGCTCTCGACAGTGAGAGCTTCGACCTTGAAGGTCCCGACGAGGGTTATTACGACACCGAGGACGGCCACACAGATGGCCACAGCGCGTACCTCGAATGGTTGGAGGAGAACTTCGGGCTTGCGCCGCCGGAAGACCCGGACAGCATGCTCGACCGCGCTGAACAGGAGTTCGGTGCCCGATTCCGCGATTGGTTGCGACAGTTCGCGCCCGGTGACTGGACCTGAGGGAAATGACGACCCTGGCGTCCATAGGAGCGACCTCCCCGCACAGGCCTCCACCTGAGCTTCCCAGAGTCAGAGGCCCCGCCGGAGGCATGTTCCGCACCCGGCCGAGTCTGGGACTCTGCTTGGATGACCGGCGATTGCCCTTTCTGCGCGATGGGTTCGGGTGAGGCCGATGCTGACCTCGTCGCCTTCAGAACTGATCGAGTTTTCGTTTCGGTAGCCAAGAAACAACGTCCCGCCAATCCTGGGCACGTGCTCGTCTGCCCAATGGCGCACGCAACCACGTTGTACACAGTCGAGCCAGCCTTGCTCATGGAGGTGGTGAGCGTGGTAGCCCAGGTGACGCGCGCTGCTCCGTCGGCGTTCGGCGCTGTGGGAACCACTGTCCTCAACAACAACGACGCCCCTGACCAAGTGATCTCTCATCTCCACGTGCACGTGATCCCGCGCTTCTGTGGTGACAACCTGGTGATACCCAACCCGGACAAGGCCGCGGCGCCCCGAGACCTTCGGGTCGAACTCGCGGCGAAACTGCGGTACGCGATGAGCTGAGCCCGGGGCGGCGGCGCGTACCCCGTGACCGCCGTCAGCCGGGCGGCCGGGCCGGGGCGGTGGCTTTCGCGCGGCCGCCTTCGGCCCGCCGGGTTGGGACCGGCCCCCAGGCCGCACGCCCGCCCCGGCGTCGCCGGGCGGGCGGTGCGGTGGCGCGAAGCGCCGCCGCCCTTGATACCTAAAAGCTGAATTCGGCAGGCTGGCGGGTCAGGTGAGTTGCTCGGGGCGGTACGTGCGCAGGGCCTCGCGTGCGGCCAAGAGTCGTTCGTAGAACTGTCCGGCGAGTGGCTCGGCGGGGTATCGCTCGTCCAGGACCTCGGCGAGATCCTGTCCTCGCATGGCCAGGTCGTAGTTCTGGCGGTTGTACTCGAACGCGGCTAGCCCCTGGCGGACGGCTTCGTCGAGATCTCCTCGGCGGGCGTGGACGATCGCGAGATTGACCCTGGCGTCACCTGATCGCATGGGGGCGTTGCTGGTTCCGTCTGGCCTGTCGTGGCGGGTGAGGACCTCTTGCGAGTACTCCTCGGCGCGTTCGTCGTCGCCTTGGCTGGTGTAGATCGTGGAGGCGTAGAACACCCACTTGGAGTGGTCGAACACAAAGTGGTGATCTGGCCGTGACGGCGTGGGGAGGCGGTTGAGGACTTGGGCGCCTCGTTCCAGGGCCTCTCGGGTTTCGGTGCGGAAGCTGGTCCCGAGTCGGGAGTACGCCTGAGCCTCTTTCAGCGTGAGTTGGACCGTGGCGTTGCTGTTGCCTGAGAACTGCTGCCCTCGCTGGGCGGCGTCTAGTACGTCCTCGTAGCAGCCTTCAACGAGTCCGAACCATGCAGACATCTCATACGCCCAGCCCATGAGTTCGCCGTGCCCGGTCTGCTTGCCCATCTGGTAGGCGGTCTGGCGTGCCACCTCGGCCTGTTCCCGCTGCCCGAGGTCGTAGTGCAGACAGCCCAGGAGGGCCGACAGCCATCCGGCCTGAACGAGTATCTCCCGCTGCTGCTCGAAAGTGAGCGGGCCCTTCAGCAGATCGAGAACGAACTTCATGCGGCGCTTCGTGCGGTCACGCAGGACGGCAGCGTCCGTTACGGGGTAAGCGCGGCAGAGGAGGTCAACCGCCTCCTCAATGATCTCCAGGGTGCCAGCTCCGATGGCGGAGACCTCGGTCAGGCGGGCCAACTCCATCGTGTCGAACAAGGCGGCCTCTGCCCGCATGGCCTCGGCGGGGATCACCCGGCCTTCCAGCAAGGTTTGCCGTTCCCGCTGCTTGGAGGGAGGCACGAAACCGAACTGCTCGGCGGTCCGGCCGCTCAACTCCTGGAGAGCCTTGCGGTAGGGCGGGTGCGGCCAGAGGACCTCGCCTCGTTCCCATCGCCGGATGCGTTCCTCGTCGCAGACGATCCCCTTCTCGATGGCTGTCGGCGTGCGGCATAGCGCATCGGCCATGTCCCGGCGAGTCGGGTAGTTCGCCTCGCGCCACGAGATGAGCTGCACGTTGGGGATCGTGTCCGACATTCGACCTTGCCTCGTCGAGAAAAAGGGGCGAAAAGGGGCCGGTTTGGCGGTCCAGCGGGAACTTGGTGACTGGTTGTCTTCCTGACAGCAAACCGTACGTCATCCGATCACGGCTGACCTTGGTGACCAGGAGGCACGACCGGTGACCCCCCATCTCGGAGAGAACGAGTCAACCCGAGAAAGCCACTGCCCATCGTGCGGAGGGCGGGGCAAGAAGCTGCGTAACTCTCGGCGCCTGCACGTGATCAGCGAGGTTGAGGACGGCCGGATCCCTGTCCGGGTGTGTGACTGCCTGGACTGCGGTGGCTCCGGCCGGGCGGAGGCGGCGTGATGAACGGGGTCAAGGGGGATCATGAACTCTGGTTGCTGGGCGAGCTGTGCAAGGCGCTGGCTCAGCGTGGGATCGTGGTCCAGCTCCGGGACGCGATTCCAGGGCTCACGGTCACCACTCCAAGGGGCGTGTCCGCCTATGTGGTGATGAATGGTCCCCGCTTCACCTGGTGGCGGGTGGACAACAGTCATCCTGTGTCTGACATCGACGGAGCCGCCCGGCGTATCGCCATGTTTCTCCGCCAGGGGGAACAGTCGGGTGCTGGTGGCGCCAGGCCATGAGCGCGGGTCTCGATGCAGATGAGATTGCGGCCGCTGTTGTTGCTCTGAGGCAACGGTTCCGCGTGCGTTCCTGTGGTTCGGAGTCCACACATTCCGGTGGTGGGCTCTGGTTGGTCATGGCTCTTGGCCGCGTCTGGTGGAGGCGGCGAGTCCTGGAGAATTGGCGGCTGTAATTGCGTCGGCGGGCGCGTGGAGCAAGCTCGTGCCTGAACGTCGGTGTTGGCATCCGTGTAAGGGTTCAACTCACGCTCACGGAGCGTGCTGCCTGGCCCTGCGCTGCTTGATAGTCGTGACAGCAGCGGGCCGAGCGGGGTACCTTCTGCCTGGTTAGAGCGCTTGCGGCGTGGGCCTTCAACAAAGTGCGGATGGAGAAGGAAACACCGCCTCCGGAGATTTCGGCAGCGCTGGAATGGATCGAGAGGAAGTCGCTGCCTCTCGCTGAGCTGGTGGATACCGAGGTCCTGGAAAGCGCGCTCAAAGGAATCGCGATCAATCTCGATGGCAGCAAGGCGGCGGCCAATTCGACCAAACGCCGCGACGGGGTGTTCTGGACCTGCATGGACTGGGCCACCAAGAAAAAGAAGGTCTTCGAAGCGAACCCCCTCAACGAGGTGGACTGGAAGCCTCCGGAAACTGTGGTCGAAGTCGCCCCCCGACAGGTGCCCAATCCCGATCAAGCTCGTGCCCTGCTGGCGGCGGTGCTGGTCGTCGCCCCCCAGGTTGGCCGTCACCTGTACGCCTTCTTCGCCTGCATGTACTTCGCGGGGCTCCGGCCGTCTGAGGTAGTCGACCTGGCGGAGGAAGACTGCGACCTTCCTCGCTCTGGGTGGGGACTGCTGAGGCTGGCAGGGTCCAGCCCGGCGGCGGGCAAGAACTGGACTGATGACGGGCGTTACCACGAGCAACGCGGCCTCAAGTCTCGTGCGGAAGGGACTCAGCGGCCTGTCCCCGCCTGCCCGGAACTGGTCACGATCCTTCGGGCTCATATCGAGGAGTTCGGGGCTGGTGACGGCGGTCTGCTGTTCCGCAGTCAGCGGGGCAACAGACTGGCGCCGGTGAGCTATGAATCGGTGTGGCGCCGGGCACGTGCTCATGCACTCACCCCGGCCCAGCTCGCCACGCCGCTAGCGGAACGTCCCTACGATCTTCGGCACGCTTGTCTGTCGTTGTGGCTGCGTAGCGGGGTGAGCGAGATCGAAGTGGCGGCTCGGGCGGGTCACTCGGTGGCGATGCTCCAGAGCACTTACGCGCACTGCATCGACGGGGACCGGGACCTGATGAACAAGCGGATCGAGGCCGGTCTTGGCAGCCCAGGGCAGGGCCTCACGGAACACACGGAACAAGCGGGTGCTTGGTCGCCCGACCGGCGGGGGTCTGTTCCGCGATTGTTCCGTGAACGGCGGATTACGGTCACCTACAGCGGCGGTCAGCGGAGCACGCCTCGCGGGGGTACGGGAGGGTTTGTCCCAGGTGGGGACGGTTTCGGGCAGGTAGATCGGCCTGACCTGGACGAGGATGTTCGACGCTTGCACTCGGCAGGGTAGAGTGCTAAAAAACGGTTGGCACTCGCCTGTGGAGAGTGACAATCCCACAGTCTGGGTCGGGGCGATGAGGCCTTGTTCTCGGCGGCGGAATGGAAGCCGTTCGAGGTGGGGCCGTCCGTCGCGGGCGTCGGCTCGATCCGTCATAGCCACCTTGTTCCGGGAGGACTGGAGCCTATGGCTGCAAAGATGATCGCGTTCGACGAGGAGGCCCGCCGCGGCCTTGAGCGCGGCATGAACCAGCTCGCTGATGCCGTGAAGGTCACCCTTGGGCCCAAGGGCCGCAACGTCGTTCTGGAGAAGAAGTGGGGCGCCCCCACGATCACCAACGACGGTGTATCGATCGCCAAGGAGATCGAGCTCGAGGACCCGTGGGAGAAGATCGGGGCCGAGCTCGTCAAGGAAGTCGCCAAGAAGACCGACGACGTCGCCGGTGACGGCACGACGACGGCGACCGTCCTTGCTCAGGCGCTGGTCCGTGAGGGCCTGCGCAACGTGGCCGCCGGCGCCAACCCGATGTCCCTCAAGCGGGGCATCGAGGCTGCGGTGGAGCGCGTGAGCGAGGAGCTGTCCAAGCTCGCCAAGGACGTGGAGACCAAGGAGCAGATCGCTTCCACGGCCTCCATCTCCGCCGGCGACCCGCAGATCGGCGAGATGATCGCCGAGGCGATGGACAAGGTCGGCAAGGAAGGCGTCATCACCGTCGAGGAGAGCAACACCTTCGGGCTCGAGCTCGAGCTCACCGAGGGCATGCGCTTCGACAAGGGCTACATCTCGCCTTACTTCGTGACCGACCCCGAGCGGATGGAAGCGGTCCTCGAGGACCCGTTCATCCTGATCGTTCAGGGCAAGGTCTCGGCCAACAAGGACCTGCTGCCCGTCCTCGAGGGCGTCATGCAGTCCGGCAAGCCGCTGCTGATCATCGCCGAGGACGTCGAGGGCGAGGCCCTGGCCACCCTGGTCGTCAACAAGATCCGTGGCATCTTCAAGTCCGTGGCCGTCAAGGCCCCGGGCTTCGGTGACCGCCGCAAGGCCATGCTGGGCGACATCGCCACGCTGACCGGCGGCCAGGTCATCAGCGAGGACGTCGGCCTCAAGCTGGAGGGCACCACGCTCGACATGCTGGGCCGGGCGCGGAAGATCGTGGTGTCCAAGGACGAGACCACGATCGTCGACGGTGCCGGTGACGCCAACGAGATCGCGGGCCGGGTCAACCAGATCCGTACCGAGATCGACAACACCGACTCCGACTACGACCGCGAGAAGCTCCAGGAGCGCCTCGCCAAGCTGGCCGGCGGCGTCGCCGTCATCAAGGCCGGCGCGGCGACCGAGGTCGAGCTGAAGGAGCGCAAGCACCGCATCGAGGACGCCGTTCGCAACGCGAAGGCGGCCGTCGAAGAGGGCATCGTCCCCGGCGGTGGCGTGGCGCTGATTCAGGCCGGCGCTCCGGCGTTCGACAAGCTCGAGCTGACGGGCGACGAGGCCACCGGTGCCGCGATCGTCAAGCGCGCGCTGGAGGAGCCCCTCAAGCAGATCGCTGTGAACGCCGGCCTTGAGGGCGGCGTCGTGGTGGAGAAGGTCCGTAACCTGACCCCAGGTGAAGGCCTCAACGCCGCGACCGGCGAGTACGTCAACATGTTCGAGACCGGCATCCTCGACCCGGCCAAGGTGACCCGTTCGGCGCTGCAGAACGCATCGTCGATCGCGGCTCTGTTCCTCACCACCGAGGCCGTCATCGCTGAGAAGCCGGAGAAGAACCCTGCTCCGGCCATGCCGGACGGCGCCGGCGGCATGGACTTCTGATCGGGTCCTAGCCGTACGACTCCGCACGCATGAAAGGGGCGGTTCCCTACGGGGACCGCCCCTTTTGCATGCGTAGGTGGCTCAGGATTCGCCTTGATGGCCGACGTCGGTCGTACGTACGTCGCGGTGGGCCTGCGCAGGCACCTTCGCTAGCGGTCTCGTGTGTCACTGCAGCGGGCGTTGGCCCCATGGGCGTCCTCCTGGCCTGGTGCGCTTGGCGCGTGGCTTGCTGAGGGGCTTGGAGGCGGGTTTGGTTTGGTCCTGGCCCCGCAGTTGGTCTCTTGCCTCCGGCTTGGGGTAGGCCCCAGGCTTGGGTTCTGGCCTGCGGATCTTGCGGCGCTGGTGGTCAGTTGCCGTTGGTCAGGCGCCGCTTCCCTACAGAGCATGAGGACACGTGAGCGATCTCTTCAACTCCCCGGTCTTGAAGGTCGAGCAACCGCGCCGCATCCCCTCGGCCAAGTCGCAGTACACGATCTCCGACGGCCACGGCGCTCTCCTGGCCAAGGCGTCGGAACGTTCCGTACCGCTGCACCGCCAGGCGACGCGAGCGTTGTTCGGCGACGGTGACGACCGGCGCATGGTTCAGGTGGAGAACGCGCAGGGCGGTGTGCTCCTGGTGATCGAACGGCCGAAGGGCACGTTGGCGACCTGGGTCAGCGCTCCGAACGGCGCGTTGATCGGGTCGATTCGGGCGGACGGCTACAAGTGGCGTTACCTGGTGCTGGACGCGGCCGAACGTCCCGTCGGCAGGTTGGAGGGCAACAAGCTCGCCCGGAAATTCAAGGTGCTGGACGGTGTCGGCGCGCACGTCGCGCAGGTCGACAAGAAGTGGAAGGGCGCGGCGACCGAGGTCCTGACCACTGCGGATCGTTATGCCGTGGAATTCTTCCATCCGCTGCCGGATCCCCTGCGCGTACTTGTCGTGGCGGCGCCGATCGCGCTGGATCTGATGTTGTACGAGGGCAAGGACCTGCCGGATCTCAACCCACTGACATAACTGAGGCCGCAAGGCACTTTCGCGCACCGCCGGAGCTTGGCAGGATCGCCGGGTGAGCGATCTCTTCAATTCCCCGGTTCTCAGGGTTGAGCAACCCCGCAAGGGTCCGTTCTCCAAGACGCAGTACAAGGTGCTGGACGGCGACGGCACGCTCCTCGCGGTCGGCGCCGAGATCAAGGTCCGTTCGCGTGGAGAGTCACTGAAGGCGGTCTTCCCGGGCAAATCCGAGATGGACGCGCGCGCCGTGGAACTGGCCACGCCCGAGGGTGAGCCCCTCCTGCACGTGGACAAGGCCATGGGCAGGATGTTCACGGCGGTACGGCGCCCCGACGGCGAGGTCATCGGGGCCTTCCGTACTGAGCGTGTGGGTCGGCTCTACTCGTTGCGCGACGCCGATGACAAACGCTTTGGTGAGGTCGTGGGCGACGTGCCGCGGCGTAACTTCACCGTGAAGGACCTCGATGGCAACCAGGTGGCGCACGTCCAGAAGAAGTGGGCGGGTGTGGCCACCCACCTGCTGACCACCGCCGACCGGTATGCGGTGGAGATCTCCGATCCGGTGCCGGAACCGCTGCGCACGATGGCTGTCGTGACCGCGATCGCCATGGACCTGCTCCTGCACGAGTCCAAGGACATCACTTAGGCGCAAACGGGCTTCCCGGGCCCCCTGACCGCGAGGTACGTTCCGATCGTGCAGGCCATGCCCGGGCGTTCGAACGGCTGGTGGATCTCACCGGCCATTCCCACGATCGCCAACGCCGTCCTGGCCATGCTGTGGGGTTTCTCGGCCCTCGGCGGCTGGGGCGACGCGGCCTTCTGCGGCGATGCCGACGAGCATGACCCGGCGTGTGGCGCCGACTTCGACATCGCCGTCCGCCTCTCCGCGGGTCCTGCCTGCCTGGCCGTAGCGATCGCCCTCACGGCATGGGCTCTTCCTTCTGTACGTCGCAGCTATGACCGGCTCGACGCCCTCCTTACCGTCGCGGCCTTCATCTGGGTGTTCGCCGAAGGGGTGCTCTTCATAGGCGGTCTCGTAGCCAAGCCCTGAGCTCGACCGCACCCGAATCTCCTGCTTCGTCGTTACCAAACAGGGACAAAGTGGGGAAGCGATGCCGTTTCTACCCGCCTGACCAGGCCATCCATCGCGCGCGAGCAACGCCGCGGTACCGGGAATCGCGACACGTTGCGACTTCTTGCGCCAGCCGGTTTGACGTCCGGTCGGCGTGGGCATACTGTTCTCTTCGCCCCACGGAGAGCGGGACGCCGATTTTTCGGTGGCCGGCCCGAGGGGAAACCACTAACGATCAACGGGTCTGGTTTTCCATGCCCGTACTCCGCGGTGGGTCGGAATGGCTGGTTTTGACAAATCGGCTGGATCTGATGAAATAGCAACGCCCGCCGGAAATGGGGCCGCGAAAGCGGAACCAGGAACGACGGAATCAGAAAAGACCGGAAATTGACAAGCCG
>NZ_JBIRAZ010000004.1:0-599921 GCF_044326415.1 Actinomadura sp. 6N118 | reverse complement strand
GTTGGTCGTTCGGTGGTTATGGCGAAGGGGAAACACCCGGTCCCATCCCGAACCCGGAAGTTAAGCCCTTCAGCGCCGATGGTACTGCACGGGAGACTGTGTGGGAGAGTAGGACACCGCCGGACACTTTTTGGTCGAGGGTCGCCCCGGTTACCCGGGGCGGCCCTCGACGCATGTCTTGGACCTGTCAAAATGGGGTTCAGGTCCATGAAGCAATCGAGAACAGTGACGGACGTGATGAGCGCGGAAGAGGACGGCCGCAAGGACGATCGGCGGGGCGACGACGGGGGTCGTGGCAAGCCTGCCCATCGGGGGGGCAAACCCCGCGGCGCATCCGGCGGACAGGGTCCCCGCAAGGGCGGCGGACCACGCGGCGGCGTGCCTCGGGGTGGTGCTCAGGGCTCGGGTCGCCCCGGTGGTCATCGGCCGTCGGGAGAGCGGGACGGCGGCGGTGCCGGCGCCCCTCGGGACCGTTCGTCCTCCAGCAGTGGCTGGAAGGGGCGTCCCGCAAAGTCCGGCGGTCAGCGTGATGACCGAGGCCAGCGACCAGGCCGTCCGTTCAAGCGCACTGATGACACTCGCTCTGGCGGTGAAGAACGCCGGGGAGAGGCTCCGCGCGGCCCGCGAGGCGAGGGCGGCTTCCAGGGGCGACCGAAGGACCGGGATTTCCGTGGGCCACGGCGTGGCCGCGATGGAGAGCAGCGGTCCGGTGGGTTCCGGAAGGATCGGGACTCCGGTCAGCGTGGGGGCGAACGTCGCTTCGACGACAGGCGTCCCGGCGACCGCGGTAAGCCATTCGGTGATCGCGACAAGCCGCGTAGTGGCGGGTCCCGTCCGTACGGCGACCGTGACGACAAGCGCGGCCCCAGGCCCTATGGCGATCGCGACGACAAGCGCGGGCCTAAGTCCTACGGTGATCGCGACGACCGGCGTGGTCCCGGCTCCTATGGCGACCGCGACGATAGACGCGGTTCCAAGTCCTACGGTGACCGCGACAGGCGCGGCCCCGGGGGCTATGGCGACCGCGATGACAAGCGCGGTCCCAAGTCCTACGGTGATCGCGACGAAAAGCGCGGTCCCAGGTCCTATGACGATCGCGGTGGCTCCCGGCCGAGTAAGCCCTACGGTGACCGTGACGATAAGCGTGGCCCCAGGTCCTACAGTGACCGCGACAGGCGCGGCCCTGGGGGCTATGGCGACCGCGACGATAAGCGTGGCCCGAGGCCTTACGGTGACCGCGATGACAAGCGCGGGCCTAAGTCCTACGGTGACCGCGACGACAAGCGCGGGCCTAAGTCCTACGGTGACCGCGACGACAAGCGCGGGCCTAAGTCCTACGGTGACCGCGACGACAAGCGCGGGCCCAGGTCCTACGGTGACCGCGACAGGCGCGGCCCTGGGGGCTATGGCGACCGCGACGACAAGCGCGGCCCCGGATCCTACGGTGATCGCGATGATAAGCGCGGTCCTAGGTCTTATGACGATCGTGGTGGCTCCCGGCCGGGCAAGCCGTACGGCGATCGAGACGACCGGCGTGGCCGACCGTTCAAGGACCGGGATAAGACCGGTGGCTCTCGCCCAGAGCGTGATGACCGGGGCGGCGCAAGGCAGGGACGGCCCTACGGGGACCGGGATGACCGGCGCGGACCGAAGCCGTACGGGGACCGTGACAAGCCCCGTGGGGGTGGCTCGCGTCCATACGGTGATCGAGACGACCGGCGTGGCTCGCGTCCGGGTAAGGCGTTCGGCGACCGTGACAGGCCGCGTGGCGGTGGCGGAGGCCGGGGTAAGCCCTTCGGTGACCGCGACCGTGGCCCGCGCCGTCCTCGTGAGGATGACGGTCGGTCGTACGGGCCGCCGCGCGAACGTGGGGCTCAGCGCGACCGTGAGGGGCAGGCCCCTCCGCACGACATTCCTGCCCTGCCTGAGGACGTCACCGGCGAGGAGCTGGACGCGGACGCGCGAGTTGAGCTGCGTACGCTGCCGAAGGACCTCGCTGGACGGGTCGCCCGTCACCTCGTGATGGCCGGAAGGCTGGCCGAGGAGGATCCCGAGGCGGCCTACAAGCATGCCCGGGAAGCGCGGCGGCTGGCTTCGCGTGTCGGGCTCGTACGGGAAGCGGCCGGGCTGGCCGCGTACCGCGCGGGCGAATGGGCGGAGGCCCTGGCGGAGCTGCGCGCGGCGCGCCGCCTGAGCACCGGCGATGACGCCTACCTGCCGGTGATGGCCGACTGCGAACGCGGCCTTGGACGACCCGAGCGGGCGCTTGACCTGGTCAAGTCCCCGGACGCCAAGAAACTGGACCAGGCGGGACGCATCGAGTTGCGCATCGTTGAGTCCGGGGCCCGCCGCGACCTGGGGCAGCCTGAAGCCGCCGTGGTCACGCTGCAGATCCCCGAGCTCAAGGACCGCCGCCTGCGCCCGTGGTCGGCGCGGCTGTTCTACGCATACGCCGACGCGCTCGCCGAAGCCGATCGTACGGAGGAGGCGAGTGACTGGTTCGCCAGGGCCGCCGCCGCTGACCGCGACGACGAGACCGACGCGGCCGAACGCTACGCCGAGATCGAAGGCCTCGACATCTTCGACACCGAGGACGACGAGGAACTGATCGGCGACGCCGAGGACGATGAAGAACTGATCGGCGACGCCGAGGACGACGAGGAACTGATCGGCGACGCCGAACTGGCGGAGGCCGAAGACGTCGTCACCCTTCCGGAGCCTGATGCGCCGGAGTTGGCGGGCTCAGAAGATGAGGTTCCTTCGGAAGAAGCGCCTTTGGAAGCGGAGGGGTCTTCCGAGGGTGAGGAGCCCTCTGTTGAAGAGCCCGAGGCGCCGACGCCCGATGCCGTTGAGATCGGAGTGCCAGAGATCGCGGACCCGACGGCCATCGCGTTCCAACCCGCTGAGGACGCCGAGGCCCCCGGTGAGGGCACGGAGCCGAACGAAGAGGCGCCGGAGCCTTCAGTGGTCTTCCTCGAACCCAAGACAACCGACGACCCAGGGCAGGAGCCACGCCCACCAGCGGAGTAGCCAGGAATTCCGTTGCCGGCCGGCCGTGTACGTCCGCGAGATGGATCGTGGCTCTGGCGCCGGTCGGCTTTGCTTGCCGTTGGGGTAGGTAGCTGCCCCGGCATCGGTCGTTCGCGTTGATCAGCTTAGGGTCGCGGTCGACCGTGCCTCCAGGCGAAGACCTCGGGTTCCGTTGCCGGTCAGCTGTGTCCGCCAGTGGCTTAGATCGGTGGTGCGGTGCTAGTTGGCCGCGTTCACTGGCGGAGTTAACGGGTGCTCCTCCGGTGCTGTCCGGGGTACGGCCCGTCGGCGGTGGAGAGCGGAGCTCTGGTGCCGGTCAGTGGTGTCTCCTCGTGCATTTGTCACCCGTTGGCCGCGTTCTCCAGTGGATTTGAGCTCGCTCATTGGCCGATTGGGTCGACGGCCGTCGAAGAGAGGTTGCCGACCGTATTGCGGGGTTTGTTGCCGGGGCCTTGACGGGTGCGGCATTTCACCGGATATTCGCATGATCGTGTCGTTCGGGGGCCATCGGAGTCATCTGGTGGTTATGGACTCCATCGGTCGTGTGGAGCCTGTGAGGAGCGTCATGCCCATCGCCCTGAATCGTCGTACGTTCTTGCGCGCCACCGCCGTCGCCGGCGGCACGACCGCCTTCGCGGGTGCTTTGTGGCAGCAGGCGTTCGCCGGGCCGGCACAGCCCGGGCCCGGCCCATACGGTCCTTTGCTGGCGGCGGACGGCAACGGGGTCCAGTTGCCGGCGGGATTCAGCAGCCGGATTGTGGCGCGGTCGTTGCAGCGCGTCGAGGGGACGCGGCATACCTGGCACGCGGCGCCGGACGGCGGTGCCTGTTACCGCGACGGCGACGGGTGGATCTATGTGAGCAATTCCGAGGTGCCCCTGGTGGGCGGCGCTTCAGCCGTACGTTTTGATGCGTCAGGAAAGATCATCTCTGCGTACCGCATCTTGAACGGCACAACTCTGAACTGCGCTGGCGGCGCGACTCCCTGGAACACCTGGCTGTCGTGTGAGGAGCACGACTACGGCCTGGTGTACGAGACCGACCCGTTCGGGCAGAAGTCGGCGAAGTCACGTCCGGCCATGGGGCGCTTCAAGCACGAAGCTGCGGCCAGCGACCCTGTGCGGAAGGTCGTGTACCTCACAGAGGACCAGGGGAACGGCTGTTTCTACCGGTTCCGGCCGACGACATGGGGCGACCTTTCCAGCGGCACCCTCGAGGTGCTGGTCGGTACGGGCGTCGGCACTGTGCGCTGGGCACGGGTGCCGAATCCCGAGATCTGGCTCACCCCCACCCGAGACCAGGTCGCGGGCGCCATGCGTTTCGACGGCGGCGAGGGCTGCCACTACGCGGGCGGGATCTGCTACTTCACCACGAAGGGCGACAACCGCGTCTGGGCGTACGACGCAGTCAACGAACGGCTCGACCTGGCGTACGACGACGACCTCGTGACCGGCGGGGCCGCCCCGCTGCGCGGCGTCGACAACATCACCAGCGCGGTCTCGGGTGACCTCTACATCGCCGAGGACGGCGACAACATGGAGATCAACCTCATCACGCCCGACGACGTGGTGACTCCGTTCCTGCGCATCCTCGGCCATGACGAGTCCGAGATCACCGGCCCTGCGTTCTCTCCGGACGGCACCCGCCTCTACTTCTCGTCACAGCGCGGCAAGAGCGGCTTCGTCGCCGGTACGGACGGCTATACGTTCGAGGTGACCGGCCCCTTCCGCCGCTGACAGAGACCTCTGCTGCGGCTCGCCGATTGGCGAACGGCGCATTGCGCCATTTGACCGGCCGTCCGCTGCCTCGGAGCCTGCGCGCGTGGGCCTTGGACACTGCGTGCGATCAGCGGACACTGCATGCGGTCAGCGGACACTGCGCGCCGACATAGGACACCGCGCCGACATTGGACACCGCGGGCGGTCAGGCGTGGCGGTCCAGGGCGTGCATGATGCCCGCGACGTTGCTCACCGTGCCGTTGAGGATTTCGTACTTCTCGATGACCTCGGGATCCGTGATCTCCTTGGTCATGCGGTAGCGGTCCTTGGTACGTTCCTGCACCATTGCGGCCGCGTGGTCCAGGTCCAGTCCCTCGTTCCGGGCGTCCTTCACGGCGTCCACCCAGACCCGCAGTTCCTCAGCCGACCGGTCAAGCGTGTCGGCCACCTCCGACACCGGGCCGTAGTGCGCGAACAGCAGCCGTTGAGGCTGCAGGGACTGGAACTTGGCGAGCGACTGCAGCGCCGTCTCAAGGTCGAAGTCCGGCGGCGGGGTCGCGGGCCGGACGTCCGCGGTCTCCGGAACGTAGATCCCCGCCGCGTCACCCACGTACAGGTCACCGGTCTGCGAGTCCATCAGCCCCACATGGTGCTTGGCGTGGCCGGGGGAGTAGTACGACTCAAGGCGACGCCCTCCGCCCAGGTCGATCGCGCCGGTGTCCTGCACGGCGCGGATCCTTGCCGCCTCCGTCGGCTTGAGTTCGCCGAAGAGGGTGTCGAGGGCGTCCCCGTACACCATGCGTGCGCTGCGCATCAGGCGTTCAGGACCAGCCAGATGCCGCGCGCCCTTCTCGTGTACGACCACCTCGGCCTGCGGGTACATCTCGGCGATGTCGCCGACCCCGCCCGCGTGGTCGAGGTGGATGTGCGTCACGACCACGCTCGCCAGATCCGCCGGTCCCACGCCCAGTTCCGTCAGCGCCCGCTGCACCACGGGTGCGGATCCCGCCGTGCCCGGCTCCACCAGGCATGGCCGGTCAGAAAGGATCAGGTATCCGGCGGTGATGCCGGCGTACCCCGCCATACGCGTGTCGATCTCGTAGACGTCACCGCCGAGCGGCGTGACCGTGGTCTCGGTGTCCATTGGTAGATCATCGCTCCGTCGTGCTCTGGTTATCCACAGTTCCGGCCTGGTCTTCCGTCCGTGATGCCTCGTGGTCCAGCCTGGACTCCAGACCGCGACCGCGCGGTAGCGGAGAGGAGTAATTCGTGACCTGCCCACATGTCAACGATGTGACCCTGCTCGGCAAGCTCGCCGAGGACCCCGTCCGCCGCGCCTTACCGAGCGGCCTCGTCGTGGCCTGGCGCCTGATCGTGGACCGTCCCCGCAAAAGCCCCGGCCGCCGCGTGGTCGACGCGCTGGCCTGCGCCACGTACGAGCCGGCCGTGATCGACCAGACCCCAACCTGGCGGACCGGCGACCTCATCGAGGTCCACGGCTCCCTCCGCCGCCGTTTCTGGCGTCCGGACGAGCTCGGCATAGGCCGCTACGAAGTGGAAGTCTACGAAGCCACCCTCGTAGCTGTGTCCCCCGCTCCAGTCGCCTCCACCCCAGCCGAAGCCGCCACATCCCTAACCGGAGGCGGCATCCCCTAGCCCCAAGCCAGCACCTCCAATCAGAGGCGCCGCTCAGAGGCGCCGCTCAGAGGCGCCGCTCAGAGGCGCCACCACCCAACTGGAGGCGAAACCACCCAGCTGGAGGCCGGACCACCCAGCTGGAGGCGCGATCACCCAGGTGGAGGCGGGACCACCAGGTGGAGGCGGGACCACCCAGCTGGAGGCGCGGACCACCCCAGTAGAGGCGCGATCACCCAGGTGGAGGCGGGACCACCAGATGGAGGCGGGACCACCCAGGCGGCAGCGCGGACCATCCAGTAGAGGCGAGAGCATGGCGGGACCACCCAGGTGGAAGCGTGCACCTAGCCTGAGCCGGGAGGTGGGCACGGCCCGAGCCGAAGGTGACGGGGCCGCCCTGGAGTTGGTGGTGCCTTGGCTAGTTCGCTGGGCTTTAATTGCGGTCCAGGAGGCGGAGGACGAGGCCGGTGCGGGGCTTGGGGCCGAACGAGGTGGATTTGCGCGGGACTCGTTCACCCTGCCCCGCCACGGCCAGGACGTCCTCGACCTTGAGCGGGTTGAGGATGACGGCGGTGCCGCCCGTCCGGCGGGCCCGCTCGATCGCTGCGGCGGGGTCGTCGTGGACGACTTCGACGCTGCGCTCGTTCTCGGGGAGATCCCAGACGCCGTAGATGAGGAGGGTGTCCAGGACGGCGGTGTCCAGGCGCCGCCAGCGTTCCGAACGGCCGGGGGGCATCGCGTCGAGCAGGCGGACCGGGTCCGGGGCGGTGAGGAGGTGGAATCCGGCGCCCCCGAGGACGAACGCGGGACCCTCAGCGGCAGCGAGCGCCTCCAGAGCGGCTGGGAGGTCAGGAAGGTCGGTGACCTGGAAGATCCTGGCGGCGCGTGCCACGGCCGTGCCGGGCGGGAAGCCGGGGAGCACGCGGTGTATCGCGCCCAGGTGCGGGGGATAGCGGGTCGAGTCGACCAGGAGGGCGAGTCCGTAGTCCCAGGGGCCGTGGCCGTCACCGGCCGTGTGGTGGCGAGCCTGCAGTGCCCGGTACGTGGCGTACCGGTGATGCCCGTCGGCGATCAGCGCCTGGCGGGGGCCGAGGTCCGCCGCCACGCGGGCATGGTGGGCGGGGTCGGCGGCGCGCCACAGCCGGTGGACCAGGCCGTCGTCGGACCGGAACTCCATGAGCGAGGGCGTGCCGGTGATCTCGTCGATGATCTCCGCGGCGTCACCGTCGCCTTCGTAGACGAGGAAGATCGGCTCGGGGTTGGCGTGGGTGGCCGTCATCAAGTCCAGGCGATTGCGGACCGGGCCCGGATAGACGTTCTCGTGCGGGAGGACGGCCCCGTCGCCTTCGGAGCGGAGGCCCAGGGCACCGATGAGGCCGCGCTGTATGGGGACGTCATCCGAGGCCGCCTCGTAGACGTACAGGGCTGGTTCGGGGTCGACGATCAGCGCGCCGCCAGCGAGCCAGCGCTGGAGGGTCGCCGCGCCCTCCTCCGCGCTGGGCGGAAGGATCAGGCGGACGATGTTGTGCCCGTCGCTGGCCATCAGCCGGGCGACGGCCTTCTCGTCGATCAGGTCGTACGGCGGCGAGGTCACGGTGGCCAGATCCCCGACGACCTCGGGCGCGAAGCGCACACCCCGGAACGGAGCCAACTCCAGCCCGGCGTCCGCGGCCGGGCCGGGGGCGCCGAAGATCCAAGCGCTGAACGCTTCGGGATCCAGCCCGGAAGGGAGATCGCCGTTCACTCTGGGAATGCTAACCAGGGGCGGGGACCCGCGCCGCGCCCGGGTACCGTCGTGAGGGTCGAAGGGGAGGTCCACATGAGTGTTCAAGGGCGGGGACGATCGGAGGATTCCCCGGGCGAGAATCCAAGGCCCGCCGCACCCGACGGCGGGGTCTACGAGTGGTATACGCGGGGCCTCGAGCTCCTCAGATCCGGCAGCTCTGCTGCCGCCGTCCAGTTGCTGGCCCGGGCGGCCGAGGCCGAGCCGACCTCCCGCAGCGTCCGGGAGGCGCTCGCCCGGGCGCAGTACGGGGCGCGGCTGTTCGACGAGGCGGCGGCCAGCTTCCGGTGGATCGTCGAAGCCGACCCGGCCGAGGACTACGCGCTGTTCGGGCTGGGGTTGTCGCTGAGCCGGATGGGCGAGTTCGAGGCGGCGGTCGAGCACCTGGCCCTGGCGGTCGCGATGCGGCCCGACAACAAGGACTATTCCAAGGCGCTGCGGCACGTACGGGCCACCTTGGCCGCCCGCAAATGACCTCCCCGTACGATCAGGGCATGAGCGGCGAAAGGGGCACGATGAAGGGCAGCGACCGGCCGTTGAGCGAGGCGTACGACGTCGCTCTGCTCGACCTCGACGGCGTCGTCTACGTGGGGCACCATCCGGTGCCGGCCGCCGCCGAGTCCCTCGCCAAGGCACGCGCGGCAGGTCAGCGGCTCGCGTTCGTCACCAACAACGCCTCCCGTACGCCGAGCGCGGTAGCGGCGCTCCTAACCCGGCTGGGGGTGCCCGCCACCGCCGAGGACGTCGTGACCTCGGCCCAGGCCGCCGCCCGCCTCCTGGCCGAACGCCTGCCCGCCGGGTCCAAGGTCCTTGTGGTCGGCGGCATGGGGTTGCGCCAGGCGCTCTACGCCCGCGGGCTGCGGCCCGTCTCCACGGCGTCCGAACGGCCCGCCGCCGTCGTCCAGGGCTACGACCCCAACCTCTCCTACGGGCTCATCGCCGAAGGCGCCAAGGCCGTCAGCGAGGGGGCTCTCTTCCTGGGCTCCAACGGCGACTTCACGATCCCGGGCGTCAGCGGCCCTCCCAAGCCCGGCAATGGCTCCCTGCTACAGGTCATCCGTACCGCTACAGGCGTCGACCCGATCGTCACGGGCAAGCCCGAGCGACCGCTACACCACGAATCCATCATCCGCACCAGCGCCCAGCGCCCCCTCGTCATCGGCGACCGCCTGGACACCGACATCGAGGGCGCCCACAACGGAGACGCCAACAGCCTGCTCGTCTTCACCGGCGTGACCGACCCACTCACCGCCCTCACCGCCGAACCCCACCACCGCCCGACCTACCTGGCCCCCGACCTGACCGGCCTGCTCGTCCCCCACCCCGCCATACGTACGGACGACAACGGCTACCACTGCGTCGGCTGGACTGCACGATGGGACGACGACCACATCACCCTCACCGGCGATGGCGATCCCTACGACGGCCTCCGCGCCCTAGCCGCCGCCGCATGGCGCACAGACGCCCCCACCCCTCCAGAAGCAGTCACGCCCGCCCTGAACGACCTAGACCTAGGCCCAACCCGCTAACCACCCTCGACCGCCAAGGGCCCTGCCAAGGGCTGCCGTCAAGAGGTGCTGCACCCGAGCCGCGCCGCGGCCATGCCGATGGCCCACCTATGCCCGCCGCGCTCGCCACCCCCGGGCGCTAGCGTGGCAGTTGCGGCTGCGAGCAGCTCTTCTGCCCGGCCTCGCTCCAGGCGCCGCGGGAGTGCGGGTAGGCAAAGCGGCCAGCCGGGCCCGGCCCGGCCGCTGCACCGTGTGCGGGCAGGCGTAACCGGCGGCCAGGAACCGCAACGGGGTGGTGTTGGCCAGGTCGGCGCTGCCTGAACGCTGCGGGGCTGGGCGAGCACGACGCAGCTTGATCCAGCTGGATGCGCGACTGCTGGAGTGTGGCTAGTTGGTTCCGGCGATGAGTTCACTGAACAGCTTGTTCGCCGCGTCCGAGGTGAACTGGCGCTGCAGTTCGGCGCGGGCGACTTGCTTGCGGAACTCGCCTTCGTAGCCGGTGAAGCCGGCGTTGTGCATGGTGTCGGTGATCCAGGTCGCGAACGCCTGGTAGTTCCAGATGTGCGGCAAGCAGGTCTCGGAGTAGCTGTCGAGGAGGCCGGAATCGCCTTCCTTGACCTGGCGGATGACGGCGTGGGCGAAGACCTCGGCGTCGTGGAGGGCGAGGTGGATGCCCTTGGCGCTCATCGGCGGAACGATGTGAGCCGCGTCGCCGAGGAGGAACAGCTTGCCGTAGCTCATCGGGTCGAACACCACGCTGCGCAGCGGCACGATCTGCTTGGTGACGATCTTGCCGGTCGACACGGGGCAGCTGAAGCGAGCCTCCAGTTCGCGCCAGATCCGCTCGTCCGGCCACTGCTCAGGGGTGTCGTCGATCGAGCACTGCAGGTAGATGCGGCTGGCCTCCGGGCCCCGGGGGATCATGCCGGCCAGGCCCAGTTCGTGGATTGCCATGCCGGACGGATTCGTCGGCACCGCGGCCAACACGCTGAGCCAGGAGTATCCGTACTCGTGGGAGTACTCGGTCAGTGCAGTGGCGGGGATGGTGCGGCGGCTCGCTCCGTGAAAGCCGTCGCAGCCAGCGATGAAGTCGCAGTCGATGGTCTTTGCCGAGCCGTTGGTGTCCTGGTAACGGACGAGGGGGCGCTCGCCGGTGACGTCCTCGAGGGTGGCGTCGGCGGCTTCGTATCGGAGGTCTCCGCCGTCGCGCAGGAAGACGTCCGTGAGGTTGCGCACGAGGACCTGCTGGGGACAGTAGAGGCTTTCGTCGTTGTCGTCGTCCACGTCGATCGGCATCGCTTCGCCGTCGATGTAGAAGCCGCCCTCGCTGTGCGGAATGGGGTCGCCGGCCAGGACCTCCTCCAGGCCCCACTCCCGGAACATCCGCACCCCGAAGGTGTCGATGGTCCCGGCGCGCTGACGCTGCTCGACATAGGCGCGTGGATGCTTTTCCAGCACGATGCAGTCGATGCCGTTGCGCAGCAGGAAGTTGCCGAGCGTCAGGCCGGCGACGCCGGCCCCGACGATGACGACGGTCGTGTTTTCGCGTATCTCGGTCATGTGTGTGCGAGCCTCCGTGCTCAAAGCGGTGGTCGATCACGCCGGACGGGGCCGCCCGGTGGTGCGGCGTACAGCCACCACTCTGGAACCCGGCCCAGTCAGCGCACCACCGGTGAATGGACATCAGATGCCGAAAAGCCGCCACCTCTTGGGCGCGCGGCACTGAGGTGCTTCTCGAGCACAGGAAGCGGGTTCGGCTACTTGCTGTCGTTGCGTAGGCCCGCCTGATAACGGCCGGGTGTCTGGCCGACGACCTCGGTGAAGGCGTCGATGAAACTGGAGGGGTTGGACCAGCCACACGCCACCGCGGTCTCGGTGACGGACATGCCGTCGGCGAGGTGCGCCAGGGCGTGGTGGATGCGCAGCGTGGTGCGCCAGCGGTGGAAGCTCATGCTCAGTTCGGCATGGAACAGGCGGCTCAGGGTGCGCTCGCTGGCCCCCACCATCCGCCCCAGCTCCGCCAGGGTGGCGGGCCGGGCAGGATCCTCATGTAGCAGATTGGTAGCGGAACGCAGCCGGTCATCACTGGCTTCGGGTAGATGCAAGGACTGTTCGGCGGCGTCGGCGAGCTCATCCACGATCACGGTGAGCAGTCTCCTGTGCGCACCGGGCCCCCTCTCCGGCCGGTCGGTGAATGCAAGGAGTGCCTCGCGCAGGAGGGGGCTCACCGCGAAGACGCTTGGATGGTCCACGAGCTGCTCGCACAGGTCGAGCGGGACGGCGAGGAGACGGACGTCGGTCTGGCCGTAGAAGCGGTGGGAGTGGGCGGAGTGTGGCGGTGTCCACGTGACACGGTTGGCCGGGGCAACCCAGGTACCGCGCTCCGTCGCGGTGGCCAGCGCGCCGGCAGCGGCGTACACGATCTGCCCCTGGGGGTGTGAGTGCGGATCGAGCTGGTAACCGTGCGGTAGCCACGCTGCCCCTTGCAGCGTCGCTTCTTCGGGTTGTGCGGGCGCTGTCGAAGGTTGGCGGTCTTTCGGCATCAGGCGTCAGTTTACCGGTGGCCTGGCGGTCATGCTGGAGTAGACAGTGGGCGCATGAGCATTGCGTCAGCCGGCAGAAAGCGGCTCCCGCTCGGCCCGCGCAACCGCTGTGGGGTGGCAAGAACGCGACACGAGGTCCCGGCAGCGACTCAGCAGTCGCAGCCGCTATGGCTGGGGCGGAGGGGGCCAGGCGTTGGGATGTCGGTGTGGGGGTCAGAGGGGGCATTGGCCGTGGTGGGTGGGGGGCGTTGTGTAGAGGAGTTTTCGGGAGAGGATCTCGGCGGCCACGTTTCGGCCCATGGTCAGGCCTGCCTGGTTACTGAACTCGAAGTGGACGCCGCCCACGACTCGGGAACGGCCGGCCTCAGCGGCGGCTTCGGAGAAGCTTGCGAAGGTTCGTTCCATCGGGCGGCCTGTGGCGGGGTCGGTGGGCGCCGAATCGGTGACGTGGGTGAACGGGATGCGGTCGGCGCAGAAGAAGCCCCCGAGGACGGTCGCGGCGGTGGCGCTGAAGGAGCTGTGGCCGGAGATGTACTCCGGCGTGCTGCCCGGGCTGCCTGCGCGGGGCTTCCAGGCGGGGTCCTTCTCGGTGTGGGGGTTGCCGTCGGTGTCGGCTTGCTGGATCGCTGTTTCGGGTCGCCAATGGCGGTGTACGAATTTGGTCCGGGTGGTGGGGATCGAGGCGTCTGACATTGCGGTGCCCAGGAGTGCGAAGAGGCGTGACTTTTGGGTGAGGGGGAGTTGCGCGGAGACCTTCAGGGCGATCTTGAGCCATTCGCCGGGGGGTTGGGCCGAGCCGGTGGGCAGCGACCAGTACTGGTAGAGCGCGGACTTGCCGGAGTCCGGGATCCGGGCATCGCCTACGAGCTTGACCTCGGCGAAGGCGGCGGCGTAGTCGAGGCTCGCGAGGGGCGAAGGGCCAGGGCCCACGTAGCGGGCGGCGTCGAGGATGCCGAACGGGGCCATGTTCCGGTACTGGGTGCCGGACCAGGCTTGGGGGAAGATCTCAGGCCCGGAGCCGGGCGGCTGGGTCTCCACGGGACGTGATCCGTCCGTTGTCCGGAGGTCGAAGATGTACGTTCCTACGGATTCGCCCCAGGCTCGACCGGCAGCTACGCGGGGACCTTCACCGAGGTCGGCTTTGAGTTGGTCGTCGTAGCGGTCGGTGTAGTCGGGATAGAGGCGGGTCAGCACAGCGTGTGCCGCGGCGGCG
The DNA here is from genome assembly GCF_044326415.1 of Actinomadura sp. 6N118. Classification (NCBI taxonomy): domain Bacteria; kingdom Bacillati; phylum Actinomycetota; class Actinomycetes; order Streptosporangiales; family Thermomonosporaceae; genus Actinomadura; species Actinomadura sp. 6N118. The sequence continues at coordinate 586,492 of NZ_JBIRAZ010000004.1, read as the reverse complement.
GCCGCTGCGTGCTGGTCACCTTGGGGCGGAGCGCCCTTTGGCGGCTTCAGGAGATGGGCGCGGCGCCTGTGTTGTGAGGCGATTCCGTTGACCGCGTCGTAGATTGCCGCGTTCACCATCGCGTACGAACGTGCGGCGTCGGTGTCGCTCGCGCGGGTGAGGCGGACCGTTTCCAGTGCCAGGTCGTTCCAGGCGGCGACAGGGTCCTGCCGAAGCTTCGCAGAGGCGGGCTGGGCGCTTGCCAGGGCGATGATCAGGAGCAGCACGAGTCTCTTCATCGACCGAGCCGATCACCGGTTGGCGTGGCGGGCAATGGCGTGGGCCGGGATCGGCCTGGCCGAGATCGGCACCTGGGCGTCACTGATCGTTTTCCTTGGAATCATCTGGTGGTCGGGTCGGTGCCCGACTGTGTGCCGCAGGAGACGGAAGGGGCATTCGGATGGGTGATCGGCGCCGCGTTGCGGTGGTGGCTCTTGGATCCGTCTTGGCGGTCGGAACGGCCCAGCCTGCTTCGGCGGGACGTGGCTTTGACCTGCAGGCACATCGGGGCGGGCTCGGGCTTGTGGTCGAGAGCACGCTGCCCACGTTCGCCAACGCCCTGGAACTCGGCGTGAGCACGCTGGAGCTGGACGTACAGATCACCGAGGACCGGCAGGCGGTCGTCACCCATGACCGGCGGATCAGTCCCAGGAAGTGCAAGGACACCGCCCCGGCCACGGTGGGTGACCCGGAGTTCCCGTATGTGGGCAAATACATCAACACGCTGACGTTGAAGCAGGTCCGGACGATGGACTGCGGATCGCAGACCTTGCCGGAGTTCCCTGGTCAGCGGGCGGTTCCCGGGGCAAAGATGCCGCTGCTGCGCGAGGTGTTCGCACTTGTGCACCGGTACCGGGCGTACGGGGTCAAGCTGAACGTGGAGACCAAGGTCGAGGCGGGCGCGCCGAGCGAGACCGCACCGCGTGAGCAGTTCGTGCAGGTGACGGCCAAGGAGGTGCGCCGGGCGAAGCTCCTGCGGCAGGTCACGATCCAGAGCTTCGACTGGGGCGCGCTGATGCGGATGCGCCAGGTCGAACGCCGGTTGCCGCTGGTGGCGTTGACGAATTTCGACTTCCTGCAGATCGGGCAGCCCGGCAAGTCACCGTGGCTCGGTGGCATTGACATCGATGATTTCGGCGGCGATCCGCTGAAAGCGATCAAGACGTTCGGCGCGGTCGCGTTCTCGCCGGTGCACGGCTTCCCGCAGAACGGCAAGATCACCGACCCCGGCTACCGGCCGTACGTCACCAAGGCCATGGTCGACCAGGCACACCGGATGCGGATCAAGGTGATTCCGTGGACGGTGGACGACACGGCCACCATGAGCAAGCTGATCGACGACGGGGTCGACGGGATCATCACCGATTACCCCGACCGGCTGCGGGTTCTGATGGCCGAGCGCGGTTTCAAGCTGCCGCGGCGTTACCACGCGCGCTGAACCTGTCGCGGTCAGAGCAGCTTGCGGAGGCGTAGCAGGTCGAAGATGCTCGCCTCGATCTTGAGGCGGCCGGAGGCCCAGGCCTTGGCGGGATTGAGCTCGTCGTTCGCGAGCGCGACCAGGTCGTCGCTGTTCACGGTCAACCGGACCTGGGCGGCCCTGGGGTCCGGCGTGGACTCGAACTCGTCCAGCCCGCCCGCGTGGATCCTGCTCAGGTACGCCACGCCCAGGTCGGGGATCCGGCAGCTGATCGTGCGTTCGACGACATGCTCGGCCAGCTTGTCGGGATCCACGTCGCCCAGCCGCTCCGCCACGCGGATGAGGGCGGTGCGGCAGTCCTCCTCGTTCGCCATGGTCAGGCCGTTCCCCGTTCAGTCGGCAACGATGTCGTGAAGGGACGGTAGCGTTCTAACTGAGCCCGAAGCGACCCGCGGCATACGATCGGGGTTCTTCTTGGAGGTAAACGTGATGTCTGGCGAGGCTCCGGGGGAGCTGGGGGACGGCGATCTCGAAGAGGAGACCGCCCCCGTCGCGCCACAGAGCGCCGGTCCCGGCCTCGAGACGCCCGAGGAAGATTCCGTGGCGGCTGAGGAGGGGTTGGGGGCGCCAGAGCACTCCCCAGGCCCGCCGCAGACGGTTGCACGGGACCTGCCGGGGCCCTATGTGGTGCCCCCCTTCCGCCCAGGGCCACCGCCGGAGCCGACGGGTGACGCGCGCGTTGACGCGGCGCTCGCGCCTCTGGGCGAGCTGGGCGGTACGCAGGTGGCCGACCACGTCGAGATCTTCGAGGACGTTCACCAGCGGCTGCAGGAACTGCTGGTCTCCGCCGACGAGGAGGACTCCGGGCCGCCCGTTCCCCGGCCGCCTGGTCCGGGCGGCGCGGAGCCAGGGCCGGGCGGCTTCGGGCGATGAGCCGACGACGGCTGGACGCCGAGCTGGTGCGGCGCGGACTGGCCCGGTCACGGGAGCACGCCGGGCAGCTCATCGCCGACGGGCTGGTCAAAGTCGGCGGGCAGACCGCGGCCAAGGCCGCCACGCAGGTCGAGACCGCCGCGCCGATCGTGGTCGACACGGCCAAGAGCGGGCCGGAGTACGTGTCGCGCGGCGGGCACAAGCTCGCCGGCGCGTTGGAGGCCTTCTCCGACCTCAGCGTCGAGGGGCGCGTCTGCCTTGACGCAGGAGCCTCGACCGGCGGCTTCACGGACGTGCTGCTCCGCGCGGGGGCGGCGCACGTGTACGCGGTGGACGTCGGTTACGGCCAGATCGCCTGGTCGCTTCGTACGGACGAACGCGTCAGCGTCCTCGAACGGGTCAACATCCGTGACCTGACCCCCGAGCGGCTGGGGCAGCCCGGCGACGCGCCGCCGGATCTGGTGGTCGGCGATCTGTCGTTCATCTCCCTCAAGCTCGTCCTCGGGCCGATCAAGGCCTGCGTGGCACCCGATGCCGACTACGCCCTCATGGTCAAACCCCAGTTCGAAGTGGGCAAGGACCGGGTCGGCGCCGGCGGTGTCGTCCGGGATCCCGAGCTGCGCGCCGAGGCCGTACGGGACGTGGCGGCCCACGCGCGGACACTCGGGTTGGGAGTCAAAGGCGTGACCGCCAGCCCGTTGCCCGGTCCATCGGGCAATGTGGAGTACTTCCTGTGGCTGCGCGCGGGGGCGCCGCCCCTGGACGAGCCCGAGCTGAAGAAGGCCATCACGGAGGGGCCCCAGTGAGCACAAGGTCGGTGCTGGTCGTCGCCCACACCGGGCGGCGCGAGGCGGTACGCAGCGCGCAGCTGGTGATCGAGCGGCTCAGCGCCGCCGGGATCGGTGTTCGCGTGCTGGTCGGCGAGGCCGAGGACATCGGCTGCGCGGGCGTGGAGGTGATGCCGCCCTCCGCGGCGGCCGCGGCGGACGCCGAGGTCGTCATGGTCCTCGGCGGCGACGGCACGCTGCTGCGCGCCGCCGATCTCGCCAAGCCCGCGGGCACGCCCCTGCTCGGCGTCAACCTCGGCCACGTCGGCTTCCTCGCCGAGGCCGAACGCGAGGACCTCACCGCCACCGTCGAACGCGTCGTCACCAAGCGCTACGAGGTCGAGGAACGCATGACCATCGACGTCGTGGTGCGCCGCAACGGATCGGTCACGGGCACCACCTGGGCGCTCAACGAGGCCACCGTGGAGAAGGCCGAGCGCGAGCGCATGCTGGAGGTCGTCGTGGAGATCGACGGCCGGCCGCTGTCCCATTGGGGCTGCGACGGCGTCGTGTGCGCCACGCCCACCGGATCCACCGCCTACGCCTTCTCCGCAGGCGGGCCGATCGTCTGGCCGGAGGTCGAGGCGATGCTCGTCGTGCCGATCAGCGCCCACGCGCTGTTCGCCCGGCCGATGGTCGTGTCACCGCGCTCGGTGGTGGCGATGGAGGTGCTGCCGGGCACCCCGCGCGCCGTGCTGTGGTGCGACGGCCGCCGCACGCTCGACCTGCCGCCCGGCGCGCGGATCGAGGTGCGCCGGGGCGCCGAGCCGGTGCGGCTCGCCCGCCTGCATCTGACCCCGTTCACCGACCGCCTGGTCACCAAGTTCGGCCTGCCGGTCACCGGCTGGCGCGGCCGAGTGCGCCAGGCCGCCGCCGAGGCCGCTGAGCAGGCCTCGTACCAGGCCTCCCGGCGTCTCGACGGCGCCATCGGGGACGACACCGCGGCCAATGGCGCAGGGGGTGTTCCGCCTGTCTGTGACGAAACCCCTGCCGTCGGCAAGGAACCTGGACGTGGACAAGAGCGATAATCTCACCAGCGATACAGCGAAACAGCGAGGCGCGGAACCGGGAACTGTTTGCGAGGGGTTGACGCTGGTGCGTCCGATGGTCGATGAGGTGCGGATCCAGGGCCTCGGCGTGATCGACGAGGCCGTGCTGGACCTGTCGCCGGGGTTCAACGTCGTGACCGGCGAGACCGGCGCGGGCAAGACCATGGTGGTCACCAGCCTGGGGCTGATGTTCGGCGGCCGTGCCGATCCGCAGCGGGTGCGGCCGGGCGCGGAGCGCGCGACCGTCGAGGGGCGGATCGTGGTCGATCCCGGCGGCCGGGTGCGGGGCCGGGTCGAGGAGGCCGGCGGTGAGCTGGACGAGGGCACGCTGATCATCACCCGGTCGGTGTCCGCGGAGGGCCGTTCGCGCGCGTTCCTGGGCGGCCGGTCGGTGCCGGTCAGCCTGCTGATCAACCTCGCCGACGACCTGGTGGCCGTGCACGGGCAGTCCGACCAGCAGCGGCTGCTGCAGGCGGGCAGGCAGCGCGGCGCGCTCGACCGGTACGCCGGGAACGCCCTCACCAAGCCGATGCGCGCGTACACCACCGCCTACCAGCGGCACCGGCAGGTCACCGCGCTGCTGGAGGAGCTGACCACCCGGGCGCGCGAACGCGCGCAGGAGGCGGACATGCTCCGCTTCGGCCTGGAGGAGATCGAGAAGGTCGATCCCAAGCCGGGGGAGGACGTCGAGCTGGCCGCCGAGGAAGAGCGGCTCGGTCACGCCGACGCCCTGCGCAACGCCGCGACGACCTCGCACGAGGCGCTGCTCGGCGACCCGGCCGCGGTGATGGAGGCGGCGAACGTCGTGGGCCTGCTCGGCTCGGCCCGCCACGCGCTGGATTCCGTACGCGATCATGACCCTGCCCTCGCCGCCCTCGCCGACCGCCTGGCCGAGGCCGGTTACCTGGTGTCCGACGTCGGCACGGAGCTGGCCGCGTACGCCGAGTCCGTCGAGGCCGACCCCGTTCGCCTGGCCGCAGTCCAGGAGCGCCGCGCGGAGCTGACCGGGCTCACCCGCAAGTACGGCGAGACACTCGACCAGGTCCTCGAATGGGCGCGCAAGTCCGCTGCGCGGCTCATCGAGTTGGAAGGCGACGACGACCGCATCGAGGCCCTCCAGGCCGAGGAGGCCGAGCTCACCGAACGGCTGGCCGCCGAGGCGGCGGAGCTGACCGAGGTGCGCACGCGCGCGGCCGAGCGGTTCTCCGAGGCGGTGACCGAGGAGCTCACGGCGCTCGCGATGCCGCACGCCCGCGTCGTCGTCTCGGTCACCCAGACGCCGGAGTACGGGCCGCACGGCGCCGACGAGGTCGAGGTGCGGCTCGCTCCCCACCCCGGCTCCCAGCCGCTGCCGCTGCACAAGGGCGCCTCCGGCGGTGAGCTGTCGCGCGTCATGCTGGCCATCGAGGTCGTGTTCGCCGGCGCCGACCCCGTGCCGACGTTCGTGTTCGACGAGGTGGACGCCGGCGTGGGCGGCAAGGCCGCGGTCGAGATCGGCCGGCGGCTCGCCCGGCTCGCCCGCAACGCCCAGGTGATCGTCGTCACACACCTGCCGCAGGTGGCCGCGTTCGCCGACCAGCACCTGCTGGTCGAGAAGTCCGACGACGGCCTCGTCACCAGCAGCGGCGTCACCGCGCTCGACCGCGAGGGCAGGCTGCGCGAGCTGTCCCGCATGCTCGCCGGCCTGGAGGACTCCGAGCTCGGCCGGGCCCACGCGGAGGAATTGCTCCAGCTCGCCGCCGAGGAACACTGAGGAACGCACTGCCGGGAAGTTGATCCAGAGCGCTGATCCGGGACAATGAACCAGGAAACACTGACCGGGACCGGCCCCACGGAACGCCCGGGCGACGGCACTCGTTGAAGCGCAAGGAGCACGGTCCGCGACGCCCGGGAGTGGTCGAACGGTCCAAAGCCACCGAGAGTACACGAACGAACACGCCTCGCCGCTCGTCGTTACAGGTCTCCCCTCTCGCGCTCTGGCAGGATGTCAACCGATGAACGACCCGTCTCCCATCACCGAGCGTCGCGTGCGGATCTCGCCGAGGCTCCAGCGTCGCGTGCGCGCACTGGGCCGGGGCCGGGAGGACGGCCAGCACGGGATCAGCGCCGCGGTGCGCCTCGACCGGCGCACCAAGGACCTCACCAAACGCCTCGCAGCGGGCGAGGTCGCCGTGATCGACCACGTCGACCTGGACCGGGTGAGCGCCGAGGCGCTGGTGTCGTGCCAGGTGGCCGCCGTGGTCAACGTCGCGCCGAGCATCTCCGGCCGCTACCCCAACCTCGGGCCCCAGATCCTGGTCGAGGCGGGCATCCCGCTGCTGGACGACGTCGGCCCGGAGATCTTCTCCAAGGTCAAGGAGGGCGATCTCGTCCGGCTCGAGGACGAGACCGTCTACCGCGGTGACGACGTGGTCGCCAAGGGCACCGTGCAGACGCCCGAGACGGTCGAGGAGGCGCTGACCGAGGCCAAGGCGGGCCTGTCCCACCAGCTCGAGGCGTTCGTCGCCAACACGATGGAGTACGTCAAGCGCGAGCGCGACCTGCTCATCGACGGCGTCGGCGTGCCCGAGGTGGACACCCGCATCGAGGGCCGGCACGTGCTGATCGTCGTGCGCGGCTACCACTACCGCGAGGACATCGCCGCCCTCCGCCCGTACATCCGCGAATACCGGCCCGTGCTCATCGGCGTGGACGGCGGCGCGGACGCGCTCATGGAGGCCGGCTACCGGCCCCACATGATCGTCGGCGACATGGACTCGGTCTCCGACGACGCGCTGACCTCGGGCGCCGAGATCGTCGTGCACGCCTACCGGGACGGCCGCGCGCCGGGGCTCAAGCGGGTGGAGGAGCTCGGCCAGAAAGCCGTCACCTTCCCCGCGACCGCGACGAGCGAGGACATCGCGATGTTGCTCGCCGACGACAAGGGCGCCACGCTCATCGTCGCGGTCGGGACGCACGCCAACATGGTCGAGTTCCTCGACAAGGGCCGGGCGGGCATGGCGAGCACGTTCCTCACCCGGCTCCGGGTGGGCAGCAAGCTCGTCGACGCCAAGGGTGTGAGCCGCCTCTACCGCAGCCGCATCTCCACCTGGTCGTTGTTGTTCCTGGTGCTCGGCGCGTTCATCGCCATGACCACCGCCGTGATCATGTCGCCGGCCGGGGACGTCCTGCTCCCGCTGCTGGCCGACCGCTGGCACGCCTTCCTCTTCTGGCTGACCGGACTCTTCACGTGATCGATTTCCGCTATCACCTCGTCTCCATCGTCGCGATCTTCCTGGCGCTGGCCCTCGGCATCATCCTCGGTTCGACGACGCTCTCGCAGTCGGTCGCCGACAGCCTGCGCAACCAGGCCAACGACGCCAAGGAGCGCGGCGACCGGCTCCGCGACGAGAACACAGGGCTGAGCAGGCAGATCAAGGGCGACGAGCAGTTCGCCCAGGCGCTCGCCGAGCAGACCGTCGCCGACCGGCTCAAGGGCCAGTCGGTGGTCTTCATCGAGACGCCCGGCGCCGCCAGCGACGCGCTGGAGCAGCTCAGCAACCTCGTGCAGAAGGCGGGCGCCGCGGTGACCGGCCGGGTGACGATCCAGAAGAAATACCTCGACGACAACCGGCAGACCGAGGTCGAGCAGCTCGCCAACCAGCTGAAGCCCGAGGGGGTCACGTTCGCGGCGGACGCCGACGCCTACGACAAGGCCGGTGCGGTCCTGGCCAGCGCGATCGTCACCAAGGACGTGGCCAAAGCGGGCCGGGAGGACGCGTCCGGCGGCGCGATCCTCAACGGCTTCAAGCAGCTGGGTTACGTGACCACCAGCGGGAAGCCCGGTCAGCATGCGACACTCGCCGTCGTGATGGCACCCTCCACCCCGTACACGGGCACCGGCGGGGAGACCGGCAACCAGGCGTTGCTCTCCCTCACCACCGCGCTCGACGCCGCCGACCGGGGGTCCGCCCTCGGCGGCCCCAACACCGCGGCCCAGAAGGGCGGCGGCCTGATCGCCGCGCTGCGCGGCTCCGACGCCGAGAAGAACGTCTCCTCCGTCGACGTCGCCGACCAGCCCTCCGGCCGGGTCGTGATGATCCTCGCGCTGCAGGAGGAGCTGGCGGGCAAGGCAGGCCAGTACGGCATCGGGCCGGACGCGAGCGGCTATCTGCCCTCGCCCGCGCCCGTCGCGGGGAAGAGCGGGTGACGGCGGTGCGGCGACTGCTCATCGGGACCGCCCTCGGCGCGGCTGCGGGCCGCGCGGCCTACGTCGCGCTGACACGGCGCCCTCCCGGCATGAACGGGCTGCCCGGCGACGAGGTGTGGGGCCGTACGAACCACCGTGGTGAACCCGTCACCCTCCTGGAGGGACCCGCGTTCGTCGCCGGAGCGGCGGCGGGCGGTCTTCTCACCCCCGGGCTCGGCGCCCGGATGCGCGCCGCAGCGTTGCTCGCGGGCGTCGGGTCGGGTCTTCTCGGCGGCTATGACGATCTCGCGGGCACGACGTCGTCCCGTGGCTTCAAGGGTCACCTGGCCGCGCTCGCCCGCGGTGAGGTCACCAGCGGCGCCGTGAAGATCCTCGGCATCGGCGCCACCGGCCTGGCCGCCGCGGCGATCGCCGGTTCCGGCGCCCCCAGCCGTCCCGGCCGTGTGTTCGACACCCTGGTGAACGGCGCGATCGTGGCGGGCGGCGCCAACCTCATGAACCTGTTCGACCTGCGTCCCGGCCGGGCGATCAAGGTCGGGCTGCTCACCGGTACGCCGCTGGCGCTGACCTCGTCCGGCGCCGCGGTGGTCGCCGCGCCGCTGGGCGCCGCCGCGGCGCTGCTCCCCGACGACCTGGGCGAGCGCGCGATGCTCGGCGACACCGGCTCGAACGCCCTGGGCGCGCTGCTCGGCCTCGCCGCCACCCGGCTGGGCCGCGGTCCGCGCCTGGCGGTGCTCGCCGGTCTCGTCGGCCTCAACGCCGCCAGCGAGTTCGTCAGCTTCACCAAGGTGATCAAGCAGACTCCGGCGCTGGACTGGATCGACATGCTCGGCCGCCGCCCGCCCGCGCCGCAGACGGCCCCGCAGATGGCTCCAGTCGCCGCGAGTGCCGCTGCCGACTCCGAGGCTGCCGAGTCCGAGACCGGCGAGGCCAAGGCCGTCGGCTCCCAAGCCGCCGAGCCTGCGGCTACCGAGACCGCGACCGGTGAGCCGGTGCGGCTGCGGCTGGTGGAGCCCGAGGCCGGCCCGCGGCCCGGCGACCCGCGTGCGGGAGATCCCACGGTCTGACGGTCGCGGCACCTTGTCACCACGTCTCCGTCGTCTCAGCGGCGGCCTCACGCGCGGCATCGCGGGGGCCGCCGTCGTCATCGGGATCATCACCGTGCTGTCCCGGCTGGCGGGCTTCGGCCGTACGTACGCCTTCTCGCAGACGGTCACGACGTCGTGCCTGAGCCAGGCCTACTTCACGGCGACGCAGTTCCCGAGCATCGTGTACGAGATCGTCGCGGGCGGCGCGCTGGCCAGCATGGTCATCCCCGTGCTCGCGGGTCTGGCCGAACGCGGCGACCGCGAGGCGGTGCGGCGGATCACCTCGGCGCTGCTGACCTGGATCGTCATGCTGATGGTCCCGTTGTCGCTGCTGATGGCGCTGCTCGCCGGCCCGGTCATGCGGCTGCTGGTCGGCGGCGACCTGAGCGGCTGCTCCCGTTCGGGGATCGTCTCCGTCGGCACCGACATGCTGGCGATCATGGCGCCGCAGATGGTGATGTACGGGATGTCGGTGGTGCTGTACGGCGTCCTGCAGTCGCACCGCCGCTTCGTGGCGCCCGCGCTCGCACCGCTGATGTCCAGCCTCGTCGTGATCGGCGCCTACCTGGTGTACGCGCCGCTGGGGCGCGGCTTCGAGAACGATCTGGAACACCTGCCGCTCTCCGCCGAGCTGGTGTTGTCGATCGGCACCGCGATGGGCGGCGTCGCGATGGCGGTCACGGCGGGCATCGCGGCGTGGCGGCTGCGCCTGGGGCTCCGGCCGACGCTGAGCTTTCCCGACGGCGTCGCACGCCAGGTGCGGCGGCTCGCCGTCGCCGGGCTCGCCACGGTCGCCGCGCAGCAGCTTTCGGCGCTGCTGGTCGTCCGCCTGAGCTATGAGGGGACCGGCGGCGCCCTCGCCAACTACCAGTACGCCTGGGCGATCTACCTGCTGCCGTGGGCGATCCTCGCGGTGCCCATCGCGACCAGCGCGTTCCCGATGTTGTCCGCCCGCATGAGCGACGGCGACACCGGCCGCTTCGACCAGATCACGGCCGCGACCACCCGAGCCGTCATCCTGGTCTGCTGCGCGGGCGCCGCCGCTCTCGTCGCGGTGGCGCTGCCGGTCGCCGCGTTGTTCAACCCCGGCCAGCCGCTCCAGCAGGAGGTCCTCAGCCGGGCGGTGTACGCGTTCGCGCCAGGGCTCCTCGGCTACGGCCTGGTCGCCCACCTCGGCCGCGTGCTGTTCGCGTGCCACCGGGGCAGGATGGGCGCGCTCGCCGTCGTCGCGGGATGGCTGGTGGTGATGGCCGCCGACCTCGTGCTCGTTCTGTCCGTGGACGAGGAGTGGGTCGTCGCCGCGCTCGGCTTCGGCAACGCGGCCGGGATGACCGTGGCCGGGATACTGCTGCTGGGGACGCTCGTCCGGGCCAGGGGCCGGGCGGCCGTGCACGGCGTGCCGCGCGCGCTGGCCGCAGGTCTGGCCGGAGGCGGTGCGGGCGGTGCGGCGGGATATGCCACCGCCGCGGCCCTCGGCACCGGGGGCCAGGTCGTGAACGCCGGGGTCGGGGCGCTGGCGGGCCTGGTCGCGGGCGTGGTGTTCGTAGTGGTCGCGTTCATGATCGACGGCCGGGATCTGCGGGCCGTACTCACCCGGAAGGTGGCGCGCAATGTCTGACCGCCCGAAGTCTGACCGCCCGATGTCCGAGCACGCGAAGCCCGGCACGGAGCTGACCGGCCTGAGAGTCGCGGGGGGGGGGGGGGCCCGCGCCCGGCTCTGCGTGCTGGGCACCAGCGCGGGCGGGGTGGGGCGCCATGTGCTGTCCACGGCCGCCGGCCTGGTCGCGGGCGGGGCCCGTGTCCTGGTGTGCGGGCCCGCCGCGACCGAGGAGTTGTTCACGTTCACCGGGGTGGGCGCCCGGTTCGCGGAGGTCGATCTCGCCGATCGCCCACGCCCGCTGAGCGACGCCAAGGCGGTCCGGAGGCTGCGTGCGCTGCTGCGCGACGCCGACGTCGTCCACGCGCACGGGCTGCGCGCCGGGGCGCTGGCGGTCGCCGCGTGCGCCCGGGTCGCGCCCGGCCCGCTGCGGTTCTCCAAGGGCGGGCCTCCGCTGATTGTGACGCTCCACAACGCCGTCATCGCCGGTGGGAGGACGGCCGCGGTCTATGGCGCGCTCGAACGGGTCGTCGCGCGCGGCGCGGACCGTGTGCTGGGCGTGTCGCCGGATCTCGAGGACCGGATGCGGGCCCTCGGGGCGCGGTCGGTCGGGCACGCGCTCGTACCCGCCCCGCCTCCCCGGACGCAGCCCGGCCCCGCTGCGCGGGCGGACGTGCGAGCGGAGCTCGGCGTGGGGGAGCGGTCCCTGATCCTCACGGTGGCGCGGCTCGCGGACCAGAAGGGTCTCCCCACGCTGCTGGACGCCGCCGCGGGCTGGGGCCGCCGCGCGCCGGCCCCGCTGGTCGTGATCGCCGGCGACGGCCCGCTCGAAGCCGAGCTCCAGGCCCGGATCGAGGCCGAGGACCTCCCGGTGCGGCTCCTGGGCCGGCGCTCGGACGTCCCGGAGCTCCTGGCCGCTTCCGACGTCGCCGTGGTGCCGAGCGTCTGGGAGGGCCAGCCGCTGATCGTCCAGGAGATCCTCCGCTCGGGACGGCCGCTGGTCGCGACCCGCGTCGGCGGGATCCCGATGATGGTCGGGGGGGAGGGGCCTGCGGCGGGCACAGCGGCGAGCGCGCCGAGCGCGGCGCCGCGCGGTCCAGGGTCCGCGGAGCCGCTGCTGCACGGGCCTGAGAGCGACGCCGCGCTGCTGGTGCCGCCCGGGGACGCCACGGCGCTGGAACGGGCCGTCAGCCGCATCCTGGACGATCCCGCGCTGGCCGTACGGCTCGGCGCGGCGGCTGCCCAGCGGGCGACGGCGCTCCCGACGGAGGCCGACGCCGTCGACCAGCTCGCCGGCCTCTACCTCGAACTCCACGCGAAAGCCCCTTAGACGACCTCGACACGGGCGGAGTTCGTCCCTTCCGGCGCGAGTTTCGGGGTTTTCGGAAAAAGTTCCCGCAACCGGGAACGGAAAGATCGCGACCGGCGTTGGAGAGGAGTAGTGGAGGGGAGTATCCCTGCGCGGCGGTTTCGTCAACACGGTCGATCCATATCGGCCCGGAGCCGTCGGCCTGCCAGCCCAGGCGGGAGAGACCTCCGGCGCTTCGCCATGCCGCCGGAGGTGTCACGTTGAACGTATCGCCATGGGTGTGGGCCCTGACCCTGATCGGGATCCTCGCCATCATCACGGTCGACCTGTTCGTCATCAACAGGGACGAGACCAAGGAGTTCACCACCCGCAGGGCCGCCTTCTGGTCGGTCGTCTACATCGGCCTGGCCGTCGCGTTCGGCATCGGGGTCTGGATCTTCTCGGGCGGTCGCTACGCGGCCGAGTACTACGGCGGTTTCGTCACCGAGAAGAGCCTCAGCGTCGACAATCTCTTCGTCTTCATGGTGATCCTCGCGAGGTTCGCCGTGCCCAAGCAGGCACAGCACAAGGTGCTCATGGTCGGAATCGTGATCGCGCTGGTGCTGAGGGGCATCTTCATCGCCGTCGGCGCGGCGGCCATCTCCCAGTTCACCTGGGTCTTCTTCATCTTCGGCGGCATCCTTATCTGGACCGCGATCGGCCTGGTGCGCGGCGACGACGAAGACGAGTTCAACGAGAACCGCCTGCTGCGGATGGCCAAGCGGTTCATCCACACGACTGACGACTACGAGGGCGACAAGGTCCTCACCCGGCAGCACGGCCGCCGTATGGTCACGCCGCTGCTCATCGTGATGATCGCGATCGGCTCCACCGACGTGCTGTTCGCGCTGGACTCCATTCCCGCGATCTTCGGCCTGACCACCGAGCCCTACCTGGTCTTCACCGCCAACGCGTTCGCCCTGATGGGCCTGGTGCAGCTCTACTTCCTGCTCGGCGGGCTCGCCGAGCGCCTGGTCTACCTCAGCCACGGGCTGGCGTTCATCCTCGGCTTCATCGGCATCAAGCTGGTCTTCCACGCGATGCACGAGTACGGCGTGTCCTGGGCGCCGGAGATCCCGATCTGGCTGTCCCTCGGCGTGATCGGCGGCACCCTCGTCGCGGTCACGGTGGCCAGCCTCGTCTCCCCGAAGCGCCCGGCCAAGGACACCCTGGACGACACGTCCGGCACGCGGTCCCCGGCGCTGGAGTCGGATTCGGTGTGAGAGTAAGGTCACTCCCGCAGGGGACCAGAACGTTGTTCTAGAATTGGGGTCAACAGCGTTCGCGGAGCTGCCTGGTTCGAGAACGGCATGCGGTCTTGGGAGAAGGTGACGAATGGCCATCGGGCTGACCGAGGAGCACGAGGCGCTCGCCGATTCGGTGCGGGGGTTCGCCGAGCGCAACATTCCGGCGACGGTCGTGCGCGCCGCACTGGAGGCGGACGAGGAGACCAGGCCGCCGTTCTGGCCGGGCCTCGCCGAACAGGGCCTGCTGGGCCTGCACCTGGAAGAGGAGCACGGCGGGCAGGGCTACGGGCTACTCGAACTGGCCGTGGTCGTGGAGGAACTGGGCCGGGCCGCCGCGCCCGGGCCGTTCCTGCCGACCGTGCTCACGAGCGCCGTAGTGAACGTCTCCAGCAACGCCAAGGCGCGCGGCGAACTGTTGCCCCTCTTCGCCGAGGGCGAGAAGACCGCCGCGATCGCCCTGTCCGGTGCGCTCACCGGCCGCCGCGACGGTGACGCGCTGGTGGTCGATGGGAGCGCCGCCACGGTGCTCGGCGCGTCGCTCGCCGACGTGATCGTGCTGCCGGTGGCGACCGGCGACGGCGAGCAGTGGGTGGCGGTGGACGCCGCCGACCTCACCGTCACGCCGGTGGAGAGCCTCGACAAGGTGCGCCGCGTCGCCAAGGTCGAAGTGACCGAGGTCTCCGTGGCCGCCGACCGCGTGCTGGACGGCATCACCGCCGCGCAGGTCCGCGATCTCGCCGCGGCGCTGTTCGGCGCCGAGGCGGCGGGCCTGACCGGCTGGCTGGTCACGACCGCGGCCGAGTACGCCAAGGTGCGCGAGCAGTTCGGCCGCCCGATCGGCCAGTTCCAAGGCGTCAAGCACAAGGCCGCCCGGATGCTGATCGCCTCTGAGCAGGCCCGTGCCGCCGCCTGGGACGCCGCCCGCGCGCTCGACGAGGGCGCCGAGGAAGCCGGCTTCGCCGCCGCCGTGGCCGCCGTCATCTCCGCCGACGCCGGTGTGCAGACCGCTCGCGACGCCATCCAGATCCTCGGTGGCATCGGCTTCACCTGGGAGCACGACGCGCACATCTACCTGCGCCGGGCGCTGACCCTTCGGGCGCTGCTCGGCGGCGCCAAGGGCTGGGCGGCCAAGGTCGCCGAGCTCGCCCGCGCGGGCGGCCGCCGTCCCGTCGAGCTGGAGCTGGACGACGACACGCAGCCGCTCCGCGAGCGCATCCGCGCCGACATCGCCGAGCTCGCCGCGATCACGGACAAGGACGAACGCCACCGCGCCATGGGCGACAACGGCTGGACCGTGCCGCACTTCCCCGAGCCCTGGGGACGCGGCGCCGGCCCGGTCGAGCAGATCGTCATCCAGCAGGAGCTCAAGGCCGCCAAGGTCAAGGTGCCCAACCTCGTGATCGGTGCCTGGCTGGTGCCGTCGCTGGTGCGCTACGGCAGCGACGAGCAGAAGGAACGGTTCCTGCGGCCGACGCTGCGCGGCGAGATGGTCTGGTGCCAGCTGTTCAGCGAGCCGGGTGCCGGCTCCGATCTCGCCTCCCTCTCAATGAAGGCCGAGCGGGTCGAGGGCGGCTGGAAGCTCACCGGGCAGAAGATCTGGACGTCCGTCGCGCAGTTCGCCCAGTGGGGTTTCTGCATCGCCCGGACCGACCCGGACGCGCCCAAGCACGAAGGCATCACCTACTTCCTGGTCGACATGAAGGCCGCGGGCGTCGACGTGCGGCCGCTCAAGGAGCTCACCGGCGAGTCCCTCTTCAACGAGGTGTTCCTGGACGGCGTCTTCGTCCCGGACGACTGTGTGGTGGGCGAGGTCAACCAGGGCTGGCAGGTCACCCGCAACACCCTCAGCAACGAGCGCGTGTCGCTGTCCACGGGCGGCGGCATGGGCATGGGCGTGCCGGAGCTGCTGGCGTTCTTCAAGGGCAAGGACCTGGACGCGATCGCCACGGCCGAGGTCGGCAAACTCGTCGCCCAGGGCCAGTCCATCGACCTGCTGAGCCTGCGCACGACGCTCAAGCAGCTGAACGGGGTGGAACCGGGCGCGGAGGCGAGCGTCCGCAAGCTGCTCGGCGTCCAGTTCAACCAGGACGTCGCCGACTACTGCTGGGCGGCGCAGGGCGAGGCAGCGGCAACCCAGGTGCCCATGACACCGGGGGTGGTGGGGCGTAGCCATGGGGGTGAAACACCGACCGGCATCATCGCCCGGGCGATGTTGTTCAGCCGGGCGATGACCATCTACGGCGGGACGACCGAGGTGCAGCTCAACATCATCGGTGAGCGGCTGCTCGGCCTCCCCCGTGACCCCGAGCCCGGGAAATAGGGCCCGCGCCGCGCCCCGGCCGGAGGGTTCAGCCGCGCCGGGGACGCATCGCGTGCGCGACGTTGATCGCCACGATCGAGAACCACACGATGATCAGCGCGCCCATCCCCTCGTTCACCACCGCGATGGCGCTCAGCGGGATGGCCGCCACCAGGGAGACGATGGCCAGCGCGAGGTCGGCACCGCCCCCGGTGCCCGTCCGCTGCGGCAATGGCGGCGCGTACGCGGGGCCTGGCACGGGGCGCGGTTGACCGGCCATGCGTGCGTCGAACGTCTGCTCGATCCGGTCGACGACCGACTCGATGAAGGCGTCGTCGTAGTCGGGACCCAGCTCGCGGCGGGCGGCCAGTGCCGCGGCGAGGTCGTCCCGGGGCAGCCGTGGAGTCGTCATTCTTCGGTTATAGGCCCCCGATCCGCCCGATGGCTTCCCTCTTGGGAACGAAACGTCCCGTACCTCCCAGGGATGAGGGGGGTCAGGGAGCTACGCGCCGGTAAACTGCCGACTCCTTCGTCATCCCTCTCTTATCTCCTCATCGCCTCCAGGAGGTCCACGTGAGCGTGCGGGCCCGTTCGACCCTGTCCCTGGCCGGCGCGGCGACCGCCGCCGCTCTCGTTCTCACCGGCTGCGGCGGCGGCGAGAAGAAAGCCGACACCCCGGGCAAGGCCGACTCCGCGGCACCCGCGAAGCTCGCCCCGTTGCCCAAGGTCGCGGCCGCCGACGTGAAACCGCTCGTCGGCCGCTGGGTCGGGACCCGGCAGGACTACTTCTTCTTCAAGCCGGACGGCAAGGGCGTCTGGATGAAGGACAAGAACACGCTCTGGAGCGGCCAGGCCATTCCGGAGAGCAAGGGCAAATTCCGCTTCTCATGGCAGGGCGGCGACCCCAAGAGCGCCTCGTACTGGGGCGCGGAGGTCAGCGCGGACGGCAAGAAGATGACCTTCGCCGGAACGAACCAGATCTACACGAAAGCGAAGGCATGAGCCTGAATCCCGACTCGTTCTTCATCTCGCCCGCCGACGTCGAACGGGAGCTCGCCCGCGCGGGTTATCTCGCCGACGACTCGATCGCCACCACCGTGTTCCTGGCGCAGGCTCTCGGCAAGCCGCTGCTGGTCGAGGGGCCTGCCGGGGTGGGCAAGACCGAGCTGGCCAAGGCGGTCGCCAAGGCCGGTGACGCCGAGCTGATCCGGTTGCAGTGCTACGAGGGCCTGGACGAGGCCCGCGCGCTGTATGAGTGGAACTACAAGAAGCAGCTGCTGCGCATCCAGGCCGCGCCGGACGACCAGGCCTGGGACTCCACGCACGACGACATCTTCACCGACGAGTTCCTCCTCGAACGCCCGTTGCTGGCCGCCATCCGGCGCAGCGGCGCCACGGTCCTGCTCATCGACGAGACCGACAAGGCCGACGTCGAGGTGGAGGGTCTGCTGCTGGAAGTGCTCTCCGACTTCCAGGTGACCATTCCAGAGCTGGGCACGGTCAAGGCGGTGCGCAGGCCGTTCGTGGTCCTCACCTCCAACGCCGCCCGCGAGCTGTCAGAGGCGCTCAAGCGCCGCTGCCTCTACCTGCACCTGGACTACCCGCAGCCGGACCGCGAGCGCGACATCGTGCTCGCGCAGGTCCCCGGCATCGAGGCCGAACTGGCCGAGCAGCTCGTCCGCACCGTGGGCACGCTCCGCGCCCTGGAGATCAAGAAGGCGCCGTCGATCGCCGAGACCATCGACTGGGCCCGGACGCTGCTCGCCCTCGGGCTGGACGAGCTCGACGAGGCCGCCGTCGCCCGGACGCTCGGCGTCGTCCTCAAGCACGTCTCCGACCAGGAGCGCGCCATCAAGGAACTGGGCCTCGGGAAACCAGACCTCGGGAAACTGGGACTCAAGGGCTGACGATGGCGGCCCCCACTGGCGCACGGCGCTCGCTCGTCGACCGGCACACCGCCTTCGTCGCGGCCCTCCGCGAGGCGGGCCTGCCGGTGTCGGTCGCCGAGGGCCTGGACGCGGTACGCGCGATGCAGATCATCGACCTGGGCGAGCGCGAGATGCTGCGCGCCGCGTACGCCGCCACGCTCGTCAAGCGGCCCGTGCACCGGCCGACCTTCGACACGCTCTTCGACCTCTGGTTCCCGGCGGCGCTGGGCGACGGCGCTGTCCCGCCGGACCGGCCGATCCGCCGGCGCGACCCCGGAGAACGCCGCGTGCCGCCCGCGCTCGACCCCGAGGTCCAGGCGCGGCGCGAGGAGCTCTTCGAGTTGCTGCTCTCGGGCGACGACCCGGGCCTGCGCCAGTTCACGCGTACGGCCGTGGCGGAGTACGGGCAGACACCCGGCCAGGAGTCGTGGTTCTCGTCCGGCGTGCTCCGCGCGATGTCGGCCGAGACGCTGATGGCCGGGCTGCTCAACGCCGTGCTGACCGGCCAGGACCGTGGTGGCATGGCCGAGCGGGTCGCGCGCCGCACGTTCCGCGACCGGATCTCCCGCTTCGAGGACCTGGTCGCCACCGAGGTCCGGCGGCGGATCGCCGAGGACACCGGAGTTGAACGCACCGCGCGCCTGGCCGTCCGCCCGCCACTGGAACGGCTCGACTTCGCCTCCGCGAGCCGCGCCGACCTGACCGCGCTGCGCCGTGAGGTCTACCCGCTGGCCCGGCGCCTGGCCTCGCGGCTCACCCAGAAGCACCGGCTCGGCCACCGCGGCCGCCTCGACTTCCGCCGGACGGTGCGCGCGTCGCTGGCGACCGGGGGAGTGCCGCTCACCACCCACCACCGGCCCCGCCGCCCGCACAAGCCCGAACTGGTGATCCTTTGCGACGCCAGCGACTCGGTCTCGGCGTTCGCCCACTTCACGCTCCTGCTGACGTTCGCGCTGCGCGAGCAGTTCACCAAGGTCCGCGCGTTCGCCTTCATCGACGCGACCGACGAGATCACCAAGTACTTCGCGCCCGGCACCGACGTCGTCGACGCGATGACGCGGATGGCCGCCGAGGCCGATCTGGTCTGGATCACCGGGCGCAGCAACTACGGCCACGCCATCAAGGTGTTCGACGAGAAGTACGCGGACGCCATCACGCCCAAGACCTCGCTGCTCGTCCTCGGCGACGCCCGTTCCAACTACGGCGAGCTCTCCCTGCCGATCCTGCGCCGCATGGTCGATCAGGCGAGGCACGCGTACTGGCTCAACCCCGAGCCGCGTTCCCAATGGGACACCGGCGACTCGGCCGCCTCCCGGTACGGCGAACTCCTGCCGATGTACGAATGCCGCAACCTGACGCAGCTCGCCGAATTCATCGAAGAACTCGCGTAGAAAAACTCGCGTAGAAAACTCGCAACGGCCTGCAACCACAGGTGTCGCCGCCGCGTGTATCCCTCGATACCGAAGACGGAAGGGGGTCATGTGGCGGCGGATGACGCGGCGTTCGCGGAGTTCTATCGCGGCGCTTATCCCGGCCTGGTGGCCGAGCTTTACGCCTACACCGGCAGCATGGCCGAGGCCCAGGAGGCGGCTCAGGAGGCGTTCATGCGCGCCTGGTCGCACTGGCGGAAGGTGGGCTCCTACGAGTACCCGCGCGCCTGGGTGGCACGTGTCGGCTACCGCCTCGCGGTCAGCCGCTGGCGCCGTGCGCGGTCGGCCATGACGAGCATGCTCCGCCACGGCCCGCCTCCGGACATCGCCCCACCGGGCGAGACGTCGGTCGCCCTGGTCGCCGCGTTGAGCCAGATCCCCGAGGCCCAGCGACGCGCGGTCGTGCTGCACCACATGGGCGGCTACCGGATCGCGGAGATCGCCGCCATCGAGGGCGTGGCGGAGGGCACGGTCAAGGCCCGCCTGTCCCGCGGGCGGCAGCGGCTGGCCGAGCTCCTGGCCGACGGAGAACGAGCGGACGAGGACGAGAACAAGGAGGCCCGGCATGCGTGACATCGACAGCGCCTTCGACCACGACAGCGAAATCGATACCGCCTTTCGTGATCTGCGCGGCGAGGTCGCGCCGAACGTCGTCGCCCCCGAGCCTGGGACGATCATTGGCCGGGCGCGGCGGCGGGCCCGGGTGCGGTACGCCGCGCTGGGCGCGGCAGCGGTCGTCGCCGCGGGCGGCTTGCTTGTGGTCAAGGAGACCGGGACGATGCGGGACGAGGTGGTCACGCCACCCGCCGTCACCGGCGTGCCAACGACCCGGCCGCGCGGGCTCGGCCTCGCCGACCTCGTTTACGCCGAGAAGGAACTCAAAGACCGCGACGACCCCCGGAAGCGGTACACCACGTCCAAGCTGTGGAACAAGGTCGCCTCGTCGTCCATCCTCCTTCCCGCATGCGGCGCCGCGGCGAAGGATCCTCTGGATCCATGGGACGGTGACATTCCCGGCACGGTCAACCGCTACGAGATCGAGTACGACGGCAACCCGGAGTCTGGGAACGAACGCACGTCGAGCAAGTTGGGGGAGCAGGTGATCGCCTTCGCCGACGTGGGCCAAGCCCGGCACATCATGGACCTCCTTATCAGTGGCGTCGAGGCCTGCGGACAGCCGGTGCAGTCCGAACGGCCGGCGCTCGGCTCGCAGGCCGTTCGCTTCTCGCGCTTCGACCCCGGTGACGGCTCCGATCCCACCCCGCAGACCCAGGAGGGGGTGGCCGTCCGCCAGGGCAGCGTCATCGCCATCTACTCGAGCCTTCGCAATGAGGGCCCCAAGCTCACCACGCTCGACGACCTGGAGCGGAATGCCCAGGCCATGGTCACGCGCCTGGCTTCCCTGGGCTACCGGGACTGAGGGAGCTCGCGGATCAGGGCCGCCAGGGCGGCGCCGGCGAGGGCGAGCGCGGCGGAGACGAGCATGGCGATGTCGGTGCCGTCGGTCAGGGCTTGGGCGGCGTCCGGAGCGTGCTCGTGGACGCCGCTCGTGGCGATCGCGACCACCATGGCGACGCCGACCGACGCGCCGACGTAGCGGGCCGTGTTGTTGGCGCCCGAACCCATGCCTGCGCGGTCGGCGGGGACGCTCTCCACCGCGAGCCGCGCCAGCATGGCGTTCGCGAGGCCGCTGCCGATGCCGGCCACGGCGAGGCCCGGCAGCAGGCGCCACCAGTGTTCGCCGGGGTCGAGGCCGAGCATGGCGACGTCGCCGAGCGCACTGAGGGCGAGGCCGATGGCCAGCAGGTGGCGCGATGAGAGCCGCGCGGGGAGCCTGCGGGCCTGGAGTGCGGCGAGGAACGACATGCCCGACCAGATGCCCAGCACGAGTGCGGAGGTGAACGGGGTCAGCCCGTGCGCCAGATCCATCACGGTGGCCAGGTAACTCATGACCCCGATGACAGCCAGGCCGGTGACGAACGCGCCGATGACGGAGAGGAGGAAGAGCGGGCGGCGGAACAGCGCGAGGTCGAGCATCGGCTCCCGTCCGCGTGCCTGGACCGCCACGAATGCGGCCAGGAGGGCCACGGCCGCCGCGAAGAGGATCAGGACTCCCGGCCGCGTCCAGCCCGTGCGGCCCAGGGTGATCGCGCTGAGCAGCGCGGCCACACCCGCGGTCATGGTCACCAGGCCCGGTACGTCGAGCCCCCGGCGGAGCCCGGCGCGCGACTCGGTGAGGGCGACGGCGGCCGTGACCGCGAGCAGGGCCGAGGCGGCGACCGTCACCCAGTACCAGAGCCGCCAGTCCACGGCCGCCGCCAGCCCGGCCGAGGCGATCGGGCCGAGCGCGATGCCCAGCCCGAGCATGGCCCCCCAGATCCCGGTGGCCCGGGCACGTTCCGGGCCACCGGTGAAGGAGTGCCCGATGATGCCGAGGCCGGCGGCGAGCAGGGCGGCGCTGGCGGCGCCTTGAACGATCCGTCCCGCGATGAAGACGGCGGCGGTGGGTGCGGTCGCGCAGGCGGTGCTCGCCACGGCGAGCAAGGCCGCGCCGATCACGAACAGGCGCTTGCGGCCGTGGTCGTCGGCGAGACTGCCGACCGCCAGCAACGACGCGGCGAGGCCGAGGCTGATCGAGCTCATCACCCAGATCTGCGCGGTGGCGCCCGCGTGGAGCCCGGCGGAGGTGTCGGTGAGCGTGGCCAAGGGCGCGGTGTAGTTCATCAGCGCCAGCAGGGTGGCCGCGCTGGGCAGGACGAGCGCCGCGGTGGAACCGCCGTCACGGAAACCGGCGCGAGGGGATTCCAGGGTTGTCATGCGCTCTCCAACTCGTCACGTTCTGTAAGTTCTATGAACGAACCCACGGTCGGACGTTAACACATCGTGGTTCAGTGATTGAACTGGAGGGCGGGTAGTCTTGCGGCATGGCACTCGGCAAGGACTACACCTCGCAGGACTGCTCGCTGGCCCGGGCACTGGAGGTCGTCGGGGAGCGCTGGACGCTCCTGATCGTCCGGGACGCGTTCTACGGTGTCCGCCGCTTCAGCGACTTCCGCGCCCACCTGGACGTGCCCAAGGCGGTGCTCTCCGACCGCCTCCAGAAACTCGTCGAGGCGGGGGTCCTCGACAAGCAGGGCCACGAGTACGTCATGACCCCCCGTGGTCAGGGCCTGTGGCCGGTCGTCCACACCCTCGGCCGCTGGGGCGAGCAGCTGCACGGCTCGCTTCCGTACCGCCTCTTCTTCCACGCGGCCTGCGGCACCCGCATCGACCCCGACGGCCGCTGCCCGTCATGCACCACGCTCGTCGCCCCCGACGACGTGGAGCTGCGTCCCGGGGCGGGATCCGAGCGGCGGGACGATCCGGTCAGCAAGCTCCTCCGCGAGCCGCACCGCATGCTCGAACCGATCCGCCCCTGATTGGATTCGGCCCTGAATGGATTCGGCTCTGCCCGGATTCGCCTCCTGACCTTGGCGGATGTGCGTCAGGTGGCGCCCAGCGCGCGGGCGATGAGGTCGGCGACGGCGTCGGGGTCCACGGCCTGGCCGGTGAGCTGGGAGAGGTTCTCCTGGTAGATGAGGACGGCGGCGAACGTGGCGGCGGCGACCTCCAGGCGGGCCTGGTCGCCGCGGGCGCCGGGGAGGGCGAGCTCGAGCGCGCGCCGGGCCCGGCCGAAGACCTCGCTGTTGAGGCGCCCGAGCCGTTCGCCGACGGACGTGTGGGTGTCGGCCTCCCGGAAGAGGATCCGGCGCATCGCCGGGGAGGCGCGCAACGGGAAGCGGCGCGCCAGCCGGGAGAGCGTGCCCGCGGGGTCGCCGGGCAGGGCCTCGACTGCCTCCTCGGGCAGCTCCTCGATGAGCGTGCGCTCGTCGATCAGGGCGACCAGGACGTCGATCTTCTGCGGGAAGTAGTGGAAGACCAGGCCCTTGGGGACATGGGCGAGCCTGGCGATGCGCGCCGTCGAGCTGGCGTCGTAGCCGCGCTCGGCGAACAGGGTCTCGGCCGCGTCCAGGATGCGGGTGCGGGCATCGACCTCGCCGTCGTTCTTCGAGGCCCTCATGGTCGGCGCCTCCTGAAAAGGCTTGTGGCCCCGGGCGCGCACGCGCCAGGGACCACCTCGGGGCCTTCGTTCAGGCCGTGGCGGCGCCACGTGCCCGGGTGGCTCCCCACAGGCCGACGATAGTCGCGACGCCGCCGGCGATCCATGCCGTCCAGGCTGCAGCGTCGTCACCGGTGAAGCCGAACGCCCACGGGGAGACGAAGAGCAGCAGCGCGAACGCGGTGGCCGTCCACGCCGACGGGCCGGCCGCGCCGAGGAGGGCGTACAGGCCGGCGAGGGCCAGCAGCGCGCCGAGCACCATGAGGGGCTGCTCGCCCCGGTCGTCCGCCCACAGTTCGGGCGCGAGGAGAGCGGCGACGCCGGCGACGAAGGTGACGGCGTCCTGCCATGCGAACTTGTCCATGCCCCACCTCCAGGGGGATCACGTTTGGACCTCTTTGTCCAATTTGGGGATTCCCTGATCGACCGGTCGGTCAATCTGCCGGGCACGGTCGTCCCTGATGGCGCCGGGGTGAGATTCGTCAAGCCCCGGCGGCCCGCCCCCGGACGGAACATCGGAAATAACGGGATAATCTGCACCCTCATGGGGATCGAAGAGGTGGACGCGGCGGCGGTACGCCCGCAGCGAAGCCTGCTCGGCCCACTGTGGAGGCTGTTCGACGGCCGTCCCGACGACACGCGCAGCCAGATCGTCCGCCGTGCCCGGCTGCTGGTGACCGTCACCACCGGCCTGGCCAACCTGGTCGGCGCCCTGGTCGTGCTCCTGTTCACCGTCCTCGTCCCCAACCCCGACGACCTGGTCTCGGACCGCCTGCGCCTGACCAATTTCCTGGTGTTCGGCGCGTACGTCGTCCTGGCCGTGCCGGTCGGCTTGGTGCTGGGCGAACGCTTCTTCCGGCGCGTCCGGCGGCTGGTGGAGACCGACCGCGCGCCCGACAAACGTGAGCGCCTCCTGCTGCTGTACGGGCCGTTGCGCCTGATGGCCGTCCACCTGACGCTGTGGGGGATCGGCACGGTCGGCTGGGTCGTCATCAACGCCCCGTTCCACAGCCTGCTGGCGGTCAAGCTCGGCCTGACGAGCCTGCTGGGCGGCCTGACCACGTGCACCGTCGTCTACCTGCTCACCGAGCGCCTGCTACGGCGGGCGGTGACCACCGCGCTGCGGACCGGCATGCCGCAGCACACCGGGCTGCCGGGTGTGGTGGCCAGGTCCGTGCTGGCCTGGGCACTGGGCACGGCGGTGCCCATTCTCGGCCTGATCGTGCTCGCGGTCGGCTCGTTCCTGATCGCCAAGGTGACCGTCCGGGACTTCGCGTTGGCGGTCCTGGCTCTCGGCGGCATCGCGCTCGTCGTCGGCCTCGGCGTCACCTATGGCGCCGCGCGGGCCATCGCCGATCCGGTGGAGTCAGTACGGCTGGGCCTGGCCCGCGTCGAACGCGGCGACCTTGATGTGGAAGTGCCCGTCTACGACGCCAGCGAGGTGGGCCTGCTCCAGGCGGGGTTCAACCACATGGCGTCCGGGCTGCGCGAGCATGCCAGGCTCCAGGATCTCTTCGGCCGGCAGGTGGGGGAGGACGTCGCGAGGGTCGCGCTGGAACGCGGCATCGACCTCGGCGGCGAGCTGCGCGAGGTCGCGGTGATCTTCGTGGACATCGTCGGTTCCACCCGGCTGGCCGCCGACCGGCCGCCCACCGAGGTGGTCAAGCTGCTCAACGACTTCTTCGCCGTGGTGGTCGAGGTGATCGGACGCCATGGCGGGTGGATCAACAAGTTCGAGGGCGACGCCGCTCTGGCGATCTTCGGCGCGCCGCTGGATCTGGACGGCGCGGGCACCCGGGCGCTGGCCGCGGCGCGCGAGCTGACCGAGCGGCTGCGGGCCGAGATGCCCGCCGTGGAGGCGGGCGTCGGGGTCTCGGCGGGGGAGGCCGTGGCCGGGCACATCGGCGCCGAGGAACGGTTCGAGTACACCGTGATCGGCGACCCCGTGAACGAGGCGGCGCGCCTCACCGACCTCGCCAAGTCGACGGCCGGCCGCGTTCTCGCCGCCGGCTCGGTCGTCGAGTCGGCCGACCCCGACGAGGCCGCGCGGTGGTGGCTCGGCGAGGAGGTCACCCTCCGGGGCCGGGCCGCCGCGACGCGCCTGGCCGAGCCGCGCAAGGAATCCTGAACGCTCAACACGCGTGTCCGAATGCCCAGCGTGTGTCCGAACGTTCAGCGCGTGTAGAGCGTGGCGCCGTGGAGCTCGGTGTAGAACGGCGACTTGGTGAAGCCCGGGCCGGTCTCCTCGCCGATGTAGATGTCGGCGTGGTGGTCGCCGCCCCACCCCGGCCGGAAGACGTCGGTCACCGTCCACTCGTGGGAACGGAACTTCGCGCAGGTCGCCGCCTTGACCCGGCGTCCGGCGCCGCTCTTCCCGCACTCGGTGATGAGGAACTTACTGCCCCGGTCGAGCACATCCCGGTCGGCGGCAGCCGTGCTCCACGGGCGCAGCGGCTTGCCCGCCGAGTCGCGAGTCGTGTCGTCCAGCCACCAGCCGACGCTGGACGACCAGTTGAGGTAGCGCCCGCGTTGCGGTCCCGCAGTGATCCGGCCGCTGCCCTCGACCTTCACCGCCTTGATGAAGTCTTCGGGGTACGAGCCGAGCGGCGTCTTCCCCCACTTGCAGTGGAACTCGGTGCAACCCCGCACGGCCTTGGGCTTACCGCCGTGGAACCGTTCGACCAGCGTGTAGTAGACCGTGACCCGCCAGCGCCCGGGCTTGCCCACCGGCTTGCTGCCGGGGCCGGGCGAGAGCGGCCGCGGAGGTGCGCTCGCACGCGGCGGATCCGGAGCGGGCGCCGAGGGCGCCGCCAACGGCGTCGGCTGTGCGGTGGCCACGGGCGGGATGGCGACCGGCGGCGCATCCGCCGAGGCGGAGGAGCCGGAGCCGCAGCCCGCGGTGGCGACGGCACACGATGCGAGCAGGGCGGCCGGAACGGGCCGTGCTCTGCCCCGCATCGCATCTCCCGTCTCAGCGGCTCACATCCGTGGCCTCGAAGCACCGAGTGTGGACTCTATCCCGTCGGTGCGTCCGATGTGTCCGGTTCGGTGCGGCCGGAGATGGCGCTACGGGTGAATCAGTGCCCGCGTGAAATCCACTCCTCCAGATGCGGGGCCTCGTCGCCGATGGTGGTGCTGTCGCCGTGCCCGGTGCGGACCACGGTCTCGTCCGGAAGGCTCAGCAGCCGTTCCCGGATGGACGTGATGATGGTCGGGAAGTCGGAGAACGACCGGCCGGTCGCGCCGGGGCCTCCCTGGAAGAGGGTGTCGCCGGAGAAGACCGTGCCCAGGTCGGGAGCGTAGAGGCACACCGCCCCCGGACTGTGGCCGGGTGTGTGCAGCACTCTCAGGTCCGTTCCTGCGACCGAGATGACCTGGCCGTCGGCGAGCTCGCCGTTGGGGCTCAGTTCGGGATGCCGCTGTTTCCAGAGCATGAGGTCGTCGGGGTGCAGGAGCACCGGCGCCCCGGTGCGGGCCGCGAGTGCGGGCGCCGCGTCGATGTGGTCGTCGTGGCCGTGGGTGGAGACGATCGCCAGCAGCTCCCGGTCGCCCACCGCCGCCGCGATGGCGTCGGCGTCGTGCGCGGCGTCGATGACGATCGCCTCGGTGTCGTCGCCGACGATCCAGACGTTGTTGTCGACCTCCCACGTGCCGCCGTCCAGGGAGAACGTGCCGGACGTGACGAGATGGTCGATGCGCGCGTTCGACGCCATCAGAGGACCACCACCGAGCGCAGCACGTCGCCGTGGTGCATCTTGTCGAAGGCGGCCTCGACGCCGTCCAGCGGGATCGTCTCGGACACGAACGCGTCCAGGTCGAGGCGCCCTTGCAGGTAGAGGTCGATGAGCATGGGGAAGTCGCGGCTGGGCAGGCAGTCGCCGTACCAGGAGGACTTGAGCGAGCCGCCGCGGCCGAAGACGTCGAGCAGTGGCAGCTCCAGCTTCATCTCGGGCGTGGGCACACCGACGAGCACGACCGTGCCGGCCAGGTCGCGGGCGTAGAAGGCCTGCCTGTAGGTCTCCGGGCGGCCGACCGCCTCGATGACGACGTCGGCGCCGAAGCCGCCGGTCAGCTCCTGGACGGCCGCGGCGACATCGGTGTCCTTGGCGTTGACGGTGTGCGTGGCGCCCAGTCCGGAGGCGGCGGCGAGCTTGCGCTCGTCCAGGTCGATGGCGATGATCTTCGCCGCGCCGGCGAGACGGGCGCCGAGGACGGCGGCCGAACCGACCCCGCCGCAGCCGATGACCGCCACGCTGTCGCCGCGACCCACGTTGCCGGTGTTGATGGCGGCGCCGATCCCGGCCATGACGCCGCAGCCCAGCAGCCCGGCGGCGGCGGGTGAGGCGGCCGCGTCGACCTTGGTGCACTGCCCGGCGGCCACCAGGGTCTTGTCGGCGAACGAGCCGATGCCCAGCGCGGGGGAGAGTTCGGTGCCGTCGGCCAGCGTCATCTTCTGCTTGGCGTTGTGGGTGTTGAAGCAGTACCAGGGACGTCCGCGCGTGCAAGCCCGGCACTGCCCGCACACCGCCCGCCAGTTGAGGATCACGAAGTCGCCGGGCTCCACCTCGGTGACGCCCGCGCCCACCGACTCGACGATCCCGGCGGCCTCGTGCCCGAGCAGGAACGGGAACTCGTCGTTGATGCCGCCCTCCCGGTAGTGCAGGTCCGTGTGACAGACCCCGCAGGCCTGGACCTGTACGACGGCCTCGCCCGGCCCGGGATCGGGAATCGTGATGGTCTCGATCCGCACCGGTTCGCCCTTGCCCGGTGCGATGACTCCGCGTACCTGCTGCGCCATTGCCGCTCCCGTCCTCTTACTCGGACCATGCCCCCAGACCCTACCGACCGATGCCCTCGGGACCGTTCCAAAATGGGAATATCTCGATCAACATTGGCGGGTCGGGAACGCCTCGCTCTCAGGTAGCACGAACTAGATCACCAGGGCGGGCGATGCGGGTCCGGTGTGCCGTGCAACACGCTTGAGGCACATCGACACGACGCCTTGAGAGGGACCGACATGGCCCACCCCATGACCCGCTTCACCGCCACCGCGCTGATCGCCACCACCGGTGTCGCGCTGACGGGCGGCGCCGTGGCCGCCGCCTCAGATTCCGCTTCGGACTCCGCCGGCGCCCAGCCGGCCGCGACCGCACCCGCCAGGGGTGAGCTCGTCTCCGCCGAATACCTCCGGGGCATGACTGCACAGGGGACGCGCACGTGGCTGGCCAGCGACGGATTCGACGCCAAGGCCGTCCGCTATGGAGTGGACACGTTCAGGTTGGTCTTCCGCACCGTTGACACCCGCAACCGGATGACGACCGCCAGCGGCCTCCTCGTGTTGCCCCGAAATGACTCCCGGAAGCTGCGGACCGTCTCGTACGGCCACGGCACCACGAGCTACAAGCCCGATGCACCCTCCATTGACCAGGAGGTTTGGGGCCCTGCACCCGGCGTGACTTTTGCAGCCGCCGGATTTGCCGCTGTCGTGCCTGACTACCTCGGCCTTGGGCTCGGCCCCGGCGTGCACCCGTGGAAGGACGTGCCGTCCGAGACGACTGCCTCGCTGGACATGTTGCGCGCCGCCAAGCAGTTCGTGCCGCGTACGGGCCGGACGCTGGAACGTCAGGTGCTCGCGACCGGGTTCTCTCAGGGGGCTTCGGCGGCCCTGGGGCTTGCGCGGGCGCTGCAGGAGGGACAGGACCCGTGGTTCCGTGTGCGGGCGGTCGCTCCGATCGCGGGCGGATACGACTTCAAGGGCGCCCAGATCCCCGCCATGCTCCGCGGCGAGCTGCACCCGAAGATGACGGTGGCGTACACCTCGTACCTCCTCACCGCCTGGAACCGTCAGCACGGCCTCTACAAGAGGCCTGCCGAGGTCTTCCAGGAGCCGTACGCGAGCAAGGTCGAGAAGTACTTCGACAGCACCACCCCCGGGCAGGAGATGATCCAGGGTCTGCCCGACACGATCGACAAGCTGCTCACGCCGCGCGGGTTCGAGCTCCTGCGCAAGCCGGGCGGCTCGTTCGCCCGGGCGCTGGACGTGGACGGCGAGGTGTGCAAGGCCTGGACACCGCGCGTCCCGATGCGGCTCTACAAGGTCAGTAAGGACGAGCAGGCCTCGACGCTCAACACCGATAACTGCCGGATCTCACTGAGCGCCCGCGGGGTGAACGTGCCGGTTGTGGACCTCGGCGACCACGCCTACGACGACTCCCGGCACCTGGGCGCCAATGTGGCGGGGACCGCCCGCGTCGTCCGCTGGTTCAGCGGGCTCTCGAAGTAACCAGCTCTGAAGTAGCCAGCTTGAAGAAACCAGCTCTGAAGTAACCGGCTCAGCCGCTTCAGAGGGCTTCCGGAGCAGGCCCCTCGGCATCCGGGATCTCGTCGAAGCGAATGGCCTTGAGACGGTCGGCGGCGTCACGGTCCAGCACCGTGACGCCGTCGGCCGGTGGGACATGCCCGCTGCGGGCACGTTCCATCAACGGCCGCCAGCGGCGGACGTGCCGCGCGAAGACCGTGGTCGTGACGACCCGGCCCCGGGCGACCTGGCCTTCGCGTGCGGTGCGCGCGTCCACGTCGAGCAGGATCAGATGCACCTCGCCGCCGCGCCGCCGTGCCATCCAGGCGAAGCCGCGCAGGATATGAGGCCAGGTGCCGCGGGTGTGCGCGACGACGGCGTGGCCCTGGGACATCGCCCGGGCGATCCGCCAGACATGGCTGGCCTGCACCAAGGGGACGCGGGCCCGGTGTGGCAGGGGGCCGAGGAAGCGAGCCCACCAGTTACGGGACTGCCGTGAGTCGATCACTCGGGTGTCGCCGGAGATCACCGGCAGCGTCTCATCGCCCCGCAGGCCGTACAGCCGGTCGAGCAGGGTGCTCTTCCCCGCGCCGGGCAGCCCGGCGACGAGCACCAGCGATCCGGGCGGATAGTGCAACTCTGTGACCTGCGCGGATATGGCCCTTTCGTTGAGTTCGCGGATTGTCTCTCCTGGTCTCGGCCCCCGAGGGTCGGCGGTGGTGAGAAAACGAACACCCGGCGCCGGGGGTTCCGGCGGGGAATGCGCCACCGTATCGGAGATCACCGACACGGACGTCCCAACATGCGGAAAACTCCCTTTCATGGTCACCGACGAGGAGGGCATGGGCGCGCTGCGCCTTGTCCGTTCCGTACCGCCGTTCCGCCGGCTCTGGACCGCCCGCGCGATCTCCTTCCTCGGCGACTCGCTCAGCCTCGTGGCCCTGATGGTCTATGTGGCCGACACCACCGGCCAGGCGCTCGCGGTGGCGCTCCTGCTGCTCGTCGGCGACTTCGCGCCCGCCCTGCTCGGCCCGCTGACCGGCGTGATCGCCGACCGGTTCGAGCTGCGGCGGGTCATGATCGTCTCTGAGCTGGCGCAGGCCGCCCTGATCGCGGTGATCGCGCTCGGCATCACCGTGTTCCCGCTGCCGCTGATCCTCGCCCTGGTCGCGCTCCGGTCGATCGCCGGGCATATCTTCCAGCCCGCATCGCGCGCCGTCGTGCCCGCCCTCGTCCGCGACCGTGACCTTGAGGGGGCGAACGCGGCGATCGGCTTCGGCACGAACGGCGGCGAGGCGCTCGGGCCGCTCCTCGCCGCCCTGCTGCTGCCCTTCCTCGACGTACGCGGCGTCCTGCTGATCGACGCGGCGAGTTTCCTTCTCTCCGCCGCCCTACTCGCGTTCCTACCCGCCGCCCGGCCATCCGTACCGGACGAGCCCACGACGATCCTGAACGACGCGATCGCCGGGCTCCGGCACATCGTGGCCACCCCGCTGCTGCGGGCCATCGGCCTCGGCTTCATCGCCGTGGTGGCCTGCAACGGGATCGACGACGTCGCGCTCGTCTTCTTGGCCAAGGACACCCTCGACGGCGGCGACGCGGCCGTCGGGCTCCTTCTCGCCGCCGTCGGCCTCGGCCTCTTCGCGGGCTACGCCCTGCTCGCCCGCCCTCGCCTGGCCCTCCCCGTACTCCTCCTGGCGGGCTTCGCGATCAGCAGCGCGGGCAACCTCCTCACCGGCTTCGCCTGGGCGGTGGGCGCCGCCTTCGCTGTCCAGGCCACCCGCGGCATCGGCCTTGCCGCGATGGACGTCGCCACCAATACCCTCATCCAGCGCAACGTCCCCGCCCCACTGCTCGGCCGTATCTTCGGCTCCCTCTACGGCGCCGTCGGCGTCGCCGCCGCGCTCTCCTATCTGGGCGGCGGCCTGCTGCTCGACCTCACCAGCCCGCGCACCGCCTTCATCGCCGCCGGAACGGGCGGCCTCCTGGTCACCCTGGTCACCGCCGTGGCCCTGCGCAGGGCCGATGGCCGAATAGGCTCAGACCGATCACGTGAGGAGGGCGGATGAAGGCCGTGATGTACGAGGCGTTCGGTGCGCCTCTCGAAGTCCGCGAGGCGCCGGACCCTGTGGCTCCGCCCGGCGGGGTGGTGATCCGTATCGAGGCGACCGGCCTGTGCCGCAGCGACTGGCACGGGTGGCAGGGCCATGACGCGGACATCCAGATCTTCCCGCACGTGCCCGGGCACGAGCTCGCCGGGACCGTGGCCGAGCTGGGCCCGGGCGTCACCGGGTGGAAGCCCGGCGCCCGGGTGACGGTGCCGTTCGTCTGTGCGTGCGGGCGCTGCCGGTCATGCCTGAACGGCGACCAGCAGGTCTGCGAGAACCAGACCCAGCCGGGCTTCACGCACTGGGGTTCCTTCGCGGACTACGTCGTGATCGAGAACGCCGACGTCAACCTCGTCGGGATGCCGGATGAGATGGACTTCACGACGGCGGCGGGCCTGGGATGCCGGTTCGCCACCGCGTTCCGAGCGGTCACCGTCCAGGGCCGCGTCGCGCCGGGGGAGTGGGTCGCCGTCCACGGATGCGGTGGCCTCGGCCTGTCGGCGGTGATGATCGCGGCGGCCATTGGCGCCCGGGTCATCGCGGTGGACATCTCGGCGGCCGCACTGGAGCTGGCCGCCGGCCTCGGTGCCGCCGCCATTGTCGACACCTCGGATGACGCCTCCGACGACGTGCCGACAGCAATTCGCGACATCAGCGGGGGCGGCGTACAGGTCTCGCTGGACGCCCTGGGCAGCCCGGCCACCGCCCGCGCGTCGATCGCAGGCCTCCGCCGCCGTGGCCGGCACGTCCAGGTGGGACTGCTCCCGCCGGCCGCCGGGCGCGCCGATCTCCCTATGGAGCTGGTCATCGCTCAGGAACTGGAGATCCTGGGCAGCCATGGGATGGCGGCCCACGCCTACGGCCCGATGATGGCGATGGTGCAGGCGGGCACCCTCCGCCCCGACCTCCTGGTGAGCCGCACGATCGGACTAGGCGAGGCCCCCGCAGCCCTGGCCGCGATGAACACCCCAGGCGTCACGATGATCGTCCCCTAAGACACGCCCTCGTCCAGCACCAGTCCGGCACTCGTCTAGCCCTAGTCGGGCGCACTTCCCCGCAGGATGTACGCGATCACGTCGTCCAGTCCGTGCTCGGTCGCCTCTGGTGGGAGCATCCCGCTCATCGCCAGTTCGGCGTAGCCGTGCAGGGTCGTGAAGACCGGCAGGCCGATGCGTTCCACCGGCCCCTCTCGAATCTCGCCGCGGCGCTGGCCCTCGGCGATCAGCTCGACGATGTGCGTGGACCATCGCTGGACGGAGGCGCTCAGCGCCTCCGATGCCTCCGGATCGTGCTTGACCGAATACATCAGGTCCAGCAGGGCGGCGTTGGCCGTGGCGAATCCCACATAGGCGCGGACTATGGCGTCCAGCCGTTCGGCGAACGACTCTCCGACCCCTTCTTGGGACGCCGTCATGATCTCTCCCAGCCGCTCGAAGCCGGCCAGGGCCAGCGCGTCCAGCAGGGCCTGCTTGTCCTTGAAGTGGCGGCTCGGCGCGGCATGGCTGACGCCCAGGTCGCGGGCGAGCTCGCGCAACGAGAGGGCGGTCGGCCCCTTTTCCCTGAGCGTCTCCTCGGCGCGGGTCAGCAGCGCGGCGCGCAGGTCTCCGTGGTGGTAGCGGCGTGGACGGGTCGGCATGGCCGCCAGTGTACCGAGATGTGATCGCTGTCTACATTGTTGTCATTGACATCATTGTTGTCGGTGCCTACATTGGGGTCATGGCCAACTCATCCAGCAAGTGGAACGTCACCGACATCCCCGACCAGTCAGGTCGCACCGCCGTCGTCACCGGCGCCAACAGCGGGCTCGGCATCGCCACCGTCGAGGCGCTGGCCGGCGCTGGCGCCCATGTCGTGCTCGCCGTGCGGGATCCCAAGCGCGGCGAGGCGGCCGCGGCGACCGTGCGGGGCAGTGTGGAGGTGCGCCGGCTCGACCTGGCCGACCTTGCCTCCGTCCGCGAGTTCGCCGCCGGCTGGCGTGGCGATCTGGACCTGCTCATCAACAACGCCGGTGTCATGAACGTCCCGCGGACCATGACCACGGACGGCTTCGAGATGCAGCTCGGCACCAATCACCTGGGTCATTTCGCCCTGACCAACCTGCTGCTGCCGCACGTCACCGACCGCGTGGTGACCGTGTCGTCCGGCGCCCACCGCATGCCGGGCAGCCGCATCCACTTCGACAATCTCGACTTGGCCGGCGAATACACGCCCCTCAAGGCCTACGGCCAGTCCAAGCTGGCCAATCTGCTTTTCACGCTGGAGCTTCAGCGGCGGCTCACCGAAGCGGGCTCGCCCGCACGCGCGACGGCCGCACATCCAGGCTGGGCCGCCACCAATCTCCAGGGGCACGACGCCAGTGCCATCCGGCGCCTCCTCGCGCGGATCGGCAACAGGTTCATCGCCCAGGACAACCGGGCGGGTGCGCTCCCGACCTTGTATGCCGCCGTCCAGGACCTGCCCGGCGCCAGCTACGTCGGCCCCGCCGGCTTGGGCGAGGTGCGCGGCGCCCCGACCCTGGTCGGCCGCTCGGTGGCGGCCAGCGACCCGGCGTCCGCCCGGCGCCTGTGGACCGTCTCAGAGGAACTGACCGGCGTCACATTCCCCAAGCTGGCTGCGGCGGCCGGCGGCTGAGCCCAGCCCCGGCCCCGGCCGCTATGGGGTCTCGTCGCTTGGGGCGTCCGGGTGGTCGTTCGGGGTGTCCGGGTGTTCGAGGGTGGCCGTGATGATCAGGTCGGCCAGGGTGGCGGCGAAACGTTCCGGGGTGACGTCGGCGGGGGAGCGGCCGAAGAACGTCCTGGCCAGGTGGTAGCCGGTTATCGCCGAGATGACGACGGCCAGGAGGTCGCGGGCGTCGCCGTGGGCGGGCTGGTCGTGCAGGTCCCGGGTGAGATGGTCGGCTTCCTCGGCGATGCCCTGGTCGAGGAGGGACCGGCCGATCTTCGCCTCCAGGTCGGGGAACCTGCCGTGTTCGCGGGCCAGCAGGGTGATCAGCGGCTTGATCTGCTCCATGTAGTCCAGCTGCTGGGCGATGCGGCGGGTGAGGTCCTGCGGCGGGTCGTCGACGGGGCCGCGTTCGAACGTCTCGCGGTACTGCTGCGCACGTTCCAGCTCGCGTTCGTACACCTCGCGCACCGCCTCCTCCTTGGAGCGGAAGTGGCGGTAGAAGCTGCCGCTGCCGGGGGAGAGGCCGGCGAGCTCCTCGATGTCCGTGACCGTGGTGCCGCCGAAACCGCGTTCCTGGACCAGCGCCAGGGTCGCGTCGAGGATGCGCTCGCGCGTAGGGGATGCCACCTGAGAAAAGTAGCCATTGCCCGCGCAAGAGGGTTCTTGCATACTGAAGTCCCTCGTGATGCAAGAAGATTCTTGCGTTCTGGATGAGAGAGACCCACCCCCCATGACAGGACTCTCTGGCCGGCTCCTCCGAACCGCCACGGCGGCCTCCCTCGTCGCGGCCGCTCTCGTCGCCGCACCCGCACCCGCTCGCGCGGACGTCACCGTCTCTCCCAAGCAGCAGGCTTGGGTGCTCCGGGACGCCCAGGGCCGGGAGGTGACGCTGCGAGGCTTCAACGTCTCGGGAAGCACCAAGCTCTACGAGAACAACCTGCTGCCGTTCCGCAGCACCGCCGATGCCGTCAAGTCCGCCCAGGCGATGCGCGACCTGACCGGCGCCAACGTGGTGCGGTTCCTCATCAGCTGGGAGGGCGTCCAGCCCGCGCCCGACCGCATCGACTACGCCTACCTCGACAAGGCCATCGCCCAGATCAAGGCCTTCACCGACCGCGGCATCAACGTCCTGCTGGACTACCACCAGGACCTCTACTCGGCCCACCTGTTCAACAAGGGGAGCTGGTACACGGGGGACGGCGCCCCCAAATGGGTGATCCAGGCCGGCGGCTACCCCAAGGAGTCCTGCGGCATCTGCATCCTGTGGGGCCAGAACATGCAGACGAACGGCGCGGTGCGCCAGGCCATGTACGACTTCTGGCGTGACCGGGTCCTGACGACCCCGGCCGGGCCCGTCGGCGTTCAGAGCGCCTACCTGCAGCAGGCCGAGGCGATGATGACGTACGTCAAGCAGAAGCTCCCCCCGGAGTCGTTCAACGCCGTCATCGGCATGGACCCGTTGAACGAGCCGTTCGACGGAGGGCTCGACGGCAAGAAGGGCGTCGACTGGGAGAAGACCCACCTGATGCCCTTCTACCAGCGTTTCCGGTCCGCCATGGACCGGGCGGGCTGGACGTCCAAGCCCGCGTACGTCGAACCCCTCGTCTTCTGGAACACCGCGTTCTTCGAAGAGGGCGGCATGACCACGGTCGGGCCTCTCGGCAGCCGGATGGTGTTCAACTCCCACTACTACGACGGCGCGCGCATCACGATCGACCCCTCGCCGGCCACCGACGGCACCTACGCCGAGTCCATGAACGAGATCCGGCAGCGAGCCGCGTCCCTGGGGACCGCTCCGTTCGTCTCGGAGTTCGGACACAAGCTGTCGGGCGGCGGCAGCGACCGTACGCCGTGGATGATCCGCTCCATGTACCAGTCGATGGACGCCGGCGTGGCCGGGAAGAACTGGTGGAGCACGCCCGCGTCCGGCGGCAACGTCCTCTCCTCCACCCAGTGGCACTGGGACACCTACAGCGGACGTCACCGCGAGCTGATGAACGGCAACCCCGACAAGGTGCAGACCGAAGGCGACGCCTGGAACGACGAGGACCACTCCGTCGCCGCCACCGATGACGCGGGCGCCGTCAAACTCCGTCTCGACCAGCGCGTCCTCGATCGCCTCTACCCCTCGGCCATCAGCGGCGACTCCCTGGCCTTCGCCTACGAGGACCTTGCACGCTCCGGTTACGGCGGAACGGGCCGCGAGCAACCCTGGCTGATCGCCCCGGCCTCGATGCCCGATCTCTCCGCCCTGGTGCAGAACCGGCAGTACGGCGTCCTCGTCTGGCGGAGCGGGTCATCTGGAGCCCCCACCGAACTGCACCTCCCGCAGTCCTTCGCCCCGGCCACCACCACGGTCGTCAGCGACCTGGCCACCCTGACGGGCCTGCCTGGCTCCGGTGCCGTCTCAGCCGCGCCCGAGCCTGGTTCCACCACGGCGAAGCGGCTGCGGTTCACCGCCCCGCCGTCCTCCGGCGTCCACGTCGCACTGATCGTCAACACCGGCACGGGGACCCCGCCCACCGCGGCCCAGCTCACCGCGGCCCGTACCCAGCTCGGGTCCTGGCTCGCCCAGAAGTTCCCCACCTCCTAATAGGAAGCCCGCAGCTTTTTCGCCACCAGGTGTCCCGTACCTGGTGGCGGCTGCATATGTGGCACCCAGTGATTATTTGCGAACGAATTGTCTATGGCCGCACCTAATCTTTCCGTGAGTGAATTACAACAGTCCGCAATCACCGGGATGCTGAATTTGACCCTGGATGACCCGATAGGGAGGGGTTCGCACTGGTAGGACCACCCAGGCGGCTCCGCTTTGCGGAAATTGCTTAATCGGCGCTTGCCTGTTTGTCGGCGAGCAAAGTTTCCGGCCGCGTAGAGTCCTATGCTCGCCGACTACTCAGTTAGGTGAGTGTGAGTGGGACGGAATTTGACGCTGGAGACGTGTCCAGAAGTGATGCGGTAGTCGATCATCGCTAGCGGATCTCGGGATCCGATCTGGTTCCCGCCCCCCGCTGCGAAGGGATCCTGATGCGACTTCGATCGATTCTGCTGACCACAGCGTTCGGTCTTACCGCCGATGCCGTGTGGCGCCGGACACGGGCGGCCCGGTTGCGGCCCCTGCCGCCCTCGGACAAGCCCGTCGCCGAGGACCATCACTTCGTCACCGTGGCCGGCGTCGTCCTGGACGATGAGACTCGCCGAGCTGCCAGCGCGTACGCCACCGCCCACCGGTTGCAGGTGCTCGACCTCGTCCCCGCCGGTCTCGACTGCGCGCGCGCCTTGGAACTGGCCCGGCGCGTGGAGCCCGACACCTACCGCAGCGCCCGGCTCGCGCGCGGCATCGGGGGCGGGCACGCCATCCTCGTGACCGCGGACGTGGCGGAACGCGCGAAGCTCACCCGGTTCGCCGGCCTCAATGTGGCCGAGCTGGAGGAGCTCTCCGTCAAGCTCAAGACGTACGCCCCCGTCGGCACCGACCTGGCCGTGGCCGAGAGGATCGCTCCGGTGGGCTGTTCACCTGCGGACCGCCGTACGATCCTGCGCGGGCGCTGGCCGAGCGACCTGCCCGAATACCTGACCGGCAACCTCATCGGGTTGAGCGTGCTCAGCACGGGGGTTGCCTGGGCGTTCGCGAGCCGCCGCAAGGGTGACGTTGCAGCGGCTGCGGCGGTGGTCGCCGCCACCTGCGCACAGCCCAGCCTCGCGACGTTCGGGACACCGCTCCATCCGCGCGACCTGCTCGGGTTCTCGCTCATGCGCCCGGCGACGGCACTGGCCCGCTGGGCCCGCGTCGCCGCCCAGAGGGAGGAGCCCGACCCCGAGCTGCCCCGCCTCCGCCGCGAATACGCTGCCGAGGTGGCAGAGAGGGCGGACAGCTTCGTTGAGCCGCGCCGCACGGACTGCCCCTGGTGCGGCGGCACGGCCCTGCGCCGGCTCGTCACCAGCGGGGATCACCAGCATCACCGCCCAGGTGTCTTCATCCTCGACAAGTGCCAGGACTGCGGTCACGTCTTCCAGAACCCCCGGCTGAGCTCGGCCGGTCTGGAGTTCCACTACCGCGACTTCTACGACGGCCCTGGCGGCCCGGAGGTCGAACGCGGGTTCCGGCTGGCGGCTCCGCACTACCGGGATCGGGCGCGGATGCTCCGCGGTCACGCGAAGCCCGAGGCGTGGCTGGACGTCGGCGGTGGCCATGGCCACTTCTGCAACGCCGCCCGGGACGTCTGGCCGGAGACGCGCTTCGACGCGCTCGACATGAGCGTGAGCATCAAGGAGGCCGAGGAGCGCGGCTGGATCGACGGCGGTCACCTCGGCTTCTTCCCCGATCTGGCCGACAAGCTGGCCGGGGCGTACGACGTGGTGAGCATGCACCACTATCTGGAGCACACCGTCGATCCGTACTCGGAGCTGGACGCGGCGGCCACCGTGCTGCCGCCGGGCGGGCACCTGCTCATCGAGGTCCCCGACCCGGAATGGATCATCGGCCGGGTGGCCGGGCGCTGGTGGCATGCCTGGTTCCAGCCGCAGCACCTGAACTTCGTTCCGCTGGACAACCTCGTCGCCGCGCTGGCGGATCGCGGCCTGGAGACCGTGGCCGTCGAACGCGGGCCGGCGCACCAGCCGGTGGACTTCCTCATGATCGTGATGATGCTGGCGCACCGCGTCGTTCCCGATCCCGCCAAGCCGTGGCAACCGGAGCGGCACGCCCGGTTGCGGCGTGCCCTGCGAACGGGCGTGTATCTGGCCGCGGGTCCCGCCATGTTCGCGGCGGCTTCGGCGGATCAGCTGCTGGCACCGCTGATCAAGCGCGGGCCGCGGTCCAACACGTACCGGGTGCTGGCCCGGCGGCTGCCCGGCGAGGGAGATGACTCCGCGACGGCACGCACTTTGGATGCTGGCTGATGAGTCGCGGGCCAGGCTTTGTCTGACTCTTGCTAGGAAAGCGTCGAGCGAGAGCGGACCCTGAGGACCCCCGGCCCGGCCGTCCGGCCCGGCCCTGGCCTGAGGAACCAGGGCCGGGCCGGGCTTGAAGGCCAGGGCCAGTCGTAGGCATCGGGGGACGAGCTTCTGGAGGACAGTGTGGTTGCGCACGTTGCCAGGGCCGCCGGGAGCGTCCCGCTGTCGCGGGTGTCGCCCGATCTGGCCGTCCCCCTGCGGCCTTACCTGGAGGCCGCCGCGGCGGAGATCATCCGGGAGATCAAGAGACAGGTGCCCGAGTACGCGCGTCCCAAGGACAGCCGGTACGGGCAACGGATGCGCTGGGCGGCGGAGCAGAGCGTCAGCGCGTTCATCGATGCCATCGGCCGGCCCGACCCGTCGTGGGAGGCCGTGTCGGACATCTTCGCGGGCATCGGGGCCTATGAGGCGCGCAAGGGCCGCGGTCTGGAGGGCCTCCAGACCTCGATCCGCGTCGGCGGGCAGGTCGCGTGCCGCCGGTTCATCAAGGACGCCCAGCGCCTGGACTGGCCGCTGGAGACGCTCGGGCAGATCACCGATTCGCTGTTCGTGTTCCTGGAGAAGGTCGCCGGTGCGGCGGGCCATGGCTACGCCCGGGCCGAGGAGGCCATGGCCACCGAACGCGAGCGGGCCCGGCACCGGCTGCGGGATCTGCTGATCATGGAGCCGCACGCCAGCATGGAGGCGATCAGCGATCTGGCGTACGGGGCCGGCTGGGAGGTGCCGCGTTCGCTCGCGCTCGTGGCGATACGGCGGACGGGCACGCGGCCGGTGCCCGTGCTGTCGCCGCAGATCCTGGCGGACTGGCACGGCACCGACCCCTACCTGATCGTCCCCGATCCCGAGGGACCCGGTCAGGAACGCCTGCTGGACTCACTCGCTCGCGGCCAGATGGCGGCGATCGGCCCGACGGTCGCCGTCACCCGGGCCGGCATGTCGTTGCGGTGGGCGCGGCACGCGCTCGCGCTGGTCGAACGCGGGGTGCTCCCCGCCAAGGAGCCCGTCCGCTGCGTCGACCACATCCCCACGCTGGCGGGCGCGATGTGCGAGGAGCTGATCGACGTCGCGCTGCGCGTCCGGCTGGCGCCGCTGCTCGAACTGCCGCCCCAGCGCCGGGAGCCGCTCGCCCGGACCCTGCTGGTCTACATGGAGAACAGGGACAACGCCGTGGCCGCCGCCGAACAGCTGCTGGTGCACGAGCAGACCGTCCGCTACCGGATCCGGCGGCTGGAGGAGATCCTCGGCGACCTGCCGTTCGACTCCGCCCATCGAACGGAACTGATGCTCCTGCTCCACTCGTGGGTGCGGATCAGCCCGCCCGAAGACCCCGTTCTCCCTGCGGGAACACGACCGAACGATGACCCTTTCGCCGATGCGGCAGCGGGTTAGCCAGCCCATTTTCAACCGAGGTCCATTTCCAACAGAGACACAATGCCTGAGAGGTCTTTTCCGCAATGACGATGGGTCGTCGACCATGACCATGGACGAGGTCGCCGGGCAGTTGCGGGCCGACCTGCAGGCGTGCACCACGGAAATCGTGCTGGAGATCCAGCATGTTGTGCCCGAGTACGCGCGTCCGGCGGACAGTGCTTATAGCCGCCAGCTGCATTGGGTGGTCATGGAGACGGCGCGTTCTTTCACCGATTCGCTTGGCCATGCGGAGATGGACTGGCAACGGCTGACCGACATCTACGCCGCGACCGGAATGTACGAGGCGCAGCAGGGCCGGAGCATCGAACGGCTCCACACGGCCATGCGGGTGGGCGGTCAGGTGGCGTGCCGCCGTTTCATCGAGGCCGCCAAACAGCTCGGCTGGTCGTTCTGGACGCTGGGCCAGCTGATCGAGTCGCTGTTCGTGCTGCTGGAGAAGCTCGCCGGCGCCGTCTCGCAGGGGTACGCCGACGCCAACGAGCGCATCGCCACAGAACGCGAACGTCTCCGCGGCCGGTTGTGCGACCTGCTGGTGTCGGATCCTCCGGCAAGCCGTGAGGCGATCGCCGAGCTGGCCGCCGCCGCGGGATGGCCGGTGCCGACCGCCATCGCCGTGGTCGCCGTGCGGAGGCCGGCTGAACGGGAGGTGCCCGCCCTGCCGGCCACGGTCCTGGCCGGATGGTACGGTCCCGAGCCCTTCCTGGTCGTGCCCGCGTCAGCCGCCCAGGCCACCGAGGAGATCCTGGCGGCGTTGTCCTCGGGGGTGCGGGCGGCGATCGGGCCCGCCGTGCCGCCGCACCGGGGCGCGGTCTCGTTCCGCTGGGCAAGGCGGACGCTGGCGCTCATCGACCGTGAGGTGATCGCCGAACGCGACGTCGCGCGCTGCATGGACCATGTCGCCGCGCACATCGTCGCCCAGGGCGAGGAACTGCTGACCTTCGCGGTGGACGCGCGCCTCGGTCCGCTGGACGAACTGCCACCGCGCCAGCGGGCCGTGTTCGCGCACACCCTGCTGGAGTACATGAAGTGCCGCGACAACGCCGTCGACACGGCCGAACGGCTGACGGTGCACGACCAGACCGTCCGTTACCGGATCCGCCGGCTCAGGGAACTGATGGGCGAGGAGATCCACGATCCGGAGCGCCGGACGGAACTCCTGCTCATCCTGCATGCCGCCGTGGAGTTCGGCCTCATGTCCACCGGGCCCGCGCGGGCACCCTCGCTCGTCATCGCAAGCCACCCCGAGTCTCCCGCGACAAGCTAGAGCGAATCTATGAGGTCACCGCAAAGAGAGCACGCGCGACTTTATATAAAGCGCTATAGGTGGTGCTGTCTCTGGCTCGTAGCTTGCGACGGACGAGAACGGAGGA
The DNA here is from genome assembly GCF_044326415.1 of Actinomadura sp. 6N118. NCBI lineage: Bacteria > Bacillati > Actinomycetota > Actinomycetes > Streptosporangiales > Thermomonosporaceae > Actinomadura > Actinomadura sp. 6N118. The sequence continues at coordinate 544,175 of NZ_JBIRAZ010000004.1, read as the reverse complement.
ACGCACCTCATGAAAAGACTATTGGGGTTGCTGGCCGCCGTGGTGCTGCTGTTCGGGATGTTCCCGGCGGCGTCCACCGCAGCCACATCCGGTGCGCCGAATGCCAAGGCCGAACCGCGCCCGATGATTTTCGTACACGGGTTCTTTGGCTCCGGCAGCCAGTTCCAGACGCAGGCAAAACGATTCGCGAGCAACGGCTACCCGGCCACCCACATCGAGTTCCTGGAGTACGACTCGACGTTCGCCAACAACACGAGAGAGCAGGTCCACACCGCCCTGGACCAGCGCATCGCCCGGTTGAAGGCGGCCACCGGCGCCGACAAGGTCGAGCTGCTGGGGCACTCACTGGGCACCAGCATCTCCCAGGAGTACCTGAACAGCTCGGCGGCACGCGCGGCGAACGTCGCGCACTACGTCAACATCGACGGCGGGACCGCAACCTCCCTGCCCGGTGGCGTCCCGACCATGGCGATCTGGGGAGAGGGCGCCCAGAACCGCACGATCACCGGCGCGACCAACGTGTACCAGCTCAATGAGTCGCACGTGGAGACGACGTCCTCCGTCGCCACGTTCAAGGCCGTCTACAAGTTCTTCACCGGGGCGGACCCGCAGACCACCGCCGTCGTCCCGGAGTCTGGGCAGATCCAGCTGGCCGGCCGGGCGGTGCTGTTCCCCTACAACGTGGGCGCCACCAGCGCGCGGCTCGACGTTTTCACGGTCAACCCGGCCACCGGGCGCCGCACCAGCAGCCAGCCGGTGGCCACGTACCAGCTCTCCGGGGACGGCTCGTTCGGCCCGTTCAACGGCAGCGGCACGGCGCATTACGAATTCCTCATCAGCAGGACCGGCAGCACCCAGGTGCAACACCTGTACTTCCAGCCGTTCCGCCGCACCGACCTGGGCATCCGGCTGCTCAGCAGCGAGCCGGGGAGCCTGGTGGACTGGCTCATCGAGCGCAACCAGCGGCACGTCGCCCTGCTCGCCTACCGGAACAAGGAGTGGTGGGGCGACCAGGGCGCCGGCGGCGACACGCTCACCATCAACGGCACCAGCGTGCTGAACGCGACGACCACCCCGCGCAGCAAGCGGGCGATCGGGCTCTTCGCCTACGACTGGAGGTCCGACCGCGCCACCAATACCTCGGTGTCGATCGGATTGTTCCCCGCGCTTCCGTTCATGAGCGGCGTCGACATCTTCATGCCCTCCGCGAATCCGCCGATCGGCACCGTGACGATGGAGACCCGGCAACGGGGTGGAAACGGCCAAACCGCAAGAATCGTCGTGCCGAACTGGCCGTCGGATTCCAACACAATCACCGTTTTCTTCGACGACTACACCTAGGATTTTTTTCGCGAGGAACAGCCGCCACCTGCCCAGGTGGCGGCCGTTCTGCTGCCATAAATCCCCCTATGAAGACAATCACCTGGCTGAGTGGAATGCCGCCGAATTTTATAGAAAAGCGCGTTTCCGGGGCTTCTCTGAGGGCCGACCATCACAGCACCCGATCGCGGATGCCGTCTGCGAGAAAGAAGGCCCCCCATGCGTTTCCCCACTCGGCGGCAATTCACCGCCAAACTCGTTGCCGTGACGTGCGTCGCCGTCGGCGGCGTCGTCATCGCCCCGGCCGCCCCTGCCTCGGCTGCCCCCGCCTCGGCCGCCCCGTGCACCGACCTCGATATGGTCAGCGCCCGCGGCACCGGTGAGCCCGGGACCCTCGGCTGGATCGTCGGCGACCCCGTCTTCTCCGCGCTCAAGAGCAGGATCCGGAACAAGACCTTCACGAGCTACCCGGTCAACTACCCGGCCAGCGTGATCCCCGGCTCGGCCTCCCAGGGCAACACCGATCTCGTCAACCATGTGACGGCCCAGGCCTCGTCCTGCCCGAACCAGAAGTTCATCCTCGTCGGCTACTCCCAGGGCGCCAACGTGGTGGCCAACTCCATCGGGATCAGCAGCGACGGAGCCCTCGTCGGCGGCCCCATCACCAAGACCATCCCCGCCTCGATCCAGCCCCGCGTCGCCGCCATCCTGGTCTTCGGCAACCCGATCCGGGCCATAGGACGGCGCATCACCGGCACGTACGAGAGCCGCACGCTCGACATCTGCGCGAACGGCGACCCCATCTGCGGCGGGGGCGCCAACATCCTGGCGCACCTGGGCTACGGCGGAAACGCCAACCAAGCCGCCAACTTCGCCGCCGGCAAGGTCTGACGACAAGGCGTCTCGGACTCTCCCCAAGAGTCCGAGACGCCACGTCCGCCGAGCCAGGGGCGGTGAGGTCAGGTTGCTGGGCAGATGTCTTGCGCCCACATCCTGTGGTCTTGGCGGTTCAGCAGAGGGTGGTCTTGTAGCGGCAGGCGACTATGCGGGGGGTTTCCACTGGGCGGCCGGAGTCGATCGAGTGTGCGAGACGGATGAACTGTGCGTGCGACCAAGCCAGCGGGGTGGCGGAGAAGGTGTTCTCGCCTGGGGTAAAGCGCCCTGCCGGCGGGTTGTGGTCCCAGACCTGCTCGGCTATGACCTGGCTGCCTGACGCCAGGGCCACCCGGCCCATTGTGTCCAGGTAGCGCTGGGCGGGCTGGCGGGCGGCCAGGGCGTACTCGCCTCGTTCACCGGTTATCAGCGGCCAGCCTCGACCTATTGTTTCGCCGGATCCGGACGGCACCGGCTCCCACTGCGTGCCGTCCCGCCGTTCGCCATAGCCGTCGAAGCTCGACCGGTGCCAGAACGGGCCGTTCGGCGTCCGGTACATCAGCCGTTCATCGATCGCCCGCAGGGTCGAGAGGATGCCGGGGTCCTTGGCGGACTTGACGCCCAGGCGGACCATCTCCAGGAAACTCGGGTCGATGACCCGGCGCTGATCGACCAGCGGGCCACCGTCGGCGATCTGGATCTGCGCGCCGGAGTTCGCGTCGCCGTTGTCGGTGATCCGCAGGTAGTAGGGCTCGCGCGCCAGCGGCCCGTTGCGCGTCAGCGTCCAGCGGTCGAGGTCGCGCTGCCACCGGTCGGCCGTACGCAGATAGCGGGTGGCCAGGTCGGTTTCTTGGTTGCGGCGAGCGATGTCGGCCGCGCTGACCAGCCCTGCGATCTCCGCGGCGATGGTGGCCGGTGAGTAGCCGCCGATGTTCTCCCACCGTTCCTGGTCGGTACGGGGCCCGCGGGCGAGGAGGAAGTCTGCCGACCGGCGGACCCGTGCCCACTCGGCGCGCCCGGTCCGGCCGAGCTGGTGGGACAGCACGATGGGGAAGGCCACCTCGTCCATCTGCAGCCCGCCGAAGACCGGTTCGCCGTCGAGCCGCGAGTTTTGCGGGAACGACCCGTCCGGACGCTGCTGCTCGGTCCAGAGGTAGTCCAAGGCGCGGTTGGCGGCGGCCCGGTCACCGGCCGCGAGCAGCGCCGTCGCGATCTGGTATTGGTCCCGGGACCAGACCGCGATGTAGACCGGCAGATGTTGCAGCTCGTTCGCCCAGGCCCAGGGTCGGGAGGGGGCGGCGACGAACCCGCCACGGAACGTCTTGTCCTCGTGCGCGGCCAAGAACATCACTGATGCGCGGTAGGTCGAACGCCAAGCCTTGGCTGCCGAGGGGGCCGGGCGGAGGGAGGAAAGGTAGTTGTGCCACTCAGCCGAGTAGGCCGACCGGGCCGAGGCAAAGCTGCGCCCTAGTGAGGCGCGGGCTGTAGCCAGCGCCGCCTCGAGTTGGGGATCAAAGCCCAAGGACAGGGTCAGCTGCTGGGCTCCACGCAGGCCGGTGAGCTGGGTCCGGCCCATCTGCACCACGTTTCCAGGTTGGGCTGCGCTGTAAGACCAGTCCATGCGGTTGTCCTGCAGATCCGTCCAGCCGTCGCTGCGGTCGGCATAGCCGCTGGAGGTCTTGGTGAAGCCAGGTGACGCGAGGACTGCGCTGCTGATCACGCCGTCGGTGGCCACCAGTCCGCCGCGTTCGGTACGGCCGGTGTCGTCGTTGGCGTTGAGCCCCAGACCGGCGTCGTGCAGGACGTACACGGTGTACGGGCGGCCCGTGAGTGACTCGAACCGGACGTCGGCCAGGACCGCAGACCGGCTCGGGTCCGTCACGTAGGTCTTGGTGATCCGGTACTTGCCGGACTTGGCCGTGTTGACCTGCTGGTAGATCAGGCTGCGCGAGTCCATGAGCCGTACCCGGGACACCATGTCGCGGTCCTCGCGATCGGTGAACGTGGCGCCGTCCGACACCACAAGCTGGGTATCGCGGGTCGCGGGCGTGTCGATTCGCGGGAAGAACACTTCGGTTAGGGCGCCGTCGTTGAGGGTGTACCAGACCTTGCTCTGGGTGTTCTTGGCCGTACTGAATCCGTCCTTGTCACCCGCCGCCCAGGTCGCGGCCTTGCCGGGGGCACCGGGCGCAGCCGCTGGGGGCTGGTTGGCCCGCGCGGCGTTCGGGAACGCCATCCCGGCTGCCGCCAGGGCCAAGCTCACCGCCATCAAGCTCGTACGGCTGCGGGTGAGGGCCGGAGAGCGACGGCGCATTGCAATTCCCTCTCTTTGAACGGGAACCCGGGTGGCACCCACAATCCTCTGCCGCATCAAAGGTTGCTCAAGCTAATGTCCGCTTCCGGCCGCGTTACACCCTTAGAGGTAGAAGAGCACTTCCCTTGAGAGGGCAGGTGAAGGGAGACCCATCATGACGACGTACCGCAGCCGATCAGCTGAGAGGAACCCGGCCAGCGACTTCATCACCTACGACGAACTCCGGGGGCCGGACCTGGACGCCGAGCTTTGGGCCCCGGCGCGCCTGCCGCTTCCGACGGGCGGCGACCACATCCCAGTGGATCCCAACGCCGAGGTGACCGTCAGCGAGGGGGAGGTGCGCGTGACGATCCCGCGTTTCTCGGCGTCGCACGACACGTTCCAGCCTGCCGACAGCGCCAAGTACCTCATCTTCTCGACGCACCAGTTTGGGTTGGCGCCTGAAGGGCCCGCGACGTTCGCGGTCGACCTCGCGGTCGGCAACATCGGCGGGGAACCGGCGGACTACCGCCGGGGAATAGCCGCCTTCCACGCTTTCGACTTCGAGGTGAGCAAGCGCGTGTTCGCCGTCACCGGCACCTCCACCCGTGTGCTCGCGCTGCATGAGCAACTCGGGTCGTGGGGAGCAGCGGAGCCGTTCTACCACGTGGTCGAGTCGCCGTACGAGGACTTCGACGACGACTTCACCCGGCTCCGCACGTGCGAGATCACGCTCGACCGGGGCACGTCGACCGCAACGTGGCGCGTCGATGGCCGAAAGGTGTACGAGACGTACGGCACGCTGATCCCCGAACGCGTTCGCATCGGCTTCGGGATGTGGACGATGCTGCCGGTCCGGGACGGTCGCAGCCGCTCCCTGGAGGGGCAGGGCATGAATGCGCGCTGGCGCCGATTCCGCGTACGCGGCGCCCAGGCGTGAGGTCGAGGCTCTGATCGGCCCCATCGACCTTCACTGAGGACGTTGATTTCCTCGGCGCGACCTTCACAGGAAGGGCCGTTTTTCGCGGCGTTCCCGGAAAAGGTCGCGTTGCTGAGTTCGGTGTTCCCGGAAAAGGTCATGGTCTATCTAAGGTGTGGTGCCGCCAATTATGGAAGTCCATTTCCCGGTATGTGGATTGTCCATATTTGGGTCTAGTCGTGGAAGCCTTTTTGGTCAGGGCGGATCGCTGCCGGGTGTCTCATTTGCTTGACTCTGGATTGCCGGACTTGTTGATTGTGATTAGCGTCCGTACATCCTTCGGTGCTGCAGGTGCGAGAGGGGAATCCGGAACGGGAGAGATGAAACGGCCGTAGTGGGGGAGGCATGCGTTGAGGTTTTCTCAGCGATCGTTAATTGGCGGAACATCGTCATGGCAAGGGGGTTCCGATGACGCTTGTCGCCAAAAGCGCGGTACCGGTCGGCGCAGGACCGGACGCCGCTCACGAGGCATTCGAAAGGGCAGCCCTCGGCGGCGTCACCCTTTTGGATGCGCCTCCTGGCTGCCTCCTCACCGAGGGCCTGGCGACGGTCCTGGCGAGGCGAACCGATCAGGTGATCTGGTCGCGCATGGGGTCGGAGGACCGCGATCCAGCCAGTTTCCTCCTGTCCGTGATCGCAGGGGCGCAGCGTCACGAGCCGGAGTTCGGGCAGGAGACCCTGACCTTGATGCGTCGCTGTCCAGGGCCGGTGGAGGGGTGGCCTCCGCTGTTCAACCAACTTGGATGCGAACTCAGAAAACATCTGTGCGAGACCGGAGCGATCGTTCTGGAGAACGTTCACCATCTGAACGGGAAATCCCCGGTGTTCGCACTTGCCGGGGCGCACCTGTTCCCCGTCCTTGATGCCGGGACGACGTGCGTGCTGGTCTCACATGGGCGAATTCCGCTCACCCTGCTGCCGAAAGGCGCGTTGTATCGCGGACCGGCTGATCTGCGTATGCCCTCGGCCAGGATCCAGCGATCGCTGCGCGAGATCGCCCCGGATCTGCCTGCCAGGGAACGCGACCGGATGTCGGTCCTGGCCCATGGCCGGGCGGCGGTGATCGATGCCGTTCGTGCGGTGAAGACCTCACTCGGTGGTGAGGAAGTGCTGCCCTCCATCCTGCGGGCGTGCCGTTCCCGCAACCCGCTGGCGCCGTTCGGCGAGGCACTGCTCGACCGCGTCACCGCAGAAGCACGCCAGGCACTCGGCCTGGTCATGCGGACGCAGTACGGCCATGTCGGCCTGACACCGGACTCGGCGCCCCGGGGACCGTGGTTGCAACGTCTCGATGGCGAGTGGGCGCGGGTACGGACCTGCTGGTGTGAGTCGCTTCCAGCGTGGTCGCCCGATCCGCAAGCGTTGAGCGGGGCGGCAGACCGGCTGCTGTGCTCCGGGGGTTTGGAACAAGCGGTAGATCTCTATTTCGAGTTGGGGCAGGAGGAACGGGCCGCGTGGGCCATCAACGACCAACTGGACCGGCTGATGGACCTCGGGCAATGGGGGACGGTGCGCACCTGGCTTCATCGGCTGCCCGAAGACCTGGTCGTCGCGTATCCCGAACTCGCCTCCAGCCGAGCAGAGATGGCCGCCGTCTCTGGTGATTCCAGGACGGCCCGCCGCTGGTTCTCCGTCGCGGCCTCCCAGTTCGGGGGAGCCGGGAACGCGTTCGGGGCGTGCCGCAGCATGCTGGCGGAGAGCGTTGTCAGCGACGGTGCCGGCGATCTCGGCACGGCGGAGGCGCGCGCTGGTGCGGCCCTCGCGGTCGCGGATGCGGCAGGGTTGGGGCCGCTCCGGTCGTGGTCGTCATGGCAGCAAGGACGGCTGGCCCTTCGAACCGGCGACGTCGAGGCCGCCTTGACCGCGTTCGCCCGTGCCGTCGAGGGGGAGGACGCACCCGCCGAGCTGGCCGGTGAAGCAGGTGTTCTCGTACGGCAGCTGCGGGAGCTCCGACGCCAGTGTCAGGCGCATCGGGCGGACCTGGTCTCGCTGGAACGGGCGGAGAAGGAGTTCGTAGACCAGCTGTTGGCATATCTGAAGGCTTGGCCGCATCGGGTCCAGGTTTCGGCGGAGAGCTGGTCGAACATGCCGCCGCCCGCAAAGTTCTATGGTCAGGGCTTCGGCGTCGGCAAGCTGGCAAGACTGCGCACGCGGCTGACCCAGTGGTCATCCCAGGTGTACCGGGCAGCCCCGGAGGCCGGCTGGCGGCCGCGCCTCACAGCCGAGGTCGCCGCTCCGATGACGGCGGTGGCCAGGGCGAGGCTCACGGCGGCGGCCATCGACGGTCAGGGCGCTTCCACCCAAGCAGATCTGCAGCTTTCGGTGCATCTGCTCGGTTCTCTCCAGGTGAACGTGGGTGCCCGCCTTGTGAAGCGGTGGCCGGGCGGACGGAGCCGCTCGCTTCTGGCGTACCTGCTCACCCACCGCAATCCTTGGCCAAGGCGCGAGACTCTGATGGAGGAGTACTGGCCGGGTGCTTCCCCCAAGGCCGCGCGCAACAGCCTGAATGTCGCCATCCACGGGCTGCGTAAGGTCCTCGGTACGGCGACCGACTCTCCAGTGATCGTGCTCGCCGACGACCGCTATCAGCTGCATCCGGGAATCACTCTCTGGCTCGATGTGGAGGACTTCGAAGGCGCGGTGGAACAGGCCAGACGGCTCGAGGCCGCAGGGCGGACCGTCGATGCGGCGGAGTCCTTCGAACGTGCCCTGGGTCTCTACCGCGGCGATTTTCTCTCCGATGTCCCCTACGAGGATTGGTCCGTCCTGATCCGCGAGCGGCTCCGTCTGGCTGGTCTTGACGCGCTCGACCGGCTCAGCGCACTCCACTTCTCGGCGGGCCGCTATGCAGCATGCGCCGAGTTGTGCCGGCGGACCATTGCGATCGATCCCTGCCGGGAGGACGCGCATCGCACGTTGATGCGGTCCTACAGCCGACAAGGTCAGCCCCACTTGGCGCTGTTCCAGTACCAGACATGCGCACGGCTCTTGACCACGGAGCTGGGCGTCCAACCGGGGGCGAGTACGCAGGAACTGTACGAACGGATCCGTGGCCACGAGAACCTCTAGGGAAACGGTTCCCTGTCCACTGGATTCGTTTATGTGCCTGCAGAGGGGCAATCACCGGTCCATGTGGCTCGAGCGTTAAGGGCCGCGCCAAGGAGGACCGAGCTGTGCAGACGACACACGAAATGATCGTGGTCGGCACCGACGGATCCGGCATGGAGGCATGGGAGTGCCCCAGCTGCGGCAGGCGGCTCCTGTTTCGTTGGCCGCCGCAGTACGAGAAGGTAGTGGTCGTTCCTGGAGATGAGCAGGCCATCCACGTCGGCGGCAATGGTGGCGTGCGCATCGGAGCCGTTGAGGTCACACCGGCGCCCGAAGAGGTCGACGAGAGCGAACGCTCCTGGCTCCGGGAGTCCGGCATCGACTGGGATGCCTCGGCCTGATGCTCAAGCGGCCGGAACGATGAACATCAAACCCTCAACGGCGGAGGCCAGCGCCAACGGGCGTTCCGCTTCCGGGCTTCGCAAGGTGATGGCTGCGTCCAGGCGATAGCTTCCCGGGGGCAGTCCCTCGCCGACCAGGTCGATGGTCGGAGCGTTGACAGATAGCACTCCGTCCTTGCGCGCCACGAGCACCTTCTGGCTGCTTCCCACTGGCCTGGCGATTATCACGGCGCTGTAGGCGAGACGGTCTTCAGTGAGGGCGGAGCCCACCAGATGCAGGGTCACGTTAATCGTGAACGGTTCCCTGGCGTGGAGCGGTTCGGGTGCGAGAGCCAAGGATGCGGCGACAGGTTCGGTGGCAGCCCGCGGCTGATCGTCGGCCCGTTCGCCGTCTCCGGCATCCTGCAACGACACCTCGGCATCCGGCGCTTCCGATGGCTCGGCGGTTGTTTCCGCAGTTGGCCCGTCGGCTGCTTCGGCGGTCGGCCACGCAGGAACGGACCCGGCCGTCGACTCGTGCGATGCCGCGACCCTCAGGCTTCCTTCGACGAACTCGATGACGGCTTCTGGCTTCCATCCCGGCCAGCGTTCCTCGTCCCCGGTTCTCGCATCCTTAACCGTCGTGCTCTGGATCGAGTCGTCCTCGTTCAGAAGCACCCGGACCACGAAGCTCTCAGACCGCTGGGCGTCCGAAACAGGATCGACATTCTCTTCCGCGAGTTCGCGTGCGCGGCGTCGCCATGCCTCGGCGCGTTCCGGTGACGGTCCCGGTGACTCGGCCAGCAGTCCGATGATTTCGATAGGGGAATGGTCCGCCAGTTCCTTGTAGGTGGACACGCCCACGTCGCGAAACCGTGCCTGCCTCTTGGGCCCGATACCGTCGATTCGAGTGAGATCGTCCTGGTGCTCCATGCCATCGCCTCCATCATTGTCTCGCCTGGGACCCATGGGTTCCTCCCGGGGCGGAGCCCCGGGAGGAACACTCGAGATGGAGAGGTCAGTTGTAGATCTCGATGACGGTGCCTTCGACGAACGCCGTCAGCGGGATCGGCCTCGTCGGCTGGCCAGGACAGCCGGCCCTGAACGTGACCATCGCTGCCAGCCGGTACACGCCGACATCGAGCGTGTTGCGGTTCACCTGCACCAGGGTCTTGGCATTCGGTGGGCTGGTGCCGTTGTAGATCGACTGGCCCGGGGCGGTCTGTAGCCACCCCGCTACGCCGAGCACGTACTCAGGGCCTGGGCCGAAACCCTCGGCAAAGTACTTCACCTGGTAGGAGAAGCTTCCCAGAAAGGCTCTGAGCAGCGGTGTCAGGATTTCGAACTCCATCGCCACCTGGAAGTCGTCCGACCTCCTGATGATGAGCTCCGACGGCTGACCTTGGGGATCAAAGACCTTGATCGAGTCGGTCGGCCTGATGGCTTGCTCTGGCTCTCCCCGCGCAACCATGGGGACCGTCCTTTCGTAGACGACATCACCGGAGTAGCGCCGACCGCTTAATCCGTGTGTCCCATTCGCTTAGCGCACGCGTCCGCCGGGGTTAATCGCAGGTGAAAGCCAGGTCAGGGAGCGGTAGCGCGCCGGTGTGTGACCGGTTCCGGCAACGTCCAAAACCCAGCCGTGCTGCTGGGCGCTAAGGCGGCGCTTCCGCACGGCCTGAACGGCGAACGGGGGCGCAGTCACTTGTCAGGAGGTCTTGCGGGCTACCCAGTAGTTGACCCGGCCGCCTGCATGGACGACCCGGTTGACCAGGAAGTCCGTGCCGTTCACGTGCAGGATCCGCGTCTCCTCGCGCTCGTTGGTACGCGGGTCGGGGTACGTCCGCGGGTTCTCGAACTGGAAGACCACCTCGGGGGCCGTGCCCTTGAAGAAGGGAGGGAAGTAGTCAAACCGCTGACCGTCGTTCACTCGCTGGATGACCTGGTACTGGTCGGGCTCGCCGTTCACGGTGCGCTTCTGGAACAGCCAGTCGACCACCACCGTGCCGCCCTGACCGGGCGTGAGCGCCGTGGGGGTGCCGGTCAGCTCGTTCTCGCCGTCCGCGAAGACCAGCGCCAGCTCCGCGCGCCACGTTCCTGCGGGTGCCCAGCCGCTGATCCCGGGGGACTCGAAGCCCGCCTGCCCCCACTGGTCGCGGTGTGCGCCGAGCAGTTCCTGCTGGGTGGGCAGATCGGTCTCGGGCTCCCCGTCCCTCACCTGCACGTGGTAGAAGATGAAGCCGTCTTTCCGCATGTTCCTGCAGAGCTGGAAGTGCTGCCCGCCCTTCACCCGGTCGCGGCAGTTCGTCACGATCTCGGTTTGGGGATCCATGTGGACGCCGACCGAGCCGTAGACCGTGTACTCCTTCGGTGTTCCGCGGAAGACCGGGAAGTAGTTGTTGGTGGCTGTCCCGTTCGGCTCGTGGGCCGTCTGGATCGTCTGGTACTCGGGACGTCCGTGCACCGTGCGCTGGAAGAGCGTGGAATCGAAGGGCTTGGGCTCCAGGTTGATGATCGGCTCGGTGGTGAACTCGTTCGTTCCCGGGTTGAAGATGTACTGCGGCGCGACGCGGTGCCACATCGAGTGCGGGGCCCAGCTGCTCGTGCCCTTCAACGCGAAGTCGGACGGCCCCCACCGGTCGCGGAACACCCCCAAGGCCTGGGCCGGGGTCGGAAGCTCCGCGGCTGCGGATTCCGCCTGGACGGGGGAGGCGAGCCCCGTGAGCGTGAGAATGGATGTCGTCGAGGCCAGAATCGCACGGAGACCGCGCATGATCGTGAACCCTTCAGGAGAACGGTGACATCCCCCCGACGCCGCTCCACATCGAAGCGGCCTTCATAGGAATCACGAATGCCCGGCCCCATGGGTTCAGCGTGCTCCCCCACCTCGCTGGATACGACCAGCGCGAGCATGGGAGAGACGCCGTTGAAGCAGTTGCAGCCGCTGAAGAATACGGAGAGTATACGATTCGGGTAGATAGAGGGAATCGACTCATGCGATCTGAATGACGGTTCTGGCGTGGATCTTCAACGAGCGAACCACCTGGTCGGGCCGTCGGTCGCGTGGATGCTTGTCGGCGCCCATCTTCGGCGCTTGCGGGAAGCGCGAGGCGTCAGCCGCGAGCGTGCCGGAGCGGTGATCCAAGCGTCTCACGCCAAGATCAGCCGGATCGAGCTCGGTCGTGCGAGAATCCGGCCGCCGGACGTGGAATGCCTGCTGGCCTTGTACGGAGTGCCCGGAGGCATGGAACGGCAGATGCTGCTGACGCTGGCAGGTGAGGCGGACGGCTCACGGTGGTGGAAGCCTTATCGAGACGTCGTTCCGCCCTGGTTCGAGGCGTATCTGGATTTGGAACCGTTCGCGCTTCACATCCGCTCCTATGACGTGGACTATATGCCGGGCCTGCTGCAGACGGCGGACTACTGCCGCGCGGTCATGCGTCAAGGTCATCCGCACGCTTCCGAGTATGAGATCCAGCGACGGGTCGCCTTGCGAATGCTGCGACAACAGGTCTTTCGACGGCCTGAGCCGCCATGGCTCTGGGCGGTGATCGATGAAGCCGCTTTGCACAAGGGGTTCGGCGGGGCGGCCACGATGCGCGCTCAACTTCGGCATGTGATCGACATTGCCAGTAGAAGAGCGGGGCGTATCACCGTACAGGTGCTTCCCTCTGGCGCCGCGGGGAACAGCGCCGCGGCCGGCCCATTGACAATGCTCCGGCTGCCCGGATGGGAGTTGCCAGACGTGGTGTATCGCGAACGGCTCACGGGCGCGGACTATCCCGCACGGCCTGACGACATCGTTCGGTACTGGCATCTGCTGAACGCCATCGCGGTCAAGGCTCTGTCACCTCAGGACAGTATTGATCGCCTACGTGAGGCCTCTGGCGGGCTCGGCGCCTGACATGGTCCTTCTCGCTCTGTCGGCTGTCCGGCCGCCGGTCGTGGGCCGGCGTGATCATCACCAGGCCGGCCACTCAGGAACGGAATTGGCGGGATGGTCTCCGTCGAGACGCTCTGACCACCGGTCCGCACCGTCCGGCGATGCGGGGCCGGGCAGAGCTTTGCCGTTGCGCGCTGCCTCCCGAGCGTCTTGTCTCAGCCGCTCGATCGCGAGATCGTGGCCATGGTCGGCCGCAAGTCTGAACCACTGACGGGCCTTGTCCTTGTGCCCGAGTTCGTGGCAGATTTCCCCCAGTTGGAACTCTGCCTCCGGGTCACCGAAGTTGGCGGCGCGTTTGAGGAAGAGCCAGGCCACGAACATCTCTGCCTGACCGGCGGCCTCAGATCCGAGCCTGGTGGCGTGCTTGACGGCCAGCCGCCCGGGATTGGGCGCATCGAGCAACTCGGCGGCGTCCTGGTTCTCCTCGTCCGCGGCTTGGGTGAGCCACGCGTTGGCATCTGGCCGACGGCCGTCGAGGTAGGCCAGGACGCCCAGCCTGTAAGCTGCATCACCATCCTGATGCAGCGTGGCCGCACGGTACAGGGCGACGCCGTGCTGGCCCCAGCGATCGAAGATCTCTCGCTCGATGGTCGGCAACTCAGCGGGGCTGGCGACATTGTCTTCCCACAGCGGAGAGAGTTCGACAGCGGCCTTTCCGCCGGAGGCATCCAGGCCGACCGGGGGAATGTCTCCGAACAACGCCTGCCACTTGTCACTCCATTGCCTGAGCACAGCCTTTTCGTCGCGTACGGGCTGACCTGGCTGGGTGGCGGCGTGCCGTACACATGTGAGCACGTAGCAGGCGACCCAGGGCCACCGCTGCGGCTTCTTACGCTCTCCTTTCAGCACGTCGCTGACCATCGTCGTGGACAGGGGATCCAGCTCATAGTGATCTCGGTACTCAGCGCACAGCCGCTTTGAGAGTTTGGACATCCGGCGAAGAGACGGCATGCCGCACTCCACTTTGAGTGCAGCCAGAGCAGCCACGAACTCCTCGTAGGAGTCCAGATTCCCCGCGGGGTCAATGTCCATTGACGATCACACTCGCAGTGCCATCCGATGGTGAAGTTCCGGGCCGTCGCCGACGGTTCGTTCACATCGTGCCAGCTATTCATGGCGCAGGTGGGTATGAGCAAGATTTTCGGCATCCCGGATCGCCTGGGCCCGGCTGGAAGCCGCTATGGCCAGCCCTTATGTGAAGACGACCGCGGTCGCCGATTACTGAAATGGGACCTCGACACCCTGACCGTTACTCACGGTCTCGGATTTTGTGTCAGGTGACGCAAACCTCGCTGATCACAAGACTGGGTATTGAATGTAATTCGGTAACAGTGAGCGAGATGAAACACGGCTTTATCCCTGCGATCAAGGATTCCCGCGGCTCCCTGCGGCAGGACTCCGGCTTGCTGAGCCTCGACCAACTGCGCAGGGTCCGGAAGGCCAACGGTTGGCGTGACGCCGAGCGTCTACCGCGTCACGACGGAAACCACGTCCAGGCGCGAGCCTTCGTCTCCTTGGTCTCACACTCCAGCGCCTGATAGGCGTCCGCGTTGACCAGCCCACCTTCGCCGGTCACCTCTGTGTAGAGCTGGTCGGAGACGATCAGGCCGATGTCGCTGCCACGTGCCGCAAGCAGTGATTTGAACGCGTCGGCCTCGATCAGGCGGAACAGATGGTTGAGTGCTCTGCCTGTGACGCCGTGCACGTCACAGTGGACCAAGCCGACATGGGCGGCTAGCCGCACCTGCAGCCGGGTGAGGTCGCTGGTCAGCCTGTTTCCATACCGCAGCACTGCTGCGAGGTGGTGTGCCAGCGGGTCCATGAAGAGGTAGGCCGGGACGTCCGGCGGTGCGACGATCAGCGCGCCGTCACCGCGATCCTCGCGGTAGCACCTCTCCCAGGGAAGCGACGTCATCGCGAACGCCTCTTCGAGGGCCTGGTACAACATGCGCCGCACAAGCAACTGCACGTCGTCGCTGCGGCGTGGGTCACTGAAGCTGACGATGTCGACACTGGCGATGACGTTTCGCGACCGCCCCGTCGGAGGGGCATCGCGCCGACCACGACTCCATCCCGTGGACATCGGGTACGGCGATGGGGGGTGCATGCTCCACAAAGGGAATCCGCCCGTAGGCATCGGGTCGGTGCTCACAGTCGCTCCCAGGCAGGGTCCGCCCAGAAGTCCAGGAGTTCCTGCTGCGACAGCTCCTCCACCGGGGCCTGTCGCAGTTGCCTGCCCGTGTGCAACGTCCACGCCGTGATCAACAGGCAGGCGCACACCTCATCATCGGTGCGCGGGGCTGCGGCGGGCGGGGCCGTGGACGGCGGGCACGGCGAGCCCGCCTCCGTTGAATCGGTGATCGCGCTGATGCAGGGCTCCGCCAGCGGCACCGTTTGGGGATGCCGGGCCCGCCTGCGACACATGAGGGGCAACGCAATCCGCGCCATGAACCCGCCGTTTCGTCGATCGTCGTCTGTCGGGTACCAAGTACGCCACCTCGCCACGTGCTCGGCGACCACACCCGGCGAATCGGGACAACCTGGTTCGCCTCACCCATACCGAAGAGAAAATCGCCTACCTAAACGAGCGCCCGCGGCCGCGGCAGTGGCGCCTGCGCCTGCGGAGGTGGCGGCCCCGGTGGTCAGTGCGCCTGGGGCTTCGCGTTCAGCGTGATGTCAATGCGTGCCGGGGGGCGGGGCGTCGCTGCTCAGCATCGCCTGGGTCGCTTCCTCGACGATGTCGCGCATGGCGCGTTCGGCGGATGCGGCGTCTCCCGCTTGCACGGCTTGCGCGACTTCCGCGTGCCAGCTGATCGCCTTCGGCTCGGGACGTGTGGGCATCAGGTGGTGATGGGTGCGGCCGGTCAGCACGGCGGCCACCACGTCGCCGAGGGCTCCCAGCATCTCGTTGCCGGATGCCTCCAGGAGCGTGCGGTGGAAGACGATGTCGGCGTCGAGGTAGGCCTCCAGATCCCCTGACCTGCCGTGCACCGCCATCTGCATGACCGCGCCGGTCAGGGTGCCGCACTGGCCGGGCGTCGCGCGGCGGGCGGCGAGCGCGGCGGCCACCGGCTCGATGCCGCGGCGCAGCTCGCTCAGTGACCGCAGCTGCTCGTCACGCCCTTCGCCCTCGAGCCGCCAGCCGATGATCTGGGGATCGAACAGGTTCCAGCTCGCGCGCGGGGCGACGGTGATCCCGACCCGGCGGCGGCTGCTGACCATGCCCATGGCCTCCAGCACCCGGATCGCCTCGCGGATCACCGAACGGGACACCCCGAAGCGGGACTCCAGCTGCTCGATGCGGAGCACCTGGCCCGGCACGAACTCTCCCGAGGTGATCAGCAAGCCGAGCTGATCGAGGACGCTGCCGTGCAACCCGGCCTGGTCGTTGTCCGCCACGATGCCCAATCATCACACATTTGGGCAGCTAAGGGGCGATGGCGAGCTAAAGATCTGATTAATAGGCTGACAAGCTTGTTTAGAGATGATGATTCATGTCACACTCGGCCAAACGTCATCTGAAGGGATCTCAGTGATGTCTCCCACCCCCGATCCCACGCTGGCTGCTCCGCTCCTCGTCGTCATGGGCGTCTCGGGATCCGGCAAGACGACCTTCGGCGTCACGCTCGGGCAGCGGCTGCGCGTGCCGTTCGCCGACGCCGACGACTTCCACGGCCCTGCCAATATCGCCAAGATGTCGGCAGGCATCCCCCTCGACGACACGGACCGGCTGCCATGGCTGCGGGCCATCGGCACCTGGCTCGCCGGGCATACGGAGAGCGGCGGAGTGGTCGGCTGCTCAGCGCTCAAGCGCGCATACCGCGACCTGTTGCGGGAATGTGCGCCCGGTGTCGGCTTCGTACACCTGCATGGCGAACGTGAGGTCGTACGGCGGCGTGTCGCGAGCCGCCCAGGTCACTTCATGCCCGCCTCACTGGTGGATTCGCAGTACCGGACCCTCGAACCCCTCGAACCCGACGAGCGCGGGGTCGTGCTCGACTTCGACGCATCCCTCGACGACCTCGCGAACACCTACCTCGCCATGACGCACCCCACCATCGGCATCCCGGAGGCCGGCCAATGAATCTCCTCGCCCTCGCACCACCCGAACAACCCATCGCCGGCGGCGGCCAGCTGGTGGCGGCCGCGCTCCTCGGCATCGGATTGATCGTCGTGCTCATCACCTGGCTCAAGGTGCACCCGTTCCTGAGCCTGACCCTCGGCTCGCTGACCGTCGGTCTCGTCGCGGGGCTGCCGATGGCCGACACCGTCAGCGCGTTCGGCGAGGGGTTCGGCAGCACCGCGGCCAGCGTCGGGGCGCTCATCGCGCTCGGCGCGATGTTCGGCAAGCTGCTGGCCGACAGCGGCGGGGCCGACCAGATCGTCGACACCATCGTGGGCCGCGCCGGCCGGCGCGCGCTTCCCTGGGCGATGGCCCTGGTCGGCGCGCTGATCGGCCTGCCGATGTTCTTCGAGATCGGCCTGGTGCTGCTGATGCCGGTGATCTTCCTGGTCGCCCGCCGCTCCGGGCTGTCGCTGATCCAGGTCGGGATACCCGCGCTGGCGGGGCTGTCGGCCATGCACGGCCTGGTGCCCCCGCACCCCGGCCCGCTGGTGGCCATCGACGCGCTCAAGGCCGACCTCGGCGTCACTCTGGGCCTGGGCGTGCTGGTCGCGCTGCCCACCATCGCGTTGTCGGGGCCGCTGTTCGCGCGTTATGCCGCCCGCTGGGTGAACGTGCCGGCGCCGGAGCTGTACGAGACCCCGGCCACGACCAGGGAGAAAGTACGCGCGAAGGCCGGAGAGACCGACTCGCCGGCGACGGGCGGGGATTCGCCCACGGCGGACGTGACCACGGGGGACGCGGCAACGGCAGACGCACCTGAGCGTTCACGGCCTTCGTTCCGCCTCACCCTCCTGACGGTGCTGCTGCCGGTCGTGCTCATGATGGGCAAGGCGCTGGCCGACATCTTCGCCGACGAGGGCACCAGGGTCCGCACTGTGCTCGACAACCTGGGCACTCCGCTGGTGGCTCTGCTCATCGCCGTCATCGTGGCGACGTTCACCCTCGGCCTCGGCTCCGGCATGGACCGTGGGCAGATCTCGACGTCATTGGAGCGATCCCTGCCGCCCATCGCCGGCATCCTGCTCATCGTGGCCGCGGGCGGCGGCTTCAAGCAGACGCTGGTCGACACCGGGATCGGCAAGCTCGTCGCCGACTGGGTGGACGGCAGCGGCATGTCGGTGTTGCTGCTGGCCTGGGTGGTCGCGGTGCTGATCCGCCTCGCCACCGGCTCGGCGACCGTCGCGACCGTGACCGCGTCGGGCATCATGGCCCCGCTGGTCACCACGCTCAACGACGGCGAGACCTCGCTGCTGGTGCTGGCCATCGGCGCCGGCTCGCTGTTCTTCTCCCACGTCAACGACGCAGGGTTCTGGCTGGTCAAGGAATACTTCGGGCTGAGCGTCGGGCAGAACATCAAGACCTGGTCGATCATGGAGACGGTCATCTCGGTGAGCGGGCTGGTCTTCGTCCTCGCACTAGGCCTGATCATTTAGACGGGCGGCGATCAGCTGCTCAGACGCGGACGACCTCTGGGCCGGCAGCGGCGATCCCGGCCGCGAGTTCGGTGTCCAGCCTGGTGTCGGTGATGACGACGTCGATCTCGTCCAGCGTCCCGAAGCGCACCAGATAGTCGTTGCCCATCTTGGTGTGGTCGGCGAGCAGGATCCGGCGCCGGGACGAGGTGATCATGGCGCGCTTGACGGCGGCCTCGGCCTGGTCGGACGTGGTCAGGCCGTGCGCGGCCGAGCAGCCGTTGGTGGCGATGAACGCGACGTCCACCCACAGGTCGGCGAGTGGCCGCAGGACCCAGTCGTCGACGGTGGCCAGGGTGCGGCCGCGGACCCGGCCGCCCAGCATGATGACGTTCAGATTGGGGCGGGTGGCCAGCGTGGTGGCGTGCGGGGGCGAGTTGACGATGACGGTGAGCTCGCGGTCGGCGGGCATCAGCTGGACCAGGCGGGCGGTCGTCGTCCCGGCGTCGATGATGACCGAGCCGTCGGCGGGCAGCTCGTTCAGCGCGGCCTTGGCGATCCGTTCCTTCTCCTCGGTGAGGACGGCGTCGCGGGCGGCGAGTTCCGGCTCGAAGCCGAGCCGTTCCACCGGGATGGCGCCGCCGTGGACTCGCCGGACCGTCCCGGCGCGCTCGAGCACGGTCAGGTCACGCCGGATCGTCTCGGTCGTCACGCCGAACTCCTCGGCGAGGGCGACCACGTCGACGCGCCCGTTAGCGCGGGCCTGTCCGAGTATCGCCTGCTGCCGTTCTTCGGCGTACATCGTGTTGGTCCGTCCTTTTCGAGGCTTCGTTCATGTGGGCCCCATTCTCATTCATGTCGGTCCGTCTGCAGGACGCCACCGCCGTAGCGCTCGCTGCTCATCCGCCCAGCGCGTCGATCGCCTGCGCGCGTTCGACCGGGCGTAGGTAGCGGGCCAGCGCCGCCTCGGCCAGGCGCTCGCATTCGGCCAGGGTGTGCTGAGTGAGGGCCGCGCGAACGGCGGGCAGGACGCGCGCGGACATCGACAGGCGGGTGACACCGAGACCAGCCAGAACCGGGGCCAGCAGCGGATCGGCGGCGGCTTCTCCGCAGACGCTGACCGACCTGCCGTCCTCGCGGCCGGCCTGGGCACAGAGGGAGATCAGCCGGAGTACGGCCGGTTGCCAGGGGTCGAGCAACTCGGGAAGGTCGCCGCTCTGGCGGTCGATGGCCAGCGTGTACTGGCTGAGGTCGTTGGTGCCGATGCTGAGGAAACGGGCGTGCCGCAGGATCGCCCTGGCGCTCAGGGCCGCGGCGGGCACCTCGACCATCACCCCGGCGTTGGGCAAGCCATATGCCTGCGCGCGCTCGGCGAACTCGGCGGCCTCGTCCGGTGTGGAGACCATGGGTGCCATCACCGCGATGTCCGCCCTGGTTGACGCCGCCGCGAGCGCGATGCTCTCCAGCTGGGTGTCGAGAACCTCCGGCCGTACCCGGGCGGTGCGGTATCCGCGCACGCCGAGCGCAGGGTTGGGCTCGCCGGGCAGTCCGAGGAACGGCAGCGGCTTGTCGGCTCCGGCGTCGAGCGTTCGTACGACGACGGTTCCGTTCTCGAAGGCCTGGAACACCTTGGTGTAGGCGCTGACCTGCTCGTCCAGGCCGGGCTCCTCGTGACGGCCGAGGAAGAGGAACTCGGTGCGGAACAGCCCGACCCCGGCGATGCCGGTCAGGTCGAGCCCGGCCAGGTCGGCGGCGGAACCTATGTTGACCATCAGCTCGACCGGATGCCCGTCCGCTGTGCGTCCGGGGCCGCCCGGATCGTCCGGCGCGTGCCGTTCGGCACCTCGGTGCCCGGCCGCGGCCTGGTATCCGGCAATGGCTCGGTGCCCGGCGGCTTCGGCCTCCCCGACTCCCATCCGGACCTCGCCAGTGGTGCCGTCGACCGTGGCGAGGTGTCCGGGTTCGGCGGCCCGGAGGAGCCCGGCGCAGCCCACGATCGCGGGGAGTCCGAGCGCGCGGGCCAGGATCGCGGTGTGGCTGGTCGGGCCGCCTCTCTCGGTGACCAGGGCCAGCACCATCGCGGGGTCGAGGTCGGCGGTGTCGGCGGGGGAGAGGTCCTCGGCGATCAGGATGAACGGGTGGCCGGGCGCGGGCACGCCCGGCATCGGCTCGCCCAGCGCGGCGGCGACCGCCCGGTCGGCGAGGTCGGCGAGGTCGGCGGCGCGCTCGGCCAAGCGAGGTCCGGCGGCCAGCAGCAGCTCCCGATGCGCGTCGAAGGCGCCGCGCAGCGCGTGGACGGCGTCCGCGCCGTCCTTGACGCGGGCGCCGACATCGGACGGGAGCGTGGGATCAGCCACGATCATCGCCAGTGCGTCGAGGATGTCGCGGGCGGTGCCGGATGCGGCGGCGGCACGTTGCTCGAGGTCGGCGCGCACCTCATCAAGGGCGCGTACGGCTGCCGACACCTCGCGGTCGGGATCGGTGACCGGGCGTGGGGACGGGAGGTCGGGCGGGCGGCCCATCGGCAGGACGGGACCGGCCGCGAGGCCGGGGCTGACGCCGAGGCCCCGGAGGGATTCAGGCATGGTCGGGTTCCTCTTCCGCATCCAGATCGCGGGAGAGGAGGTCGGCGAGCTCGTCCAGGGCGGCGTCGGCCTGGTCGCCCTCGGCCCGCAGGGTGACCTGCGTGCCCTGGGTGGCTCCGAGAGTCAGCACGCTCAGCATGCTGGCGGCGGGGACGGGCGCGCGGTCGCCGACGCCGATGGACACGGCGACGGGCTGCCGCGCGGCTGCCTCGACGAAGATCTTGGCCGGCCGGGCGTGCAGGCCCTGGGCCGAGGCGATGGTGACGGTCCGTTCGGGCACGAGGACCTCCGTCAGGGCTCGATGGTCACTTTGATCGCTTCACCGCGGGCGACGAGCTCCAGCGCGTCGTGTACGGCGGTCAGCGGAAGACGGTGGGTGATGAGGTCCTCCACCGGGACACGGCCGGACCCGATCATCTCCAGGGCACGGGCGTTGTGGGACGGGCTGGAGCCGTTGGCGCCGACGAGGGTCAGCTCGCGGTAGTGCACCCGGTTGGAGTCGCACGCGATGATCGGGTCGTCCTTGGGCAGGCCGCCGAAGAAACTGATCCGGCCCCCCGGCGCGGACATCTCGATCGCCGTGAGCTGGGCGGCGCCGGAGGCGGCTGCGGTGATGGCCACGTCGCTGCCGCGGCCCTCGGTGAGGTCGCGGACGGCCTCGACCACGTCGGTGTCCTCGGTGGCCCAGATCGCGGCGTCGGGCTTGACGATGGCGGCGGCCTGGTCGAGCCGGTCCCGGTTGACGTCGATCAGGAACACCCGGGCGGCGCCGCGGGCGCGAGCCACCCGCACGTGCAGGCAGCCGACCGGGCCGGAGCCGAAGACGACGACGTCATCGCCGTCGCGGACGTTCGCGAGCTCCTGCCCGTTCAGCACGCAGGCCAGTGGCTCGGCCACGGACGCCTCGGCGAACGAGACGTTGTCGGGAACGCGGTTCACCCCGTCGACGGCCAGGACCTTGGCGGGCACGATCATGTACTCGGCGAACGCGCCGTCGTAGTGGTAGCCCATCGACTCCTGCCGCGCGCACACGGTCATCCGGCCGCGCCGGCATTCGGAGCACTCCCCGCAGGGAACGGCCGCGATGACCTGGACGCGGTCGCCGGGTTCCCAGCCCGGCGCGTCCCCGGCGACGATCTCGCCGGCGATCTCGTGGCCCATCACGCGCGGCGGCGCGATGTGGTGATGCCCGAACCGGGAGATCTTGACGTCCGTGCCACAGGTCGAGCAGTTGCGGATGCGGAGCTTGAGCTCGCCGGGGCCGGGCTCCGGCTCGGCGGAGTCCTCCAGGCGGATGTCGCCGGGGGCGTAGAAACGAGCGACCTTCACAGTGCGGAACCTTCTTCCTCGGGTTCTTTGTCCAGTTCTTCGGCGGGCTGGAGGAGCCGGATGATCTGGTCGGCGGTGGTGGCCTCGCGCAGGCCCCGGGCCCGGTCGGGGTCGAGCAGGATCTGCGCGAGCTCGGCGAGGATCGCCATGTGCCCGTCGCCCCGGGCGGCGATGGCGATCGCGAGCGTGACGGGGTGGCCGTCCCAGTCGACCTCGTTCGGGAACCGCAGGACGGCGAGCGCGTCCCGGCGTACCGCGTCCTTGCCGGATGCCGTGCCGTGCGGGATCGCCACACCCTCGCCGAGGTGGGTGGAGATCGACCGTTCCCGTTCCAGCATGCTGTCGGTGTACGCGCTGGTCACGGCGCCGACCTCGGCGAGGAGCCGGCCGCACTGGCGGACGGCGTCGTCGCGGTCCGTGGCCACGGCGTCGAGCCAGACGGCGCGCGGGTGGAGCAGCACGGCTGCGGGCTCAGACACTCAGATCGCCGCCGTCCTTGATCGCGGTGATCACGTTGTTGACCGCGGGGTCGCCGATGTAGACCTCGAACGGGACGATGAGGGTGTCCGGTGCGCCATGGCGGGCGCGGTCGGCCAGTCCGGTGTGGCAGACCACCACGTCGGCGTCGGCGGGGATGGAGTCGACGGGGGTGTGCTCCACCGTGACCGGCTGCTTCTTCAGTGCCCTGCGCAGCTGGCCGGCGAGCATGACGCTGCTGCCCATGCCGGCGTCGCAGGCGATGACGAGCTTGTGGATGTCCTTGCCGTTGATGCTGGTCACCATGATCGGATCTCCAAGGTGGGGGAGGAGGTGTCTAGGACGCGGTCGGCTGCGACGCCGGCTCGCTCTTGCCTTCGCCGGTGTCCTTCCCTTCGCTGGTGGGTGCGTCGCCGTCCTCGCTCGGCTCGGCGAGCTTGCCGAAGCCGAGCAGTGCGGCGCCGACGCCGAACGAGACGGCGGTCGAGGCGATCACGCCGGTGTAGATGCCGATCCAGTTGGACACGCCCTTGGGGGTCTGCGCGAGGTAGGCGAAGATGCTGCCGGGCGAGGGCGTGGCGACCAGGCCGGTGTCGAACGCCAGGAAGATCGCCACTCCGGTGGCGCCGCCGGCGATCGCGGCCAGGATCATCCGGGGCTTCATCAGGATGTACGGGAAGTAGATCTCGTGGATGCCGCCGAAGAAGTGAATGATCATTGCGGCCGGCGTCGTGGGACGCAGCCGGCGCGGGCCGAAGAACAGGTAGGCCAGCAGCACACCGAGGCCGGGGCCGGGGTTCGACTCCAGGGTGAACAGGATGGACTTGCCGTGCTCGGCGGCCTGCTGGACGCCCAGCGGCCCGAGGACGCCGTGGTTGATGGCGTTGTTGAGGAACAACACCTTGGCCGGCTCGATCAGGAGCGAGGCCGCCGGGAGCACGTCGTGGTCGATCAGCCAGCCCACCGCTTCGCCCGCCCAGTCGGTGACGGTCCGCATGACCGGGCCGATCCCGAGCCGGCCCACCACCGCCATCGCGCCGGCGAGGATGCCTGCGGAGAAGTTGTCGACCAGCATCTCGAAGCCGGGCCGCACCCGGTCCTCCAGGAGCCCGTCGAACAACTTGAGCAGGTACGCGGTCAGCGGGCCGATGATCATCGCGCCCAGGAACATCGGCGCGTCGGCACCGACCACGACGCCGACCGTGGCGACCGCGCCGACGACCGCGCCGCGCTGGCCGTGCACCATCCGGCCGCCGGTGTAGCCGATCAGCAGCGGCAGCAGGTACTTGATCATCGGTTCGACGAGCTCGGCGAGCTCCTTGTTCGGCAGCCAGCCGGACGGGATGAACAGCGCGGTGATCAGGCCCCAGGCGATGAACGCGCCGATGTTGGGCATCACCATGCCTGCCAGGTAGCCGCCCATGCGCTGGATGCGCGCCCGTAGGCCGTCACCGGTGACTTTGGGGGTGTACGCAGTGGCCATCGTGGCCTCCTGTCGATCGGGGTGTGGTCGGGAGCCTGGGATAGGAATGGCCTAGGTGAGCAGGGGACGGTCCAGGTCCGGTGTCGGGTGGAGTCGTACGTCGTCGCGTTTGATGTCGGAAGGGCCCGGCATGCGGCTGGCGGGCAGCCGGACGGCGGCGGCGCCCCATGCCAGGCCCTCGGCCAGCGCGTCCGGTCCACGGGCACCCGCGGAGAGGAAACCCGCGAGCAGGGCATCGCCCGCGCCCACCGAGCCCCTCGGCCTGTGCACCGGGGCCGTGCCCGCGATGACCCCGTCGTCGTCGACGAGCAACGCCCCGTCGGCACCCAGGCTGACCAGGACGGCCTTGGCGCCGAGCGCACGCAGTTTCTCCGCGGCCTCGACCACGTCGGACAGCCGGTCGAGCGGCCGGCCGACCGCCTCGGTCAGCTCCTCCCGGTTCGGTTTGATCAGGTCGGGTCCCGCGGCGACGGCCGCCATGAGCGCGGGGCCGCTGGTGTCGACGGCCACCCGGATCCCGTCCGGAGAGAAGGCCCTGCACAGCTTGGCGTACAGGCCGTCCGGGACGCCGGGCGGAAGGCTGCCGCAGGCGACCACCCAGCTGGCCCGTTCGGCCTCGGTCACCACGACCTCGGCGACGGCGTCCAGCTCGGCGCGTGACAGCGGCCCGCCGGGCTCGTTCAGCTTGGTGACCACGCCGCCGGGCTCGGCGATGGTCACGTTGGAACGGGTGCGCCCGGCCACCGGTACCGCGTGCGCGGTCAGGCCCTCGGCCAGCAACATCCGGTGCAGCTGGTCGCCGTCCGGACCGCCGACCGGGATCACCGCCGTGGAGGCCACCCCGTTGGCCAGCAAGGCGCGCGAGACGTTCACGCCCTTGCCACCCGGATCGAGGCGTGCCGACCGGGTGCGGATGACGGCGCCGCGGGTCAGCGCGTCCACCTCGACGGTCCGGTCCAGGCTGGGATTCAGCGTCAGGGTCACGATCATGCCGGGCCCGTCCGGGCCTGGCCCGTAAGGAGGACCTCGCCTCGCCGATCCCGCACGTTCATGTTGATTCCCTCCGCTTCATGTTGTTTTACATTTGTTTACGCCCGTTTGGTTGGATTGTCAACGGTTCTCCCGGGACCAAAACATAGTTCGACGCAGGTCATCGACCAGGGAGGGCGCGAGGACCGGAAGCGCCACAGAACGCGGACCTGGGTGTATGCACCGCCGAAACCTGTCACGATCAGGCCGTGCGCTGACCTGTGGACGTCCACGCCGAACCACAGGGCAACGGGGCCGCCAAGCCGGCAGCCAGCGCCGTACCTGTCTCGAACTCGCCCGGATTCAGCGGTAAAAAATCATGGAAATACGTACAGTAGGTACGTACAGTCCCCCTGTGACCGCTCCCTTCAGGCACACGCTCGTGGTTGCGAGCGCCCTCACTGCCTCACTTGCCGCAACCGGCTGTTCAGAGTCGGGCTCCACATCCGCTTCGGCTTCGCCCTCTTCGGCGCACTCCACCACTCCATCCACGCCGTCCCCCCAGAACACTTCGGCGTTCTGCCTGGACCTTTCGACCTTCCAGGTTGGGGTCACTGTCTTCCGTGCCGATGTGGGCAAGGCGATCAGAGGCCAGCCATTGGACTTCTCCGACCTGCGCAAGAGGGCGGCTCTCATCGCTCTCACCGGCAAGCGGATGCAGGCCAGCGCACCGCCGGACATCGCCGAGCACTTCAAGACCGTCCTGGATGCGATCGCCACCTCAGCGCGCGGGCTCAAGCAGGGCGGCAGCACGCGAAAGGTGGTCGACCCCTTGTACGGAGACCGGAACCGAGCCGCTTTCGACGCCGTCAACAAGTACGAGTGCCGCTGACCCAGGGCACGGGATTCAGTTCAGCCGAGATGGAGTAGCGGGTGAGTGGCCGCCATGGCGAGCAGCCTTGCCCTCCGACTCGATGGCGCCCGGCCTCAGGCTCATGCGCCTGACTGGAGGGTGGGTTCGTACGCGATGCCGTATCCCACCGGGGCCGTCCCGCACCTGCCCGCGATCGCGGTCGCCTCCAGTGCAAGAGTCCGCACCCCGGTGACCCGGACCAGCATCGCGGTCGCCGTCCGCGATGTCACCACCCGCCGTTCGAGCACCACCCCGTCCCCTCGCAGAACGACACGAACCTTCAGTGCAGCCGGGGTTGCCGAGTCGAGCATCAGCGCCGTGGATAGGCGCGTAAAGGCCCGTCCCAGCCTGAACGTGGTGACGGCAGGCGCCTTCTGGCAGCCCACCCAGAAGCTCATGCTGCTCGTAGACCTGCGTCCCGCAAGAGTCGCTGTCCGCCGCACGCCCGAGGGGCCGGCTGCGTCAACCCTGCCGACGACCTCATAAAGCGCAGTGGTTTTTGGCCGGGCGCGCGTGGACGGACTGGAACGCGCAGGAGGACTGGACCGAGTGGGTGTCGGCCGTGCGGGCGAGGACATCGACCCCATCGGAGTGGGAGAGCGGTAACCGCTCTCCCTCGCCTTTGGCGAAACAGGCGCAGCGGACGGTCGTCCATCAGCGCGAAAACGGGCCTGCGCCATGGTCGCCGCAGCCAGCACCACAGCGATGGCGACCCCCACTGCGAGCACTTGCCGCCCCGGTGGTTGCCGAGCGGCGGCTCCGAGGAACCTGCCGGAACGATCGAGAGTGCGCTGGAACGGTCCCTTGCCCTGATGCCGACCTCTCACGGTGCCGATCGCCCCTTCTGCCTCATCAGGCCGCCGAAGCCACCTGATTCACCTCCTTTAGATAGAACGGCTCCGACCGGTCCAAAGGCTCACCGTTCGAACGCTTCCGCAGTGCAAATCCCCTACCAGCGACGGCAGAGGCACCCGCCGACGCCAGCACAACGTGGCAATCGCCCTGGTCAGAGCACAGATTCCCTCGGTCGGCGCAGCGTCCCCAACGAACCTGCGTTCCGAAGAAGTGGTAGACCAGCACCCGGCCCCGCTGTATCGGATCAGCCAACGCACCGACCGAACACCTTCCCTGGCCCGCGCGGATCCCGTCCACGCCTCGTCGCGAACCAATCATGTGTCGTGCGCCGCGGTTCCGGCATCGCGCGACTGGTAGTCATGAACCGGGCGATGACGGACGACCCTGTTAGGGGGATCCGGTGAAGCGAACCGCGGATGGGAGGTTCTGGCATTCGCTGAGCGAGGTCGAGCAGCAAGAACTTCTGGAGCTGGGCCAACGGGCAAGCCATCCACCGGGAACGGTCCTGTGCCGTGAGGACGCGTCCGCGACCGATGTCATAGTGATCCTGTCCGGCTGGGCGCAGGTGTGCAGCGGCACAGGCTCTGAGGAACGGATCGTCGCCCTGCGCGGCCCGGGGGACCTCATCGGGGAGCGCGCCGCCTTGATGGTTCGTTCCCGCTCGGCCACGGTCGTCACGCACGACACGGTGGAGACCCTGGTTGTGCCGGCCGA
Organism: Actinomadura sp. 6N118; assembly: GCF_044326415.1. Lineage (NCBI taxonomy): Bacteria > Bacillati > Actinomycetota > Actinomycetes > Streptosporangiales > Thermomonosporaceae > Actinomadura > Actinomadura sp. 6N118. Next base: position 516,476 of record NZ_JBIRAZ010000004.1, on the reverse strand, counting down.
AGGGTTCGCCGCGTTCCTTGAGGAACGCCCGAGGGCTGCCGCCCTGCTCGAGCAGCAACTCTACGGTCGGCTTAACGAGAACCGCGTCTCCGGCCCGCTCGAACGAATCGGTCCCCAAGACGCCGAATGGGCGGGACAGAATTGCTCGATCTTCTACACCGACATCGCCTCGTTCAACGATCCAGGCCGCACTGACGAGGACAGGCGGATCGTGAAGCGAGTGATGTACGAAGTGCTCAGGGATGCGTTTGCGGAGTCGGAAGTGCACTGGTCTGGCTGCCACCGCGAGGACCGCGGCGACGGAGCGCTGCTGGTCGTCCCGCCGACCGTCCCGACCACCCGGCTGGTCGATCCGCTCGTTTCAAAGTTGGCTGTACGGCTGAGGTCGCACAACCGCCGGGCTGGCGACGTCGTCCGGCTCCAACTGCGAGCCGCCCTCCACGTCGGCCCGGTGACGAGCGACGGGGAGGGGGTCTCAGGTGAGGCCGTCAGCCAGGCCGCGCGGCTGCTCGACGCGCCCATCCTCAAGTCCGAGATGGCCCGAACTGGAGCTGATCTCGGGTTCGTCGTCTCGGACTTCGTCTATGACTCGGTGGTCAAGCATGCCCCTGGTCCGGTGGATCCGCTCGCCTACCGCCGCGTCAAGGTCCGTGTGAAGGAGACCAAGACCAGAGCGTGGATCTACCTCAGCGCCGAAATGGGAAAGCGCACACCCGACCTGCGCGCACGACCCTCCGCGAAGCCTCCGACTTCCAATGGCCCGTTCTTCGAGGGCGATCTGAGGGTCGAGGGTGACCTGGTCATGGGGAACAAGATCATTATCCGCGATTGAGCGCCAGTGCCGCTCAGTATTCGGCGCCCCAGTGACGTTCCACCTCTGACTGGATCGCCCGCCATTTCTCTGGGGAACGGCTCACCGCAAGATTTCGCAGCACTGCATAGCGGAACATCCATCCGACTGCCTGGTCATCCACGTCCCACGTGCGCTGGTAGGTCTTGATGAACCGATCCGCGGCGCCGAAGCGGTCGTTGGCGGGCTGGTGCCTGGCCAAGTGCAGCGCCGCGAGAACGGCGTCGTAGAGCAGGCGGTCTTCTTGTGCCCGGTCCCAGTCGATGACCGCGACCACCTCACGGTCCTTGACCAGGATGTTTCCAGGGCTCAGGTCTTGGTGTGTGATCCCGACCGGGCCGAGGTCAAGATGGCTCGCCTCCTTGGCCAGCTGTTCGAGCCCCACCCGCACGACCGCCGCGTCCTGCTCCACCCGCAGCCGGGCCGTCATGTCGGCCACGAACTCGTCGCGCCTGGTCAGGACCGCCAGGAGTGGCCAATGGTAGGGCGCGAGGCTTTCGGGTGACACTTGGGTCGGGTGACGGTGGCCTTGCGCGATCGTATGGATTTCGGCCAGCTTCGTGGCCCAGTCCTCGATGAGCTGCGGGTCACGCCAGTCAGGTGAAGGGGCATGGTCGGCAAACGGCCTTACGAACCAGTAGTGCGAGCGATGCTCGATCCAAGGAGTCTTATCGCGGCCGACCGGAGCATGCGCGGGTTTGACCGTACGGGTCTGCTCGCTCAGGAACGCAATGAGCGCGAACTGATAGTGGAATGGAACTCTCCGGTCGTCCTTCTGGACCTTCGAGAGTACGTATTTGCGACCCAGCCAACGATAAATGAAGTGGAGGCTGTGGCATCTCAGCCGGTCAGTGGAGGCGGGGGCGGGATGGTGGTCGTAGTGAGACGCCAGAACCTCTAGCCACGATCGTTCGACCAAGCTGCATCTCCGGCGGCAGGTGCCTGCCACCGGTCGTCAGTCGTCTGTCGAGGCGCAAGGCAGTTGGACCTTGGGCGTTGGCCGCCCATGAGTGGGGTCTATGAGAACACAGTGTCTACTGGGCCTGCGGCAGGTTTCGGTCAAGCCGGCGTAAGGCGTCCGCGATCAATCGCCGCCATGGCCCTCCTCAAGAAGGACGGCCTTGGCGAATGCCTTCTCGGCGGCCTCTTTGTCTCCCTGCTGGGCGCGGATCTCGCCACAGAGCCTCCACGCCTCGTGCCGGCGGCGCTGCTGGCCGAGTTCCTCACCGAGCCGTAGGACCTCGTCTATGTGAGATGCGGCGTCCTTCAGGTTTCCCATGTCGCGGAGGATCTGGGCCAATGCCACCATCGTCGCCATTCTGCCGTGGCCGTCGTTGACCTCTGCGGCAATGGCGCAAGATCGGACTGCGGTCCGATGGGCCTTCTCCAGCAGTCCGAGACGGTGGAAGAGCTTGCAGAGAACGTCGAGAGAATCGGCTTCACCGCGCCTGTCCCCGATTTGCCGGCAGAGGCGCATGGAGCGTGTCGCGCCCTTCCTCGCCGCGTTCAGATCGCCGAGATCGCGTTCGACGAGGGCGAGAGCTCTGAGTGCTGCGGCTTCACCGAAACGGTCGCCGATCGAGCGGCTGATCTTTAGGGCTCGTACCGCGTCCTCACCGGCTGGGTCGTACGTCTGCAACCGACGGTAACTGCGGCTCAGGCTCGTGAGCGCCTCTGCCTCGCCGTGACGGTCGCCCAGCTCTTGGAGGATGTCGAGGGCTTCCAAACCGGCCCAAACCGCCTCACCCTCGTGGCCGATCCTGCGCAGGATGGTCGACAGGTAGACGAGGGCCTGCCCCTCCCCATGGCGATCGGCAATTGACCGGCGAATTTGCAGGGCGCTCTCGACGAAGTCGCGCGCCTGCTCGTGTTTTCCCAGCCACATGTGGAGGTGGCCGATGAAGGCGAGGGTCTCCCCTTCGCCATGACGATCACCGATCTCATGGCGGAGTCTCAAAGCCTGCTGAGCGTAGTCGAGAGCCGGTGAGGCGCGACCCCAGGCGTGGTAGATGTGGGCGATGTTGTCGAGAGTTTCGGCCTCGCCGCGTACATCTCCGATCCTGCGTCTGATCTTCAGCGCGGACTTGGCCTTGAGGTAGGCCTCTTCGTATTCGCTCAACCCCTGGTAACCGCGCGCCATGGTGTCGAGGGTCGTGGCCTCGCCATGCCGGTCTTCGATCTTCTGGCGGATCGCCAGCGCGACCCGCGTAACGGCGAGAGCCTCGCGGTATTCACTGAGGTGCAGGTGGATGCGTGCGATGTTGTCAAGGGCGACGCCCTCGCCGTAGCGGTCGCGGACCTGGCGGCTGAGCCGACATGCCACATCCGCCTCAGCGAACGCCGCCCGCACCTGGCCCATCTCGCGGTAGGCCACTGCGAGGTGATGATGCATGAAGAACTGGGACGGAACGTGTCCGCGCCGTTCGGCCCCCTCGAGCCCAAGGCGATGCACCTCGATGTTCTCGTGACCGTATCTGCGCAGCTCGAAGTAGTCGTAGACAGCGTCGGCCAGCCCGATCGTGAGCTCGTCCCACCGCAGCTGCGAGGTCTGGCGGACGATCTCGACGAGATTGCGGTACTCGGCATTGAACCACTCCAGTTGGCGGGTGCGTTCGGCCGGGGCGGCGTCCACCGGCGGTGCAGTCAGTTCCTGGCCGATGGTTCGCCTGTACCGGTCCAGGAAGCGACCCGCCTGCTGGGCCCGGGTCAGGTACCACGTGGCCAGGCGCTGGAGGGCTGCCTCACGGATCAGACGATCGTCCTCCGCCTCTGCGCGTCCCCGCGCGTATTCCCGGAGCAGCTCGTGGAGCTGGTAGCGGCCTGAGGAAATGGCCTGGACGAGGTTCGAGGCCTCCAAGCCGTTGAGCATGTGGAGGGCGGCGTCCGGGGTGACCGCACACAGAGCCCCGATCGCCTCAGGAGTAAAGGTCGGGCCCTCGATCAGGCCCAGCAGCCTGAACGTCGCGACGAGGTCTGGTTTGAGCCCGCGATACGACAGGTCGAAAGCGGCTCCGACGGCGTCGTCCAGGTCCTGGCCCAGGGTGAGGTTGGAGAGCCGGTCTCCCTTCGTCAGCGCCACCACGGTGTCGGCCACCGACTGCTGCGGCCTCGTCGCGAGATTTGCCGCGGCCACGCTCAGTGCCAAGGGCAGCCGGGCGCAGATCCGGACCAGTTCGGTGGTCGCCTCGGGTTCGGCGTCCATCCGCTCGTGCCCGGCGACCGTGCGAACGAGTTCGACCGCCTCGCTCGGGGGCATCAGATCCAGCGGAATCATCCGGGCATGCCCACGTGCGACGAGACCGGCGAGGTCGTCGCGCGCGGTCACGACGACGACGCACGATGAACTGCCGGGAAGCAGCGGGTACACCTGCTGGGAACCCGCCGCGTCGTCCAAGACGATGAGCAAGTCCTTCTTCGCAAGCTGTGACCGGTAGAGAGCCGTGAGTTCGTCTTCGTCAACGGGAATCCTGCTGGCAGGGACGTTCAGCGCACGGAGCACCTGCCCGAGTGCCTCGCGTGAGGAGAGCGAGGCCCGATCCGAGTAGCCCCGCAAGTTGATGAAGATGTTCCCGTCCGGGAAGCGGTCGGCCATGAGATGGGCCCAGTGCACGGCCAGCGTCGTCTTTCCGACACCTGGCATCCCGGTGATGGCGATGATGAGCGGCGAGAGCGAGTGCTGTTGCATCTCGATCAGGGCGTTCAGTTTGGCGAGGACCTCGGCTCGCCCCGAGAACCCGTGGATGTCGAGCGGGAGTTGCCGTGGGGGCGGCTGCGAAGGTCCGCACGCCAAACCGCCAACGTGGATGATCTTGTCGCGGGCGACCGAATCGCCCGCAAACCTGGCTTTGCCCGGATAGGCCGCCACCTGAGACCCTCGCCTGCCCGTTGGTTTGCCGAGAACCTACCGCGCTCCCGTCACTGGAACCGTGTAGCGCGACACACTTGGCTGGCGTCCCGAGCCACCGGCCGTCGACGGGCTAGTCGCCAAGCCGGACATGTACTGGCCTTTTGCGGCAGGCAGCGATCGTCCAGCTGCCTGAACGCTGAGAGGAGAGACGGGTCTAGACGGGCGGCTGGAGGTGGTCGGACAGGCGGGTGCTACTGGACCAGAGTCGACCGAAGTATCCGATCGAAGCCCGAACGAAATCTCGATCGTCGATCCGAAATCCACCCATTTCCAGAGAGCTCCCGGCGTCGAAGGTGAGAAAAGTTGTCACATCATCGAAAATAGCTATGTTTATGGCGTCAGTAGTGATCTGCCAATTTAAGACACGCACTTCGTATCTGGATATGTTCCTGGTATGCGTGTAGAAGGTTTTTGCCCATTCAAGCATTTCGTCATTGGGGAGACAGATCACGCGACGCGCCGAATGAGCTCCTGGCCGGGCCGCCCAGGCGAGGACCTCCTTAAAATACTCGGATGCTGCTCGCCCAGTTTCTTGGTCCGTGAATCCTTCAAGGTACGGGGGTGGAGTCACCCGCATGTAAGTTGTGAGAATCCGGTTTTTGGACTGCCGTACCTGCGTGACCAAGGAAGTATAGAGTTCGCGACCAGTAAGGTGGTAGACGGGCGAGTCCGGAAGCGTTGGCAACATTTCCCGAACCGTTGGCAGTGGCAGCTCGGCGTTGATTTCCCTATCCACTTCCGTCCACTTGGACCTCCAAGTTCGGATGTCCCCGCTGCAGGCCCGTATGAAGGCTTCTGTCTGCGCCCAGGAAGGAAACCGGCGGCCATTGAGTATGGCCGAGACGGTGGCATGGCTGCAGTGCATCGCAGCGGCCAGCAGTTGCTGTTTGGGCTTACCGGCATCACGGTGGAGCTCGCGCAACGCGAGTGCGAAGCGTTCGGTGGGCACCGCAGGGTCCAAGCGGCGTGGACGTTGGGGCATCACTCGGGCCTCCGCGACGACAGCGTCTTTGCCCGTCATTGTCAGCGATCGTCAAGGCTTGTCGTAAGAGTTTGCCGAGATCCGTCGACGTACGTCCTTGCGAGGCAGCCATACGTCCTTGTCAACGCTTTGAGTCTGTGGGGGAGATCGGCTGGAGACTCAGCAGGAGACGCGCGCCCCTAGAAGAGGATGGACCCAAAACGTCATGTCTGCTGCCCCTAATCTGCGCCTGATCCGGACTGAGGAACGCCCTCAGTCGGAAACAGGGCCCGAGCTCCGAACACGCGTGCCACCCTCTCCGCTGCTCGCCACCCTGGCTGCGGTCGATATCTGTTCCTTCGGCAAAGGCGACGACTATATCCAGCTGCACCAGCGTCGTGAGATGTACGAGCATATGGCCGAGGCGTTCGAGATCACACAGATCCCGTGGCAGGAGTGCTACCTGGAAGACCGTGGCGACGGCGCTCTCATCGTCGCACCATCGAACGTACCCGCCGAGTACCTTCTCGACCCACTGGCACACCACCTGACTGCGGTACTACGTCGATACAATCGACTCGCCTCAGCGGCCGCACGCCTCCAACTTCGCCTGGCCGTCAACTTCGGCTACGTCTATCGCGACGACCACGGGTTTGCAGGTCGCCCGCTCATCCATCTGTTCCGACTGTTGGAAGCAGCTGAATTCAAGCAGTCCATCGCCGACGCCGACGCCGACGCGGATTTTGGTCTCATAGTTGCCGAACGGCTCTACACTGACGCAGTAAATTATGGGGGCTTCGTCAACCCTGGTTCTTACCAAACTCTGCGAATCAACTGTAAGGAAACACGGGCACTGGCTCGGGTGTGGCTTTCACCCGGGAAATTTACGCCACAACCGTGCTCCGAATGACCATAAAGCGGTCGCGTTCCCATGCAGATCCCGATCGGCCGCGAAGCACCAACGGCCCGATCGGCTCACTCAAGATCGGCGACCCCTTTTGATGCTGGCGATGTGCCTTCCACGGCTGGGGCATGTGACGTCAGGCATGGATCGCTTGAAGCGGGTCGCCTTGCGCCAATCAGCCGTGTCAACAACTGGGCTGCTGACCTGCACTTAGGGGAGTCCGGCTTGTTGCCTGGTCGTTGCTGTGGTGGGTTGGGTTGCCAAAGCCACTGAGGCGTAGCAGTGCTGGGGTGAGGACGAAGAGGCCTACTGCGAGGGCCGCGACCGCGACCATGGCCCCGCGTAGTCCTACCGCATCGGCCCACACTCCGACGTAGACCGGACCGACGAGGAATCCGAGGTAGGACACCGTCGTGACGACCGACGTCGCGCGGCCCCGGCGGGATTCGTCGACGTTTTGCGAGACGACGCTGAGGAGGGTTGGGAACAGCACTGCGGTCCCGGCGGCGGCTGCGGCGAGGCCGAGGCCGGCGACGAGCAGTGTGGGTGTGATGGCGATGAGGGCCGTGCCGGCCGCAGCGGTCATCGCGCCGGCGAGGAGAACGGTGCGAGCGTGGACGGGTTTGAGACCGCCGATGGAGAACCGGGTGATCGCGACTACGCCGGCGAACACAGCCGGGGCGACGGCGCTCAGCCCCACACCTGAATGAAGCTCGTCATGGGCGAACACCGCGCTCCAACTCTGGTGCGCGTTCTCGCTGGCGAACGCGAGCGCGCCCAGCACTCCGATGAGCACAAAGGGGGCGATCCTCCCGTCGGACGCTGCTTGATCCGCTGTCCTGATGCGATCGTGCGTGACGCCTGCCGGGAGTGTCTTGAGCAGGAAGGCGCAGGCTGCCATTGAGAGAGCGGCCACGGCTATGAACGGGACGGCGAGCGGCAGCGACTCGGCCGATGCCCATCCGGTGGCAAGACTTGCGAGGACCACAAGGGTGGAGAAGACACCGTGGGCTCGGGTGATGACGGGCCGGCCTGCGACCTTCTCGGCTCGTCCGGCGACCGCGTTCATGGCCACGTCGGCTGCTCCGCTGGTGGCGCCGACGAGGGCAAGCCCGACGCACAGGCTCGCCAGGTTCACCGCGGTCAGCGCCAGACCGGCACCGGCGACACCGAGGGCACCGATGACCACGGCCGCGACCGTCAGCCCCCATCGATCGAGTGCCCGGCCCGCCAGCAACATCGCGGGAAGCGCGCCTGCGCCGACAAACAGCAGTGCCAAGCCGAGCTGGCCGTCATTGACGCCGGCCTGGTGCTGGACCCGCGGCACCGAGCCACCCCACACGCCCCAGCACGAGCCGAACGCGGCAAAGGCCGCGAACGCCGAAATGATCATCTGGTGCGGCCGGTCCCGGGTCATCTGTGTAACGATACACAACGCGCTAGGCTGAGCGTCATGAACGCGTCCGCGGGCTCGAAGCGGGTGACTCTCGCCCAGGTGGCAGAGCAGGCCGGTGTGTCGGTCATGACCGCCTCCTACACCTACAACCAGCCGGACCGCGTCTCAGACCAGGCCAGGTCGAAAGTGCTCGCCGCGGCGTCCCAGCTGGGGTACGCCGGGCCTGACCCGAGCGCCCGGTCGCTGCGCCGCGGCAGTACCCGCACGCTCGGCGTCGTGATGGGTGAGCATCTGAGTTACGCGTTCGAAGACCCGGAGGCGGTGTCCTTCCTCGCCGGGATCGCCGACGTCTGCGCTGATCGTGGCTATGGCATGACCATCCTGCCGATCACAGGTGCCGCCGACGACGTCCCGCGGATCACGGCCGCCGCCGTCGACGGGTTCGTCGTCTGGACCACCTCCGACGACGATCCGGTCTTGGCGGCCGTCCGGGCGATGAGGCGTCCCGCCGTGGTCCATGGCGGTCCGGCGGTCCGCGGGATGGAACTGGTGAGCATCGACAACCGCGCAGCGGCACGTTCGGTGGGCACTGTTGCGTTCGCGGGTGCCGAACGTCCAGCGGTGGTGAGCTTCCCGCTTTCCCGAGCCCGGATCAGCACGATCACCACTGGCGCGGACATCACGGACGTCTTGTTCCCGGTGACGCGTGAGCGGCTGGAGGGCTATCGGGAAGCAGCCGAGGACGCCGGCATCGCGTGGCGCGACGTGGTGATCGGGGTATGCGCACGCAATGACGCGGCCGAGGCCGAGCGAGTCGCGGCATCCCTCCTGGCTTCCGGTGAGCCGCCCGACGCGATCGCCGCCATGAGTGACCAGCAAGCGGCGGGTGTCATCCACGCGGCCCGCGCCGCCGGCCGCGTCATCCCTGACGATCTGGCGGTGACCGGGTGGGATGACGCGGCAGTGGCGGAACGACTCGGGCTGACAACTGTGGCGCAATCCCTACGAGACCAGGGCGCGGCATGCGCGCACGCTGCGCTCGGGCAGAAACCGAACTCCCGGACCGCAGCGTGGTCCATCGTTCGCAGAGGCAGCACACGCCCATGACCGCTCGAAAAACCCTTTGCCGACACCTGGATCACTGAGCTTCCATGGAGTCACCGATGGGGAATGGTGCAACGGCAGCACACCGCGCTCTGGACGCGGCGATTCAGGTTCGAATCCTGGTTCCTCAGCGATGGCCCTTTAGCTCAGGCGGCAGAGCGCTTGGTTGAAGCCCAGGAGGCCGAGGTTCGATTCCTCGAGGGGCCACTCCGCCTTCGTAGCTCAGTTGGCCAGAGCATCCCTCTCGTAAAGGGAAGGCCGCCGGTTCGACCCCGGCCGAAGGCTCACATCTTCGCAGGTGAAAGGCCTAACAGGAGACGATTCCAGCTCCTGAAAGATCGTTTGTCATCAAAATGTCATCGGGATTCCAAGCCACGCGAAGACATGACGCGAGACGCCCGCGGCCCATACGGCAGGTGTGCGATTCGGTCTGACAAGGCATGGATGGTCGGCTTGTCTAATCCAGCCAACGCCACCACCCGCGCCCCGCTTTGAAAGCACGAGGCGCATTCCTTCGATCAGGGGGCTTGGGCCAGAGAGAGCGAGCGAGGTTCCAGCCTTGACCGCAGCGAGGGAAATCAGCATCTTCAGCCGCATCGCAGGATCACCGCCCACAATCCAGCAGGATGCGCTGCCCGGTGCCACCTGAGGCGCCGACGAAGCGATGCAGGGACTGATGTGCACGCCTTTCCCGTCGAGGCCTGAGGTGGCGGGCAAGGCGAGGTCACGGGCAGGTTGAGCCCGCTCGCGAAGGCGAGATCGAGGTCATACCGTCGCTGCATTGGAGGACGCAGGGAGAACTCCGGGCGAGGTTGTGGGGCGATGGCAGAGGCGCGGAGGTCGTCGGTAACATCAATGCCGAGGACGGTTCCGTTGCCTTGGCCTCACGTTCTGGCCAGGTCGCGGGCGCAGGCATGGATGAGGGCGAGCGCCTGCCGGAGGTATGGGGCGTGGGTCCGGTGGCTTGTCGCGTTAAGCCGCAGGTAGAAACGCTCGCACACGCGTGTGCTGGACAGGAAGGCCTGCCCGGTGCCGTTGATCCGTTCGAGGAACCGTTGGTTGGTGGCGTCGTCCGCCCGCATCCGGAAGACGACGACGGTCAGGTCTGGTTCCCAGGGAACGTCGAGCAGCGGATCAGAGGCGAGGTCGCGGTAGGCGAGGCGGGCGAGATCGAGTTTTTCGTCCAGTGCTTCGCGGAAGGCGCCGACGCCGTGGAGATGCAGGGGAAGCCAGAGTCGCATCCCACGGAACTCCCGGGTCAGCTCTGGGCCGAGATGGCCGTAGTCCGGCAGCTCGTCCAGGCCGGTCAGGTCCTGGAGGTAGTCGCCGCCGCCGGCGTGAGCGGCGTGGAGTGTTCTGGCGTCGCGTGCAAGGAGCACACCGGTCCCGTAGGGGAGGAAGAGGCTCTTGTGAGGGTCGAACACGATGGAGTCGGCTTTTTCGATCCCCGCGAGGCTGGCACGGCCGCGATCGGTGAGCTGGAAGCCGCCGCCATATGCGGCATCGACATGGAACCAGAGCCGCTCTTTTCGTGCGAGCGTTCCGAGTTCCGGTAGAGGGTCGATCGTTCCGGTGCTCGTCGTTCCGGCCGTGCCGACAAGGAGAAAGGGACGCAGGCCCCGGGTGCGATCTGCCGTGATGAGCCGCGCGGCCGCGTCGGGGTCCATGCGGAGTCCCCGTGTCGGAACCAGCCGGACGGACGAGGCGGGCAGTCCGGCGATCCGCGCGGCCTTCCCGACGCAGTAGTGCGTGTGCTCGGTGACGTACAGCGTCGAGCGGGCCAAGTCCTCACCGAGGCGGTCGTGGCGTGCAGCGACCACGGCGGCCAAGGTCGCCAGCGAACCGCCGGTGGTCACCAGACCGGTGGCGCTGGACGGAAGGCCGAACTGGTCGCACAACCACCGCAGGATTCCATGCTCCATCGCGACCAGGGCGGGCGCCAGCTCGGCGACGGCGGTGTAGCGGTTGTACGTCTGCGCGACCAGCTCGGCGAACGCGGAGCTGATCAGGCCGCCGGCGGGGAAGTAGGCGAGGTAGCCCGGACCCGCCGTGTCGAGGCCGTGCTCGGCGGCGGCGTGGAAGGCGTCGAGCAGGGCCGGGAAGTCTCCCTGACCTTCCGGCGGCGGTCGCAGCAGTTGTTTCACGAGTGCGTCGGAAGCACCGAACCGACCGGCCGGTGTCCGGTGGACGCCGTCGACGAAATCGGCGATCCGGTCGATGACCGCCCGTCCCATCCTCTCGATCGACGCCCGATCCGGCTCCAGGGGGTTCTTCGCGTCGTTGGTTTCGATGTCGGTGTGCATGGTCGGGAGGTTAGGGAGTCTCGGTCTCCGCAGCTTGTACGATTCTGCCGCCCCGCTGGAAGCCACCGGGTGACACGCCGACGAGCCTCCGGAAATGCCGGGTCAGGTGCGCTTGGTCGTAGAAGCCGACCGTTGCCGCCACCTCGGCGGGCGGCAGTCCCTTCTCCAGCAGCCGGCAGGACGCGCGCACACGAAGCTGGATCAGGTAGGCGTGAGGCGGGAGGCCGTACGCGTTCCGGAACGACCGCGCCAGGGTGGACGAGCCGACTCCCAGATCGGCGGCGAGCTCGTCGAGACCGGGCGGCTCGGTCATGCGTTCGTGCAGCACTTCGCGCGCCCGTTCGAGGATCTTCGTGGTCACGTCGCGTGTGTCGCGTACGGGTGCGGATGCTCGACCGTATCGCCGCAGCAGCCAGGTCATGGCTTGGCGCATCGTTGTCTCTGCGGTCAACGCGTCTTCGGTCTCGGTGATGGCGTGTGCTCTCAGCAGCAGCCTCGCGCCCTGGCGGTCGTAGACGACGCGTTCGGCGAAACGCGGTGTCCCCGGCGTCCCCCCGAGGCCGGACAGGACGCCGGTTGACGGATAGAGCACGCGGTAGGCCCAGCCTTCTCCGGTCAGGGCGGCTCCGGTGTGCACCACCTCGGGCTCGATGAGGACGATCGCCCCCTGCCCGACGCGTTCGACGCCGTCAGCGAACCAGATCTCCTCCAGGCCGGACTGGATCACACCGATGGCGAACGTCTCATGGCTGTGCCGAGCGAAGGCATGCGAGGTGTAGCGGGCACGCATGAGCCCGAGCCCTTCCAGCCCCCGCAGACGCCAGAACCGTGAGGACTGCGCAGTCGTCACCAGACCGTCCACGAGCCAATCATCTCCGTTATGGCCGAACGTTCCCGGTCGCGCGGCGAGCCAGGCCACGCGGCGAGCCAGGCCACGCGGCGAGCTAGGTCCGGCGCGGGCTTGGCGACCGCAGGCCCGGTGGCACGTCGCCGGGCCGGTCGCTCTGAACTCTGGCATGCGCGGGACGTCAGGGCAGCAGGCCCGTGCGCCGGGCGGCCGTGACGGCCTCCATGCGGGTGTGGCTGTCCAGCTTGCGCATGGCCGACCGCAGATAGCTCTTGACCGTGTCGGGTCGCAGCCCGAGCCGCCGGGCGGCATCGACGTTGGTGCAGCCGACGGCCACGTACGACAGGACGTCCAGTTCCCGGGGTGAGAGCGCCAGACGTGGTGGGCCGTCCATGGGGGGCTTGCCGTCGGCGGCCGCGAGGCGGGTGGACGCTGCCAGCAGCCGGTCGCGGAGAGCCGGGTCGCTGATCTGGTCGGCGAGACCGCGCAGCTCGGCGTGTACCGCGCGGACCTGCTCCCAGCGGGCGGTCACGGACGACGGGCCCTCGTCCGGCGCGGCCGCGGTCTCGCGTTGCATGCGCGCCAGGGCCTCGTCGGCCGCGTCCCGTCCCGCCAGTTCCTGTTCCAGGTCGCGGACCGTCTGCATGGCGGCGGCCACCACGCGGTCGGCCAGGCCGATGGGTTCGCGTAGCGCCCCGTACAGAACGCCGCGCACCTGCCGCCGTACGACGATCGGGAGCGCCACCACCGAGAGCAGGCCCTCGTGCACCACGGGCGCATCGTAGTCATGGCTGATGGACGACGCGCGCGGGTAGTCGCTGACCCAGACGGGACGGCCCATGACCATCGCCTTGCCGCCCAGGCCGGAGCCCTGCCGCACCACCAGCCCGTTGAGAACGCCGGTGATGTTGCCGACCAGTTCGCTGATGCGCACCTGCCCCGGCCCGGCCAGCGCTCCGCCGAACACCACCGGCAGCCCTGTGGTGCGGTGCAGCGTCAGGACCGAGGAACGGAACGCCCCGGCGTCGTCTCCCATGTTCGTCAGCATGCTCTGTCCCATCCGGTGAAGCCGGAGGCCCGGGTCCGACCGGACACACTCGACCAGACGCGCTCGATCATGCGTGCTCCGTGGCGGTGACGTCCTGCAGGCCGAGGATGTCGATGGCCTCTTCCCGCATCTGCACCTTGCGGACCTTGCCGGTGACGGTCATCGGGAAGTCGCCCACGACGTGCACGTACCGGGGGATCTTGTAGTGCGCCAGACGGCCGGTGCAGAACGCGCGCAGTTCCTCGGCGGTCAGCGGCTCGGCACCGGACCGCGGCCGGATCCAGGCCATCAACTCCTCGCCGTACTTGGCGTCCGGCACTCCGACGACCTGGACATCGGCGATGTCGGGGTGGGTGAAGAGGAACTCCTCCACCTCGCGCGGGTAGACGTTCTCACCGCCGCGGATCACCATGTCCTTGATCCGGCCGGTGATGTTGACATAGCCCTCGGCGTCCATGACGGCCAGGTCGCCGGTGTGCATCCAGCGGGCCGCGTCGATCGCCTCGGTGGTCTTGTCGGGTTCGTTCCAGTAGCCGAGCATTACCGAGTAGCCGCGGGTGCACAGCTCGCCGGGCGTGCCGCGCGGCACCGTCACCCCGGTCTCCGGGTCGATGATCTTGATCTCCAGGTGCGGGTGCACGGTGCCGACCGTGGACACCCGGCGGTCCAGGGAGTCTTCCGCGCGGGTCTGCGTGGACACCGGGGAGGTCTCGGTCATGCCGTAGCAGATCGCCACGTCGGCCATGCCCATCCGCTCGATGACCTGCTTCATCACCTCGACTGGGCAGGGCGACCCGGCCATGATCCCGGTACGCAGCGACGACAGGTCGTGATCGCCGAAAGAGTTGTCGTTCAGCTCGGCGATGAACATGGTCGGTACGCCGTACAGAGAGGTGCACCGCTCGGCCACGACCGCCTCCAGTGTGGCGCGCGGCTCGAACGACGGCGCGGGGATGACGATGCACGCGCCGTGGCTGGTGGCCGCCAGGTTGCCCATGACCATGCCGAAGCAGTGGTAGAAGGGCACCGGCACGCAGATCCGGTCCTGTTCGTCGTAGCCGCACAGCTCGCCGACGAAGAAGCCGTTGTTGAGGATGTTGCGGTGGGACAGCGTCGCGCCCTTGGGGAATCCGGTGGTGCCGCTGGTGTACTGGATGTTGACCGGGTCGTTCGCGCCGAGCGTGGCCGCGATCTCCTCCAGGCGGGCGTCGTCGGCGGCGCGGCCGGACTCCTGCAGGGCCTGCCAGGCGTCGCTGCCGAGCAGCAGCACGTCGCGCAGCCCGGGGCACGTGGGCCGGACCTCATCGATCATGGCCGCGTAGTCGGAGGTCTTGAACGAGGGTGCGGCCACCAGTGTGCGGATGCCCGCCTGGTTGAGCACGTACTCCAGTTCGTGCACCCGGTACGCCGGGTTGATGTTGACCAGGATCGCGCCGATCTTGGCGGTGGCGTACTGGACGAACACCCATTCGGCGCAGTTGGGGGCCCAGATGCCGACCCGGTCGCCCTTGCGCACGCCCAGCTGCTCTAGGCCGAGCGCGATTGTGTCGACCTCGGTGGACAGCTGCGCGTAGGTCCAGCGGCGCCGGGTCGGCCGGTCCACCAGGGCGTCGCGATCGCCGAACGCCGCCACGGTGCGGTCGAAGTCGGCGCCGATGGTGTCGCCCAGCAGCGGCCACGCCGAGGTACCGGACGCGTAGGAAAGCTCAGTCGCGGGGCTCATTGCGAATCCTCCTCACGGAAATCGCCCGCGGCGTCGGCGTCGGGATGCTTACCGACCTCGCTCGCCCCGGAGCTGGACCCGGCGGATCTTGCCGGAGATGGTCGTGGGCAGCTCGCCGGCGGCAACCGATCCGCAGTTTCACCTCCGACATGCCTGCTCCTCGCCGTTTCGGCTGCTAGGAGGATCGTCGGCCACGAATGTGGCGCGCGCCACCCCTGAATTGGGGTAGTCCCCAGCGGTGGACGCACATCATGAACGCGGCGTGCCTCCGCGCGAATTTCCTCCGGCGCGACAAACGGCGTCGGGCACGTCGCCAATCGGAGCGCACCGGCCCTCAGGGTCGTCGACGCACAGGTGATCGTGGAGCCAGACGGCGTCGACGGAATTGATGTCTTTCTTCTCAAGCACTCCCCGGTTACCGCTGGACCAGGTCACCCAGGGGTAGGCGGTCGGTGGCCCCTGCCCCTATCCGGGGGTATCGGCGCAGGTGAGAGCGACATCACACTTCAGGGCAACTCACGACCCTGAGGAGACTCAGATGAGCACGTCCCCACCCGCGAGGTCTCATACCTCGATGCGGCGCGTGGCTGTCGCCAGCTGCACCGGAACCACGATCGAGTTCTACGACTTCTTCATCTACGGCACCGCGGCCGCTCTGGTGTTCCCCAAGGTCTTCTTCCCTGCCCTGGGTGAGTCCGCCGCCACCGTGGCGTCGTTCGCGACCTTCGCGGTGGCCTTCGGCGCACGCCCGCTGGGCGCGGTTCTGTTCGGTCACCTGGGTGACCGTCTGGGCCGCAAGACCACCCTGGTGAGCACACTGCTGTTGATGGGCATCGCCACGGTGCTCATCGGCCTGCTGCCCACCGCGGACTCCATCGGGGTCGCCGCGCCCATCCTGCTCGTGGTGCTGCGCATCGCGCAGGGCCTCGCCGTGGGAGGCGAGTGGGCCGGCGCCACCCTGCTGGCCGCCGAGCACGCTCCTCCCGGCAAACGCGGCCTCTACGCCGTGTTCCCCCAGCTCGGGCCGGCGCTGGCTTACGCCCTGTCCTGCGCGACGTTCCTGATCGTGAACCTGTACGTGGGCGAGGCCTCTCCGACGTTCCTCGATTGGGGCTGGCGGATCCCCTTCCTCCTGAGCGCCCTGCTCGTCGTGGTCGGCCTGTACGTTCGGCTCGCTGTCGAGGAGACCCCGATGTTCAAGAACATCGAGCGCGATGGGCCCGGCGGCGCCACCGTCCGCCAGGGCAGTCCGCTGCTGGGAGCCGTCCGGCACCAGTGGCGCGAGATGCTCATCGCGGCCGGCGCGCTGGTCGTGGTGTTCGGGTTCTTCTACGTGGGGACCGCGTTCCTCACCTCCTACGGCACCGCCGTCGTCAAGCTGTCCCGGTCCACCGTGCTCATGCTTGGAATCGTCGCCGCCGTCTCCTTCGGGGCCGCCACCGTCGTCTCCGGCCTCTACTCCGACCGCGTCGGGCGACGCCGCGTGCTGCTCTGGTCCTGCGTGGCGGCCGTGCCTTGGAGCTTCGTCATGTTCCCGCTCATCGACACCGGATCGGCGGCGGCCTTCGGCTTCGCGATGTCCGTCACGCTCGTCATCCTCGGGGTCGCCTATGGCCCTGCGGGTGCCCTTCTGCCCGAGATGTTCCAGACGAGGTATCGCTACACCGGGGCCGGCGTCGCGTACAACCTGGCGGGAGTCATCGGCGGTGGCATAGGCCCCATCCTGGCCGCCGACCTCAGCGCGTCGCGCGGCGGGTTCGCCGTTGGCGTGATGCTCGGGGCGTTCGGCCTTGTCTCAGCCCTGAGCTGCCTGGTTCTCCCCGAGACGCGTCATCGCTCCATGGAGCCCGGGACCGAGGACCGTGCCGGGCACCCAGTCGCCGTCCCCAGCCCCGCACTCGACGCTGACTGACAGCCAGGCGACATGGGCGCAGCATGGCGAATTCGGTGCAGGGTTCATCGGACCGGCCGTCGAGCGTGACGACGACGCTCGCGCGTCTGGCGGTCGTGGCCGGCATTCCGGTCGTCATCGCCAACTCCCGTGGCCCAGAGAGCTTGGCCGGCCTGGTCAGCGAACTGGGTCCGCTGGCCAGTGCGGGCACGCCGGAGCAGGCCGCGCACGCGGGCGAGCCGGTGGTGTTGTCGGTCCCGCTGACCGCGATCGAGTCCGTCCCCGCCCAGCCCCTGCGGGGACGGACGGTCGTGGACACCACCAACTACTACCCCTCCCGCGACGGCCGGGTCGCCGAACTCGACGCCGAGACGGTGACCACCAGCGAACTGGTCCAACGGCACCTGGCTGGGGCGTATTTGGTGAAGGCGTTCAACAACATCCTGGCCCATCGCAGGCGACGACGACGGCGCCAAGAAGGCGGCGGCAGCACTGATCGACCCAGCACCGAGGCCACTGGCCAGGGTCCGCTACCGCGTGCACGGCTGAGGCCATGGTTTTCCGTTCAGTCAGTCAGGAGAAGTGGTTCACCCCGGTGAGGTTGCTGGAGAGGTCCCAGAGCCGGGACGCGGATTCGGGGTCGATCGCCCACGGCTTGACGCCGCCGATGAGCATGTCGTCGGTGGTTGCGGGTTCAGCGATGTCGCAGTTCTGGCAGTAGGCGCCGCCATGCTCGTCAAGCAATGGTGAGGTGGCTGCCCAGACAGCTGTCGCCGCGCCCTGCGCCGGGGTTTTGAAGCCGTCGGCGTGTCGGCCGTCCCGGGTGATCCAGCCCTGGGCGACCTGCGCTTGCTGGGGGATGCGCCGCTGCAGCGGGGTGAGGATGCTGCCTGGGTGCACTGCGAAGGCGTGCACTCCACTGGCCGCGCCGAGGGCATTGAGGCCGACGGCGAACAAAGCGTTGGCCGTCTTGGACTGCCCGTAGGCCAGCCAATGGTCGTAGCCGTGCCGGAAGTGCAGGTCGTCCCAGCGGATGTCGGACAGGAAGTGTCCGGACGAGGCCACGGACACCACGCGTGCCCCGGTGGGGGCCAGCGCTGGGTACAACCGATTGATCAGGGCGAAATGCCCGAGGTGGTTAATGGCGAGGTGCGCTTCCCAGCCCGGGCCGATGAGCTTGTCCGGGTAGGCCATGACACCCGCGTTGTTGATGATGATGTCCAGGGTGCGGCCGGTCTCCAGGAACCGGTCGCTGAATGCGTGGACGCTTTCGAGATCGGCAAGATCGAGCTCGTGCACCTCCGTACGCACAACGCCGCGAAGCGCCTCGCGCGCCGCGGCGGGACGACGGGCGGGAACGGTGACGTGCGCGCCGGCGCGGACCAGCGCCTTCGTGGCCTCCAGACCAAGACCCGAGTAGCCGCCGGTAATCAGAACATTGTTGCCCGATAGCTGGATGCCTCGCAGAACGTCGTCCGCTGTGCTGTGCGCGTCGAAGCCCGAACCGAGCTGGTATTGGGTGATAGCCATGCCGGCAACGCTAGGATCTAGAGTGCAATCTAGGTCAAGCTTTGACGGGCGGGATGAGGAAGCACACGGACAGCTTTTCCATCGGGGACATCGCGGAGGCGACTGGGCTGAGCGTGCACGCCCTGCGGTTCTTCGAACGCGAAGGGCTCTTCCTTCGCCCGATCCCGCGCTCGGCCGGTGGGCAGCGGATCTTTGACGCGGCGGACTTGGAGTGGCTGCTGCTGTGCAACCGACTACGGGAGTCCGGCATGCCCATCGCCACAGTGAAGAGATTCGCTGAACTCGTCCGGTCTGGTCCGGGCAACGAGCCGGAGCGGCTCGCGCTGCTAGAGGAACACGAAAAGGCGGTCCAAAACAAGATCGCCGAATTGGCGGCGAGCCTGGAGATCATCCATGGCAAGGTCGTCACATATCGCAAGCACGTCCAGGAAGGGACCGCGGCCGGGCTCTGGTCGCCCATGCCGCCACAAGATCACTCGTGACGGCATGACGGCACCCGCTCCTCGGACACCACCCGTCGCGGATGACCGGGGTGCCTCTGCCTGACCGGGGTCCCAGCAGCGATCGCGGAAATCCAACGCTGCTTGCACACCGCCGACGATCCGGACGCCGAACAACAAAGTGGCCATCTGGGCGCTGGGCCTGCAGGCTGGCAACACCGACCAGGTCATCGACGACATGAACGCCCGGGCCGCAGCCCTTCCCTGCGACCGGCGGCCCGGGCTGTAGACCGCCGCCCGCTACCTGTCTCGCCACCGCGAGTTCCCTGCGCTACGACCAGGCCTTGGACAAGGGCTGGCCGATCGCCACCGGGGCGGTCGAGGGCGCCGCCAGACATCTGGCCGGCGATCGGTTGGAGATCACCGGCGCGAGGTGGGGCCTGGCCGGAGCCGAGGCCATACAGTCACTGAGTTCGAGCCACACCCAATGGGCCTTGCCTTCGGCTCGTTTGCGGTCGTAGAAGCGGCGCGACTCTGATGACAGGCGCAGGCTACGACCCGCAGGTAAGCAGATCACGCGCAGGCCGATCTCTTACATCACCCCGGTGGACGTGACCCTCGTGCTGCTCTTGGCCTTGTCAATGCGACTGGCTCTCCAGGACCCGTTTGAGATACCGGAGTTCGGTGCGCGCGTGCTCGCGATCCTTCTCCACGCCACGGAACAGGTTGCGGAAGGTCCACTCGAGCACGTGACCACCCACGCCTGAGGGGAATGTGGCCCACACATTGGCGCTCACCCTCGTACCACCGCCGTCGATCGGTTCGATGCTCCAGGTGACCCCTTCGCCCACGGTGATGGGGATGCCGAACCATCGATAGTGCGCGCGGGGAGCCTCCCAGGTGACTGCTGACAGAGGCTCAACCCTGGTGATCTCGCCGTCGGCGACGCAGGGGATCCCGGCGACCTTCTCACGGATCCGCAGGCGGGCGCCGACTTCCAGAATGGGACGGTCGTCGAGGCGTTCGATGCTCTGGTGTTCGGGGTTCGACGGCGGCCACCAGCGTTCGACGTCGCACAGCAGATCCCACACTGTTGCCGAGGGTGCAGCGATGTCGATCGTCTCGGTGAACTCGAACACTGGAACCTCCGCTCGACTGCACACGGCGACACCATAACCCGAACACTGGTGTTCAGTTTAGTGAGATTAGCAGGCTGGCGGCAACTCCTGGTCACGGTTCGCCTGTCATCCGTCCGGGTCAGCGAAGACGGCCAGATGCGGCGGAGCAGATCGGAGCTACTCGTCTAGGGGAAGCCGTCAGCCAGTTCCTTGGCGGGTAGCCGGTCGACTGGGTTGGCCGACAGGCATGAGATGACGACGTCTTCAAACGCGGGGAACGGCCAGGGCTGGCGAAGGCGGGTGGGTGCGGCGGTCGGCGGCGATGCCGGCCAGGTGAGCCGCCGTGGGCAGCCGGGTTGTCGCAGGGGAATTGAGTGTGCGCTCCTGCGCGGCCTACGCGCAGGCGCGCCGCCTCTAGTCCTCATACCGCGCGAATCGGGCAGATCGACAGCGGACGCGGACACCACTGATGCGTGCGGGGAGGGTGGTCACCTCACGCGCGCGACACCGACAGCGCACCGAATTCAAGCTTCTGGCTCCATGTGAGCCTGCCCTTGGTGTGGCTCAGTCGCGTGGTCCCGCGCCGTGCAGGAGTGTGTCGATGACCAGTGTGGCCAGGGCATCGGGGTCCTGCGCGGCCGGGTCCTGCTCGGCACCGGGTCTGTTGAGGGCTTCGCTGAGGAGGGCGTAGTACACCTGCCGGACCCATTCCAGGTCGGTGTCCTGGGCGAGGACTCCCTCGTCCTGTGCCCGGGTGAGGAGCTGGACGGTGTAGGCGTCGATCTCGGCCCAGAGCGCGGCTGCGGCTTCGCTGTGGGGTGTGCTGTGGTTGAGGGTGAACCGCCAGGAGTTCTTGACCCGCAGGACGTTCGCGGTCACCCGGTAGAGCGCGACGAGGGCGGGAGCGGAGTCTGGCCGGGCCTCCTGGATGGCATCGAGGAGTTGCTGCTTGGCCGAGACGGCGAGCGCTTCCAGGAGTGCCTGTCGGTTGGCGAATCGCCGGTGCACCGTGATCCTGGTCAGCCCTGCCGCTTCGGCGATCTGCTCCATGGAGGCGCCGGCGTCCTCGGCGAGGACCCGCTCGGCCGCCTCCAAGATCGCACGCACGCTGCGCTCGGCATCTGCACGCAGTGCTCGGCCCATGCCTGTCTCCGTCTCATCGATTCTGACTCTCCACAGAGGATACGCCAGCGCTACGGGTCACCAGTTAATTGATTCACTCATGTCACTCCTGCATAGAAAGCTGATACTGTTGTGACACTGATAGGGGTCCGAGCGCAGCTAGGGAGTCCGGATGGCCGCCATGGTTCTCAGGCCTGTGCGACGGCCGACAGCGGGCTAGGTGAGGTCGTCGGCCGGGAAAGTGCCTCAGCTTCCACGCAGAGGCTCCGGGACAGAACGGCAGGTGGTTCAACGCTCCACTCGGCACGCGTGCCCGCGCGGGGATCCCTGGAGACAGGGGCCGCATCGGCACGCCTCGCCCGCAACAGTCCGCACGTGAAGCGCACTTCAGGTACACGCCGGGTCTCCCGGCCCTTACTTAGGGAATTGACATGTCCTCATCCAGGCCCCGAGCTCGTATCACTCGGCGCGTCGCGGTGACGCTGGCCACCGTGTCGGTCGCCGCCGGAGCGGCAGCGGGGACGGCGACCGCCGTGAGCACCAGCTCGAGCGTCACGCCTCACGCGGTCACCCAGACGCAGAAATCCGAGAGCGCCAGCACCGCTCCCAACCTGCACGTCAAGGGCGCCAACGGCGTCACCTACCAGTACCGCCGCTTCGGCGCCCCCGGCCTCAACAGCGTGCCCCTGGTCTTCCTGCAGCACTACCGCGGCACCCTTGACAACTGGGACCCCCAGCTCATCGACACCATCGCCGCCAAGCGCGAGGTCATCCTCGTAGACAACGTCGGCGTCGGCGGCTCCACCGGCACCACGCCCAGCACCATCCAGCAGATGAGCCTGGATGCCATCGACTTCATCGACGCCCTCAAGCTGCCCCGGTATGACCTGTTCGGCTTCTCCCTCGGCGGCCAGGTCGCTCAGGAGGTCGCCCTTCGCCGCCCCTGGCAGGTCCGTCGCGTCGTCCTGGCCGGCACCGGTCCCCAGGGCGGGGTGGGCCAGCGTGCCTCCGACCCCAAGGTGCTGGAGGCCGCGCTGAAGGACAACCCCGGCCATGCGGACTTCCTCTTCCTGTTCTTCAAGAACACCGCATCCAGCCAGGCTGCGGGAACCGCGTTCCTGCAGCGCCTCGGGCAGCGCACAAGCGACCACGACGCCCCCGCCAGCCTCGCCACCCGCGACGCGCAGCTCACCGCGATGTCCGAGTGGGGCATCCCCGACAAGTCCAAGCTGGTCCGGCTGGCTGCCCTCTTCCAGCCCGTCCTGGTCGCCGATGGCGACAGCGACATCCTGATGCCCCCCAAGAACTCCCACCTGCTGGCCAAGCACCTCCCCAACGCCGGACACGGATTCCTCTTCCAGTACTCAGTCAAGTTCGGCAACCAAGTGAACGCATTCCTCGACCGCTGACAGCCACCCCGCCGCGAGACGGTCGCCGACAACGCCGACAGGCACCCTGACCGCGGACCGGCAGCCATACCCCGCCGAGCCAAGCCCGGCGGGGTATCGCCATTCGCATCCAGCACCGTCAGAACTGGCCGGTGGTACTGGGCGACTCCCCGGTGATGCCAGCCCAGTCGTTTTCAACGCTGTCACAGCGTTCAGCCGAAAGTGACTCACGCTCACGCTGTTCGGCTCCCATGCGGCCTCCAGGAGCGCGTGCCGGTTCGCGAACCGCTGGTGCATGGCAGCCCTGGTCAGCGCCGCCGCCTCGGCGATCTGCTCCATCAAGGCGCCGGCGTCCTGGGCGAGGACCCGCGCTCGGACGCGTGTCCACAATCGCGCGCACACAGGCGATACATATGAGATACCAATGAGTGAATATTTGATGCTCTACTGTTTCTTCTCATCCAGTAGCTGATACAGTGATGACACTGATCTGGAATGAAGGATCGACGGGAGCACACCTGAGTGCAGCCAGCATCGCGATCCCTCATCCACAGCAAGCGAACGCAATCCATGAGTCAGGAGCCCACAATGGCGACAACACGGCCGGTAGCCCTCGTGACGGGTGCGTCCTCCGGCATTGGCAAGGCGGCCGCCCTCGCGCTGGTCGAAGCGGGTTACGAGGTGGTCGGGACAAGCCGCAACACCGCGCACGTCACCCCGATCAAGGGAGTGACCTTCCTGGACCTGGACGTGGCCAGTGACGAGTCGGTGACGACTGTGGTCAAAGCAGTGATCGGCCGGTTCGGGCGGATCGACGTCCTGGTCAACAACGCCGGTGTCGGCTCGGCGGGCGCCGCGGAGGAGAGCTCGGTGGCGCAGGCGCAGGGCGTCTTCGACATCAATGTCTTCGGTGTCATCCGCATGACGAATGCCGTCCTGCCGCACATGCGAGCCCAGGGCAGTGGTCGCATCATCAACATCTCCTCCATCGTCGGGTTCATTCCCGTGCCCTACATGGCGGTCTATGCCGCCTCCAAGCACGCCATCGAGGGCTACTCCGAATCGGTCGACCACGAGGTCCGCCAGTACGGCGTACGGGTCCTGCTGGTGGAGCCCGCCTGGACCAGCACCGCGTTCGACGCCAACAGCGTGCGGCCCGACCAGCCCCAGCAGGTCTACGCCGAGCAGCGGCGCGTCTTCGCCGATTACATGGCGGAAGCGGTCAAGGACGGCGATGCCCCCGCCGTCGTCGCCAAACAGATCGTTGCGGCGGCGACCGACGCCAAGCCCAAGCTGCGCTACGCCGTCGGGCAGAGCGGACGAGTCCACACCCTGCGCCGTCTCGCCCCCGCCAGCCTGTTCGACCGGCAGATCCGCAAGCTCAACCGGCTGCCCGCCTGACAACCCCCCACAAGACCCAGCGACAAGAAAGCGAAGCTCACCATGAGCACCTATCTGGCAGACGCAGCCGAGGACCTGTTCGTGGACGGCCCCTCCGCGACGTTCACCTACCGGCGCATCGGCCCGCGCGGCGGCGTCCCGCTGGTCCTGCTGAACCGGGTCCGCGGAACCCTCGACTGGTGGGACCCGCAGTTCCTGGACAACCTGGCCGCCGCCCACGACGTGATCGTGTTCGACAACGTCGGCACCGGCTACACCACCGGCACCCCGCGTGACTCGGTCGAAGGACTCGCCGACGGCGCCATCGAGTTCATCCAGGCGCTCGGCCTGGCCCAGGTCGATCTGCTCGGCTGGACGCTGGGCGGCACCGTCGCCCAGCACATCACCCGCCACCGGCCCGACCTGGTGCGCAAACTCATCGTGGCGGCCGCCAATCCCGGCGGCCAGGTGCCCGGCGCACCCGCCCCGAACGAGAAGGTGCGGGCCACCATGACCAAGCCCGAGGTCACCGCCGACGACCTGGTGTACCTGTTCTTCCCCGAGACCGACACCGGACGCGCCGCCGGATACGAACACCTCGCCAGGGTGGCCACACGGCTGGCCACCGGACGCCCCGACGTGTCCGAGACAGCGGCCCGAGGCCAGATCACCGCGATCGCCAAGGACGCATCGATTCCCTTCGAACAGGTGCAAGCGGACCTGACGACCATCCGGCAACCCGTCCTGTACGCCACCGGCATGCAGGACGCGATGATCCCCGCCCTGGCCTCCTACACCGCCGTCCAACACCTGCCCAACGCCACCCTCGTCGCCTACAGCGACGCCGGCCACGCCTTCCTCTTCCAGCACGCCAAAGCCTTCACCACCCAGGTGACCACTTTCCTCACCGACTGAACCCTCACCCGAACGCCGACACCGCAGGAGCCAGAACGCCTGCCCAGGCCAAGGAGACCCATCGTGCAGTTGACCATCGACCCGGCACGCCGGGAGGTCACGCCGCTGGAGCTGATCTCCGACCTGGTCTACGTCTTCGCGATCGGCCAGCAGTCGCATCGGCTCCTGGCACACCGAACGTGGACCGGCGCGGCCCAGACGCCCGTGCTCTACCTCGCGGTCTACGCAGCGTGGGCCTACACCACCTGGGCGTTCACCCCTGCCCAGGCCGCAGACCCGCGGACCCAGAGGATGCCGTTGGCGGCCGTCATCGCCATTGCGATCGTCGTCGCGCTGGCTGCTTTCGAAAATCGCCGTCCGATCGGGGACACGGGTGCCAAGCCGATCGGGGACGCGCGTGCCAAGCCGATCGGGGCGCCATGACGGAGGCCACCGTGTTGATCTGCGACGACCGGGAGTTGATGCGGGCCGGCCTGCGCACGGTGGTGGACGGCCAGCCGGACCTCACAGTCGTCGGCGAGGCCGGGGACGGCCAGGCGGCGGTGGCGCAGGCGCTCACGCTGCGCCCGGACCTTGTCCTCATGGAGGTGCGGCTACCGCGCCTGGACGGTATCTCGGCCACCGAGCAGGTGCGCGCCGCACTGCCCGGGACGCATGTGCTGGTTCTCACGACGTGCGACCGCGACGAGTACGCCTACGCCGCGCTCCGTGCGGGAGCCAGTGGCTTCCTCGTCAAGGACGTGCCGGCCGCCGAAATGGTCGTTGCCATCCGCGGCGTGCTGCGCGGCGACAATGTGATCGCTCCGTCGGTGACGCGGCGGCTGATCGACCGGTACGTCACGGGCGCCGTCGCTCCTGTCACCGACACACGCCTCGATGTGCTCACCGATCGCGAGCGTGAGGTGCTGGGCCTGGTCGCCCGCGGGCTGAACAACACCGAGATCGCCGGGAAGCTGTTCCTCGGCGAGACCACAGTCAAGACCCACGTAGCCCGGATCCTCACCAAACTGCACATCCGCGACCGGATACAGGCCGTCGTCGTGGCCTACGAGAGCGGACTGGTTCGGCCTGGAGGATGACCCCGCCGGGCGCTCGGGATGGCTCCCGACGACACAGGCGACACCTAGTTTCACCCGGAACGCAACGTGCGCGCTATTCCCCTGCATAAATCCGTCCACATCTGCATTTCAGCACCGGAGCATGACGCAGCACAGCATGTTCAGCATCCAGACCGTGACACCGAAGATCCGCAAGGTCACCTTCTCCAACCCGCCGGTGAACGTCGTCGGCGCCGATACCGTCGTCCAGCTGCTGGACGTCGTCGACGAGCTGAGCGGGGACGAGCAGGTTCAGGTCGTCATCTTCGACAGCAGTACGCCCGGATACTTCTTCAACCACGCCGATCTCGGTCAGGTGCCCGAACTGCTGGCGTTGACCAACGCAGACGGGACTCCGACGTGGGTCGACCTCGTCACGCGCCTGACCAGCGCCCCGTTCATCAGCATCGCCTCCATCCGCGGGCGCACGCGGGGCGGAGGGGACGAGATCACACTGGCCTTCGACCTGCGCTACGCCAGCCGCGAGGAGGCGATCTTCTGCCAGCCCGAGGTCGCGATCGGCATCGTCCCCGGCGGTGGAGGCAGCGACCGCCTGGCCCGGCTGCTCGGGCGGGACCGCGCGCTGGAGGTGATCCTCACCAGCCAGGACTACGACGCCGAGCGCGCCGAACAGTACGGATGGGTGACCCGAACCGTCGCCGACGCCGAACTCGACGCCTTCGTGGGCGGCGTGGCAGCGCGCATCGCCTCCTTCGACAAGGCGTCTGTCCTGGGCGCCAAGGCCCAGATCAACCGGTCGACCCTGCCGCCGGAGGCTGACCTGCGAGCATCCTGGGCTGAGTTCGCCGAATCGGTCACCTGGCCGGGATTTCAGGCCCGCGTACCGCAGCTCGGGAAGGCCATCGCCGAGATCGGTCTTGAGGAGATCGAGCGGAACCTGGGCCACTACGCCGGCCTGGTCAACCAGCAGACAATGGCCGCCGGCTGACCCCACGTCGGCATCGCATGATGCGGAGCGGCGAGCCGACGCGCACCTCGCGGTAAGCACCGGCGTTCGCCGCCGCGGATCTCCGGCGGTGCATCCCGCAACTGATTCCCACCACATCCTCTGGAACGAGGAAGGACCTCCATGACCAGGGACCGTGTCCCCTCGGCTGGCACCTCCGCGTCGGCGGCGGACCGACTACCGGGCGGCAGGGGCAGGCACCATGCAGGAAAAGGCGGGGGAACTGCCCTACGGCGCAGGGAACTGCTGACGCTGGTGGCGATGTGCCTGGGCGTGATGATGACGTTCCTGCTCATCACCGCGACGATCTCAGCGCTGTCGGCGATCCAGGCCGACCTGCACGTCAGCCCGAGCACGCTGATCTGGATCCCGAGCGCGTACACGCTGGTGGTGGCCAGTCTGGTGCTGTCGTCCGGCACGCTGGGCAACCTGCTGGGCCGCAAGCGGATGTTCTGCGCCGGCGTAGTGATCATGATCGCGGGAGGGCTGCTCGCCGCGACCGCCGGCACCACCGCCATGGTGATCGCCGCACAGCTGGTCTCCGGCCTCGGTGGCGCGCTGATCCTGCCCAACAGCCTGGCCGTGCTCGGCGCGACGTTCACCGACCCGCACCGGCGGACCGAGGTGATCACCGCGTGGGCGGCGTCGTCGGGGCTGGGCCTGGCCATCGGCCCGCTGCTCGCCGGTGTCCTGCTCGACCACTCCAGCTGGCATGCGGTGTTCGTGTCGAACACCGTCCTGGGAGTGATCACGCTGCTTGTCGCGGCCCCGTTCGCCACCGAATCCCGGGCCCCCGGCGAACGCCTCGACGTGCCTGGCGCGCTGCTGGGCACGGTCACGATCGCGAGTCTGGTCTACGCCCTCATCCAGGGCGGCCAGGACGGGTACACCGCCGCGCCTGTCATTGCCGCGTGGATCGTGGCCGCGGTCGGCGCCGTGGCGTTCGTCATCGTCGAGCGGGGTGTGGCGGCGCCGATGCTCGATGTGCGCCTGTTCGCCTCGCGCTCGTTCAGCGCCGTGATGGTCATCGCCGCGGTGTCGCTGTTCGGCTTCACCGGCGTGGCCGTCCTGCTGGTGATGTTCTACAACAACGTCCAGCACCTGAACGCGCTGGACACCAGCTGGCGCATGCTGCCCCTGTTCGGCGTCTACGTCGTCACGGCGTTCCTCACCGGCAGGGTGATCCGCCGTACCGGCTTCAAGGCACCTCTGACGGTGGGCCTGCTGCTCGGTGCTGTCGCCTGCCTGGGCCTGACCACGATCGGGCAGGACACCCCCCACAGCCGCGTCTGGCCGCTGTTCGTCCTGTTCGGTGCGGCCAGTGGCCTTGTCATCGCGCCCAGCACGGCCGCCGCGCTGGTCAGCGTCGCCCCCGCAGGTGCGGGTATGGCCTCCGGCGCCGTCAACACCGCCCGGCAGGTCGGCTCGGTCATGGGGACCGCGCTGCTCGGCTCGCTGCTCGCCGGCCGCGTCACCGCGGACCTGCCCCACCAGCTCGCCGCCCATGGCATCCCCGCCGCCGCGCACGCACCCATTGAGGCGGCCGTCGCCGCCGGGACCACCAGCACCCAGCCGTCACCCATGGGCGCGCGTGAGGCGATCGCCGACGCCTTTAGCTCCGGTGTGCACGCCGGCTTGGCCGTCATCGCCGCGGTCTTCGTCGCCGCCGCCGTGGTGGCCCTGATCGCCGTACACAACCGGCCCCACCAGAACCGAACGCACACGCCCACCCCTTCGACCGCCCCCGCCGCCTCATGAGCACCGAAGCGGCCAACAGCCCGCGCCAACCAGTCACCACGCTGCCTGCGGCTCAGGCCCGGCCACCTGATCCACGGCTGACCTGCGGCTCGGCACAGAACCCCCGGCCAGCCCCCTGACCGGCGTCCTTTCCCGACCACCCCTTTGACAAATGCACCAGGAGCCTTCCATGGATCTGTCCACCAGCACCGTCCTTGTCACCGGGGCCAACCGCGGCCTTGGACGGGCGCTCGCCGCAGAGCTGCTCAACCGCGGCGCCTCCGTTTACGCAGGCGCCCGCAACCCCAGCCAGATCGACCTGCCGGGCGCCAAGCCGGTCGCACTCGACATCACCGATCCCGCATCCGTCGCGGCCGCCGCCAAAGCCACCGGCGACGTGACGGTCCTGATCAACAACGCTGGCATATCCACCGGCACCGACCTGCTCACCGGTGACCCTGACAACGTCCGTTTGGAGATGGACACCAACTTCTACGGCACCCTTTCGATGGTCAGGGCCTTCACACCGCAGATCGTGGCCAACGGTGGCGGCGTCATCCTGAACATTCTGTCCGCCCTGTCCTGGTACAGCTTTCCGGAGATCGGCGCCTACTGCGCCTCCAAATCCGCTCAGTGGTCACTCACCAACTCCCTGCGCGTGCAGCTCGCGGACCAGGGCATCCGGGTGGCCGGACTACACGTCGGCTACATGGACACCGACATGGCCGCTGCGGCCACCGCGCCCAAGACCGCCCCCGCCGAAGCCGCCCGCCTCGCTGCCGACGGCATCGCCGAGGGCGCCTACGAGATCGTCGTGGACGACATCAGCCGCCAGGTTCAGGCCGGACTGGCCGGAGGCGCCGCCGCGCTCTACCCACAGCTGCCCTGACGAGCAGTCGCCCAGGAACCATCCCAGCCTTCCACCGAAACGGTCGCCGAACGAAGAGAGCAGGCATGTCCACCGAGCTGCCCGAGCCATCCGGCTCTCCTCCTGAAGGACCCCTTGATGGCCGTGGCACCCAGGGGTGTCACGGCCATCAAGGCGGTGACGGTCAGTGAAGCCGGTGCTGGGAGACGAAGTTCCAGATGACCTCGTTGGCGTCGATGTCGTAGGTGGTGCCGCCGAGGAACGGGCCGAGGAAGGGGATGCCGCCAGGCCAGTTGTGTCCGCCGCCGCGGATTTCGTAGAGGGTGACCGGGCCGTCGGCAGGGCAGTCGCGGTAGTCGTGGCGCACGACGGTGGTGTTGTCGCGGGGGTCGATGTTGGGCAGGTTGGTGTCGGCAGTCCCGGTGGCGCAGCCATTGTTGCGAGCCCAGAACTGGGCGGCCGGGGGTGCTGACGCGTAGGGGACGATGAAGTCGCCGTCGCCGTGCAGCATGACGATGGGGATGTGACGGCCGGGGCGGCAGGCTGCTGCTAGGTTGCCGAGTTGGCCGGAGACCGGTGCGTACGCGGCGAAGCGCTTGTTTTCGCAGGCCAGCTTGCTGGTGAAGAAGCCACCGTTGCTCATGCCGGAGGCGTACAGGCGGAGGGGGTCGGCGCTGAACCGGCTGACGAGGATGTCTTGGAGTTTGGTGACGAATCCGGGGTCATCGACGTCCGGGGAGGCCGGGCCTCCGGCAACGCCCTGCCAGCCGGCGCCGTAGTGCTCGGGAGTGATCATGATGAAGCCGCGGGTCTGGGCGTAGTCGGCCATCTGGCCGAAGAGTTCGGCCATCCAGGGGGCCTCGTACAGGCCGGGGAAGTGGAACAGGACGGGTCGGGGCGTGCCGTCGTAGTCGTCGGGCAGCCGCAGGATGGCTTTGCGGTCCTGTCCGGCATGGACCATGCGGATCGCGTGGTCGCCGGGGTCGGGCCGACGGTCCTGGATGGTGAAGGCCACGGTCTGCCGGGTCGTTTGGGTGCCGCGCCGCACGGTCCCGGTGCCCTGCCAGGTGACGGTTTCGTCCGAGGGCCGCTGCACGTTCCCCGACACCGTGGCGTCGATCTCCACAGCGGCGTCAGGATCCCGGACGGTGAGGTTCCCGGATAGCCCCCCGAAGGCGCCGCGGGTGATCTGGAAGGTGATGGCCGCTGTGCCGCCGCTGGGTCCGGGCAGGGCGCCCTGTCCGGCGATCTTGCTGGTCTCGTAGTTGCCGACGGCGTCGGTGACGGTGATGCCGCCGGACTCCAGGTCGGCGTCGAGCCGGTAGGCGGGCGCGCCGGCCGCGGTGATGGTGATGTGGTCGGCGGGCGGGACAGCGGCGTGAGAGGGCGCAGCGAACGCGATGGGCAGGCAGGCCGTGACGAGCACCGCGGCGAGCGCCGCGATGAGCCTGCGCCGGAAACGTTCGGGGTGAGCAGCTGGATGGTGCGGGGGGTGGGATCGCACGGGAGGTCCTTTCGACCCGGTTCTTCGGTGTCCGGAAGGAAGGGGGTTGCGCAGGCCCCGCGCCAGAGCGTTGGTCACCTGTCGATCTTCAGGAGCCTCATCTCCCCGGGCCGGCGCCCGCTCAGCGTAGGTTCGCCGTTGGTGGCGCGCATTGGTCGAACACAACACTTTCGGCGGAAAATATGAACGTTCGTCATAAATATGACGCCTGCGGATGTTGCGACCGACCTTGCTGCGGAATGGACTCGGTCGACCACGCGGGGGATAAATTCACCCATCATGGCTGGTGGCGAGCGTCGGGTGTGCCGGGCCGGCGGTGGTGGGGAAGGCGGCCTGGGTGCTGTTGGGGCGTGGGGCGCCTGTAGCGGAGCGATTCAGATGTTGGGCGAACCAGACGGTTTTTCCGGTGCCGGTCTGGTACCAGCCGCAGCTGCTGGACAGTTCCGCCAGCAGGGCCAGGCCGCGGCCGCCTTCGTCGTCCAGCCCGGGGCTGCCAGGTACCGGCGGGGCGCGGCTGGTATCGCCCACTCCGCAGACCAGCTGGCGGTCGTTCAGCATCAGCTGCACGGTGACCGGGCCGCGGCCGCCGTGGCGGACGGCGTTGGTGACCAGCTCACTGATCAGCATCATGCAGACGTCGGCGTGGCCGTCCAGGCCACACGTGCTCAGCGCCGCGCGGGCCAGCGCCCGCGCCTGGGCGGGAACCAGCTTCGGCTGGTGGGCGGGCTGCTGCTGGGACAGTTCCCACCGCCATGAAGCCACCGTCTGGTCGGCCGCCACGTCGATCAGTCCCTGACCTGACGGCTTCCCCGCCGCGGCCGGGTCGGGTGCGGTGTCCAGCACCGTCTGGCGCAGATAGGCCCGTACGCTCATCCCGCGCAACGTCGCGGCCCGGGCCAACAACATGAGCTGCGACCTGGAAACCGTGATCGGGGCGCCAGTAGCCAGCTCGTCCTCGCCATGGGCGGTCGACGTCGTGGGGCGGTGTTGGCGTCGCATTACGAGCTGCCCGGTGGAGAGGGGCGCGGGAGCCACCGGGGTCTGGAGCGGTCACCCACCACAGCGTCACGCCCCTGCCATACGGCGGGAGGGCATGCGTGGTGCTGTCT
This sequence comes from Actinomadura sp. 6N118, assembly GCF_044326415.1. Taxonomy (NCBI): domain Bacteria; kingdom Bacillati; phylum Actinomycetota; class Actinomycetes; order Streptosporangiales; family Thermomonosporaceae; genus Actinomadura; species Actinomadura sp. 6N118. Next base: position 484,367 of record NZ_JBIRAZ010000004.1, on the reverse strand, counting down.
TGCCTCGACCCTACGCCGCCTGGCGGGCGCCGACCAGGCTCGGCGGCCAACCTGGCCCGGAGCTCAGCGCATTGCCGTGGGTCTTGCCAGCTGGTCGCAGCCGAGGGCGGTCGGTGACCACCGGGCGGCGTTGCGGAGACTGCGGGCGTAGGTTGGGAAGTGATTTCGTCGATTCTGGTGGGCGGTCGTGGTGGTGATCGGCGGTGATGAGGCGAGGGTGTGGGCGTTGATCGCCGCGTCCGCGCGGCGGCGGGCGGCGGAGATCTCGGCGCAGGACGCGTGTGCGGCGTGTGCGCAGGCGCTGGCGCTCGGCGGGGTGGGGGTGTCGCTGATCTCAGGCGGCCGGTTGGAGCCGATGCATGTGGCAGGGGAACTGGGCCGCGAGTTGCTGGACGCCGAGCTGACCAGTGGTGATGGGCCGTGTGTGGAGGCGGTGGCCACCGGTGGGCCGGTGCTGGTGGCTGATCTTGCCGATGCGGCGTGCGAGCGGCGGTGGCCGATGTTCACCGCGACAGCCCAGGTGGCGACGGTGCGCGCGGTGTTCGCATTCCCGCTGGTCAGCGGAGTCGCCCGGCTGGGAGTGCTGGTGTTGTGCCGGGATCGTCCCGGCGCGCTGGCGGCCGGTGAGCACACCGATGCACTGATCTTCGCTGATGTGATCTTGGCGTTGCTGTTCAACGAACAGGCCGGCCTCCGCGGGCAGCCGCTGCCGCCCGGGTCGCTGGCGCTCGGCCCGGAGATCCATCAGGCGGCCGGGATGGTGTCGGTTCAGCTGGACTGCGGGATCGAGGCGGCCATGGTGCGGCTGCGCGCCCACGCCTTCGTCCATGAGGTCGCTTTGACCAAGGTGGCCCGGCAGGTGGTGGAACGCCGGCTGCGATTCACTCCCGACGTTTCTCCGCAGGAATGAAGACCGCCGGTGCCCCTGAAACAGGCCGGGTGCGGTGAGTATCGGCCTGGTAATCGCGGCGGGCGTAGGCTGCGGTTTGTGAGTACAGATCCGGTGGCTGCCGGGCGGCAGCGGGTGGCGCGAACGTTCGTCGCGCTGGCCGACACGCTCGTGTCGGGGTTCGACGTCATAGATTTCCTGCAGCATTTGTCGGAGCGGTGCGTGGAGCTGCTGGACGTGGACGCGGCCGGGATCTTGGTGACCGACCAGCGCGGTCACCTTCGCCTGATGGCGGCCTCCAGCGAGCAGACCCGGGTGGTGGAGCTTTTCCAACTGCAAGACGAGCAGGGTCCGTGCTTGGACTGCTTCCATAGCGGCACCGCGGTGCACTGCGCGGACTTGGGCCAGCAGGATGCGATGCGGCGGTGGCCGCGGTTCGCCCCCGTGGCCAGCCGCAGGGGGTTCGCCGCGGTGTCGGCGTTGCCGATGCGGCTGCGCGCCGAGGTGATCGGCGCGATGAACCTGTTTCGAGTTGAGCCCGGCGCGCTGTCGTCCGAGCAGATCGAGCTGGGACAGGCGATGGCGGACATCGCCACCATCGGCCTGCTCCAGGAACGCGCGATCCGCCAAAGCCAGATCCTGTCCGAGCAGTTGCAGGGCGCGCTCAACAGCCGGGTGGTGATCGAGCAGGCCAAGGGAGTGCTGGCCGAACGGCACAACTGCTCGATGCAGCAGGGCTTCAGCGCTCTGCGCGACCACGCACGCGACCACAACCACCTGCTGACCGATTTGGCCGCGGCCCTGGTGTCCCGGTCCCTGGACCCCGCCGAGCTGGACCAGCTGGCTGCCCGCTTGACCGGCGACACCCCGCGCTGACCGGAATCGGCGCACGTTCCCTGCGGTCACCGGCCGGAACCCGGCTCGTGGTCATCCTCCAGGGCCAAGCGGCGTTCCAAGACCTGCCGGGCCAGCCCGGTGAGCGGCTGCGCATGCAAGAAGGCATAGGCACGCAACCGCACCAGCGCCTCCTCCACACTCACCTCCAGCTGCGCGGCCAGCATCCCGGCCGCCTGGTGCACCACCGGCGGGAACCCATGCGGCGGCTCATCACCTGACACAGCCGCCAGCGCCGCCGGTGCCGGATGCGACCGGAACGCCACCTGTGCGGCCACCGCCGCGAACGCCCCCGCATCGGTGGCTTCATCAGCGGTCAGTGCACTGGCCTGGCGCCGGTAGAAATCGATCGCGCCGACCCGTACGCCGGCCACCTGCAATGGGAAGGCGAACACCGCCCGCACACCCTGGCCCGCCACCGGCGCTACAAACCCCGGCCAACGTTCCGCCGCGTCGTCCAGATCAGGCACCAGCACCGCGGCCAGGCTGGAGTACGCATCAGTGCACGGACCCTCTCCGCAGGCCAGCTGCACCTCCTCCACCAACACCCCGACCGGATCTGAGGCGCAGGCGAACTCCCGCAATCCCGGTGCCGACACCAACGTCACCCCGTACCCATCGGCAGTAATGGCCTCCGTGGCCGCCGCGCACACCGTCTCCAGCGACACCGGCCCGCCACCCGCCGCCAACTCGGCTGCCCGTCGCCACGCCCGCTCCCGCCGGTCCATACCCGCACCGTTACCCGCGTGCGGGCGCAGTATCTGCCAGCGGGCCGCCAGGCTGGCGACGGTGTCCAACGCTCTTCACGTTGGGTGTACGCACCCACAGTGGGCCGGGATGTCAGGTCGCGCCCGGGTACGGGAGGAAGTGGTAGCGCATGCCGGTGATGGTGAGCACCTGCCGCACCGCAGCCGAAGGGGCGACCAGGCGCAACGCGATGTTGTGGTGGCGGGCTCGGTTCTGCATGGCGACCAGCACGCCCAGGCCATGGGCATCGATGAACGACACGCTGCTGGTGTCGATCACCAACCGGTTCACGGCCCGGTCACCGTTGTGACCGGCGCGGCGGTGGTGGGCCAGTTGAGTGAGCACACCGTCCAGACAGGCGAGGAGTTGCTGGGAGGTGGCGATGTCCAGTTCTCCGGTCACGGCGATGGTGAGCGTGCCGTCGGTGTGCTGGGTCGCGAGAGTCAGGGCGCCGTCCATAGTGAAGATCCCGTGCGCTGATGAGCGGTCAGGTCACCGGCCGACGTCGGCACGCCAAACTGGCATGCGGACGCCAGAGGTTGTCTTCGTGTGGCGCAGGGTCTGGACGACACGAAATCGCGATGCGGTTCTGCGGAACACTCGCAGATATTTCACTTCACGTGTCCACTTCCGTACATAGAGCAATGTATCCGACTGGCGCCGACGCATCCACCAGAACACGGCACTCGGCCTTCGTTCGGTCAAAGTGGATCGCCTGCTTGTCTTGACTGAGTCAAGACTGTGACGCAGTCTGTGGACGTGGTCGCACCTCTGGATTTCCAGCGGATGCTGCGCGGAGCCGCTTTGCGCGTGACCCGTCCCCGGCTGGCGGTGCTCAGCGCGGTACACGCGCATCCGCATGCCGACACCGACTCGATCATCGGTGCCGTGCGCAGGGAGCTGCCGAAAGTGTCCCATCAGGCCGTCTACGACTCGCTGCACACGCTGACGGCTGCGGGCCTGGTGCGCCGCATCCAGCCGTCCGGCTCCGTGGCGCGTTATGAGACGCGGATTGGGGACAACCATCACCACGTCGTGTGCCGGTCGTGCGGCGCCATCGCCGACGTCGAGTGCGCCGTCGGTGAGGCGCCCTGCCTGGACGCGTCCGACGACCGCGGCTTCGCGATCCACGAGGCCGAGGTCATCTACTGGGGCCTGTGCCCCTGCTGTTCCACTCGCGAGAGTTCCTGATCGACCCTGCCCGCCTGGAGGGAAACCCATGTCTGAGAACAGAGAAACCGTCACCCCGACCCCAGCGGAGGGTGAAGGCGGCTGCCCGGTCGCGCGCACGCGCGCCCCCCACCCCACCCAGGGCGGTGGCAACCGCGGCTGGTGGCCGGACCGGATCAACCTGAAGCTGCTCGCCAAGGACCACCCGGCGGCCAACCCGCTGGGCGAGGACTTCAACTACGCCGAGGCGTTCAACAGCCTCGACCTGACCGCCGTGAAGCAGGACATCGCGCACGTGCTCACGGACTCGCAGGACTGGTGGCCGGCCGACTTCGGGCACTACGGGCCACTGATCATCCGCATGGCGTGGCACAGCGCGGGCACCTACCGCGTCAGCGACGGCCGGGGCGGTGCCGGGGCGGGCCAGCAGCGTTTCGCGCCGCTCAACAGCTGGCCGGACAACGCGAGCCTCGACAAGGCCCGCCGTGTGCTGTGGCCGGTCAAGCAGAAGTACGGCCGGAAGATCTCGTGGGCCGACCTGATGGTCCTGGCCGGCAACGTCGCCCTGGAGACGATGGGCTTCAGGACCTTCGGCTTCGGCGGTGGCCGCGAGGACGCCTGGGAGGCCGACGAGGACGTCTTCTGGGGTCCCGAGACCGCATGGCTCGACGATGAGCGCTACAGCGGGGACCGCGACCTGGAGAAGCCCCTGGCCGCGGTGCAGATGGGCCTCATCTACGTCAACCCCGAGGGCCCGAACGGCAACCCCGACCCGCTGGCTGCGGCGCGGGACATCCGCGAGACGTTCAGCCGCATGGCGATGAACGACGAGGAGACGGTCGCACTGATCGCCGGCGGCCACACCTTCGGCAAGACCCACGGAGCCGGCCCGGCGGACGCCATCGGCCCCGAGCCGGAGGGCGCCCCGCTGGAGGACCAGGGCCTCGGCTGGAAGAGCTCGTACGGCACCGGCAAGGGCCGGGACTCCCACACCAGCGGCATCGAGGTCACCTGGACGCACACCCCGGTCACCTGGGACAACAGCTACTTCGAGACCCTCTTCGGGTACGAGTGGGAGCTGACCGAGAGTCCTGCGGGGGCGCACCAGTGGCGGCCGAAGAACAATGCCGGAGCCGACACGGTGCCCGACCCCGAGGACGGCACGCTGAACCGTCAGCCGGGGATGCTGACGACCGACCTCTCGCTGCGGTACGACCCGATCTACGAGCCGATCTCGCGGCGCTTCAAGGACAACCCCGAGGAGCTCGCGGACGCGTTCGCCCGCGCCTGGTTCAAGCTGACCCACCGCGACATGGGCCCGATCCAGCGCTACCTCGGACCCGAGGTCCCGAGCGAGCCGCTGATCTGGCAGGACCCCGTCCCGCCGGTGGATCACGAGCTCGTCGACGCCGAGGACGTCGCCGCCCTCAAGGTCCGGCTCCTCGGCTCCGGCCTGTCGACCTCCCAGCTGATCTCCACCGCGTGGGCGTCGGCTGCGTCGTTCCGCGGCAGCGACAAGCGCGGCGGCGCCAACGGCGCGCGCATCCGGCTCGAGCCGCAGAAGAACTGGGAGGTCAACAACCCCAACGAGCTGGCGACCGTGCTGCGCACCCTGGAGGAGATCCAGGAGGCGTTCAACGCCGAGCAGACCGGCGGCAAGCGGATCTCCCTGGCCGACCTGATCGTGCTCGGCGGATGCGCCGCCGTCGAGAGGGCCGCCAAGACCGCCGGCCACGACGTCGAGGTGCCCTTCACCCCGGGCCGCACCGACGCGTCGCAGGAGCAGACCGACGTGGAGTCGTTCGAGGTGATGGAGCCGACGCACGACGGGTTCCGCAACTACCTCATGAAGGGCAACCTGCTGCCGGGCGAGTTCCTCCTGATCGACCGGGCGAACCTGCTCACCCTGAGCGCGCCCGAGATGACGGTCCTCATCGGCGGTCTGCGCGTCCTCGGCGTGAACCACGGGCAGTCGTCCCTGGGCGTCCTCACCGACAACCCCGGGTCGCTGACCAACGACTTCTTCGTGAACCTGCTCGACATGGGCACGGTGTGGAAGCCGACGTCGGAGGACGCGGAGATCTTCGAGGGCCGCGACGCCTCGGGCAAGGTCAGGTGGACGGGCAGCCGCGTCGACCTCGTCTTCGGCTCCAACTCCGAACTCCGTGCGGTCGCGGAGGTCTACGCCAGCGCCGACGCGGGGGAGAAGTTCGTCCACGACTTCGTCGCCGCGTGGGACAAGGTCATGAACCTCGACCGGTACGACCTTGTCTGACCCGGAAGCCGCCCAACGTCCAGGCCGGCCCGCGCCGGACCGGCCTGGACGTTCCTAAGGCCCGGCGCCGCTTGGTCACGAGCTTGGTCACGAGGACGAGCGCGCCGCGATGGCCAGCTTCTCGGTGGCGTGCTCCTCCAGCGCCGGGAGGGCAGCCGCCTTCTTGGCGACCGCCGCGTGGTCAGGCTGGGCGGCGCCCATTTCTCCTGCGGCGCCCGCTGGCCCCGTTGTGCCCGTTGCGCCTGCTGCGCTCGCGGCGCCTGCGGCGGCGGCCAGCGCGCTCCATGCTTCGGCGCAGGCTGCCCATGCCCGGCCGGCCTCGCGGAACGCCTTGTCTCCAGTGATCTCGGCGACCTCGTGGCAGAACCCGGCCTGCAGGCGGCGGAAGAGTCCACCGCCGGTCCCGGCCTTCTCGACGCAGATCCGCACCGTGCGGTACATGGCGGCGAGGGTCTCGGGGTCGTGCCGGTCGGGCCAGCCGGCCACCTCGGCGGCGAAGTCTCTGATGCCCGCGAGGCCGGCGGAGTAACCCGCGATCTCCAGCGGTGGTTCGCCGGACGCGGAGTTCACGCCCGTCATGTTGGCCACCCCGTCCGCCGCCGCGTCCCGGGCGATCGGGAGCAGGTCGGGCAGCCGCTCGGGGAAGCGCATGGGGAACGCGGCGTGGCGGTTGGGGTGAGGGAACCCGTGGGAGTCGCGGGCATGGGCGAGCGCCTCCATGGGCACCTCTTGAATCTCCTCCCGGTCGTTGTCGGCCACCCAGGCGACGCCGGCTGCGGCGTCGTACCCGACCACGACGATGTCGTGCCGGGTGTTGGTCAGCCGTACGCGCAGGTACGGGAGCCGGAGGATGTCGGCCCAGACCATGACGGGGCGGCCCGCGTCGAGTTCGGCGGTGACCCACTCCCATCCCTGGACGGGGTCGTCGGTCTCCCGCCGCTCGACCTCCACCCCTAGACGGCGGCAGAGGTCGAACTCCATGTCGAGGGTGCGCCCGCCGAGGTAGATCGGCGGTTTGAGGCCGGGGATCTGGAGGAACGTGAAGTCCAGCCCGCCGCTGAGGCCGAAGACCAGCGGCTCGCGAGGCGGGCCCGCCCAGCCGAGCCCGGCCCAGTCGAGCAGGTCGCGCAGGGCCCCGGACCCGCAGTGCCCGGCGAGCCGGTGCGGGTAGTCCTCAAGCCTCATGGCGGTCACGGGCGCCTCCCGGCATTCCTCGCGGACGTGATACTCCGGTCTAGATACTCCGGTCTTACCGAATCACGTTCGGCCGCTTCTGCCCACCCCGTCCCGCATATGATCCAGCGCACCCTCACATGACCCACGAGACCTCGCCGGGCACCGAGTCCCGGCGAGGTCTCGCGTGTGGGTCATGTAGGAAGCAGGAAGCAGGAAGCGCCCTGGAACCGCGCTTGTGCGGTCTTATCGGTGCGTCAGCCCTGGTTCAGGGGCAGCGCGACATCGACGACCTGCCGCTGTCCGGGGAAGGCTCCGACCGGGATGGCCCTCCCGGTCAGCAGGTTGATCCGGTAGAAGCGGTACTCGCTGCCCAGTTGCAGCGCGGCGTACCCGGTGTTGGTGCCGTTGGCGGCCGAGTAGTAGACGTCGAAACCGGTGTTGGGGCCGGAGTCGACGCGCAGCTTGCCGGTCGGAGCGAGGTTGCCGGCGTTGGCGGGCGACTGCGCCGAGGTCTGGTCCAGGGCGGTGTCCAGGTCGAACAGGGTGGTGGCGGTGTTGGTGTCGAGATCGTTGTTGGTGTAGGCCGCCCCTGTCACGCCGGTGGCGGTGGCGCCGGTCTGCGCGGGCGGGACGGGCGGGTTGGTGAGGGTGCCGTCGGTCGCGGTGACACCCGCGGCCGGTGCGCCCGCGGGGTCGTCAATGTTGTGCCTGAGGTTCTGGCCGGTGTCGCTGATCACTCTCAGCCGGTTGGCGGCGGGGTTGAAGTCCACTCCGAAGTTCGTTCCTTGGAGGGGGACCGTCAGTTGCGACACCTTGGCCGCATAGGCGTTGCCGGTGTGGACGGTGTAGATGCCGCCCTGGTCGCCGACGCCGTAGAGCTTGCCGTTCTGGACGCGGAAGTCGATCCCCACCAGTTTCTGGTCGCCCTTGAGGCCCGACACCTTGCCCAGCCCCGAGACCGCTCCGGGGTTGTCGGACCGGAATGCGACCAGCCGCTGGTCGCCGGTGAGACCGACGACCTTGAGGCTGGGAGTCTTCGGAGCCTGCGGTGCGGACTTGTTGGCCCCTGCCGGTTGGATGAGCCTGAGGGCGTCGTCGTTGCTTCCGGTGGCAATCATGCCCCCCACGGCGGCAGTCGCCCCCGCGGCCGTGACCAGCACTCCAGCGAGCAGTACCTTGCGCATGCGTTCCCCTAACAGATCGATGCGGCCGCTTGAACCCCGGGCCGCCATCTGTGGTTCGGCGCAACAGGCGCGGCGGATTGCCGCTTCACCGAAATTTCTTGAAGTCGGGCGATCGAGCCATCACATGTCGAGCCATCACATGACGAGGTCGATGTTCTACTAGACCTTGACGAGACGTCACAAATATGTAGAGTCTCCTCTTGAGAAGAGGAGGACCGCCGATGAGCACCTTGGCCAGTACGCAGGCCACCCCAGCGGCCGGCGACACACCCGCCGACGCCGCCCTCCCCGGCCGGGTCGAGTTCAGGACCGAGCCCGCGCGGTATCGCCATTGGCGCGTGGCCTTCGACGGCCCGGTCGCCACGCTGACGATGGACGTCGATGAGCAGGGCGGCCTGGTCCCGGGGTACGAGCTGAAGCTGAACTCCTACGACCTGGGCGTGGACATCGAGCTGTACGACGCGGTGCAGCGACTCCGGTTCGAGCATCCCGAGGTGCGGAGCGTCGTCATCACCAGCGGCAAGGAGAAGATCTTCTGCGCTGGGGCGAACATCCGGATGCTGGCGGCTTCACCGCACGCCTGGAAGGTGAATTTCTGCAAATTCACCAACGAGACCCGCAACGGTATCGAGGACGCGACGGCGCACTCGGGGCAGACGTACCTGGCCGCGCTCAACGGCACGGCCTCAGGTGGCGGCTACGAGCTGGCGCTGGCCTGCGAGCACATCATGCTGATCGACGACCGCTCGTCCGCCGTCTCGCTGCCGGAGTTGCCGCTGCTGGGCGTCCTGCCGGGCACCGGCGGCCTGACTCGGGTCTCGGACAAGCGGCATGTCCGGCGGGACGTCGCCGACTACTTCTCGACCCGGGCCGAAGGCGTGGCCGGGAAGAAGGCGGTGGCCTGGCGGTTGGTGGACGAGGCGGTGCCTCGTCCGACCTGGGACCAGACTGTCGCAGAACGCGCCGCGGCCGCCGCCGAACGCTCGTCGCGGCCGTCGGCCGACTCAGACGGCGTCGAACTCACGCCGCTCGGCAAGAGCCGCACCGAGGAACACATCGGGTACCGGTACGTCAGCGCGGCGCTCGACCGCGCCCGCGGAGTCGTGGAGATCACTGTCCTCGGCCCGGACGACGATGCCCCCGGCGACGTCGCCGCGATGCACGCGCAGGGCGCGGACTTCTACATGCTCGCGCTGACGCGTGAACTCGACGACCTGATCCTGGACCTGCGTACCAACGAGGCGGAGCTCGGTACCTGGGTCATCCGCAGCCGGGGCGACGCAGCGAAGGTCTTGGCCCATGACGCGCTGTTGCTCGACAACCGGGACGACTGGCTGGCCAACGAGATCGTCCTCTATCTCAAGCGGACCCTGAAACGTCTCGACGTCACCAGCCGCAGCCTCATCGGGCTCATCGAGCCCGGCAGCTGCTTCGCCGGCTCGCTCCTGGAGCTTGCCTTGGCGACCGATCGCTCGTTCCAGCTCGCCGGGGTGTTCGAGGACGTCGATCCGGACGCCGCTCCGGCCGCGATCACCGTCGGGGCGATGAACCTGGGGCCGTTGCCCATGGGCAACGGCCTGACCCGCCTCGCCACCCGCTTCTACGGAGACGACGAAGGTCTGGCCGCGGCCGAGGGCAGCGCGGGCAAGGAGTTGGAGGCGGAGGACGCCGAGCGTCTCGGGCTGGTGACCTTCGCGCCTGACGACATCGACTGGGACCAGGAAGTCCGGATCGCCGTCGAGGAGCGGACCAGTTTCAGCCCCGACGCACTGACCGGCCTGGAGGCCAACTACCGGTTCGCCGGGCCGGAGACGCTGGAGACGAAGATCTTCGCGCGGCTCACCGCCTGGCAGAACTGGATCTTCAACCGTCCCAATGCCTCCGGTCCCGAGGGCGCGTTGCGCAGGTACGGAACCGGGCAGCGCGCCGACTTCGACATGAAGCGAGTCTGAACATGACGACCGCCGCAGACTACAGCGAGAAAATCCCCAACAACGTCTCCCTGCACGAGGACCGCCGCCTTCAGCGTGCGCTGGAGTCCTGGCAGCCCAACTTCCTGTCCTGGTGGGAGTCGATGGGGCCTTCCCTGCCGACAGAGGACGTCTACCTGCGCACCGCGGTCAACGTGGGCCGCGAGGGCTGGGCGAACTTCGGGCACGTCGCGATGCGTGACTACCGCTGGGGCATCTTCCTGGCCGACCGGAACCTGGACCGGCGGATCGCCTTCGGCCAGCACAAGGGCGAGCCGGTCTGGCAGCAGGTTCCGGGAGAGTACCGGGCCGACCTGCAGCGGCTCATCGTCATCCAGGGCGACACTGAGCCCGCCTCCGTCGAGCAGCAGCGCAACCTCGGTGCCACCGCCCCGAGCCTGTACGACCTGCGCAACCTGTTCCAGGTGAACGTCGAGGAAGGCCGGCACCTGTGGGCGATGGTCTACTTGCTGCACGCCCACTTCGGACGTGAGGGACGCGAAGAGGCCGAAGAGTTGCTGCATCGCAACTCCGGCAGCGAGGAATCGCCGCGCATCCTGGGGGCCTTCAATGAGGAGACGCCCGACTGGCTCTCCTTCTTCATGTTCACCTATTTCACCGACCGCGACGGCAAGTACCAGCTCGGCACGTTGAAGGAATCGGCGTTCGACCCTCTGTCGCGCACCTGCGAGTTCATGCTCAAGGAGGAGTCGCACCACATGTTCGTCGGCACCACCGGCATCGACCGGGTGGTGCAGCGGACGGTCGAGCTGATGCGCGAACACGACACCGACGATGTCGTGGCGCATGGCGGCATCCCGCTGAACGTGATCCAGAAGTACATCAACTTCCACTACTCGGTGTCGCTCGACCTGTTCGGCGGCGAGACCTCCACCAACGTCGCGAACTACTTCACGGCCGGGCTCAAGGGACGCTGGGCGGAGGAGCGGCGCAAGGACGACCACCGGCTCACCGAGGACTCGATCATGGTGGACGCGATCGTGGAGGGGGAACCCGGGCAGACCGAGGTGGCGGCCCTCGTCGGCCTCAACACCGACCTGCGCCGCGAGTACATCAGCGACTGCCAGAACGGCCTCAACCGCTGGAACCGCATCCTGGACGAGGCGGGTCTGCCGCAGCGGCTGAGCCTCCCGCATGTCGCCTTCAACCGCCAGGTCGGTGCGTTCTCCGGAGTCGAAAGCACACCCGACGGCGAGATTCTCTCACCAGGGGAGTGGGAGCGGCGGAAGGGAGCCTGGCTGCCCACCGATATCGACAAGGCCCACGTCGGTTCGCTGATGCAGCCGGTCCACGAGCCCGGGAAGATCGCGGCTTGGATCGCGCCGCCGCGCCAGGGCATCAACGGCAAGCCGTTCGACTATGACTACGTCCACCTCGCCTGAAGCCGGCGGCACCACATGAGCGAAACCTTCAACGCGAGCGTCTACCTGCTGGACCGTCACGTCGAACAGGGCGACGGCCACCGCCTGGCTTTGACCGGGGCAGCAGGCGATCTGACCTACGCGGAGCTGCACGACCGCGTCCTGCGTACCTCTGCGGGTCTGCGCGCGGCCGGGCTACGGCCTGAGCAACGCGTGCTGATGTTCATGGCGGACTCTCCCGAGTTCGTCACGGTGTTCCTGGCGGCGTTGCGTGTCGGCGCCATACCCGTCCCCGTGTCCACGATGTTGCGCGCTGACGGCCTCGCCGAGTTGTTGCGCGACTCGCGCGCCGCACTGTTGGCGGTGACGTCGGACTTCGCCGCCACCGGAGCCGAGGCTGCCGCCGCCGCACCGGAACTGACAGGCGTCCTGGCGGGCGACGGTGTCACGATGGACACCGGTCTGCCGGTCCACGCACTGGCCGATCTTGCCGTCGCCGAACCGGACGGCGACCTCTACCCGACCACGGCGGACTCCCCGGCGTTCTGGCTGTACACCTCGGGGACGACCGGGACCCCCAAGGCCGCCATGCACCGGCACGCTTCCATCCGGGTGGTGTGCGAGACGTATGGGGACCAGGTGCTCGGGATAAGCCGCGAGGACCGTTGCCTGTCGGCGGCCAAGGCGTTCTTCGCCTACGGCCTGGGTAACTCCGTCCTGTTCCCGCTGGCGGCGGGAGCGACCGCGATCCTAGAGCCCGCACCGTCCCGCCCGGAACTGCTGGCCGAGCGCGCCCGCGTTCACGGCGCGACGCTGTTCTTCGCCGGACCGACGTTCTTCGCCAACATGCTGCGCAGCGACCTGCCCGGCGACGCCCTGGGAGGCGTGAGGCTGGCGGCGTCGGCCGGGGAGTCGTTGCCGACCGCGCTGTATCACCGGTGGACCGGGCACTTCGGCGTCGACATCCTCGACGGCATCGGGATGACCGAGATGCTGCACATCTTCCTGTCCAACCAGGAAGGCAGCGTCCGGCCGGGTACGACCGGCGTACCGGTGCCGGGCTACGAGCTGCGCATCCTGGATGAGGCCGGTAGCGAGGTTGCCCTGGGGACGCCGGGAACCCTGTATGTGCGGGGGGAGTCCACGGCGACCGGCTACTGGTCCCGTTACGCGGCGTCCCAGCAGGTGTTCCAGGGCGAGTGGCTGTGCACCGGTGACACGTACGTGCGGGACGCCGACGGCTACTACACCTGCCTGGGCCGCACGGGCGACATGCTCAAGGCCAGCGGCATCTGGGTCTCGCCCGCCGAGGTCGAGTCGAGGCTGCTGGCGCACCCGGCCGTCGAGCAGGCCGTGGTGGTCGGCGCCAACGATGGTGACGGACTGGAGAAGCCAGTCGCCTACGTCATCACCGCCGACGGGGTCACCGTCGACGAGGACGAGCTGATCGAGTTCTGCCGGGCCGGACTGTCCTCGGTCAAGCGACCCCGGCGGGTGGTGTTCGTGGACGCCTTGCCCACCACGGCGACGGGCAAGATCCGCCGGGTGGATCTGCGCGCCCAGGCCACCGGACTGCTCGCGGCCCCCCGCAAGGAGGCGGTGCCGTCATGAGCGGTGCCGTCACGAGCAGTGCCGTCACGAACGACGTAGAACGCGATCTGCTCGTCATCGGCGCAGGCCCCGTCGGCCTGTACGCCGCCTACTACGCTGGCTTCAGGGGCCTGTCCACCGCCGTCATCGACTCCCTTCCCGAGGCCGGCGGCCAGGTGACGGCGATGTACCCGGAGAAGCCGATCTACGACATCGCCGGTTTTCCCCAGGTCAAGGGACGCGATCTGGTCGCCGGGCTGCTGGAGCAGGCCCGCCGGTTCGACCCGACCTTCGTCCTCGGAGAGCGGGCCCAGTCGCTCGTACGGGACGCCGATGGAACGATCATCGTGACCACCGCTTCGGGCACCCGGATCCGCTGCCGCGCAGTGATCATCAGTGGCGGCATCGGCACCTTCACCCCACGCCCGCTCCCTGCCGGAGACGACTGGCTCGGCCGCGGCCTGTCCTACTTCGTCCCCTCTCTCGAGGCACACGCAGGGCAGGACGTGGTGGTCGTCGGTGGCGGGGACAGCGCCTGCGACTGGGCGCTCAGCCTTGAGCCGATCGCCAGGTCGGTCATGCTGGTCCACCGCCGCACTGCGTTCCGGGCGCACGCGCACAGCGTCGCCCAGCTCATGGCCTCCACGGTGGAGGTGGTCACCGAGGCCCAGGTGACGGCGGTGCACGGCGGCGAGCGGGTCGAGCACGTGGAGATCACCGGCGTCGACGGCGTCGCCGTCCATCCCGCGCAGGCGGTCATCGCCGCGCTCGGCTTCACCGCCAACCTCGGGCCCATCCGCCAGTGGGGGATCGAGGTCACGGGAAACCGGTACCTGCCGGTCGGCACCACGATGTCGACCAACGTCCCCGGTGTGTTCGCGGCGGGGGACATCACCGACTACCCCGGCAAGGTGCGGCTGATCTCGGTCGGTTTCGGCGAAGCGGCCACCGCCGTGAACAACGCCGCCGTTCTGATCAACCCCGGAGAACAGCTGTTCCCCGGCCATTCCACGGACGCCGTGCCCACCCCGGCTTGACCGTCGTCCACCTGTTCCCGGTCCGGACGACCAGGAGGAGAACACCATGCCGTACGTCATCGCCGCGTCGTGCATCGACGTGATGGATCGTTCCTGCATCGAGGAATGCCCCGTCGACTGCATCTACGAAGGGGAGCGGAAGCTCTACATCAACCCCGCCGAGTGCATCGACTGCGGCGCCTGCGAACCGGCCTGCCCGGTGTCGGCGATCAGCCAGGACCGCCGCGTACCGGCGGACCAGAACGACTTCGTCGCCGACAACGCCCGCTTCTTCGCCGAGCCGCTGCCCGGCCGCGACGCCCCGCTCGGCATGGCGGGCGGCGCGGGAGGGATCGGTCCGCTCGGCGTCGACACCGAACTCGTCGCCACCCATCAGGCGAGCTGATGCCGATCTACGCGCTCGACGATCTGACCCCGCAGATCCACCCCGAGGCCTTCGTCCACCCCGACGCGACCGTCATCGGCTCGGTCGAGATCGGGGCCCGGTCCTCGGTGTGGCCGGGCGCGGTCCTGCGCGGTGACTACGGACGCATCCGGATCGGCGAGGCGACCTCCGTCCAGGACGGCACCGTCCTGCACACCACCGAGCAATGGCCGACGCTCGTCGGCGACCGCTCCGTCATCGGGCACAACGCCCACCTGGAGGGCTGCGTGGTCGGCGACGGCTGCCTCATCGGCTCGGGTTCGATCGTGCTCAACCGAGCCGTCATCGCATCCGGGGGAGCCGTCGGAGCGGCGGCGCTGGTCCCTGAGGACGGCTCCGTACCCGAGGCCCACATCGCCCTCGGCGTGCCGGCCAAGACCCGGCCCGCGCCGTCCGAACTCCGCGCTTGGGTCTCCGAAGCCGTCGGTCTCTACCAGGAACTCGCCCGGCGCTATCAGACCGGCCTGCGCCGCATCGGCTGAAGGGGACGCTCACATGCCGCTGATCCATGTACGCCGGGACGAGCACATCTGGTGGCTGGGCCTCGATCGGCCCTCCAAGCACAACGCCCTCGACCAGGCGATGGTCGACGAAGCGGATGCGGTGCTGACCGAGGCGCGAATGCGACCGTGCGTCCTGATCGTGCACTCCACCACCCCCGGAGTCTTCGCCGCCGGCGCCGACATCGCCGAACTGCGCGACCGTGACGCCAACGCCGCCCTGCTGGCCATCAACGCCGGCCTGTTCGAACGGCTGGAGGCCCATCGCTGGCCGACCATCGCCTTGATCGACGGACCGGCCCTCGGCGGCGGCTGCGAACTGGCCCTGGCCTGCGACTTCCGCATCGCCACCCAGAATGCCGTGTTCGCCCAGCCAGAACTGTCCCTCGGCATCATCGCGGGCGCCGGCGCGAACTGGCGCCTTCCGCAGTTGGCCGGGCTCGCCACCGCCCGCCGCATGCTCTTCGCGGGAGAGCGCCTGGATGCCGCCGAGGCCCTCGCCACCGGCCTGGTCGACGAGGTCGCCGGATCCGCCGAGGAACTGGCCGAACGCGGCCGGACCCTCGCGACCGCCATCGCCAAGCGTTCCTGGCGGGCGCTGGAGCTGACCAAACTCGCCCTGCGCAGCTCACGCCCGTCCACCACCACGTTCGACCTCGCCGCGCAGGCCCTGCTGTTCGACGGCGACGACAAGCACGCCCGTATGACGGCCTTCCTCGAGCGGAGAAACCGATGACGCCCGTACTGCAGAGCTACACCCACGACACGTGGCAGGACGGCGACGGCCCGGCCAAGCCGCTGCTGGACGCCGCCACCGGCGAGGCCGTCGCCCTGCTTCCCTCCACCGGCCCGGACCCGGCTGCGATGCTCGATCATGCCCGCCGGAAGGGAGGGCCGGCCCTGCGGGCCCTGACCTTCACCCAGCGCGCGGCCATCCTCAAAGACCTGAGCAAGCACCTGCGGAACCACCTGGACGAGTTCGCCGAACTCAGCACCCGTACCGGCGCCACCCGCCGCGACACCGCCGTTGACGTGGACGGCGGAATCGCCACTCTGGCCGTCTACGCCGGCAAGGCCGCCCGCGAACTCCCCGACGCCACCGTCCTGCCCGATGGTGAGACCGAGCCTCTCGGCAGGGGCGGCACCTTCGCGGGACGCCACATCCTCGTCCCGCGGCTAGGGGCCGCCGTGCAGATCAACGCCTACAACTTTCCCGTCTGGGGGATGCTGGAGAAGTTCGCGCCCGCTTTTCTCGCCGGGATGCCCTCGGTGGTCAAGGCCGCAGGCCAGACCGCCTACCTCACCGAACTCGTGGTCCGCCGCATCGCCGAGTCCGGGCTGCTGCCTGAGGGAGCCTTGTCGTTGTTGTGCGCCGGTCCCGCCGGTCTGCTGGACGCCCTCTCGCCGCAGGACACGCTCTCGTTCACCGGCTCGGCGGCCACCGCCCTCGTCCTTCGCACTCATCCGGTGGTCGCAGGCCGGGCCGTGCCGTTCAACGCCGAGGCCGACTCCCTCAACTGCTCCATCCTCGGCCCCGACGTCACGCCGGGCGATCCGGAGTTCGCCCTCTTCGCCGACCAGCTCATCACCGAGATGACCGTCAAGGCCGGGCAGAAGTGCACCGCGATCCGCCGTGCCTTCGTACCGGCCGCGCTGGCCGACGCCGTCACCGAGGCGGTCGTCGAAAGGCTCGGCCGGGTCGTCATCGGCCATCCCGGACACGCCGACGTCAGCATGGGGCCCGTCGTCAGCCTGGCCCAGCGTGACGAGGTACGCGAGGCGGTCATGCGGCTGACCGCGGACGGCAAGATCCTTTTCGGTGATCCCGCCCGGGTCGACACCGTCGGCGCCGACCCCGAACGTGGCGCCTTCCTCTCGCCGATCCTGCTGCGCTGCGACGACCTTGAGGCGCCCTCTCCACATGAAGTCGAGGCGTTCGGGCCGGTCAGTACCCTGCTTCCCTACGACGATCTGGAGGCCGCCGCTGCCGCCGCGGCAAGGGGCGGAGGCAGCCTCGCAGGCTCGATCGTCACCGCCGACCCCGATGGCGCACGTGCCCTGGTGGCGGCCCTGGCACCGTGGCACGGCCGTCTGCTCGTCCTGAACCGAGACGACGCCGGCGAGTCGACCGGCCACGGGGTGGCGATGCCGCAGCTGGTGCACGGTGGGCCCGGGCGCGCCGGGGGCGGGGAGGAACTGGGAGGCCTCCGTGCGCTCCACCACTACCTGCGGCGCACTGCAGTGCAAGGGCACCCGGATTTCCTCAGCGGGCTGGCCTGATCCAGGTCGTTCACTCGTCAGCTAGATCGTTCACTCGTCAGCGGTCAACGCCGTCCAGCGTGCCTGGGCGGCGTCGTGCCACTGCCGGCGCAGATCCTTGAAGACGTTCGCGGCCCGCACGCCGATCCAATGCGGGGGGAGGAGCACCAGGGGCAGTTGTGGATCCAGCCGGGGGAACCGCCGCCACATGTGGACGAGGCGGGTCTGAGCGAGCAGCACCTGGTCACCGGGAGCAGGCTGCATCCCGGCGAACTCGCGGACGAAATCCTCGTACGCGGTGGCCAGTTCCCCCAGATGCCATGCCTGTTCGACCATGTCGGACTCCGAGCCGATTCCGCCGAAAGGCCCGCAGAAGGACAGTACTTCCGCGTCCAGCCCCAGGTTCTCCACCACCTGCTTGGCTTCGGGCTCCCGCGAGACATGGGGGCTGATCCACACCCCTGGCGCCGGGCTGCCCATTCCCGCCCAGGTCAGTCCATTGCGCAACTGATGGCGCAGGTCGCGTTTGGACTCGGGGACGCTGGCCAGGAGCACCAGCCAGCGCCCG
Source organism: Actinomadura sp. 6N118 (assembly GCF_044326415.1). Taxonomy (NCBI): domain Bacteria; kingdom Bacillati; phylum Actinomycetota; class Actinomycetes; order Streptosporangiales; family Thermomonosporaceae; genus Actinomadura; species Actinomadura sp. 6N118. Next base: position 466,302 of record NZ_JBIRAZ010000004.1, on the reverse strand, counting down.
TCCCAGGACTCGCGGTCCCGGCCGAAGGAGTAGATCCGCTCGGCGCCCTCGGTCAGCATGGCGCGGCCGTGCTCGGTCAACGCCCAGCGCACCCGGCGCCCCGCACGTTCGGACATGATCCAATCATCGGCGGCCAGCCGGTTCAGGGCCTGGCGGGCTGACTTTTCCTCGATCTCCAGCCCGGCCAGGATGTGCAGCAGCGCCGAGGTCCACACCGGCTCGCCACGCGGTAGCACGTACTCGCCGAACACCGTCAACAGCAAGGCCTTGGCGCTTCCCCCGCCCGTTCGCTGACGGCGACTCATGGATGGGACGCGGGTGCCCTCTTCATCGTGAGACACAGTCGGCGGGCTACTCCTCCGATATACAGGGCCCGAATCGGCCAACGCCCAGGTTACAAGGGGCAAACGGGCCATCAGGCCTGTGCCCCCGGGAGCCGGGGGGTGCCGTGAGCCGGTCAGCCCACGCCGAGAAGAGCGTGGGCTCGGTTGCGGTCGGTGCGGAAGTCCTGAGTCGAGCTGCGGTGAACGATCCGTCCCTTCTGCATCACGGCCACCTCGTCGGCCAACCGGAAGGCCAGATGCAGATCCTGTTCGACCAGCACGGCGGCGATGCCCTCGCCGCGCAGTCCTTCCAGCACGTCCGCGACCTGATCGATCACCGCTGGTGCGAGCCCGTCCGATGGTTCGTCGAGCAGCAGCAGGCGCGGGTTTCTCAACAGCGCTCGCCCGATGGCGAGCATCTGCTGCTCACCTCCGGAGAGTTGGTCGCCGCGGTTGTTTCTGCGTTCGGCCAGACGTGGCATGAGTTCATAGATCCGTGCCACCGTCCAACGACCGGGTTCGTTGCCGCGCCTAGGACCGGCGGCGATGTGCAGGTTCTCCTCCACCGTGAGGGGGGCGAAGACACGGCGGCCCTGCGGAACGATCGCGACCCCGTGCCGGGCGACGATGTGCGCGGGCGCCCCCGCCAACTCATGGTCATCTACCAGGACGCTGCCGGAGTAGGGCTTCAGCATGCCCATCACGGTGTGCATGAAGGTGCTCTTCCCGACACCGTTACGGCCGAGAAGGGCGACCACGGTGCCTGTGGGCACGGTGAAATCGACGCCATCGAGCACCGTGGTCCCCTCGTAGCCCGCCTTCAGGCCACGCACCGCCAGAGAATTCGTCATCAGCTGCCTCCGGCTTCGATGAACAGGTCTTCGGTGCGCGCGGCGCCGAGGTAGGCCTGCTGCACCTTTTCGTCGGCCTGGATGCGCTCCGGCGGTCCCGAGGCCAGGACCCGGCCCAGATGCAGCACGGTGACCCGGCCGGCGAGCCGGAACACCACGTCCAGGTCGTGCTCGACGATGAGCAAGGTCAAGCTGTCGGGCAGCCGCTGCATCAGCTCGACGAACCGTTCCGTTTCGGCCGCCGACATCCCGGCCGTGGGCTCGTCGAACATGACCAGGCTGGGCTGTGCGGCGAGGACCATCGCGACCTCGAGCTGCCTGCGCTCTCCGTGAGACAGCGCGGCCGCCTTGGTGCCGGCGCGGTCGTCCAGCCCCACCGATTCGAGATGGCTGTGCGCTTCGGCCTCTGCTTGCCGGAAACGCCACGCGGCCCGGTCGAAGCGGTGTGCCACTTTGTGAACGCGCTGGACCGCGAGCGCGACGTTGTCCAGCACAGTGCAGTTCAGGAACAGGCTGGAGTGCTGGTAGGTGCGCAGCATGCCGCGGCGGGCTCGTTCGGACTCGGGCAGGGAGGTGACATCGGCACCTGAGAACATCACCTGCCCACTGGTGGCGCGCATCGTTCCGGCCACAGTCGCGAACAGCGTGGACTTGCCTGCGCCGTTCGGGCCGATCAGCGCGTGCCGTTCTCCGGGCAGGACGTTCAGGTCGACGCCGTCGACGGCCGTCAGGGAACCGTAGGAACGGGTGAGACCTTTGAGCTCCAACAAGGGGGTCACGACGCGCTCTCCTTCCGGCGGGCTCCGGCCAGCCCGGCCAAACCCCGTGGGATCAGGAAGACGACGGCGACGAACAGGCAACCCAGCACCAGCGGGCCGTGCCCGCCGATGGAGGACGACAGGTTGTCGCGGACGAGCAGCACCACGGCCGCACCCAAGCACGGACCCCACAGGCTGCCCCTGCCGCCGATGACGACGCTCAGCAGAGCAAGCGCCGCGACCTCGAAGCCGAGATCTCCGGGCGAGATGAAGCGGGCCTGCGCCACCCACAGCGCGCCGCCGACTCCGGCGACCCCGCCTGCCAGGCAGAACACCCCGAATCTGGCGAGCGCCGGGCGGTAGCCCAGGGCGCGCATCCGGGCCTCGTTGTCCCGGATGCCACGAAGGGTGCGGCCATAGGGAGATCGGACGACCAGGGCCACCGCGGCGAACACGACGAGCGCCAGCGCCAGAACCCACCAGTACACGAAGCCGGCGGCGATGATCGGCGGGCCCCCGAACAGGCTGATCGGCGGCATCCCGCTCAGCCCGTTGCTCGCGCCCACCGCGTTCCACGTGTCGGCCACCTGGTGGACCGACTCGCCGATCGCGAGCGTCAGCATCAGGAAGACGATGCCGCGGGCCCGCACCGCGACCCAGCCGGTCACGGCGGCCGCGATCAGACCTGCCACCAGAGCGGCCACCACCTGGAGTGCCGCGTCGGAGGTCACGTGCAGGCCGACGAGGACGGCGGTGTAGCCACCGACCCCGAAGTAGGCCGCCTGTCCCAGCGTGGGCAGGCCCGTGATTCCGGTCAGCAGATCGACGCTGAGAACCAGGACCGCGAAGGCGAGGATCCGCGTCATCGTCGTCACCGGGTACGGGCCGAGTACCAGAGGCGCCGCCACCAGCAGGACGATGACCGGGAGGGCGACCAGCGGACCGCGCGGACGCCGGCGTCGTGCCGGGCTCCCGGCGACGTCGTCGTCCTGCCGCTCATATGAGGATCGAACCTCTGAAGCCGCTGTCATGCATGCACCGCCGTCCGGTCGGGAAGCAGGCCGGATGGCCGTAGCAGCAGCACCACGGCCATCGCAGCGAAGATCAGGAATGAGGCGTACTCGGGCAGCAGTGCGGTGCCCAGCGCCTGCACTTGCCCGATCAGGAGGGCGCCCAGGAGTGCGCCGCGCACCGACCCCAGGCCGCCGATCACCACCACGACCAGCGCCAGCAGCAGCACCTTCTCGTCGAGGCCGGGCTGGGCGCCCAGGATCGGCCCGGCCAGCACGCCGGCCACCGCGGCCAGCGCGGCTCCTGCGGCGAAGACGCCGATCAGCACCCGGCCGGTGTTGACGCCGAGGGCCGCGACCATGGCGCGATCGGCGACGGTCGCCCGGATCACCGAGCCGAGCCTGCTGCGTTCGACCAGGAAGTAGACCGCGACCGCCAGCACGATCCCGAATCCGATCACCAGCAGCCGGTAGACCGGATAGGTCTCGCCGACCACCGTGACGCCGCCCTCGACGGGCGCGGGCGCGGCGACCGAATGCACGTCGTTGCCGAAGCCGAGTGCGAGCAGTTCGGCGATCACCAGGGCGATGCCGAGGGTCAGCAGTGCCTGGTCGAGATGATGCGGGGTGGCTCGTGTCAGCCCGGCCAAGGCGCCGCCGAGGACGGCCCCGATCGCGGCGGCGACCAGGACCGCTAGGACGAAGGCCGCCATTCCGGCGTCGTCCCCGACCACGGCCACCGCCACGTACGCGCCGGCCAGATATACCGCACCGTGTGCCAGGTTGAGCACGTCCATCATGCCGAACACCAGCGACAGGCCCAGCGCGATGGCGAACAGCAACGAGCCCATGGCCAGCCCGTTGAGGACGCTCACAAGGTAGGTGTCCACGGCGGCGCCCTCAGCCCAGTTCGCGGACGACCGCGTTGACGGTCGTTCCGCCGCTGGAACGGACCTCACGCAGGTAGTACTTCTGCTGCGCGTCGTGATTGGCGTCGAAGGACCACTGGCCGCGCGGGCTGTCGATCGTCCCGACCCCGGCGAAGGCCTTGATCAGTTCGGCGCCGTCGGCGTTCTTCGCGTTGGCCAGTGCCTTGTCCAGAACGGCGGCCGAGTCGTAGGCCTGCACCGCGTAGACCGTCGGCGCCTTCTGGAACGCCTTGCGGTAGTCGGCGACGAACTGCTTGTTGCGCGGGGTGTCGATTTCGGTGGAGTAGTGAAGGGAGGTCTTCACTCCGACTGCGGCCTGGCCCTGGGCGTCCAGCACGCCACCTTCGGTCAGGAAGCCGGCCCCGTACAGCTGCGTCTTGCCGGCGAGCCCGAACTGCTTGTACTGCTTGACGAAGCTCACCGCCTCAGCGCCGGCGTAGAAGCTGTAGACCGCCTTGGCGCCGGAGCCGCGGATCCCCGACAGGTACGGCTGGAAATCCTGGGTCTTGCCGAACGGGGTGTACTTCTCGCCGGCGACTTTTCCGCCGGCGGCCTCAAAGGTCTTGCGGAATCCGCTGACCTGCTCCCGGCCTGCGGCATAGTCGGCGGCGATGAGGTAGACGCTGCCGTCGACCTCCTTGGCGACTGCGGGCCCCAGGGGCGCCCCGACCTTTCCGTTGGCGAAGCTGGTGCGCCAGATGTACTCGGACTTGTTGGCGCCCGTGATCGCGTCGGCTCCGGCGTTGGCGATGACCAGGGGCTTCTTGGACTCGGTGAAGAAGTCGCGGAGCCCGAGTGCGGTCGCGGAGTTGACCACCCCGACCACCACGGCCGACTGATCCTGTGTCACCAGCTTCTGCGCGGTCGGCACGCCGGTCTGCGGCCCCTCACCCTCGTCGGCCGTGACCACCTTCACCTTACGGCCGCCGAGCTTGCCTTCATGCTGGTCGAGGTAGTGCTGGAAGCCGTTGCGCATGTCCTGGCCGAGCGGTGCGTAGACCCCGGACAGCGGCACCAGCAGCCCGACCTTGATCTCGCCGTCGGATCCGCCCCCACCGGACTGACCCAGGCTCGACCCCGAACAGGCTGACAACGCGAGTGCGCCCAGCGCCAGCACCGGGACCGTCATGGTCCGGCGCGATCGGAGGACACGCGATCGGAGAACAACGGAGAGAACGCCCATGGCGACTCCTCAGAAAGGACGGACGGCGGCGCGATGCGCTGACGGGGTGGGCACAGAATCTACAAAGTCCATGCGATACGTCAAGACTTTGTATCCAAACTGTTTCAGCTGTTCTTGGTGGTCAAGGACCAGCCAGCCGCAGCCTGCTCTGCGAATCACTCGCCGTAGATCGACAATTTTTTATCGGGACGATGTACAACTCTTGACTGTTTACGGATGCTCAGCCAGACTGGGCCGCGATGTGCCCCACATCACACTGGCGGAGTTCAGAGCCAGGGACCCAGCTCGGGCGCCTGAACGGAACGGCCGGTGAGCCAGGCCGCCAGCTCGGCGGCGTGCCCCTTGCCGGCATGCTTGGCGGTGGCGTCGGTGGCGATCGCGGAGTTGAGGTCATCGGGCAGGTCGGCGAAGCCGATGCCGTGGCCGAGGTCCACGGCGTGAACCGCGACCTCCCTGGTCCGCATCCATGGGATCTCTTCGGCGGGTACGGTGCGGCCCTGGGCGGTGACGACGAGGTTGCGCCAGGCCGCCTTGGGCAGAGCGTCCATGTCCGCAGCCAGCGCCCGTGCCGACCGGTCGACGAAGGCGCGCAGGTCGTCGGCGGGCAGCAGGGCCGCCTCCTCGATCTCCTGCGCACGCTGGCCGGGTCTGGAGTACATGCGGGTCTCGACCCCTGTCGCGGCCCAGCTCAGCAAGCGCCGCAGCGCTTCGGCGTTCGCGGCGACATGGCCGATGACATGCCGTCGCGTCCAGCCCGGCAGCGCCGAGGCCGCGTCCAGGTCGGCGTCGGTGAGCCGCTGCACGGTGGACAGGAACAGCGCGGTGCTCTGGTCCATCCACGCGCGGGTGTTCTGGTCGCTCCACGCGCGGGCGTTCTGGTCCCTCCACGTGCGGGTGCTCATGCCGGCCTCGCGGTGTTCTCCAGGCGGCCGATGCCCTCGATCTCGGTGGTGACCACGTCGCCGTCGCCCAGATAGCGGGGTGGCTTGCGGGCGTGGCCGACACCGCCGGGCGTGCCGGTCGCGATGATGTCCCCGGGGCGCAGGGTGACGACCGTCGAGGCGTAGCGGACCAGGTCGACCGGGTCGAACACCAGGTCGGAGGTGTCGGCCTTCTGCACCACCTCGCCGTTCACGCGGCACGACAGGGCCAGCGCGGGCCGGACTCCGCCGGGCAGCTCGTCCGGCGTGACCAGGACGGGGCCGAGCGGCGTGGTGCCTTCGAACGTTTTGCCCTGGAGCCAGTCCTTGGTGCGGAACTGCCAGTCCCGCATGGTCACGTCGTTCATGATCGTGAATCCGGCGATCGCCGCCTCGGCCTGGGCCTCGGTGGCGCGGCGGACGGTGCGGCCGATCACCACGGTCAGCTCGGCCTCCCAGTCGATGGCGGACGACTCGGGCGCGAGCGCGATCGTGTCGCGCGGGCCGATGAGAGCGTCGGCGAACTTGGCGAACAGGGTCGGATACTCGGGCAGCTCGCGCCCCATCTCCAGGATGTGGTTGCGGTAGTTGAGCCCGGTGCACAGCACTTTCCCCGGCTGTGTCACCACCGGTGCGAGGTGCGCCTCCTCCGGGCGCACCGCCTCACCGCGAGCGGACGCCACGGCCTCTGCCCAGCCGTCGCGGGCCAGCATCGCGCCGACATCGGACGCGTCCAGCAGGGTGTATCCGCCGTCGTCGAGGCGGGCGGCGCGGGTGCCTTGGCCGGTGCGGACGGTCGCGAGCTTCACTGCGAGATCTCCTGAGTGGTGTCGTGCTGGACGCGGTGCTGGTGCAGTCGTTCGAAGATGGGGGTGTCGCTGAACCGGAACAGGTCCAGGCCGTGTTCGGTGACCAGGGACAACGGCTGCCAGGACGGGACGACGAACAGGTCGCCGCGCTCGACGCTCCAGCTGAGGTCGCCGACGGTGACCTGGCCGGTGCCCTCGAAGATCTGGAACACCGAGGACCCGACCTCCCGGACCGCCGCGGTCTCGGCACCGGGCGCGAGCCGATGGAACTCGGTGCGCAAGGTGGGCAGGACGTCGCCGCCGGTCGTGGGATTGGTGTACCGGACGGCGGCGTGCCCGGTTTCGACGGTGGCCCTGTGGCCCTCGGCTTCCAGAGCGAGCTGTTCGGCCAGAGCCCGGTCGGTGTGCTCCCAGCGATAGGCCAGCAGCGGTGTCGCAGGGGTGGGCTCCAGGTGAGTGAGCGGACGCAGGCCGGGGTGGCCCCACAGCCGCTCAGAGCGCGACCGCTCGGGTGCCTCACGCGTCTCGACCTCGTCCGGGCCGAACTCGAAGAACGTGGAGTCCGCGAAGTACTGGAAGGGGATGTCGAGCCCGTCGATCCACGCCATCGGGTGGTCGGTGACGTTGTGATGGCCGTGCCAATGCCATCCGGCCTGCGGCAGGAAGTCGCCGCGCCGCATGGCGACGGGGTCGCCGTCCACCACCGTCCACACGCCCTCGCCCTCCACCACGAACCGGAACGCGTTCTGGGTGTGCCGGTGGACCGGGGCGTCCTCGCCGGGGTTGAGGTACTGGATCGCGGCCCAGAGGGTCGGGGTGGCGAACGGCCGCCCGCCCAGGCCCGGATTGGCGAGCGCGATCGCTCGCCGCTCCCCGCCGCGGCCGACCGGGACGATCTCCCCGGCCTGGGCGGCGAGGGGCAGCAGATTGCTCCAGCGCCACAGGTGCGGCACCGCTTTCGACCGTGGAGACGGTGGCATGAGGCCGCCGATCTCGGTCCAGAGCGGCACGAGCAGCTCGGACTCGAAACCCCGGTACAACGCTTCGAGTTCGGGTGTCCTGGTCGGCTGGTCCTCGGCATCGGTCGCGACGATGGTCACCGGGGATCCATGTGTGACGGTCATTGCTTCTGGCCCCCTTCCTGGTGGCATGTCCCGCTGTGATGCTGCTCATAGTGGGTCCAAGGCCCTCTTGTGTCAATACTGCGCCGACCGTCGAAATTTCTGCACACATGTGTCGCGCGTGGGGCCGGCACGGGTCAATGACCGCTGGAACGGGAAAGGGGCTTGCTGCCCGAAGGCCCCCGAGAGGCCGGGGTCACGCCGCCGGAAGGGGCCGGGAGGCCGGGGTTATGCCGCCGGCGTGGACAGGCCTGCGACCTCGTCGTAGAAGGTTTCTGCGGGCGGGCCGAGCAGGTCGTGTGCCTCTAGGAACATCTCGTGCGTCTCCCGGCCGACCCATCCGCCTGGAAGCAGTTCGAGGGGCAGGTCCGGGTCGCGGAAGGGGAACCTGCGATAGTCGCTGGTGAGACGCATGCGCTCGATGAGTGCTTCGCGAGGGCTCAGGTGTCCGGCTCGGTACGACGGCAGCCGTACGCGGTAGGTGCGCAGGAGTTGGCGGTAGTCCTCGTTCAGCTGATCGAGGTCCCAGCATCGGGCGGCCATGTCCCGGTCCACCGGCAGGCCGCGCGACTGGCAGCGCAGGGTGTCCAACTGGACGACAGGGTCGTCGGCGAACTTTTCGAGCACCTGCTGGACGCGGTCATGGGGGCAGATGTAGGTCGAGGGTGCCAGCGGGCCGTATCCCAGCCAGGCCAGTTCCTTGCGGATGCGCTCGCGGACGGCACGGTCGGTCTCGGGCACCGAGTAGATCACCATGTGCCAGGTGCGGTCCCAGTCGTTCCGCACCCGGTCGAAGATCCGCGCGCGGCCCTCATCGAGCAGGCGCAGGCTGCGGGGGTTCAGCGAATAGACGCTTTCGCGACCGTCCCGCCGCGCGTCGAACCAGCCTTCCTTGCGCAGCCTGGACAACACCACGCGCACGGTGCTCTCCCCGACGTCGAAGCACCCCATCAGCGTGCTGAGCGTGCGCAGCCGGGCGGATCCGCCTCGATACCGCACATAGTCGCCGAAGAGGTCGAAGACGATGGACCGGGGCTTCACCGTCGGGCTCCTCCAATCGCTGCCTCCGCCTGACTATCCCATGACCGATGTCCGGTCATGGGATAGGGCGGTGGCGGCCCCTCGGCCGCCGTCGGTGCGGTCGACTCATTCGTGTCATGTGATTGACGCACGTCTGAATATTGACACATAATGCGTTCTGCTTGAACCCGCCCCTGACATGCGGGGACTCTCGACAGGAGGCTGACAGCCCATGGTTCAGCCCATGGTTTCCAGGATCGCGTGCGTGGGAGGCGGGCCCGGCGGGCTCTTCTTCGCCACGCTGATCAAGCAGGCCCTCCCGTCGGTGGAGATCACGGTCTTCGAGCGCAATCGCCCGGACGACGTGTTCGGCTTCGGCGTGGTGTTCTCCGACGCGACCCTTGCCAACCTCCACCAGGCCGATCCGGTGCTCCGAGAGGCCCTGGCCGGCCATGGGCGGCACTGGGACCCCATCGAGGTGCGCTTGAAGGGTGAACGGATCACCTGCGGCGGCAACGGCATGGCGGCCATCCACCGTCGCACCCTGCTGACGCTCATGCGGGCCCGGGCTTCCGAAGTCGGTGTCGATCTGCGCTTCGGAACCGAGATCGCCGGCGCTGAGGAGCTGTCCGGCTATGACCTGATCGTGGCGGCGGACGGGGCCAACTCGCGCTTCCGCGAGAGCCTGGCCCATACTCTGCGGCCCCAGGTCGATGTGGCGAAGGCCAAGTTCATCTGGTTCGGCACGGACTACATGTTCGACGGGCTCACCTTCGTTCACCAGCGCGGCCCGCACGGCGTGTTCGCCGTTCACGGATATCCGATCAGCGCCGACGTCAGCACCTTCATCGTGGAGACCGACGAGCGGACCTGGCGTGCGGCAGGCTTGGACGAGTTCGACGCCGGCGGCCCGCCCGGCCCCAGCGACGAGAAGAGCAGGCGCTACCTGGAAGACCTGTTCGCCGAGCAGATCGACGGCCGTCGGCTGCTGGTGAACAACTCCCGCTGGGCCAACTTCCGCACCCGCCGGGCGCATCGCTGGCATTCGGGAAACGTCGTGCTCCTCGGCGACGCCGTCCACACCGCTCACTTCTCGGTGGGCTCGGGCACGAAGATGGCGATGGAGGACGCCGTCGCGCTGGCCGGCAGCCTCACCGAGCACCCCCGTGATCTGGAAGCGGCCCTGACGGCCTATGAGGCCGCGCGCATGCCGCCGGTGGAGAAGATCCAGAACTCGGCCCGGCCCAGCTTGGCCTGGTGGGAGCACTTCGGCCGGTACCACGATGCCTTCGACCCTCTTCAGTTCGCGTTCCACTTCCTGTCGCGCAGCATCGGAAAGGCCAGGCTGGCTCGCCGCGATCCCGAGTTCGTCGCTGACGTCGAGAGGGCCTGGCGGGAGCACCACGGTGCCGCGCCGCTGGACTCGTCACTGAAGGCCGGCCCGTACGAATTCACCGGGCGCCGCGTGACGGCCGAGGAGACTCAGGATGGCATCGTCGCGGCCGTGCAGGACGGCACGCGGGTACCGCTTCGCGACGCCAAAACGGAGGCGCACCACGGCCTGCGGGCACCGCTTCGCGACGCCACAGCGCAGGCGCTCCACGGCCTGCGAATCGCCGCGCCGGAGGCCGAATCCGATCTGGCTGAGACCTTCGCCTACCTTTCCGCTGCGGTGAAGGCCGGCCCGCCGCCGCTCGTCGCCGTGCACGGCGGAACGTCACTCACCCGTGTACTGCTCGCTGAGCAGGCCCGATTGGGGCACGGCGTCCCAACTCTGATCGTGGAGGATCCCCTGGACGACGACCGCGCCGAGACCCTGCTGTTGTCCGGGCGGGCCGACCTCGTCGGCTCACCGGCTGAAAGGCAGAGCCCGTGAACGGCGACCTCACCCCCCTGTTCAACCCCTCCGGCGTCGCCGTGATCGGTGCCTCGCAGCAGGGCGGCAAGCTCGGTGCGGCCATGGCCCGCTCGCTGGCGGGCTTCCCCGGCACGCGCGTTCTGGTCAACTCCCGGAACCCCGACCCGGCGGCGGGCGTCTTCGCCTCCGTCGCCGACGCCCGCGCGCAGACCGGTGCCGACCTGGACCTGGCCGTGCTCTGCATCCCGGCTTCAGCCTGTGCGTCTGCGCTGGCCGAGGCCGCGGCGGCGGGCTGCCGAGCCGCGCTGATCTGCGCGGGTGGCTTCAGCGAGATCGGCGCGGCGGGGGAGGAGGCCGAACGTGCGCTCCGCCAGGTCGTCGAGGAAACCGGGATCCGGCTGCTCGGCCCCAACACCTCGGGTTTCTTCGTCCCTCGCCAGGGACTGACCGCGAGCTTCGTACCCGGCGCCGCCTTGGTGCCGCCTGGCGGCATCGCCGTCGTCGCGGCCAGCGGCGGAGTCAACCACGCCCTGTCGTTCGATCTCGCCAATGCCGGCAACGGCATCAGTCTCGGAGTCGGGATCGGCGCTGGCCTGGACGTCACGGCCGCCGACGTGCTCGACCACCTCGCAGGCGACCCGGAGACCACGGGGGTGGCGCTCCATCTGGAGACCGTTCCGGACGGACCCCGCCTGGTGGAGGCGCTCCGCCGCCTGTCGGCCGAGAAGCCGGTGGCGGCGCTGGTGGTCGGCCGTACGGACGTCGGTGACTTCGCCCGCTCGCACACCGGTGCTCTGGCCACGTCCTGGCGCACCACCCGCGCTGTCGTCCGGGATGCCGGTGCCGTCGTGGTCGAGGACGAACGCGAACTCGTCGACGCGCTCACGGCTCTGTCGCGGGTGCGGCTCCGCCCCGCGGCCGACCCCGGGCTCGGCATCGTCACGGCTCAGGCGGGGCCCGGTCTGCTTCTGGCGGATCGGGTCGGCGCCGACGGCGTACGCGTCCCCGAACTCGCGCCGGACACTCAGGCCGGCCTCGGTGATCTGCTGCCGCCTCTGACGTTCCAACGCAACCCGGTCGACACCGGCCGCCCCAGCGAGACCTTTCCCACCCTGCTGGAAACCGTCGCCGGAGACCCCGAAGTGGACCTGCTGGCGGTGTACGCGCTGACCGAACCCGACAGCGTGGACCTGGTCGCGGCCGCACAGGAGGCGGGTCTGCCCGCCGCGATCCCGGCGATCATCGCCATCGGCGGTCTCGACGAGGAGGTGCGGGAAGCCCGGGCCCTCTTGCACAAGCTCGGAGTGCCGACCGTCACCAGCCCCTCGGCTGCCGCCAACGCCGTGCGTGCGCTGGTGGCTGATGCGCGATCGCGCGCTGAGCGACAGGGCGGGGCGAAACCTGTGGTGGGCATCCCGGTGCCGTCCGGCCCGCTGGACGAACACGCCGCCAAGACGTTTTTGGAAACGCTGGGCGTCCGCACCCCGCAGCGTCGTGCGTGCGGATCTCGGCAGGAGGCGCACAGAGCTCTCGCCGAGCTCGGCGGTCCAGTGGCCGTCAAGGTGCTCGACCATCGGATCCTGCACAAGACGGAGGCAGGCGGGGTTTCGCTGGGAGTACGGACTCCGGCCGAGCTCGACACCGCCCTGGAGTCGATCGGCGCCGACCGGGTGCTCGTCGAATCCATGGCGCCCGCCGGTATCGATCTCATGGTGGGCGCCACCCGGGACCCGGTGTTCGGCCCGGTCGTCCTCGTCGGACTCGGCGGCACCGCCGCCGAGGCGCTCGCCGACGTCGCGATCCGGCTCGCACCGGTGACGGCGGCGAACGCCGCGGCCATGCCCGGCGAACTCGCGGCCCGTGCGCTGCTGAACGGCTGGCGCGGCGGCCCCGTCCTGGACCGGCGGGAGTTCGGCGAACTGGTGTCGGCGCTGTCCGGAGCTCTGGCGGCGAGCCCCGGCATCTCGGAGATCGAGATCAATCCGCTACGGCTCACCCCCGACGGCCTCGTCGCTCTGGACGCCGTCGTCGTTCGCCACGAGGAGGAAGACCATGCCTAGGCCCACACGCGACGACGTCGTCCCGTGGCCGGAGGACGAGGCCCGGCGCTACGCCGAGAAGGGTTACTGGCGAGGTACGACGATCGGTGACGAACTGCTGGCCGTCGCGGACGCCCGTCCGGACTCGGTGGCCCTGGTCGAGGACGGGCGCAGGCTGACCTACCGCGACCTGGCCGAGCGTGCCGATGCCGCGGCGATCCGGCTGGCCGAGCTCGGGCTGACCGTGGACGACCGGATCGTGCTGCAACTACCCAATACCATCGAGTTCGCCGTCCTCACCCTGGCCTGCCTGCGCCTGGGAGTGATCCCGGTGATGGCGCTGCCCGGCCACCGCAGGCACGAGATCGCCTACCTCGCCGACCACTCCGAGGCCGTGGCGATCGCGGTCCCGGACGTGCTCAGGGACTTCGACCACCAGGCGATGGCCGTCGCCGTCCAGCAGGACAACCCGACTCTGGAACACCTGCTGGTGCTGGGAAAGCCGACCGCCCCCGGGGCGGTCGACCTGCACGCCCTGTGCGCCCCGCCAGAGGGATCGGCGCCGCGGGCGGCAGTGGATGCTCATCGCCCCGACAGCCGGTCGGTTGCGCTCTTCCTGCTGTCGGGCGGCACCACCGGGCTGCCCAAGCTCATCGCCCGCACCCACGACGACTATCTGTACAACGCCAGACGTAGCGCCGAGGTGTCGGGCTTCGGGCCCGACACGGTCTACTACGCGGCGCTGCCCCTGGGCCACAATTTCCCGCTGGCCTGCCCTGGACTCCTCGGCACACTGCTGTGCGGCGGCCGGGTCGTCATGGGCACGCCGCGTCCCGATGCCGCGTTCGCGGCGATCGAGCGGGAGCGGGTGACCGCCACGGCGGTCGTTCCCGCCATCGCGCAACGCTGGCTCGACCACCGCCACGACGAGCCCGACCGCGACCTCGGTTCGCTGCGCGTACTCCAGGTCGGCGGCGCGCGACTGGCCGACGAGGTCGCCCGCCGGGTCCGTCCCACGCTCGGCTGCACCCTCCAGCAGGTGTTCGGGATGGCGGAAGGGCTGCTCAACTACACCCGGCTCGACGACCCCGAAGAGGTCATCTGCACCACGCAGGGCCGCCCGATGAGCCCCGGCGACGAGATCCTCGTCGTCGACGACGAGGGCCGGCCGCTCCCAGAGGGCACCCCCGGAGTATTGATCACGCGTGGCCCCTACACCCCGCGCGGCTACTACCGGGCCGAAGAACACAACGCCCGCGCGTTCACTCCGGACGGCTGGTACCGCACCGGGGACATCGTCCGGTTGACCTCCGACGGCAACCTGATCGTCGAGGGCCGGGACAAGGACATGATCAACCGGGCGGGGGAGAACATCTCCGCGGAGGAGGTGGAGAACTTCGCCTACCAGGTCCCCGGTGTCTTCCTGGCCGCTGCGGTCGCGATGCCCGATCCCGAACTGGGCGAGCGAGTGTGCCTCTACGTCGTGCCGGAGGCAGGGCATCAGGTCACCCTGAAAGATGTGCACGGAGTCATGGACCGCGCGGGCGCGGCGCGGTTCAAATATCCCGACCGGCTGGTGGTCGTGGACGAACTCGTCACCACCAAGGTCGGGAAGATCGACAAAAAAGCGCTGCGGGCTGACATCGCCCAGAGGCTGGACACGGAGTCCCGCTCCGCCTAGGCGAACCATGCGCCCGACCTCCAGGCTAGGCGAACCATGCGCCCGACCTTCAGGCCGTATCGCCGAGGGCTTTGTGGAGGGTGTCGAGGACGGTGTGGTGGAGGATCCGGGTCTTGTGGCGGGCCTGGGGGAGGGGAGTGCAGTCGGCGGTTGCGTGGGCGGCGGCGGTGTCGGCTGTGTCGGTGGTGGCGGGCTGGCCGATCAGGGCGGTTTCGACGGCGGTGAGGCGTTGCGGTGTGCGTGCTATGCCGCCGACTGCCACGGCGGCGGACTCGATGGTGCCGCGGGTGATGAGCAGGCGGGCGGTGGTTTCTACCAGTGGCCAGTCTGTGGTGCCGTGGGCGGTGGTGCGTTGGTGGACGGCTCGTTCACCTTCGGGTGGGGCCGGGATGTGAACGGCGGTCAGGAGCTGTTCGCTGGTGAGCTGGTGGTCGCGGGTGGGGTCGGTGCCGTCTCCGTATAGGTCGGTGAGCGGGATGGCGCCGCCTGGGTGGAGTTCGGCGCGGGCGTCGTAGGCGAGCAGTGGGACCGCCAGCGATGAGGGGTGCGGCGCGATGCAGGCGCTGTGGTCGATGACCACTGCCCACGAGTGCCAGCCGGTGCGGGCCGGGCAGTCGTCGCCGCCGGTCTGATGGCAGGTGAAGGCAGGGTTGCGCAGGTAGGGGCAGCGGTTGCGTTGCAGCAGGTTCCCGCCGACGGTGGCGGTCGCGCGGATCTGCGGGGTGGCGAGGGTCCGGGCGGCCGCGACGAGCGCCGGGTGTGTGGTGGACAGCCGTTCATCGCCTGCGAGGTGGGCGATCGTGGTCGTGGCGCCGATCCGGGCTGAGCCGTCGGGGAGGTGGTGGATCCCTGCCAGTTCGGCCACGTCGCGCAGGTCGGCGATTGCCTGTGCGGTGTGTGTTCGTGCGGTGTGCGGACGGGCGAGGAGGTCGGTGCCGCCCGCGCGCGGCAGGGCGCCCGCGCGGAGGGCCTCCAGGGTCTGGTCGAGGCCGGCGGGGATCATTCGGCGAGTCCTTGCAGGAGACGGTCGGGGCTGATCGGCAGGTCGAGCGGGCGCCAGCCGGTGGCGTTGCGGACGGCGTTGCCGATCGAGGCGGCCACGCCCATGGTCGACACCTCGCCCAGGCCGGTGCCGCGGCCTTTGACGTGGTCCCAGCCGTCCTGGTGGAAGTGCACGGTGATCTCCGGGGTGTCGGCGATGCCGGGGATGCGGTAGTCGGCCAGGCTGTCGGTCATCACCACGCCCGTGGCCGGGTCGGTGTGGCGTTGCTCGTACAGGGCGTATCCGATGCCCTGGATGACGCCGCCGTGGCATTGGCTGAGGGCCAGCCGGGGCGAATAGACGCGACCGGCGGCGATGCCGCACGACACCCGTGTGACGCGGACGCTTCCAAGGTGGGTGTCGACCTCCACCTCGGTCACGTAGATGGCGCCGGTGAAGCCGCGTCCGATCGCGAAGTCGCCGATCGGGACGGGTGTGACGTAGCCCCAGCGATCCCGGGGGCGGCGGCCCACCACCCGCAGCCCGTCCGCGTCGTCCAGGGAGCGGCCGTTGAGCGCCTTGTGCAACCGGTGGGCGGCGTCGTGGGCGGCGGGGCCGATCGACGGCGTCGAGCAGCTGCTGGCCGCTGCCGGACCGTGCACCGTTCCGGTGCGGCCGATCTCCACCCGTACCCGATCCGCCGCGACGCCCAGGGTTTCTCGTACGACCTGGCTGATCACCGAGCGGCTGCCGGTGCCTACGTCCTGGGTGGCGGTACGGGCCACGACGACGCCCTGCTCAACGGTCAGCTCGACCTTGGTGCCGGGATCGAGGAAGTACAGGTAGTTGGCCACGGCGACGCCGACACCACGGCGGTGTCTCCCTTGCTGGTCGCCGGTGGCGGGCCGATCGCGCCAGGCGGTGAGTTCCGCCGCCCAGTCGTAGAGGGCTTGGCGCTTGGGGTTGCCGTCCCAGCGGCGACGCAGCTCGATGGGATCGGTGCCCAGCCGGTGGGCCATCTCGTCAACGGCCTGTTCCAGCGCCCACAGCATCGGCGGATGACCCGGACCACGGAACGGGGCGGCGGGCGGATGGTTGGTGACGACATCGAAGTCCCGCAGCCGGCGGGGTGCGTTGCCGTAGATGTAGCGGGCCAGCGAGGCGGCGTTGTTCGCCACCGCGACTCCGCCGTCGCCGTAGACGTCCATGGTCAAGGCCGCCAGCTCGCCCCCGGCATCGGCGACCATGGCCAGCTCGGTGCGGGTGCCCGGGCGGCTGCCGCCGTCGATGAGCTCTTCGGCCCGGTCGAGCACCACCCGTACCGGCGCGCCGGTCAGCCGGGCCAGCTCGACCGCGGCGACCACCTCACTGGTCAGGTTCACTTTGGCGCCGAAACCGCCGCCCACGTGCTCGGCCATCAGATGAACCTGCTCAGGCCGCAGTTTCCACCGCTTGGCCACCTGGCCGGCGAGCCTGTCGACCGCCTGCGTGGACACATGAAGGTGCAGGTCGCCGCTCGTGTCCCAGCGGGCCAGGCAGGCGTGTGGCTCCAGGGCGGTGTGCGCCTGCACGGCGGTACTGAAGGTCGCAGAGAACAATCGCTCGTCGTTTCTTTCCCGAGCTTGCTCGATACGCCGTACCGCGGTGCGGGGCCGCTTGCTGAGCCCGGAGGGACCCCGCAGATTGCCGCGCCAGCGGGCCGGGCTGGGCGGGCCCTCGCTGGATCGCGGCGCACTTCGCCTTCCGTCCTTGGAGGGGTGGACGGCCGGGGCGTCGGGCGCCTTCTCCGGGGCGAACGACAAGGCGGCGGGCAACGGCCTGTATTCCACCTGGACTCGCGCGGCGGCGGCGAGCGCCTCAGCCCGGGTCGGCGCGGCGACCGCCGCGATGGGCTGCCCGGCATAGCGCGCTATTCGATCCGTGCCGAGCAGCTCCACGAGCTGTGCCCCCTGGCCGTTGATCGAGGTCACTTCGGCGTGCGCGTGCCCGGAACGTACGATCACGCCTTCCAGCTGCCCGTCCAGCCGTACATCGGTGGTGTAGCGGGCCGCACCGGTGATCTTCTCCAGTGCCTCCACCCGCGCGGGCGGTTCATCGGAACGCTCGTCGTCGTGCTCGCCGGCGCAGGCTGCCTCGACCGCCGCGTAGATGCCCGGGTAGGCGCCGCACCGGCACAGATTCCCGGCCAGCGCCTCGGCGATCAGCTCCCGGCTCGGCGCGGTGTCACCATGCTCCGCACGCCATCCATCGACGAAGGCGGCCGCCGCCACGACGAAGCCGGGGGTGCAGTAGCCGCACTGCAGCGCATCATGCGCCGCGAAGGCACGCTGAACGGGATGCGTGCCGCCCAGCCCCTCCACCGTGGTGACCTCACGCCCGTCGAGGTCGGAACACAGCGTCAGGCAACCGGCCACCGCGGTCCCATCCACCAAGATGGTGCAGGCTCCACACACCCCGGTGCCACAGGCGGGCTTCGTCCCCGTCAACCCCGCGTTCTCGCGTATGAAACCGACAGCCGTCTCACCGGCTGCGCCGCTCACCGTCACGGGGCGCCCGTTCATCGTGAACTTCACCAGCCGGCTCCTCCACCACTGATTTCGCATTCAACCCGCTGTTTGCGGACATCATGGCATCTGCGGTGGTTACGCTGACGGGATCCATCCAGATGAGGACGCCAGGAGGTGACGAAGTGACAGGCCCGGCCAACGACCAGTCCGCAGCCCAGGAGCAGGCGCCTCCTGGGTTCGACACCTCCAAGCCCAACATCGCCCGCGTCTACGACTTCCTGCTCGGCGGCAAGGACAATTTCGCCGCCGACCGGGTGGTCGGCGATCAGATCAAGCTCGTCCTGCCCCAAGTCCACCTCGGGGTACAGGCACAACGCGCGGTGTTGCGCCGCGCGATCCGCCACCTGGTCGTCGACGCGGGCATCCGCCAGCTGATCGACATCGGCTCCGGGCTGCCCACCGCAGGCAATGTCCACGAGGTCGCGCACGCGATCGACCCTCAGGTCCGCGTCGTCTACACGGACAACGACCCGGTCGTCCTGGCCCACGCTCGGGCCCTGCTGGCCAACAACCCCACGACCACGGTGGTCGACGGCGACCTGCTCCAGCCGGAACAGCTCCTCAAACAACCGGCGCTGCGCCGCCTGATCGATCTCGACCGGCCCGTCGGGCTGCTGCTGTGCGGCATCATGCACTACCTCAACGACGAGGAAGACCCCGGCGGCATCATCGCCCGGCTGATGGCCCGGATGCCCTCCGGCAGCTATGTGTTCCTCCACCACCTGGTGAAGGCCGGCACCTCAGGCGAGGAGGCCGCCGAAGCCGCTCTTCGCAAGGGCATCGGCCGCGGCACCTTCCGAACCCCCGACCAGGTCGCCGCCTTCCTCACCGGCCTCGACCTCGTCCCACCGGGCGTGGTGCGCGTCCCCGACTGGCGCCCCGACCCAGACGACCACATCGCCGACGACCCCGTACTCAACCTCGCCGTGGCCGCCCTCGCCCGCAAACCCTGACAGCAGAAGCTCAAGCGACGTGCCTGGTGATCAGTGGCGGCCCAGGAGGTTGTCGGCGACGTTTTGCAGGTGGCGGCGCATGGTGTCCTGGGCGCTTTCGGGGTCGCGGTCGCGCAGGGCTTCGACGATGGCGGAGTGCTCCGTGTGGTAGCAGCGCAGGCGCTCGGGGGTTGATGTGCGGCGTTTGAGGCTGCCCCAGATCGGCAGGGCGCGGGCGGTGTTCATGACGTCGAAGATGCTCATCAGGAGCCCGTTGTGGGCGGCTTGGGCGATGGCGTGGTGGAGCCGGGTGTCCCAAGTCTCGAAGTCCTGGTAGCCGTCGCTGCGGCCACCGCGGTCGAGGCAGTGCGCGATGCGGTCCAGGTCGGCCTGGGTGGCGACGCGGGCGGCCAGCGCGGCGACCGGGGGCTCGATCAGCAGCCGGACCTGCATGATCTCGGTGGGGCTGGTGTCGGCCGGGGCCGCCTCCGTGGGCGGGGCGGTGGCATCGGTCAGGAAGGTGCCGCGTCCCACCTGGCGGACGATCAGGCCCTCCTGTTCCAGCGTCTCCAGGGCGCGGCGGATGGCGTTGCGGGGCGCGGCGAGGCGATCGACCAGGGCGCGCTCGGTGGGCAGTTTGGCGCCAGGGCCCAGTGCGCCGCTGCGCAGCCCTTCCTGCAGGAGGGTCCGCAGCGAGTGCTCGACGGTCGTCACCGCTCGATGGTACTCACCTGAACCAATTGAGACCAATTATCGCCATCCGAGTAGCGTCTGGACAGGGAGAACGATCGAGACATACAGTGGCGGGCACAATATTGGTTCAATGGTTCAGATTGGTTCATGCTGTGAGGCTGGTGACCTTCTCGTCCGCGGACTCGGCCGGGCCGCGGCGGCGCGTGGGCGTCGTCGACGCCGAGCGCCGGGTCGTCCATGACGCGACCGCCGTGCTGCCGCCCGGCACCGGGATGCTGGAACTGATCGAGAGCTGGGACGACCTGGGGTCGGTGCTGCGGAACGCGGCTGGCGATCGGCCCGGGCTGCCCCTGGACTCGGTGGAATTGCTGGCGCCGATCCCCGTCCCGCGTCGCAATCTGTTCTGCGTCGGCAAGAACTACCGCGACCACGCGGTGGAGTTCGGGCGCAGCGGCTACGACACCCCCAGCCGCTCCGAGGACCTGCCCGACAAGCCCATCATCTTCAGCAAGGCGACGACGTCGGTCACCGGACCCGGCACCGGCATCGACCCGCACTTCGGCGTCACCGCCGAGCTCGACTACGAGGGCGAACTCGGCGTGATCATCGGCCGGGGCGGGCGGGGAATCTCCCCGGAGCGGGCCTTCGAGCACGTGTGGGGCTACACGATCGTCAACGACGTGACGGCCCGCGACCTGCAGCGCGACCACCAGCAGTGGCTCCTGGGCAAGTCGCTGGACACCCACTGCCCCATGGGTCCGTACGCGGTCACCGCGGACGAGATCACCGACGTGGCCGCGCTGCGGGTCGAGACCACGGTCAACGGCGAGCGGCGGCAGAGCGCCCCGGTCAAGGACCTGATCTTCGACATCCCGGAGCTGATCGCCACGATCTCCGCCGGCATCACCCTGCTCCCCGGCGATCTGATCGCCACCGGGACCCCCGCCGGGGTCGGGATCGGCTTCGATCCGCCCCGGTTCCTCACGACCGGCGATGTGATCGAAGTGACGATCACCGGGCTGGGCACGCTGCGCAACCGCGTCGGCTGAGCGACGACGTCGGCCGAACCACGATGAGCAGAGAGGCGAACGTGAACATCAACGGCAGGACACTTGCGGTCGAGGTCGATGGACAGGGCCCGGCGGTCCTGATGGTCCACGGCCTGGGCGGCACCTCGAACTACTACCAGGTACAGGCGGACGCCCTGGCCGAGCGCTTCCAGGTCATCCGGGTCGACGCGGCGGGGGCGGGACGCTCGCCCACCGCCGGGGACATCAGCATCGACAGCCACGCCGACGACCTGGCCGCGGTCCTCGACGAGCTGGACGTGCCCTCGGCCGTGGTCGTCGGGCACTCGATGGGCACCCTGGTGGTTCGCGCCCTGGCCGCCCGCCACCCCGGCAAGGTCTCCGCGCTGGTACTGCTCGGCGCCGTACGGGTGCCGAACGAGGCTGTGCGGCAGGCCCAGCGCGACCGCGCGGCCGTGCTGCGCGAGCGGGGGACCGCCGCGGTGGCGCCAGGCGTGGTCGCCAATGCCCTGTCCGAGGAGACCCGCCGCGACCGTCCCGAGGCCGCCGCCTTCGTCCGTGAACTCGTCATGCGCCAGGACCCTGAGGGGTATGCCCGCAACTGCGAGGCTCTGGCTGCCGCCACCGACCCCGGCCCGATCGACTCCGCCCTGCCGCTGCTGCTGATCACCGGCGACCAGGACAAGGTGGGCCCGCCGGAGGCCAGCACCGAACTCGCCGGCGCCCACGGCAACGCCACAGTGGAGATCCTCCCCGGCGTCGGCCACTGGACGGCTCTGGAGGCCGCTCGCCCCACCACCGAGCACCTCCTGAAATTCCTCTGAACCACGTTCGACACCATCGCTGTCACCGCCGGGAGCACCTGCCATGCCGAACCCACCCCACAAGATCCTTTTCCGTGACGTCCGGATCCTGGACTCCGCCGGCGCCGACCCCTATCCCGGTGACGTGCTCGTCGACGGCGACCGCATCGCCGTCGTGGGCGCGGTGGACCCCGCGCACGCGGCGGGTGCCCGGGTGATCGAGGGCCGCGGCCGCACTCTGATGTCCGGGCTGTGCGACGCACACACCCACTTCAGCTGGAACAACAGCGCCGACCTGGACGGTCTGGGCACGATGCCGGTCGAGGAGCACCTGCTGTCCTGCCTCGAGTCCGCCCGCACCTATCTCGACTCCGGCTACACCATGTGCGTGGGCGCCGCGTCCGCGAAGGACCGCCTGGACGTGGTGTGCCGCGACGCGATCGACGCCGGCCGCATCCCCGGCCCGCGCTACCTGGCCAACGGCCCGGAGATCGCCGTCACCGGCGGCGCGCTGGTCAAGT
Organism: Actinomadura sp. 6N118; assembly: GCF_044326415.1. NCBI lineage: Bacteria > Bacillati > Actinomycetota > Actinomycetes > Streptosporangiales > Thermomonosporaceae > Actinomadura > Actinomadura sp. 6N118. Next base: position 444,274 of record NZ_JBIRAZ010000004.1, on the reverse strand, counting down.
CGATCACCAAGTTCGCCGACGGTCCCGAGGGCATGCGCCGTGCCGTCCGGGAGCTGGTCGATCTGGGCGTCGACCAGATCAAGCTGTCCATGACCGGCGAGGAGATCACCGGCTCACAGCGTGCCGAGGACACCTACTTCTCCGACGAGGAGGTCGCCGCCGCCGTGGCCGAGGCCCACCGCCGCGGCAAGCGCGTCTGCGCCCACGCGCGCAGCGCCGAGAGCGTCAAGATGTGCGTGCGCCACCACGTCGACATCATCTACCACGCCAGCTTCACCGACGACGAGGGCATGGACCTGCTGGAGGCCAACAAGGACTGGGTGTTCGTCGCCCCCGGCATCAACTGGCTGATCGCCACCCTCCACGAGGCCGAGTCGTTCGGGTTCCCGCAGGAGGCCGCCGAGGCCGTCGGCTACAAACGCGAACTGGAGATCGCGACCGAGGGGCTGCGCGAGATGCACCGCCGCGGCATCCGGATCCTGCCCGGCGGCGACTACGGGTTCGCCTGGACACCGCACGGCACCTACGCCCGCGACCTGCAACACTTCGTCGAACGCCTCGGCTTCACCCCGATGGAGGCGATCCTGTCGGCCACCGCGCTGGGCGGCGAGATCATGCTCCGCCCCCACGAGCTCGGCAAGGTCAAGCCTGGCTACCTCGCCGACCTCATCCTGGTCGACGGCGATCCCCTCGCCGACATCACCGTCCTGCAGGACCACGGCAAGCTGCACTACATCATGAAGGACGGCCGTTTCCACAAGGAGCAGCAACCGGCGCACACCTGACAGCCATCCTCCTCGCGGGCACCGGCTACCCCCGCTGGTGCCCTGCTCTTCTCTCCGTCACCCGCATCGAAGGTCGACCGAAAGGGTCCTCCCCGGCGGGGACACGGCCTCTTGCCTGGATAACTTACGATCTGTAAGTTAGCGCCCTGTCTGGCAGGCGTCCAGGTGAGCGGGAGCGAGGAAGCCGATGGGTGACACGTACCGAGTGGGGATCTGGGGACCGGACGTGCGGCTGGTGGGCGCGAAGGTGTTCAGCGATCGCAAGCACGGCGCTTAGCGGCGAGGCGTCATGAGCGGCGACGAGTCACAGGCGTGGTTCGACCTCGTCGAGTCATTGCGCGCCGCGGGGAAGCGACTCGGCGAGAACACGGCCCATCTGGACGCGACGGAGCGGTCCGACGCCTTCCGTGCACTGCTGCGCGGCCTGCACCACCAGCTCGCCCGGTTCGAGATCGACCGGGAACGGCCCGAGCCGGTGCCGTTCAACGGCTGGCGGACGAAGTTCTTCATGGACAATCCTGACACCCGCTATTGGGTCGCCGACGTGCGCGGCGATCGTCAATACCGCCTCACCGGCCACCCCGGCGACGCCGCCTACATGTCGATCACCGCCTACGCGGCGGCGTCCGGTGAGGTCACCGCCGCCTCTCGGATCGACGGCGACCAGCTCGGCTTCGACGCGTCCGGCGCCTACTCCCTGCTCGTGGGAGGCACCCGGCCGGACGACGGCGCGTGGCTGCCGCTGCCCGAGGGGAACGGGCAGCTGTGGGTACGGCACTTCCACGACGACGAGGCCGCCGACCGCCACGGCTGGTGCGCCATCGAACCCGTCAGCCCGCCGCGGCCACCGCCGCCGATCGACCCGGCGCGCTTCCAGTACCAGCTCAGGCGGCTCGCCAAGACCGTCGAGGTGATCCCCGCCGCCTTCGCCGCCGTCGAAGGCCAGGTCACCCCCAACACCGTGCACCATTGGACCGAGATGGCGGGAGGTGCCGCCTACACCGAACCCGGCATCCACTACCAGCGCGGCGCCTGGCGGCTGGAACCCGGGGAGGCCCTGGTCGTCGAAGGCGAGACCGTGCCCTGCCGGCACTGGAACATCGTGCTCTACAGCCGCTTCCTCAACTCTCTCGACTACCGGCACCGGCGGGTGTCGCGGACCGGAGCCACGGCCCGCGTCAACGACGGCCGGTACCGCTTCGTCCTGGCCGCAGAGGACCCTGGCGACGCCGACTGGCTCGACACCGAAGGACGACCCGCCGGACTGTTCGTGCTGCGCTGGCTGCAGGCCGTGCAGGCGCCGCCGCTACCTTCGACCCGCGTGTGCCAGATCGACGATCTTCGGAGTCGGCGATGACGGCGTGGCACCCGCCGGAGCGCACCCCCGCCGCCGCGCAGATCTATGCGGCCGCCGAGGCCGACCGCGCCGCTCGTCCCGGCGCGTACACGCTCGACCCCGAGATGGTCATCGCCAAGGCGCTCCGCGGCGCCGACACCGTGCACCTCCCTGATAGCGGAGGATGGCGTGAAGGGTTGGAGCGTTACGTGGAATCGGCACGCGTGGACGGCCGTCTCAACGCGCTCGGGACCAGGATGGTCCGCGACTCCGCAGTGTCCGCGCTCCGCACCCGGCTCGCCATGGACCAGGTGGCCGGAGCGGACGCGCACGTTGACCCACCTCCTATCTTCATCACCGGCGGATGGCGGACCGGGACCACGTTCCTGTTCCGGCTCCTGGCGACCGATCCGCGACTCCGCGCCCCGCTGTCGGCCGAGCTGAGCGTTCCATGGAAGTTCGCCGGCGCATCCCCGGACCGGCGCCGGGAGTTGATCGACGGCAGCGCCAAGGCCTTCGCACTGCTCGACAAGCTGAACCCGGCCCTCGCCGGCGTCCACGACTACGGGCCGTACCTGCCCGAGGAGTGCGTCGTCGGCCTGGGCTCCGCCTTCAGGAACTGGGGCTACAGCGCCACTGTCCGCCTCGACGGCTACACGCGGTGGCTCGCCGGCCAGGATCTCACCGGCACCTATCTCAGTTACCGCCACACCCTGAACACCCTCGACGGCGCGGACGGCCGCCGCTGGCTGCTGAAGGCGCCCGCCCACACGGCGGAACTGTCCAGCCTGGCGGCTGCCTTTCCCGGCGCCTGCGTCGTCTTCCTCCACCGGGACATCGTCCAGACGGTCGCGTCCGGCGCCAGCCTCTTCTGCGTCTTCCGCTCCACTTACAGCGACGAGGTCGACCCTGCGGACGTCGGCCGCTTCCAGGCAGGGCAGACCGAGTTGTGGTCGCGCCGCGCCCACGCCTTCCGTCGTTCTCCCCAGGCGGCCGACCTCACGATCATCGATGTCCGCTACGAAGACCTGGTGCACGCGACCGGTGACGTCCTGGATCGCGTCTACATGGGCGCCGGACTCGCTCCACCCGACCTAGACGCCATGATCAACGCCTACCATGCCGCGCACCCGCCCGACCAGCGCGAACCGCACCGCTATACGCCGGAGGAGTTCGGCCTGGACGCGACAAGCCTCCGCAACCGCCTCACCCCCTGGACCACCCCACCCCGCCCCTGAGCCATCTCGGATGGCTCACCCGGGTGCCATACAGAGGCCCGTTACTGAGGTGCTCGGAACTCTATCGTCGGCACATGCTTGGCGGGCTTGGCCCTGCTGGGATCGTCGGCCTCATACGTGTCGGTGACGCTGGAAATCCGATCGCGGTCGTTGACTGTGGTGCCGTTCTGATCGGCCAACGTGCGGATGTCAGCGGACCGTTCGCGGCCGTTGGTGGCGCGAGGGCCTTGACCTGGGCGCGCAGCCCGAACCGATGCCTTGCGAGCCTTCTCGACGAAGGGGGCCAGGTTTGCGCGGAGTATGTTGGCGTTCTTGGTGCTCAGGTCGATCTCGTAGGCGACGCCGTCAAGCGAGAAGCGCACGGTCTGGTCGGCCGGCCTGCCGTCGATGTCGTCAACGAGTTCAACGACTGTTTGCTGTGCCATGGGTGTCTCCTGCCGTGCTCAGAGTGGGGTCAGGCTTCCGGGGTTGCGTCCGGGTGCGCGGCTCAAGCCGGTTGAACGCCCACGGCGGTGCAGATCCCACCCGTCCCCCTCATGGTGAGGTCCTCAATGATACGACTGGGCGGCGGGACCTCTGTATCTCGCCGAGACGCTCGTCGCCGAGAGTCCCATGGCACACTGCGCCCTGGTTACGCGGGCTGGCCTGCGAAGGCAGGCATCACCTGGTCGTGGACCAGCCGCAGCTGGTCGCGCATGGTGGCGACGCCGGGAAGCTCCATACCGGAGAAGGCCTTGACCAACGCCGCGTCCGTGATGGCCAGGACCAGATGGTTCACGCCGGTCGACGTGATCTCGGCCTTGATCTTCTCGACGCACTCCTCCGGGGTGCCTGCCACCGAGAGTTTGTCGGCCAGTTCCGGCGACGTCAGCTCGAACGCGCGGTCCACCCGGCCTTCGCCGACGGCGGCGATGATGTCGGTCAGGTCGGCCGGGTCCACATCGTTGCGTGCCAGCTGTTCGGCAGGCATCGACGATGCGTACAGGCCCACCATCGCGCGGGCGGCGTCCTTGGCGGCGCGGGAGTCGGGGCCCGTCGAGAAGACGATCCAGGCGCCCAGGTCCAGCGTGTCGGCGTCACGGCCCGCGCGTTCGGCCCCGATGCGGACGTTCTCCACCATGTATTCGTAGGCCCGTTTGGTGTAACTCAGCGCGTGGTGAACACCGTCGGTCAGCTCTCCGGCCGCCTGGAACGACTTCGGGCCGCGCATCGCACCCAGTTTCACTGGGACGTGTTCCTGCACCGGCCGCGCGAAGGTGAACAGACCGTTGTACGAGAAGAACTCGCCGTCGTAGGTGATCGCGCCTTCGTCCAGCACCGTGCGCACGACGTGGTGCGCCTCCTTCAGACGGGACAGGGGCTTCGTCTTCGCCCAGTCGATGCCGTACTGCGCCAGCAGACCGAAGTTGCCCGAGCCGAGCACACACTCGGCGCGGCCGCCGGTCAGCTCGTCGAGCGTCGCCGTCGCCTGGGCGATCAGGGTCGGTTCGCGCAGGGTGACCGCCGACAGGCTCGGGCCAAAGCGGATGTGCTCCGTCTTGTCCGCCGCCGCGGCGAACAGCAGCCACAGGTCCTTGTGCCACGTCTCGTCCGCCGCGTAGCAACCGTAGAAGCCGAGCTCGTCGGCGAGCTTGATGGATTCGATCGTGTCGTCGAGGGGATAGTCGGGCAACATCACGAAGCTGAACCGCATGGGGTGCGCACCTTTCGAAGCGACGCGACTAAACGTCCACGTTGGACATGACGTGCTTGATCCTCGTGTAGTCCTCGAGGCCGTACATGGACAGGTCCTTGCCGTAGCCGGAGTGCTTGAAGCCGCCGTGCGGCATCTCCGCCACCAGTGGGATGTGCGTGTTGATCCACACACAGCCGAAGTCGAGCTCCCGCGACATCCGCATGGCCCGGCCGTGGTCGCGCGTCCACACCGACGACGCGAGCCCGTACTCCACACCGTTCGCCCACTGCAGCGCCTCGGCCTCGTCGGTGAACCGCTGCACGCTGATCACCGGGCCGAACACCTCCTGCTGCACCATCTGGTCGTCCTGGCGCAGGCCGGACACCACTGTGGGGGCGTAGAAGAAGCCCTGCGAGCCGACGCGCCCGCCGCCTGCGGCCACCGACGCGTGGTCGGGCAGCCGGTCGACGAAGCCGCTGACCCTTGCCAGCTGGTCGGCGTTGTTCAGCGGGCCGTAGTCGCCGTCGACACCGGTCGACGTGCCGGCGGCCTGCTCGGCGAGCGCGGCGACGAGGTCGTCGTGGACGCCCGGCGCGGCCAGCACCCGGCTCGCGGCAGTGCAGTCCTGCCCGGCGTTGAAGTACCCCGCTCCGGCGATGGCCTCCGCGGTGGCGGCGATGTCGGCGTCGTCGAACACGATCACCGGCGCCTTGCCACCCAGCTCAAGGTGCACCCGCTTCAGGTCGGCGGCCGCGGCGGCGGCCACCTCGCGCCCGGCCCGCACCGAGCCGGTGATCGACGCCATCGCCGGGATCTCATGCGACACCAGAGCGGCTCCGGTGTCCCGATCACCGCAGATCACATTGAACACTCCAGGCGGGAGGAACTCCGCGGCCAGCTCGGCCAGGAACACCGTCGACACCGGCGTCGTGTCGGACGGCTTGAGCACCACCGTGTTCCCGGCCGCGAGTGCGGGCCCGAACTTCCACAGCGCCATCAGCGCCGGGTAGTTCCACGGTGTCACCTGCGCGCACACCCCGACCGGCTCACGCCGGACCCACGAGGTGTGCCCGCGCATGTACTCTCCCGCCGACCTGCCCTCCAGCACCCGCGCGGCGCCCGCGAAGAACCGCAGCTGGTCGAGCAGCATCGGCAACTCCTCCTGCCGGGTCAGCTCCAGCGGCTTGCCGGTGTTCTCGCATTCCAGCGCCAGCAGTTCGTCCGCACGCTCCTCGATCCGGTCGGCGAACCGCAGCAGCGCCAGTTGCCGCTCGGCGGGCGTCGCGTCCCGCCACGAGGCGAACGCGTCCCGCGCGACGGTCAGCGCCCGGTCGACGTCCGCCGGGGAGGACACCGGCGCGGACGCGAACACCGTGCCCGTGGCCGGATCGACCAGTTCGGCCGTGCGACCGTCGGCCGCGTCCACATAGGACCCGTCGACAAAGTTCTGTACCTTCTTCATTCGCCCTCCCGGGAGATCGCGTCGCCTGCGGTCATCGCGTCGCCTGCAGTCATCGCCTCGCCTGCGGTCGCCGCGTCGCCTGCGGTCGCCGTACTGTGCCGGTACGGCCGCAACGTCATCATCAGCAGCAATCCCGCCCCTGCGACGACGACGCCGGACAGGAGCACAAGGTAGTCGTCGTACCAGGGCGCGTCCGGGGTGCGCGGCCACACCATGTTCACGATCGCCGCGACCCCGTACACCAGAGCGCCGGCGTTCACCGCGACCCCCCAGCGCCCCAGCGTGAACGGCCCGGCAGGCCGCCAGCCCTTGAGCCGCGCGCGCAGCGCGGCGAGCACGACCATCTGGAAGCCGAGATAGATGCCGAGCACCGCGAAGGAGACGATCTTCGTGACCGCGTCCTCGGAGAACCCGGACACCAGCACCACCACCGTGGGCACGACGGCCGCGACCACGAGCGTGTACGGCGGCACGCCACGCTGATGGGAGAACCGGGCGAGCAGGCCGCTGCCGGGCAGCATCCGGTCGCGGGCGTAGGAGTAGATCAGCCGCGACGCCGCCGCCTGAAGGCTCATCGCGCACGACAGGAACGACACCAGCACGACGACCAGCACCACCTTGGCGCCGAACGAACCGAACGCCGTGGTGAGCACGCCGCCGACCGGGTCGGCGTCCGCGCCGGAGATCACCGCGCCGAAGTCCGGCACCGCGAGCACCAGCGCGAGGCACACGAACGTCGCCGCCGCCCCGCCGACGTAGATCGTCATCCGCATCGCCTTCGGGATGCGCCGGCTGGCATCCGGCACTTCCTCCGCGACGTCCCCGCACGCCTCGAAGCCGTAGTACTGGAAGATCCCGATCAGGCCCGCCGCGAGGAACGCGGCCAGGTAGGAGCCCTCCGGCGCGGCGCCGAAGCTGTCGAACAGCGCTCCGAAGTCGTGCTGCCGCTCGGCGATCAGCAACCACCCGCCGACCACGAGCGCGCCAAGGATCTCCGTGCCGAAACCGATCACCGCCGCGATGCCGAGCACGCGCGTGCCGCCCAGGTTGATCACCGTGGCCACCACGACCATGACCAGCGCGCAGACGACCGTCGTGTTCGTCGACGCCGTGAGGTCCAGCAGGGAGGCCAGGTAGGGCCCGGCGCCGTAGACCACTGACGCGATCGTGACCAGCAGCGCGATCGCGTACACCCACCCGGTCATCCAGGCCCACTTCTGGCCCCACAACCGCCGCGCCCACGGGTAGATCCCGCCCGCGATCGGGTACTGCGACACGATCTCACCGAAGACCAGCGCGACGAGAAGCTGGCCGAGGCCGACGATGACGAGGCTCCAGATCATCGGCGGGCCTGCCGCGGCCAGCGAGACGGCGAACAGCGTGTAGATGCCGACGACCGGCGACAAGTAGGTGAAGCCGAGCGAGAAGTTCGCCCACAGGCTCATGTCCCGCCGGAACTCCGAGGTGTAGCCGAGGTCGGCGAGTTGCCTGGCGTCGGTGTCCGGGGAGTGGTCTGCCCGGGCACCGGTGTCGGTCACCGGCCGTCCTCCGATTCGATCTCGTCGAGCAGCTCCTGTCCGGAAAGGACGGTGCCTGCCCAGTGCCGGTGCATCCACTCGAGATGGTCGCCGCGGCTTGCCGCGATGCGCAGCGTGTCCCAGTTGGGGAAGAGCTGCTGTGCGACGTGGACGGTCATGAGCCTCGGGTCCACTTCGAAGATGTGCTCGAAGCGCTCCACCGCGACATCGCTGACCTGCCTGGCCGACGGTGGTGTGTGCTGCTCGTCGTAGCGGTACCCGTTCATGGCGTTTCCTCGCTCTGCAGGTCCTCGTAGGCGCGCTGCAGCCCGTACTTGCCGGGGTTCATGATGTTGTTGGGGTCCAACACCTTCTTCACCTGCAGCATCACGTCGTAGCCGCCGCCCAGTTCCATTGGCACGAGGTCGACCTCGCCCTCACGGCACGAGCCGTGGCATGCGCTGATCGAGCCGCCATAACGCAGCGAGACCTTCGCGATGTCTCGCTTGGCCTCCACCCACGCGGCCCACGCCGCGTCGTCGAGCTCCTGCTCCCAGATGCCGACGTCGATCTCCGTGAGGTAGTCAACGCCGGTGTCCGCACTGGTGTAGAAGAACATCCCCCAGTCGTCGAAGACCGGGTGCCGCTCGCGCAGCCGGGCGACAATGTCGTGCCAGCGCACCCGGACCGCGGGCAGATCGGTGTAGGCGATCGCGGCGTCCTCGCAGTGCCACGACATTGGCGCGACCTGCCCGGCCGCGGTCCGCCCGTGCAGCGGCGTCGCGTACCGGTCGTGCCTGGCGGCCCAGTCGCCCTGGGAGATCTCGTCTCCGAGATAGCGCGCGCCCGCGTCGCGCGCGACGCGCATCAACCGCTTGCCGCCCGCGCGCACCTCGTCCTCGTTGCCGTATGCGGCAGCGCATACGAGCGCCCGCACGTCGGCGGGCTGCGGGATGTAGGCCTCGTCGTCGCGGCGGAGGTAGTCGACTTTCCACTCGTCGAACAGGACGGCGCCCGCGAACGTCGCCACGCCGGCGCGAGCGAGCCGCCCGACGCAGGCATAGGCGGAGTCGAAGTCGGCGAACGCCCAGAACGGCGAGAACTCCGCCTCCGGCTTGGGATACAGCTTCAAGGTCGCCTCGGTCGCGATGCCCAGCGTGCCCTGGTGGCCCATGAACAGGTGCTTGAGCTGGTAGCCGCTGGAGCTCTTGGACACCTTGCGCCCGCCGCCGTCGCCGACCCGGATCACCCTCCCGGTCGGGAGCACCATTTCGAAGCTCAGCACCAGGTCCCTGGTGTGCCCGTACCGTGAGCCGACGAGCGACCAGCCGCTGGTGCCGATCCGCCCGCCGACGAGCGAGCAGGGGTAGGAGGCCGGGTCGTCGGGGTAGATCAGGCCGTGCCGGGCCAGGACCTCGTTCAGCTTGAGCATGTTGATGCCGGGTCCGACCGTGCAGGTCCGGTTGTCGAGGTCGATCTCCTTGATCTCGTTCATCCGCTTGACGTCCACGACGATGCCGCGCCGCTCCGGCACCGCCCCGTCGGTCAGCCCGGTGCCGCCGTCCCTCGGCACGATGGGGATCCGGTGCGCGTTCGCGATCCGCACCACCTCGGCGACCTCCTCGGTGGTGGCGGGCATGACGACCAGGTCCGGGATCCGCTCACGCCACCGGTGCACGGGGAACGGCGCGGGCACGCGGGCCCGGTTCATCCGCGCGGTCTTGGAGGTCAGCACGTACTCGCCGCCCAGGGCGTCGACCAGCTCGCCGAGCACCCGGTCGGTCAGCTGCGCGGTGTGTTGCGCGGTCACCGGCCCGTGCTCCCGCCCACGTCGATGCCACAGGACTCGGCGAGGAGCTCGTGGAGGTCGACGACGTCGATGGCGCGTGCCTCGCCTGCCTCGGCAAGCGGCCGCTCGGACCATGGGCAGGCCGAGACGAGCGTGTCGACCTCGAGCTCGGCGGCCTGGTCCAGGCGGGCGGCGCTGATCTTCGCAGTGAGCTCCGGCTTCTCGACCGGGAGCCCGCCCCCGCCGCCGGAGCAGTAGGACCACTGGGTGACGCGGTCGACGTCGTGGAAGGTCAGTCCGGGGATCGCGCGCAGGATCTGCCGCGGCTCCTGCCAGACGCCCTTGCGCTTGTTGAGCCGGCACGGGTCGTGGTAGGTGATCGTGCGCTCGATCGGCAGGGTCGGGGTCAGCCTGCCCTCGGTGAGGAACCGCGCGAGCAGCTCGACGACGAGCACGATCTCGATGTCGTAGTCGGCGCCGAAGTAGCCCGGGTAGTCCTCGGTGAACGTGATGTAGTCGTGCGGGTCGAGCACCAGCACCCGCTGGACGCCGCTCGCGCGCCAGTCGGCGAGGTTGTGCTCGGCGAAGCGCCGCGCCTGGTCGCGGTAGCCCATCTCGGCCGCGGGTCCGCCGCAGCACCACTGCTCGCGCATGAGGCCGAAGTCGTAGCCCGCGCGCTGGAGCAGCTGGGCGACCGCACGCGGCACCGACGTCCGGTAGAACGCGGCCTCGCAGTCGACGAAGAGGATCGTCTCGCCGCCGATCGGGAGGTCGAGGCCATGTGCCCAGTCGCGGACTTTGTCCTGGCTGACCGGGACGTCGCCGAGCACGGGTTCGTGGGTGCGCTCGTCGGTGCGCTCGTTCCAGAGCCGGTAACCGGGCTGGTGGATGTCGTTGTCCACGGCCAGCGCGCGCATCTGCTTGACGAGGTCGACGGTGCGGGTGCGGAAACGGTAGAAGTCGCCGGTGAACAGGGTGTTGGGGCAGCGCAGCTCGCAGGCGCCGCACTGGGTGCAGTTGACGTAGTCCTCGGCCACGTCCTCTACCGTCAGCTCACCCTGCTCCATCGCGACGACGTTGGCGTGGAAGGCGGTCGGGGTCCACGACTCGTTGCGGGTCACCTGCATGACCGGGCAGACCTCGCGGCAGAACTTGTGGCCGGAGGAGAAACAGTTGTAGGCCGCGTTGCGCCAGTCGGACAGGAACTCCATGGTCACCGGCGCGTGATCCGACGTGGGGGGCTCGGTTTCCGTCATGTGTCTCCTCCACATGTGACCGTGGTCACGGGTAAAATTAAACTATGACTTCATATTTCAAATGACAAGACCCACTGGTCCGCGGGCTAGGCTCCGCGTGGACCACTAAAGGAGGAGACGCGGGTGACGGACGTCGGTGCTCGGCATGTCGTCTTCGCGCCGCTCCAGGACGGCGGCCGGGTGGAGGTCGTCGCCCGGCGGATCAGCGAGGCCATCGGCCTGGGCCTGATCGCCGACGGCGAGCAGCTGCCGAGCGAGCTGGAGCTGGCCGCCGCACTGAACGTCTCGACCGTGACCCTCCGCGAGGCGCTGATGCTGCTCCGCCAGCGCGGTCTGGTCGAGACGCGGCGCGGGCGCGGCGGCGGCTCGTTCGTCCGCGCGCCCGTCGACGCATCCGTGTCCCGCCTTCGCACCACGCTGCGGGAGACCGGCGTCCACGAGCTGCGCGAGATCGGCGACCACCTGCTGGCGGTGTCGGCCACCGCCGCCCAGCTGGCCGCGTCGCGCGCGTCCGCCGACCAGATCGCCCTCCTCACCGGTCTGGTGGACCAACTGGCCACCGCGAAGACCGCAGGCGAACGACGCCGCGCCGACGGCCGCTTCCACATCGAGCTCGCCGCAGCCGCCCAGTCCACCCGCCTGACCCGCCAGTCGATCGACCTGCAGGGCGAGGTGGGCGAGCTGCTGTGGATCCCGCTGGGAGAGGCCGTCGAGCGCGACGAGCGGGTCGCCCAGCATCGTGCCGTCGTCGCCGCGATCGAGGCGAGGGACGGCCATCGCGCGCGCCTGCTGGTCGAGGAGCACGTGGAACTGGCCATTTCCAGGCTGATCGAGTTCCACCTGCAGCTGGTGCACTAGAGTGAAGCCCGACGTCGACCGTGGAGCAGCCATGGAAGCGATGACGTACGCCTCGGTAGAGGCCCTGGTCCGGGACACGTTCGACGGCATCGACACGCTCCGGTCACTGACCGTCGACGTCCACCGCCGAGCCATGACCGAGGGCCGCGCCCCGACCACGTCGGACATGGCGTGCATCCGCCCCACAGTGCTCGAACACCTGTCGAGCCGGCATCTATGCGCGGGCACCGGTGTGATCGCGGCGCCCGGAACGCTGGCCGACCAGTCCAGGTGGCTCGAGTGGTGGCGCAGGCCCGCCGCGGCCGGCGACCTGTTCCCCCTTGCGGTCGACCTGGACCCGGACCACATCGGCAGCTACGAGTACCCGCTGGCACCGTGGTTCGACGTCCCGTACCGGACCGGCCGCCGGGCGGTGGTCGGCCCGTACGTGGACTACGCGGGCACTGACGAGTACATCCTCACGTTCTCCGCCCCGATCACGAGCGACGAGGGCTTCTTCGGCGTAGCGGCGGCCGACATCCGCGCGACGGACTTCGAACGCGTGATGCTCCCCATCCTCAACACGGAGGGCCCCGCCACCCTCCTGATCAACTCGACGGGCCGCGTACTGGCCTCGAACACTCCGGCGACCATCGTGGGCTCCATCATCCGTCCCGACGGCCTCCCCCGCCGCGAACTCCCGCACGGCCCCGATTGGGCCGACTACGTGGGGCTGCCCTGGTTCCTCGTCCGAAGCTGACGCGCCTCGCCGATTCCGAGGACTCTGAGGCGAAGTGGATCTCAGCACACTGCACCCGCATAGCTAGAGCCTTAATCAGCGGAGAGCGGGTAGGGTCTCGCGGCGTCCCAGAGAACCGTGGCCTCGTTGAGGAAATGTGCGAACCACGGGTCCTCTGGTTGCAGCGTGAACTTCGGTTCGCCAGACGCCTGGTACGTGTAGTACTCGAGGAAAAGGGCGGGTGGCGTGGCCGCGTCCGGGACGGCCCAGTCGGCGGCGACGATTCCGATTGCCAGAGGATGTTCGGTGAGTCGGACGGTCAGCCCACCGGCGGTGCGGTTGAGCCGCTCAAGTAGACGCAAGGTGTGCCGAATGCGTTCGCTCAGGCTGGCGGCGGAGCGCTCGGCGTAGTAGCGGTCCGCAGCGACCGCCACAGCTGGCGAGTCCGGATCGATCAGCAGGATGCGGATCTGACAGCCTTCCCGCAGAAGGCGTTCGAGGACGCCGTATCGGGAGTGCACGAGATTGTTGCGGGCGACACCGGTGACGAACAGTTGTCGGGACGCGGCGAGCCGGAGATCGAGTTCCTCGCCGAATCCATCCGTGAACGACGGATGCGGGATCTTGGCCAGGCGGCTTTCGTGACCCAGCGGCCAGGGGAGCCCGTCTTCCCACATGCGGCGGGACTCGGCCACGAAGTGATCGAACCAGTGGCCGTCCCGGTGTTCGAGGAACAGGATCGGGGCGGCTTCGCGCTGGGACCGGTGCTCGTAGTGCTGCACGAGGATCGCGCCGTCACGGGACTCCAGATCGATTCCATTGAAACCGATCTTGGGCACGAACGGGCTAACCCGGACTTCCAGCTCACCTCCGGTCGACTCGCGCAGATGGGACAGGTCGTCCAAGCTGGCCTCGATACGTCCACGCAGCCTCTCGGGGCTGACCTCCGAAGCGTGATTGCGGGCCGCTTGGCGGACGAGTCTTTCATCGGTCGGATCGAGCAGGAGGATCTGAGCCTTTCCGCCTGCCAGCAATGCCCGTTGAAGATTCTGGCGCATCGTCTGGATCGTTCTAGATCCCGCGATGCCGATGAACAAAAAGGTCCGCGCCCTCGCCCTGCGTGCGTGGTACTCCTCCGGGAACTCCATGTGAAGTGAGACCACGTCTTCACCCGCACGCATCCGTGCGATCGTGCTGATCTGGTTCCGGGACTTGATCTGGGAGAACGCCAAGAAGGCCAGCAACGCGAGGACGGCGGAAGAGAGCGTCTTCACGTCGGAAATACCGAGCCCGCCAAGCACGGTGAAGAGCAACGCTGTGATGATCAGGCAGTAGAGGTCAAGGTTTGCGTTGGTGGCCAACCGACTGAGCAGCGTCTTTAGTTTGCCGATCACGCCCGCCACCCTATGAGGGGACACAGCCCGCGGCCAGACCTCTTCCCGACTGGCGTCCCTTCTCCCAGGAGACGGCCAGAGCTTCAGAATGATTTTGCGACTGACACGCATGGCGATGGCGCCCGGCTGTCTGAGGTCCCCCCGTTACGCTCATCGGCAGGCATAGCGCTTCACCGAGAACGTCACCCACAGATTCCGGCGGTCTACTCGGCCCGGAGGGGCTGGGCATGCCTTGCTGACTGCAGACCGAAGAGGATTCTGGTCAGAGATAGATGAGATGCGGCCGTTGTGTTGTTCCTGCTTGACGCCATTGTTTGGTGGTCGTGTGGCGGGCTATCAGGTGGCGGACTTGGTCTCGGAGGTCGTGGCCTCGAGTTTGAGGGCTTGCAGAATGTCTTGGTGGAAGCGGTCCATGGCGGTGTCGACGCTGCGGACGAATCCGGTTTCCTCGGTGCCGCGTTTGGTGCCCATGCCGGACGAGAGGGTCAGCCGGAAGGAGGTGATCTGCTTGGCGTCCTGGGGTACGAGCAGGCCGGGTTCGGTGGTGAGGTTTTTGAGCAGGTCGCAAGGGCCGGCGGGGTGTCCGGGGCTGAGGGCTTCGATGCGGAGTTCGGGTGGGGCGTTGTTGAGTTGCCGCAGTAGCCACTGGACGCGGGTGAGGGTGCGTGCGCGTTCGGCGGCGGGGATCTCGACGGTGGTCTCGATCTGGCCGGTGCGCAGGTCGGCTTCGAGGAGTACCGGGCCGCCGGCGTTGGGGATGCGGATCTCGGCGCTCATGCGTCCGGTCTCCACCAGTGAGGTGACGGTCTGCAGGCGGCGTACTGAGGCGTCTCCGTCGCGCCGTCTGCGCAGCACCGGGGCGATGGCCAGGCCGGTCTGGCCGCTGAGGCGCAGGCACAGTTGCCGGATCAGTTTCTCCCAGCTTTCGGCGACCTGCATGGCTCGTCTGTCACCCAGCCGCAGCGTGTTGGAGGTGACGGCGTTGCGGACCGGGACCCAGGCGGCGCCCATGTCGCGGAATCCCTGGCAGCCGGCGTTGTCCTGACGCAGGTAGTACAGAAGTTCGCTGAGCAGCCAGGCGTGGACGGGGTTGGCGACGCCGTCGTGGTGGCAGAGCATGTCGGCTTCGTGGGCGACCTCGGCCCAGGACAGGTGGCGCAGGGCGACCTTGCGCAGCAGCCGCTTGTCGACCTTCAGTGGGTGCTCGTTGTCCAGGGCCAGGTCGTTGGACAGGGTGATCACGGTCTCGTAGCCGTGGCGGGCGGCGACCTCGAGGTAGGCCTGGACCTGTTCGGCCTTGAGGGAGTTGCCGCCGGTCTTGGTCTCGATCAGGGCGGTCCAGATCCTGCCGGCCCTGGCCACCCGCAGCACGCCGTCGGGCCGGACCTTGCCGTCGCCGTGCTTGAAGGAAGCCTCGGCGAAGGTCTGAATGGTGCCGGCCGGGGCGTTGAAGCGGGCGGTCAGGCGGCGGCCGAACTCGGGCACCTGGGCCATCACCGCCAGCAGTGTGGCGGTGGCCCGCGTCTCGCGTTCCTGATCGTTGCGCAGTCCGTTGACCGGGAACAGACGCGCGTGCTGCCAAGAGGCGTGCTCGGCCAGGTTGGCCTTGGCGGCCTTGGCGACGGTGGTCTTCTTCTTGACCGTCCGCACCCGCTTGGGACGCTGTTCGTCCCCGGACGGCGCCCCTGGGAGATGCGGGGCCGCTCCCACGACTGAAACCGACGGGTCCGGCTGAACGGTGTCGGGTGTGCCGGTCGGCTGGGACGGTGGTTGGCTTTCTTCTTCCTCGTCGCTGTTGTCGACGTTGATGCCGAAGTCGGCGGCAAGGCCCGCCAGTCCCGACTCGTAGCCTTGGCCGACTGCCCGGAACTTCCAGCCGTCGCCTCTGCGGTACAGCTCTCCGAAGATGAACGCGGTCTCGGTGTCGGCGTCCTTGATGTCGAAGGCCAGCAGTGCCTCTCCGGTGCTGTCGGAGATGGCCAGGCGCAGGTCGTCCAGGGCCCCGAACGTCGCTCCCGCGTAGCGGCTGGCAGCGATGATCACCCGCTGTACCTCGGACCGCAAGGTGCTCAGGTCGACCAGGATTCCGTCCTCGCTGCCAGTGGCAGTGGGTGTCTTGCCCATCAGACGGACCGACTCGTCGGCGGTTGCCGGCTGGTTGTAGAAGACGAAGTCGGCGTCACTGCCGACCTTGCCGTCGCCGTTGACCAAAAGTACTGAGACATCGGCTTCGCCTTCACCGGAAGGATCGATCCAGCTCAACGCCACGGTCAGCGGGCCGGTCACCGTGGTCGAGCTGGATAGGTCGATGTTGGCGCCCTTGGACATCTGCTGCACTTTGTTCGCTCCCCAGCTCGTGCCTGATTTTGCGCGCACAGTGGGAGCGGTGAATGCTGCAGATTCATGTGACGCGAAAGGCAATCACCTGGACACGCGACGCCAGTGTATGCGGATCAGCAAGCCGCTGAGACTCTGCGTACATGAGCGGCCACACCCGGCCACAACGAGATTCGTCACGCCGAATCCCGGTCGAACCCGGAACTCACCAGGTTTCGCTTCCGCTGCACAGCGGCGCGTTATATCGGTACTGGTTACGAAGAACATCGAGGTGCTGCTCCATCAGAAAACTTCGGTCGCCAGCTAAATGATGGGTTCTTCATCCTGGTCGGCCTGCTGATCTGGCCAAGGTTGAGCGCGCCTACGGGTCCACCTGCCCGCCAGATCTGTAGGTGCCGGCCATGCTCGTGATCATTCAAGCCCAAGCCGATCACCAGGCGCACGCCTCGGATCCACAAAACGCCACGTCGGCGACAGCGTGAAGAAGCGGATCAGATCATCACGGCCGATGTCGGGAAATGACCGCAACCGCTCCAGCTGCTCCTCGGAGAACATCCGCGCCATGCGAATGCCCGTTACCGGACCTCTGTGTTCGCCCTTCGAAGTCAATTGTGCGGCGGTGGTGCCTGTGCCGTGGTCAGTTGTGTCGCAATGGCTGTGAGGTGTTCGGCCAGCGCACCGGGGTTGGATCTCGTCATGGCGGTGAGGTCGATGGTCGCCGTCGCGTGATGGAGTGGTCTGAAGCGGACGGCGGGGCGTGACGCGGATGCCGCGGCGGGCACGATGGTGACGCCGAGCCCGCATTCGACCATGGCGATCTGCGAGATCACCGACCGCGCCCAATGGGCCGGGACAGGGCTGAATCCGGCCGCCCGGCACATGGTCGCCATGGCGTCGTGGTAGTCGGGGGAGATGTGGCGGTGCAGCCACACCCACGGGCCGCCCGCGAGGTCCGCCAGGCCCAACGGGCCGGTGGCATCGGCGGCGGGGTGGTGGAGGGGCAGAGCCGCGACGAACCGGTCGGCGAAGAGCAAGGTCGCCGTGGTGCCGCGCACCGGCGCGGTCTGGCGCACGATCGCCCAGTCGAGCGAGCGGTCGAGCAGCCCCACTGCGGCCTCGTGGGTGTCGATCTCCTGGGTGCGGATCTCGACGTCCGGCAGGGCCTCGTGGAATCGCTCCAGCACGAGCGGCAGGGGCCAGGAGAAGGCCGAGGCGACGGCGCCCAGGCTCAGTCGCCCGCCGCGCCCGGTGGCGGCCTGCCGGGCGGCGGCTTCGGCTTCCTCGGCGTGGCGGATCAGGGCGCGGCAGTGGTCCAGGAAGACGGCTCCGGCGGGGCTGAGGGCGACTGACCGCTGGGTGCGGTGCAGCAGTTCGCACCCGAGCTGTTGTTCGAGCTGCTTGATCGCCTGGGACAGCGGTGGCTGGGACATCTGCAGCCGCTTGGCCGCGCGGCCGAAGTGGAGCTCCTCGGCGACCGCGACGAAGTACCGGGCCTGCCGGATCTCGACCATGATTCGCTCAGCCTCTTACTGATAGAGGAAATCAGAACTTCCGAATATAGCTGGAGGCTGTTGAAGTGGAAGCCATGGGCAACTCACCTCTCCTGGACCGCTTCGCGGCGCTCGACTCCGCCGCGGTCAGCGACGCGCTCGACCAGCTCGGGCTTCCCTCCGGAGTTGGTGGCATCCGTCCGGTGTGGGGGCCCGCGGCGGTCGTGGGGTTCGCCGTCACCGTGGGGCTCGAACCGCGCACTGAAGGCCCTGCCGGAGCCCACATCGCCACCACGGCCGTCGAGAGCTCGGACGACCAGAGCGTGATCGTCGTCGACAACCAGGGCCGCACCGACGTGTCGTGCTGGGGCGGCATCCTGAGCCTGGGCGCGGTCCAGCGCGGGGTCCGCGGTGTCGTCGCTGACGGCGTGTGCCGCGACGTGGCGGAGGCACGCGAGCTGGGTTTCCCGGTGTTCTCGCGGGGTTCGATCCCGGTCACGGCGCGGGGCAGGCTGCAGCAGCGCTCCGCCGGCGAGCCGGTCAACGTCGCTGGGCTGGCGGTCGAGCAGGGCGATGTCGTCGTCGCCGATGAGACCGGTCTTGTCGTCGTCCCGCGGGACCGGGCCGAGGAAGTGGCGGAGATCACCACCGCGATCGTTGTCCGGGAGCGCGCCATCGCAGACGAGGTGCGCGCGGGCACGCCCCTTTCCCAGGCCATGCACGACGCCCGCCTCGCCGGACAGAAGGAGGAGCAGGCCCGATGAGCGCCCCCACCGGTATCTCGAACCTCGCCACCGGCCTGTCCACCGCGTCGGTCTCCGACGCCCTCGACTCGCTCGGGCTCCCCGGATCCCTCCACGGCATCGGCGCGTTGCGTGAGGGCCAGCGGGTCGTCGGGCCGGTCTTCACGGTGACCTACGAGCCGGTTGACGAGGCCGGCGGCACGGTGGGCGACTTCCTGGACGACGTGCCCGCCGGCGCGGTGATCCTGATCGACAACGCCGGCCGCAGCGACTGTACGGTGTGGGGCGGCATCATGAGCCAGACCGCCCACCAGCGCGGCATCGCGGGCACCGTGATCCACGGCGCCTGCCGTGACGTCGCCGTCGCGACCGCCGCCGGATACCCGATTTGGTCGGTCTCCCGGTTCATGCGCACCGGCAAGGACCGCGTCCGGGTGGCCGCCGTCCAGACGGCCGTCACCATCGACGGCGTCCTCATCCACCCCGGCGACATCCTCGTGGCCGACGACGACGGCGCCGTGGTCGTCCCCGCCGCGCACTGGGACGAGGTCGCGGACCTCGCCCGGCGTATCGACCGCGTCGAAGAGGCCATTGTCGCGGCCGTCCGCGGCGGTGCCACGCTTGCCGGGGCGCGCGCCGAGCACGGCTACCACTCGCTTCAGACCCGGAAGGCCCCCTCGTGAGCACGAACGATCTCGCCCGTGGCCACTCCAGCGCGACCCTGTCCGAAGCGTCCGGACTCGACGTGGCGCTGTCCCCGGAGATCCGGTTGCTGTGGACCGGTGCCTGGCTGTGCGGCCCGGCGTTCACCGTGCAGGGCGCCGGTGGCGACAACCTCGCCCTGCACCACGCCGTACTACAGGCGCCACCCGGCTCCGTCCTGGTCGCCGACGTCGGCGGCGCCCGCTTCGGCCACTGGGGCGAGATCCTCACCGTGGCCGCCCAGCACCGCCGGATCGCGGGCCTGCTCATCGACGGCGGCGTCCGGGACGCCGCGGAGACCGCAGCGCTCGGCTTCCCGGTCTTCTCGCGCAACAACGCGATCCTCGGCACCCGCAAGGACTTCCGCGGCGTTCTCGGGTGTCCCGTCAAGGTCGGCGGCATCACGGTCCACCCCGGCGACCTCATCGTCGGTGACGTCGACGGAGTCGTGGCCCTTCCCGCGTCCGACATCGACCGGATCCTCGACCGCGCCGACGCGCGCGTGACCCACGAGAACGAGCTGATGAAACGGCTGCGGGAAGGCCACAGCACCCTCGACCTGTACAACAACTTCGAAACGGCCGGGCGGTGACGCCGATGACGGACAACCCGATCTTCGCTGTGGCCGCCAGGGCCGAAGCGCTCCGTGCCCAGGGCGCCGACGTCATCACCCTCGCCGCCGGAGAGCCCCAGGCCGCCACCAGCGCCGTGGTCGTGGAAGCCGCCGTGACCGCCGTCCGCGACCCCGCCACCCACCACTACGGAACGGCCCAGGGCGACCCCGCCCTGCGCGCGCTCGTCGCCACCAACCTCGCCGATGACACCCGGCTCCCCTGGAGCGCGAACGACGTCCAGATCACCCTCGGCGCGAAGCATGCCCTCTTCCTCGCCGGCCAGGCCCTGATCGACGCCGGTGACGAGGTCCTGGTCGCCGCGCCCGGCTGGCCCGGGCACGCCGAGGTCGTCACCGCCGCCCGCGGCACCCCCGTCCCAGTCGCCACCGACGAGGAGTACCGTGTCTCGGCCGAGGCCCTGGACCGCTGCCGTACCCCGCGCACCCGGGCGGTGATTCTCTCCAGCCCCGGCAACCCCACCGGCGCCGTCCATCCCGCGTCCTCGCTGCGGCAGATCGCCGACTGGGCGCAGCGGCACGGCATCTGGGTCGTCAGCGACGACATCTACCGGGCGTTCGACTACACCGGTACCCACCGGTCGATCCTGCAGGTGGCCCCGCACCTGTGCGGCCACACCGTCATCGTCGGCGGAGTGTCCAAGGAACACGCCATGACCGGCTGGCGCGTCGGCTGGCTCGCGGCACCACCGCAGATCATCGCCTCAGCGCGACTGCACGTCTCCCGCACCATCACCCACGTGCCGACGGTCAACCAGCGAGCCGCCCTCGCCGCCCTGGGCGACACCGCCACGCCCGTCGAGGCCGCCGACGACTACCGGCGCCGGCGTGCGCTGCTGGTGGAGGCGCTGAACCGTATCGACGGCGTCGACTGCCCGCTGCCGGACGGCGGCATGTTCGCCTTCCCCGACGTCAGCGCACTGCTCCGCGACCGCGGATGGGCCAGCAGCGCCGACCTCGCCGCATGGCTCCTCGACACCGCCCATCTCGCGGTCGTCCCCAGCGAGGCGTTCAACGCACCCGGTCGCATGCGCGTGTGCTTCGCCGTCGACGACCACACGCTGATCACCGCGATCGACCGACTCATAACCGCCCTCGGGCACACGGGAACGCCCGAGCCGACCGTACGACAGATCGAGGAGGCCCGATGAGCCCTGTCAGGAAACTCGAACGCTTCACCCTCCCCCTCACCGTCGATGCAACCCGCATCGAGGTGTCCGGCCTCCACCGAGGCGGCACCGGCACACCCCTGGTGTTCCTCCACGGCTTCGGCTCGACCAAGGAGGACTACGCAGACGTCATCCAGCACGAACGGCTCGCTGACCGCCCCGTCCTCGCCTACGACGCGCCCGGCTGCGGCACCAGTACCTGCGCGGACCTTGCCGCCGTCTCCATCCCCTTCCTCGTCTCCGTTGCCGAGCAGGTCCTCAAAGCCCGGCAGATCGACCGGTTCCACCTCGTCGGGCACTCGATGGGCGGCCTGACCGCACTCCTGCTCGCCGACAGCGACCCCACCAGGATCGCGAGTTTCACCAACATCGAGGGCAACCTCGCACCCGAGGACTGCTTCCTCAGCCGACAGATCCTCACCCACTCCCACGACAACCCCGACGAGTTCCTGGCACGGTTCGCCGAACGCGTCGGCAACTCACGCTTCTACGGTGGCGCCCTGTACGCCTCCAGCCTTCCCCACAAGATCCGGGCCGCAGCGGTCAGGGTGATCTTCGAGTCCATGGTCGATCTCTCCGACCACGGCAAGCTACTCGACCGGTTCCTCCAACTCCCCACGCCGAAGATGTTCATGTACGGGAAGCAGAACAACGCCCTGTCCTATCTCCGCGCCCTGGCCGAAGGCAGTGTCGAACTCGCCGAGATCGAGCACTGCGCCCACTTCCCGATGTACTCCAACCCGCCGCAGATGTGGACCCGCATCGCCGACCTCGTCTCACGCGCCGACGCCCACTCCTGACCGCTCGGCCGTGGGAAAGACGACGTAAGCCGGCCCAGAGGGACCAGCAGCCCCGCCACTCAGACCCGGACAACACCTCCACCAGATGCTCGGGTGCCGCGGCTGCCAGATCTGGCACATCGGAACTCGTCCGATGTCACATCTGGCTGGCCAGCTCTTTGGCGCCTTCGACGGCGATGTCGATGGCCCGGGTCGCGAGTGGCGATTGGGTGCGTCCGGCCGGCCAGTACAGGTACCACGTGCAGGTGGGCGATGGCTGCAGTTGGTGGATGCTGAGCCGGTCGTCGGACCAGGCATCGGATCCGTGGAGGGCGAGCCATGGCAGCACCGCCGAGCCCATGCCCGCCCGCACCATGGACACGATGGGTTCGTGGCCGGCGGTTCGGAACACAATCCGTGGTCGCGCGCCGTCGCCGGCGAGCGTCCGCTCCAGGTCGGCGAGCTGCCGGTCTTGGCATTGGTAACAAAGCAAGTGAAGCGGTGTACGCCCCGTCGGTGAAGCGCAGCTGCGCGCCGGGGTGGGGACGTTCGCGGCGAACGATGAACCGCATGCCCTCGGCCCAGAACGACAGGTCGAGCATGTCGGTGATCTCGGTGGCCCATGCGCCGTCCCGAACTTGTCCGTCGCCGTTGTAGGTCTGTTGCCAGGCCCGTTCGGGGACGGCGAGGATCGGCTCCTGGGCCTGCTAGTCGATGGTGAATCCGATCGAGTACGGCAGCCGGCGGCCGGGACGCGTGAACTGGCTTGTGCCGCTCCCCGAGTCGGCGCGCATAAGCACAGCCACGTGAGCCAGTGTGGCGTCGTCTGGATCCTCCACTCAAGCGGCACCACGATCGCCACCAGCACTGTTGCCGCGGACAGCTACCCACCACGCCCTATGCCCTGACATGAGGTGCAAGGCCGGGCGCTTTGGTGTTGGCTGGATTGTGGTGTTGGCGGCTGTTGGGCTGAGGGTTTACCAGCCGCGGTGCCACCAGTCGGGGATGCTGGGGCGTTCTCGGCCTAGGGTCGAGTCTTTGCCGTGGCCGGGGTAGAACCAGGTGTTGTCGGGGAGGCGGTCGAAGACTCGCTCGGTTACGTCGGTCATGAGTTGTTTGAAGCGGGTCGGGTCGCCCCAGGTGTTGCCTACGCCTCCTGGGAAGAGGCTGTCGCCGGTGAAGAGGTGGGGGCGGTCGGCTTCGGTGTAGAGGAGGGCGATCGAGCCGGGGGTGTGGCCGCGTAGGTGGATGACCTCGAGGGTGGCTTGGCCTACTTGGAGGGTGTCGCCGTTCTCTACGGGTTCGGCTACGGGTTCTGGGAGGGGCTCGATGTCGAAGGGGTGGGCTACGACGGGGGCGCCTGTTGCTTGAACGACGTCGCTCAGGGCCATCCAGTGGTCTTGGTGGCGATGGGTGGTGACGACGCGGCTGAGGGGGCCGTCGCCGATGAGTTCAAGGAGTCGGGCGGCCTCGTTGGCGGCGTCGATGAGCAGCTGGTCGCCGGTCGCGGTGCAGCGGAGCAGGTAGGCGTTGTTGTCGTACGGGCCGACGGCGACCTTGGTGATCGAGAGACCGGGCAGCTCCCGGACGTCGGGCTTGCCGCCGACCTCGACGTGACCGGTGTAGCTCATGTGTCCTCCTCGGGGTGCTCGCGGCTCCATCCTCTCTCATGCGGGGCCGGCAGGCAGGAATTGAGTCACCAGACTCAGCGCAAGCGTGCCGTACCGGGTGGTTCCTGACGGATTCTTGACGCACGATCGTTCGTGGAAGGTCAGGTCGAGAGGACGGTGACGCGGTGGTGACGAGGACTTCCCCGGTCGGCCCTCCGCGCGGGGACGACGCTCCAGAGGAACTGCTGCGGCAGGCCTGCGCGCTGGTGCGGCTGTGCGGGCAGGACGGGCTCATCGCGGCGGTGCTGCTGGTGGTGGTCGGAGTGGGAGTGATCGCGCAGCTGGCCGCGGTTCGGCCCGGGGTCATTCAGGTGGTCCTGCTCGGGGTGCTCGTTGTTGCTTACGCGGGGTCGGCGGGCTTCGTGGTCCGGTCGCGGATGACGCTGGTGGCGGCGCTGAGTACCGCCCGGGGCAACACGGGGTCGCCGCTCGATCCGGCTGTGCCATGGAAGCCGTTCGCGCTGGACACCGCGCTTGACGCTCGGGTGCGGGATGGAGAGCTGCGCCGGTTGCTGGCGGCGGCGCACCGCTGCTCGGAGTTGTCCTGGAGGGCGGTGGTGTGGGGGATGGTGACGGCCGTGTCGTTCGTCATCTGGACGATGGCGATGGTGGCGCTGTGATCGACGACGATGTGAGGCGAGGCAGCTTCTGGGATCGGCTCGCGGTCACGGACCGGCAGGCGCTGCGGGCGATGGGGCGGCGTTCGGAGATCCCCAAGGGCGGGATGGTCTGCCACCAGGGAGTGGTGGCGCCGGGTGTGTTCGTTGTGTTCAAGGCGAACGCGCGTACCGTGTCGAACGCGGTGGCGAAGGAGTTCGTGGACTCCAGCGAAGGCGATGAGTCCATCATCGATCTGTTCGGGCCGGGCGATCTGGTGGGGACGCTCGCGCCGTGGGGGCATCCGCAGCGGGGGACGGTGGCCGCGCTGGATCAGATATCGGTGCTGCGCATCGACCGGCGGCAGTTCGCCAGTTTGCTTGCGGCCAATCCACAGGTGGCCGAGGCGATGATGCACACCATTGCCGAGGGCGACGCCTATGGCGGACGTCGTCATGCGGTACGGGCGGCTGAGCATCCGCAGCGTCTGGCGTATCACTTGTTGGAGTTGGCGCATCGGTTTGGCGTCGCCACCGCGCACGGTGTGCAGATTCCGCTGCGGCTCAGTCAGGCCGATCTGGCGAACTGGGCGGGCATCTCCCGCGAGACCCTGGTGCGCTGGTTCCGGGTATGGAGGTCCAAGGGCATCCTGGACAGCCGCAGCCGTCCGCTGACCGTTCTCGCTCCGGAGGCGCTGCGGCGGGCGGCCAGCCCGTGGGGAGACGAGTGGCCTGCGGCCCCGGAGCCGCCGCGTCCTGCGGTTCCCGTGCCTGCCATGCCGGTGGGGGAGGAGGCGATCAGCGTACGGATCGCCACTCGTTCGCCCGTACGGCTTCAGTCGTCGGACAGTGGCCCGCCGGTGCTGAGGCTGCCGCCGGACAACCCGTTCTTCACCGGCCGCGAGGTCGGGCTGCGCAAACTGGACCTGCTGGTCTCCCAGACGGAGATGCCGCGGGCGGTGATAGTTCAGGGGATGGCCGGGGTCGGGAAGACCACGCTGGCTCTGCACTGGGCGCATCGGGTCTCCATCCGTTTCCCGGATGGGGTGATCTTCGTGGATCTGCGGGGGACGACGCGGGCTCCTGTCACCGCGGGGGAGGCGATGGGGCAGGTGCTGCGGGGGATGGGGGTGCCGGGCGATCAGCTGCCGCGTACGGAGGGCGGGTTGATCGCGCAGTGCCGGTCGGTGCTGGCCGACCGGCGGGTGTTGCTGGTGCTGGACAACGCGGCGGGGGCCGAGCAGGTCCGGCCGCTGCTGAGTGCCATGGGGGCGGGGCTGGCGATGGTGACCAGCCGGCGGCAGCTGCCGGACCTGCTCGACGGCGCCGACATCCGGGCGCTGGAGTTGCGGGAGATGATGCCGCAGGAGGCGGTCGATCTGATGGCCGCCGTCCTTGGACCGGGGGACCGCCGCGTACGCGACGACGAGAAGGCGGCGGTACGGCTCGCGGGCGAGTGCGGGTTCCTGCCGCTGGCACTGGGCATCATGGCGGGGCGGCTGGCGGAGAATCCCGAGGAGTCGATCGCCGACGCGGTGCGGGAGTTGGCGGACCACGATGAGCCGGCGCCGGCGCCGTACGAGCCGGGGATCGCCACGAGCGGCCTGCCTGCGACCGGCGGATTGCATGGTGTGCTCAGTCCGACCTTCGATGTCGCCTATCGAGGGCTGCGCCGCGATCAGCGCGAGGCGTTCCGCAGGATCGGGCTCGTTCCCGGGCCAGATTTCACTGCCACCGCGCTGGCGGCTTTGATGGATCGGCCGGTGGCCGAGGCACATGAGCTGCTGGACGGGTTGTGCCAGGCGTATCTGGTGCACGATGTGTCGTCTGGCCGGTTCCGTATGCACGACCTGTTGCGGGACTTCGCCCGTGAACGTGGCCTGAGTGAGGACGACGACAACGACCGGCTCGCGGCGCAGCGGCGGTTGCTGGGTGCCTACCTGGCGGAGGCGCGTGAGGCGGGGCAGGCGCTGGGCCTAGGGGGACGTCCCGTACTGGAGGGCGCCGAGGAACCGGCGTCGCCACCAGACCCGGCGGAGCGGGCGCAGAGCCTGGCGTGGTTTGAGGCTGAACGGCGCAACCTGGTCGCTGCTGTGCATCTGGCGGCTCAGCACGGTCTGCATCGCACGTGCTGGGAGTTGGCCGACTCGTTGTTCGACTTCCAGGAGTTCCGGCGTTACAGCGAGGACAACATCGCCGTGCATCTGGCGGGGCTGCGGGCTGCTCGGACAGAGGAGGACTGGCCTGCGGCGGCGGTCATGTTGCACAACCTCGCGGTGGCACACTTCGACCTCGGCGGGTCTGTGCAGGCCATCGGCTACGGCGAGGACGCCAGGCGCGGGTTCCGTTCCGCCGATCCTCCCGACCGTCGGGGCGAGGCGCTGGCGCTGGCCACCCTCGCCGACGTGCATGGCGCGCTCGGCCGCTACATGACAGCGATCGAACGAGCACGAAAATCGCTCGCCATCCACGAGTCCCTGAACGACAGCAGCGGTGTGGCCAGAGGGCACGAGACTCTCGCCAAGAGTTTCCTTGGCCTGGCCGACTACGAGGCCACCCTGGAGAACGCGAGGAAGGCGCTGGAAATCCGCCGTCACATCGGTGACGCGGCGGGTGTGGCCGAGACACTGCTCACCATCGCACGGGTGCACCGGCGGCGTGGGGCCATCGACGCCGCGGTGTCCCATGCTCTCGAAGCACTCTTCATCCGGCAGGAGCTCGCCGACCGGCACGGTGAGGCCCAGGCCCTGACTGAGCTGGCGCGCGTGTACACCTCGCTGGGCCTGCGTGACCTGGCACAGCAGGACGCCGAAAAGGCACTGGAGACCTACCGGGCCCTGGGCGCCCGTCATGGTGAGGCGCGCGCGCTCACCACCCTGGGTCGGCTGATGTGCGATGCCGCCCGCTTCGCCGAGGCGTTCACCTACTGCGGCGACGCGCTGCGGCTGCAGCGGGAGATAGGAGACCGGCATGGCGAAGCCGAAGCTCTCGCTCAGGTCGGCATCGTGCACTGGCGGCTGGGCCGCTACCGGGAGGCCCGCGAACAGATCGCCCGCGCGCTGGAGATCCGCCGTGAGATCGGCGACCTGCACGGAGAGGCGCACGACCTGGAACACCTGTCGATGGTGATGCGGCGCCTCAACCGCTACCAGGAAGCGTTCGTACTCGGTCTCGAAGCGCTCGACCTGTGGCACCGGCTCGGCGCCCAAGATGGCCTGGCCGGCACGCTCGGCAGCGTCGCCCGTACCTATCTGTGCCTGGGCCTGCACCAGGAGGCCGAACGCGCCGCCACCCAAGCCCTGGAGATCCGCCGCGACATCGGCGACCGCTATGGGCTGGGCACCGGCCTGGACACCTACGCCCTTGTACTGCGCCGCAGTGGCCGCCTTGACGAGGCGCTGCAGACCGAACTGGAGGCGTTGCGCGTCCTGGGCGAGGTCGGTGACCGGCACAGCGAGGGCACCGCGCTGGTCCACCTCGCGGCGATCTACCTCGATCTCGACCGCACCGACGAGGCCCTGGCGACCGGCAAGGAGGCGCTGGACCTGGCGATCCGGCTCGGCGATGCCCGTGAGCAGGCGTACTCGATGCACACCATGGGCCGCGCCTGCCAGCGGCAAGGCCGCCATCCCGAAGCGGCCGGGCACTTCGCCGCCGAGATCATCATCCGCCGCGAGGTCGGCGACCACCGCGGCCAGCGCACCGCGCTCGAGAAGCTGCGCGACTCGCACGTGGCGCTCGGCGACGAGACCGCAGCCGACGACTGCACCCGCCGGATGCGCGCCATCGACATGTGGCTGGAGTCCGAGGGCAATGACGCGGAGGTGGTGCCCGAGGCAGAATGATCTTTATTGGCCGAGCTCACGTGTGTCGTTTTACGCAGTTCATCGTCGCACTGCCGCGTTCACTTGAATGGGGAGGGCGTCGATGGTCATCAGCACGTTCTGGACCGCGCTGCCCGGCCCGGGGCGCAGGGCGCTCGAGGAGGCCGGCACCTCGGTCCTGATCAGGCAGGGCGCGTTCCTGACGCGCCAGCACAACCGGTCGTCCCAGGTGTACGTGCTGCGCTCGGGGGCGGTGCAGGTCTGGGTCGACCAGGCGGGAGAACGGGTCATCCTCGACGTGCTCGGCCCCGGTGACCTGGTCGGGGAACTGGAGGCCGTGGACGGCGGCGTGCGCGAGGCCAACGTGGAGGCGCTCACCCCGGTCCAGGCGCTGGTGCTGCCCGCCGACCGCTTCCGGACGGTGCTGAACGCGGATCCCGAGTGGGTGTGGGCGGTCGCGGGCGTCCTCGCCGAACGGCTCCGCGACGCCAACGAGCTCCGGATCTCGCACTTCCCCGACAACGCCGAACGGCGCCTCGGCACGCGCCTCCTCCGCCTCTTCGCGCGCTTCGGCGACCCTGCAGAGGACGGGACGGTCGTTGTCCGGCTGCCGGTCTGCCAGCAGGACCTCGGCCGGTGGGCGGGCATGGGCCGCCGGAAGGTCGCCCAGATCCTCGCCGGCGAACGCGTCCGCGGCGGCCTCGCGGTCACCCGCAACATGATCATCGCACGCTCACCGGACGTCCTCCACCGTCTGGCCGGCGACGACGAAGACCTGGAAGACCTGGCCCCAGGCGCGCCCAACCCAGGCGCGCCCAACCCAGGCGCGCCCAACCCAGGCGCAGCCAACCCAGGCGCCGCTAGCCCAGGCGCCGCCAATCCAGGTGGCGCAGAGCCGGAGGGAGGCTGGCGTTCATAGGCCGCTGGGCGCGTGCGGCCATGGTGGCGGTACGGGAAGCGCCCCGTCGGGGCGCAGCGCCAGGCCGGAGCCGTCGGAACGGCCGCTGAGCCAGCCGAGCAACGCGCGGCCGGAGCCAGAGATGACCGGTCCCGCCGCGTTGCCGAGATCAGCCGACTCGCCGGTGTCGGTCGCGATGAGCCGGAATCCGCCGACCTCGCCCTGCAACTCGGCCGGGAGGGCGGCCAGATCCCTGAGCGTCGAGGGCAATGCCCACCGCACGTACGTCTCGGGCCAGTCCGCCGGTCCGTACCCCGCCGCGAGATCCACGTGATGCGCCTCGACCTCGTTCAAGCGCCGGTACACCGAATACCAGGCGGGATGCTCGAACCCCGGCATCGCCCGTACCTTCGCGTCCCACGCCGCAGACGGCAGGCTACGAGCCTGCTCGGAGAACCGCGCGGCCGTCGCCCGGACGTCGGCGACCAGCGCGGACCGGCACCGCGCGGCGCCCGCCTCGATGTCGGCGTCGCGCGCCGCGAAGCTCGGATACTGCGGGATCTCCACGCCCGTCCGCGCCCATTCGAGGAGGTTCCAGAGGGAGTCGGCGTTGCGCGCGATGTGGGTGGCCACGTGTGCGCGCGTCCACCCCGGCAGCGCCGAGGGGGCGGCCATCTCCTCGTCCGACAGCCCGGACAACGTGGTCACGACCCGTTCGGTCCCCGAGTCGATCTCCTCCAGGACCTTTCTCCAGTCGCGCATGACGCCACTCCTCTCGTCCGGGTCCATACTCCCCGGTGCGAAGCTAGGAGTGAACGACGCCACGGCTACTGTGTCAGGCGCTCTCCTCGGCCGCCTCGAACGGATCCAGGCGCCGGGGTGCGGCCTTCGCGCGCACTCCGCCCGCGGGCGGGTTGGCCGGGCGGCGCCAATGCCAGTCCGTCACCGCCTGGTACGCGGCGACGACCTCCAGCAGGCGGTCCTCCTCGTACGGCCCGCCGCCGAGGATCGTGCCCACCGGAACGCCCGCGTCGAAGCCGATCGGGAAGCCGATCTCGGGCAGTCCGAGGATGTCGAACGGCACCGGCGAGGTCTGCAGCACCACGTCACAGCGTTCCAGCACGTCGTCCAGGACCTCTTCCAGCAAATGCGCCTTGGCGCGCTGGGCTGTGATCCACTCGTCGCCGGACAACATCAGGCCGCCGAGCCAGCTCAGCAGTGAGACTCCGAACTTGGTCAGGTCCTTCTGCAAGAAGGGCCGGAACGGTTCGGTGCGCTCGGCCAGCCGCGCGTCGTTGAACGTGCCGGTCAGCAAGCCCCAGTCGGCCGGGTACGTGACGTTCACCAGGCGCGCCCCCGGGATCTTCTCCAGGGTCGCGAGGAACTCCTTGCGGGCCGCCAGCACCTCGGGATCGGACGTGCTCAAGTAGTCGGCGGGCACGCCGATCCGGGTCGTGCGGCGCAGCCGTGCCTTCCCGTCGCGCCGTACCGGGGTTGCCGACCGCACGAAGTCGGGCGGACGCGGGAGCCCGAGCGTACGCGGGTCGTGCGCGTCCGGCCCGGCGAGCACCGACAACATGATCGCTGCGTCCATCGCGTCGCGGGCGAGGGGGCCGACGTGGTCGCGGGTGTAGGAGAGCGGGATCACCCCGTACACGGAGGTGCGGCCCATCGTCGGCTTGAGGCCGGTGAGGTTCTGCTGGTTGGACGGCAGCACGATGCTCCCGCCGGTCTGCGTCCCGATCGACGACGTGGCCATCCGGCCCGCCACCGCGCAGGCCGGCCCGGTGGACGAGCCGCCGGGATCGACGCGGGGATCACTCGGCGTCCACGCGTTCACCGTGGTGATCCGGCCGTCGGGCGTGGTCGCGCGCGTGGTGGCCAGCGGCCCCATCTGGCCCTTGCCGAGCATGATCGCGCCTGCCTTGCTGAGCCGGGCGACGGCGGTCGCGTCGTACGGGGGAGTGAACGTGTCGAAGATGAACGAGTTGGCTGCCGTGCGCACGCCCGCCGTGAAGAAGTTGTCCTTGATGCAGAGCGGGATGCCTGCGAGGGGCCCGGTACGCCTGCGGTCGGCCTTGGCGGCATCCGCCAGCGCCTGCTTCGCCGTGACCGTCGCATACGCCTGGTAGGTCGCGTCGTAAGCCTCGATGCGTTCGAGATATGCCCGTACAAGCGCGGTCGAGGTCAGTTTGCCCCGCCGGATCAGCCAGGCGGCCTCGGCAAGTGTCGCCTCTGTGGGATCGGAGAGAACGGCCTTGCGGACCTGAACGTCCGGCAGCGAGGTCTTCAGCGGAACGGCCTGAGCCCGGGCGGGCACCGTCGCGAGAGCCGCAGCCCCCGTGACCGCACTTGTACGGGCCAGGAACAAACGGCGGGAGACGTTGCGGCTCATCGCGCCTCTCCCGTCCAGGCCTGGACGATGGACGGGTACTCCAGAGGCGCGGCGACCTGCTGCGCCAGCGTGGCGTCGGCCAGGGGCCGCCAGGTGTTCAACGCCGCGGGTCGGCCGCCCCTCCGCTGCCCGTCGACCTTGGGACCGGCGAGGAACGTGCGCAAATACTCCATCGCCTGCGCGCGGGTGGGCGCGCCCGTCGCCGGGTCGGGCTTGTCGGGCAGTTGATCCAGGTCAACCCCCGCAAGAGCGAGCCGTGCCGTGATCAACCTGTCGAGTTCCTCGTCCGCCGGCACGCCCACAGCCCCTCCTCGTCAATCAGTGGATCTTGAGGAGTGACCCCATCGGACAGCCGTTTCAGGCGGATTTCGGTCGTGTCCACGAGGTGTAACGTTCCAGCCCGGCTCGGCCGGGATGGCGCGGTGTGGCCAGGGGTGGGGGGTTTAATGATGTTCACGGCGATGTAAGACTTGATCTTCCGAGAGGGAGTGATCGTTATGTTGCGCCGTGCTGGTGCCGTCGTGTCCGCTGGGATCCTTGGGGTCGCCTTTCTGCCTCCGGCGGAGGCCTCTGTGCATCGTGGGGGTCTGGTCGGTGAGTTCCAACTGCCGAACGGGTGGCGGCCCGAGGGGATCGCGACCGGGTCTGGGCCGTTCGCCTATGTCGGGTCGCTGGCGGACGGGGACATCTACCGGGCCGATCTGCGGACCGGGAAGGGCTCGGTCATCAGCCAGGGGCCGGGCACGCCGACGGTCGGGATCAAGCTCGACCGGCGCGGGCGGATCTTCGCGGCGGGCGGGCCCGCAGGGACGGCGCGAGTCGTGGACGCGCGGACCGGGCGGATCATCTCCAGCCACCAGCTGACGAGCGGGACGCCGACGTTCATCAACGACGTCCTTGTGACGCGCGGCACGGCGTGGTTCACCGACTCCGCCACTCCGCAGCCTGCGCTGTACAAGATGCGGCTCGGGCGGGACGGGCTGCCCAACAAGGTCGAGCGGCTGGCCTTGAGCGGTGATCTGGTCTTCAACCCGACGGGCCCGAACGCCAACGGCATCGAGTCGACGCCGGACGGCAAGGCCCTGCTGATCGTCCAGAGCAACGCCGGGAAGCTCTTCCGGGTCGACCCGAAGACCGGTGTGACGCGGACGGTGGATCTGGGCGGCGAGTCGCTGGTCAACGGCGACGGAATGTTGCGGCACGGAAACACGCTGTACGTGGTGCAGAACCGCTCCAACGTCATCGCCGTCCTGAAGCTCAACCGGTCTGGCACCTCGGCGCGGGTGGTCCGGCGGATCAGCGACACCCGTTTCGACGTGCCCAGCACGGTCGCCTCGTTCAAGGGACGCCTCTACTTGCCGAACGCCCGGTTCACGACGACGCCGACGCCCGACACCACCTACAACGTGGTCGGGGTTAAAGTGCACAGGTAGCCCGCCCGCTTGGGGCGGGTGGCGAGCCGGACGCGTTCCGGTGGCGAGAGATCTTCGAACACGTGTACGGTTCGAAATGCGAAGGCGCTCGCCGCTGTTGTCGCAGGACAGGGATTCTGTCGTACCCCCTGGCTAGCCTGAGACCGACGTTTTCTGTCTCTATTCGCCGCGCCCCAAAGAGGAACCGGGAAGAACGCTGTGCATGACCGACTCATCGTGCGTGGAGCACGCGAGCACAACCTGAAGGACGTCTCGCTCGACCTGCCGCGGGACTCCATGATCGTGTTCACCGGGCTGTCCGGGTCCGGCAAGTCGAGTCTGGCGTTCGACACGATCTTCGCCGAGGGGCAGCGCCGGTACGTGGAGTCCCTGTCGGCCTATGCCCGGCAGTTCCTCGGGCAGATGGACAAGCCCGACGTGGACTTCATCGAGGGGCTGTCCCCGGCGGTGTCCATCGACCAGAAGTCGACCAGTAAGAACCCGCGTTCGACCGTCGGCACCATCACCGAGGTCTATGACTACCTGCGGTTGCTGTACGCACGGATCGGCCACCCGCACTGTCCCGAGTGCGCCCGGCCGATCAGCCGCCAGGCGCCGCAGCAGATCGTCGACCGGGTGCTGGAGCTGGAGGAGGGCACCCGGTTCCAGGTGCTCGCCCCGGTCATCCGCGGCCGCAAGGGCGAATACTTGGAGCTCTTCCGCGAGCTGCAGTCCAAGGGCTACTCCCGCGCGCTCGTCGACGGCGTCATGATCAGGCTCGACGAGCCGCCGCGCCTCAAGAAGCAGGAAAAGCACGACATCGCGGTGGTCGTCGACCGCCTCGCGGTCAAAGACTCGGCACGCCAGCGGCTCGCCGACTCGGTGGAGACCGCGCTGGGGCTGGCCGGCGGCACGATCGTGCTCGACTTCGTCGATCTTCCCGAGGACGACGAGCACCGCACCCGGATGTTCTCCGAGCACCTCTACTGCCCGTACGACGACCTGTCGTTCGACGAGCTGGAGCCGCGCTCGTTCTCGTTCAACTCGCCCTACGGCGCCTGCCCTGACTGCACGGGCCTCGGCACCCGCATGGAGGTCGACCCCGAGCTGATCGTCCCCGACGTCGAGAAGACGCTGGGGGAGGGCGCGATCCAGCCGTGGTCCAACGGGCATGTCAGCGACTACTTCCTGCGGCTGCTGTCGGCCCTCGGCGACGCCATGGGCTTCGACCTCAACACCCCCTGGGAAAAGCTGCCCGCCAAGGCGCGCAAGGCCGTGCTCAACGGCCACGAGACCCAGGTCCACGTCCGCTACAAAAACCGTTACGGCCGGACGCGCTCCTACTACACGGCCTACGAAGGGGCGATCCCCTACATCCAGCGGCGGCACGCCGAGTCCGAGAGCGACGCGACCCGCGAGCGCTTCGAGGGCTACATGCGGGAGATCCCGTGCCCGACCTGCGACGGCGCGCGGCTCAAGCCCGTCATCCTCGCGGTCACCATGGGCGGCAAGTCGATCGCCGAGGTCGCGGCCATGCCCATCGGCGAATGCGCCAAGTTCCTGCTGGCCATGGAGCTGGACGAGCGCGAGTCGCACATCGCCGAGCGGGTCCTCAAGGAGGTCAACGCCCGGCTCGGCTTCCTGCTCGACGTGGGCCTCGACTACCTGACCCTCGACCGCGCGTCGGCCACCCTCGCCGGTGGCGAGGCGCAGCGGATCCGGCTGGCCACGCAGATCGGTTCCGGCTTGGTCGGTGTGCTGTACGTGCTGGACGAGCCGTCCATCGGCCTGCACCAGCGTGACAACCACCGGCTTCTGGAGACCCTCATCCGGCTCCGTGACATGGGCAACACGCTGATCGTCGTCGAGCACGACGAGGACACCATCCAGGCCGCCGACTGGATCGTCGACATCGGCCCGCGCGCGGGCGAGCACGGCGGCGAGATCGTCGTGTCCGGCACGCTCGAGGACATGCTCAGCTCGGACAAGTCCCTGACCGGCGCCTACCTGGCCGGCCGCCGCAAGATCGAGATCCCGGCCATCCGCCGGCCGCGGACCAAGGGCCGCGAGGTCACGGTCAAGGGCGCCGCGCAGAACAACCTCCAGAACGTCGACGTCGCGTTCCCGCTGGGCGTGTTCACCGCGGTCACCGGCGTCTCGGGCTCCGGCAAGTCGACCCTGGTCAACGACATCCTCTACAACTCGCTCGCCAAGCAGCTCAACAACGCGCGCGTGGTGCCCGGCAAGCACAAGCGGGTCAACGGCATCGACCAGCTCGACAAGGTCGTGCACGTCGACCAGTCGCCGATCGGCCGTACGCCCCGGTCCAACCCGGCCACCTACACGGGTGTCTTCGACCACATCCGCAAGCTGTTCGCGCAGACCACCGAGGCCAAGGTGCGCGGCTACCAGCAGGGCCGCTTCTCCTTCAACGTCAAGGGCGGCCGCTGCGAGAACTGCTCCGGCGACGGCACCATCAAGATCGAGATGAACTTCCTGCCGGACGTCTACGTCCCGTGTGAGGTCTGCCACGGCGCCCGCTACAACCGGGAGACCCTGGAGGTCCACTACAAGGGCAAGACGATCTCCGAGATCCTCGACATGCCGATCGAGGAGGCCGCGGTCTTCTTCGAGCCGATCACCGCCATTCACCGGCACCTCAAGACCCTCAACGACGTCGGCCTCGGCTATGTCCGCCTCGGCCAGCCCGCGCCGACCCTGTCGGGTGGCGAGGCACAGCGCGTCAAGCTGGCCGCCGAGCTGCAAAAGCGCTCCACCGGCCGGACGATCTACGTGCTGGACGAGCCGACCACCGGCCTGCACTTCGAGGACATCCGCAAGCTCCTCGGCGTGCTCAACGGCCTGGTCGACAAGGGCAACACGGTGATCGTCATCGAGCACAACCTGGACGTCATCAAGACCGCCGACTGGATCATCGACATGGGCCCCGAGGGCGGCTCGCGTGGCGGCACCATCGTCGCCACCGGTACCCCCGAGGAGGTCGCCAAGGTCGAGGCCAGCCACACCGGCACCTTCCTGGCCAAGATGCTCGACTAGGGGTCCGCATCGTCTAGGAGACTTTCCAGCTCTGCTTCGAGGCCTTGTGTGCCGACAGGCAGGACGGTCAGGGGGAGGCGGAGGGACGCGGCGGCGGCCTCGGCTGCGGCGCGGAGTTCGGGCGTGGGCGACTGGGCGAGCCAGACCACGCGGCGGTAGTGCCGGAAGTAGTCGGGGTGCAGCTCAGGGTGGTGGTCGAGGCCGAGCTGGGCGATCACGGTCTGCCGGAACGAGCGGACGAGGAAGTCGGTGAGGACGTAGGTGCCGGGCTCCTCGTTCAGGAGCGCCTCCCAGGAGCCGGGCCCGGCGAAGATCTCGTAGCAGTGGGAGCCGTTCAGGCGGCGCACGTTCAGGCGCTTGCAGACCTCGTCAAGGGCTCCGTAGGTGCCGCAGTCGGCGTAGGCGACGGCGACGCGGTTGTACGAGAAGCGCAGCAAGCTGACCTGATCTTCGACTGCGGCCGGTATACGGTCGGGGTGGTTGTGCAGGAGCGGGGCCAGGGCGTGGATGTCGACCGGCCAGCCACGGCGGGTCCTGATCTCAGCTATGTGCGGCGCCAGTGCCCCGCAGGCCACTACGGCGATCTTGTCAGGGGAAGGCGAGGTTGGCGATGAAACGGTCGTTGAAGTCGGAGCGGTCGGAGAGTTCGACATATCTCACCTCCTTGAGCAGAGCGTCGGCACCGGCTCGTTCGCGGAGGCTGAGCAGTGCGAGTTTGGCGCCTTCGCCTGCGACGTTCCCCGCGCTGACCACACGCGGCACTGGCAGCGGGGGGACGAGGCCGATCCGGATGGCGTTGGCGGGGGAGAGATAGGTGCCGAACGAGCCTGCCAGCAGGACTTGGGAGATGTCCGTGAGGTCGATGCCGGTCTCTTCCAGGAGGAGGCTCCAGCCCGTGGCTATCGCCGCCTTGGCGAACTGCAACTCTCGGATGTCGCGCTGGAAGAGGTGGATGTCGCCATAGAGGATGAACGCCCGTTCGCCATTCACCTCGGTCAGGCGTTCGGGGAGCAAGGGGGCGTTCTCGGGTGTTACCAGGCGGCCGGAGGCGTCCACGAGGCCCACCCGGACCAGCTCGGCCACTGCGTCGACCAGGCCGGAGCCGCAAAGGCCGGTGGGCTCCACGTCCCCGATGACGCCGAGCTCCACACCGTTCTCAGCGAGGCGGACGGTCTCTATGGCGCCGGTGGCGGCGCGCATCCCGCAGCGGATCGCGGCTCCTTCGAACGCGGGCCCGGCGGGTGCGGCGGTGGCCACCAGGCCTGCGGCCGAGCCGAGCACGATCTCGCAGTTGGTGCCGACGTCGATGAAGAGCCGCAGCCGCCGGTCGCGGTCCATGCCCGAAGCCAGCAGCCCGGCCACGATGTCGCCGCCGACGTACGCGCCCAGAGCCGGAAAGAGCATCGCGGGCGCCGCCGGGTGGACGTGGACACCGAGGTCGGCGGCCAGGACGCGGGGGAGACTGCGGGTGGCAAGGATGAACGGTGCGACGCCCAGGGGCTCAGGGTCCAGGCCGAGTGCCAGGTGCGTCATCGTCGCGTTCCCGGCGACGGCGATCTCGTAGACCTCGCCCGGCTCGACCTCCGCCTCCTTACAGACCTCATCGGCGAGTTCGCCGAGGGTGGCGTGGGCGAGGTCGCGCAGCCGGGGGAGGGCCTCCGGATCCAGCATGGTGGCGCTGATGCGGGTGATCACGTCGGCGCCGAACGGCTGCTGCGCGTTGAGCCGGGACGCGGCGGCCAGCGGTGCGCCGGTCGCCAGGTCGAGCAGCGTGGCGACGACGGTGGTCGTGCCGAGGTCGAACGCGATCGCGAACCGGCGGTCCGAGGTGTCGCCGGGTTCCACGCCGATGAGCACGTCGTCGGCGACGACCGCGGTGACCTTCCAGTCGGCTTCGCGCAGTGCCGGTCCGAGGCGCCGGAGGATCTCCAGGTCGGCGTGCGGGCGTAGATCGTCGAGCGCGTCCTGGAGCCGTTCGAGGTCGGAACGCTGGTCGGACAGGTCGGGCTCGGCCAGCTCCACATACCGTTTCTGCACGGCGGGACGCAGGATGACCTGGCGGCCGACACCGATCGTGGCGGCCTTGGGCCGGGTGACCAGCGGCGGCACCTCGATCGTCAGGTCCTGCCCGGCCACCGCCCGGCAGGCCAGCCGCCAGCCGTCGCGCAGCCGGTCCGCCTCGTACGCCCGTCCGTCGAGCGGCGTCGGCGGCACGGACCCGGCGGCGATGCGGATGCCGCACTTGCGGCAGGTGCCGTGCCCGCCGCAGGTGGAGTCGATCGCGATCCCGTGCCAGCTCGCGGCGTCGAACGCGGTGACGCCCGGCGGCACGCTGACCTCGCGTTCGCGCCCGTCGTCGAGCCGGTAGACCAGCCGGACGCGCGTCACGTGGCAGACTCCCGGCTGCGGAAGGCGGCGATCCAGGCGCCTCCCCAGGGGTCGTTGCCCAGCAGCAGGTCGGCGGCCCGCACGGCCTGGACGAGCTGCGGGTTCCGGGCGTCCATGATCGCGCTGGTCAGGCCGTACGCCATCGCCATGGGCAGGAACGCCGAGCCGATCGCGGGCCGGTCCGGCATGCCGAACGAGACATTGGACGCGCCGAGCGTCATGTTGACCCCGAGCTCCGCCTTGATCAGCGCGATCGTCTCCAGCGTCTTGAGGGTGAGGGTGGTGTCGGCGCCGACCGGCATGGCGAGCGGGTCGATGAGCACGTCCTCCGGCGGGATCCCGTACGTGCCGGTCGCGACATCGACGATCTTGCGGGCGAGCTCCAGCCGGCGGTGCGGGTCCTCGGGGATCTCGTCCTCGTCGTTGGGCAGGCCGATGACGGCGGCGCCGTGCCGTTTCACCAGCGGCAGGATCTGGTGCAGCCGCTCGTCCTCCGCGGTCACCGAGTTGACCAGGGCCTTGCCGTCGTACACCGCCAGCGCCGCCTCCAGGGCCTCCACCACCGACGAGTCGACGCACAGCGGCTGATCGGTGAGGTCCTGGATCATGCGGACGGCCCGTGTCAGCAGTTCGGCCTCGTCGGCGAGCGGCACGCCCATGTTGACGTCGAGCATCGTCGCGGCGGCTTGCTCGCGCACGTCCTGCTCGACGCGGGACAGGTCACCCGCCCGGAGCAGCTCGGCGAAACGTTTGCGCCCGGTCGGGTTGATGCGTTCGCCGATCACGCAGAACGGGCGGTCCGGGCCGATGACGACCTCGGCACCGCGCCCTCGCAGGGTCGTGTGCATGGTTGTGCCTCTCAGCCAGGAGGTGCCGCGTAGGCGCGGCGTCGCTGGATCAGTTCCTTGGCGCGCTTGACCGCCGCCGAGGCATCGGCCGCGTAGCCGTCGGCTCCCACGGCGTCGGCGTACTCCTGGGTGACGGGGGCGCCGCCCACCATGACGATCACCTGGTCGCGCAGCCCTGCCTTCGTGAGCGCGTTGATGTTGGCCTTGAACATCGGCATCGTCGTCGTGAGGAACGCCGAGAACCCGACGACATCCGGCCGGTGTTCCCTGATCGCCGCCACGAACTTCTCCGGCCCCACCTGCACGCCCAGGTCGATCACGTGGAACCCGGCGCCCTCCAGCATGATGTTCACCAGGTTCTTGCCGATGTCGTGCACGTCGCCCTTGACCGTGCCCATGAGGAACGTGCCGACGGAGGCCGCGCCGGTCTCGGCCAGCAGCGGCCGGAGCACTTCGAGCGCGCCCGCCATCGCCTTGCCCGCGATGAGCATCTCCGGCACGAAGAAGTCACCGCGTTCGAACCGGGCGCCGACCTCTTCGAGCGAGGGGATCAGCGCGTCGTAGAGCATGCGTTCCGGCGGCAGCCCCGTGGCCAGGCCCGCGTGGGTGAGCTCCAGCACCCGGGGGGCGTTGCCGACGAGCGTCTCGTCGTAGAGGCCTGTCAGGATCTCGTCTGGTGTCATGCCGCGCCTTCCCTCCGGGGTGGTGGCCGAGCCTCAGTGGTGGTGGCCATTCAGCGGTGGTGGCCTTCAGGGATGGTGGCCGAGCAGGGCCGAGAGCGACCGGGTCTCCGCCGCCAGCAGCGCGCCGACCTCCGCGGTGCGGCGGCGGTCGAGGCGCGCGGTCGGGCCCGTCACCGCGATCGACGCGATGACGACCTCGTCGGAGGCGAACACCGGTGCGGCGACGGCGACCAGGCCGATCTCCAGTTCGTCGCGCGCCACGGCGTAGCCGCGCCGCCGGATCTCGGGGAACTCCCGGGCGAGCTCGGCGGCGCTGGTGGCGGAGTGCTCGGTCTGCGCCGGCAGGTCGCCGTCCGGAAGAGCGAGCCTCCCGTACGCGTAGAAGACCTTGCCGGACGAGGTGCAGTGGGTGGGCAGGTCGAGCCCGATCCAGCTCGTCGCACTGAGCAGGAAACTGCTGTCGACCTGCGCGATCGTGATGACGGAGCCGGCCCTGGGCACGGCCAGCGTGATGGTCTCGCCGGTGGTTTCGCCCAGCCGTTCCAGGGTCGGCTGGGCCAGGTCGACGAGGGTGTCGGTGATGTCGCCGCGCAGCGCGTACTGCGTGAGGACCGGGCCCGCGCGGAACGCGCCGTCCTGGTCGCGCCGCAACAGGTGGTGGCGTTCGAGGGCCTGCAGGAGCCGGGATGCGGTGGACTTGGCCAGGCCGGTCTCGGCCACCAGCGAGGTGAACGTGCGGGGGTGCGCCGACTCGACGACAAGCCGGAGCAGCTCCGCGGCCCGGTCGATGGCCTGGGTTCCGGAGGGCGCCGGAGCGGTGCCGGAGGTGCGTTCCATGAGTTCCATATTATGGAACCTTGGTTCCATGACTTGAGCGTAGAATTCCGGGCGGAACGACGTCAAGGGTGCAAAACGCCCAGAGGCTCGCGCGTGAGGAGAGCCGGGATGTTCGTCAATCGGATGCCGCGCTACGAGATCCTCTCGCCGGACGCGATCACCGTCCTCGACACCGGCTGGCGCCGCCTGCTGACCGAGATCGGGGTGGAGTTCGCGTCCCCCCGCGCGCTCCGGCTGTTCGCGGACGCGGGCCAGCGGGTCGAGGGCGAGGTCGTCCGGCTCGACCCCGACTTCGTGCTCGAACAGGTGGCCAAGGCGCCACGCGAGTTCGACGTCCAGGCCCGCGACCCGGAGCGTTCGCTGCACATCGGCGGCGACCACATGGCGTTCGGCGCCGTCTACGGACCGCCGTTCATCCGCGAGGGCGAGGTCCGCCGCGACGCGACCATGGACGACTTCCGGCAGCTGGCCATGCTGACGCAGACCTCCGGGACGCTCGACTCAGCCGGGGGAGTGATCTGCGAGCCGAACGACGCGCCTCTCGACTCTCGGCACCTGGACATGGTGTACGCCCTGCAGACCCTCACCGACCGCGTCTACATGGGCAATGTCGTATCAGGGGAGAACGCGCGCGACACGCTGGAGATGTCGGCGATCCTCT
This sequence comes from Actinomadura sp. 6N118, assembly GCF_044326415.1. NCBI lineage: Bacteria > Bacillati > Actinomycetota > Actinomycetes > Streptosporangiales > Thermomonosporaceae > Actinomadura > Actinomadura sp. 6N118. The sequence goes on along the minus strand of NZ_JBIRAZ010000004.1, from coordinate 403,126 downwards.
TCGGCGGCCGCAAGGCCATCGAGGAGACCCCGGTGACGATCTCGCTCATCAACTGCAACTCGCCGCTGCGCTGGGACGAGCGGATGCTGGATGCCCAGTTCGAGTACAGCGCCGCAGGCCAGCCCGTCGTGCTGACGCCGTTCCTGCTCATGGGCGCGATGTCCCCGGTCAGCATCCCGTCCGCGCTGGTCCAGCAGATCGCCGAGGCGCTGGCGGGCATCGCCCTGTCGCAGCTCATCCGGCCCGGGACACCGGTCATCTTCGGCTCGTTCCTGTCGAACATCGACATGCAGTCCGGTTCGCCCTGCTTCGGTACCCCGGAGTCCGCGACCGGCCTGCTCTGCACCGGCCAGATCGCCCGCCACTTCGGCCTGCCGTTCCGGTCCGGCGGCGCGCTCACGTCCTCGCAGATGCCCGACGCGCAGGCCGCGTACGAGGGGCTGATGACGATGCTCCCGACGTTCCTCGCCGGGACCAACTGGGTCATGCACGCCGCCGGATGGCTGGAGGGCGGGCTGGTCGCCTCGTACGAGAAGTTCATCATCGACCTGCAACTGCTGGAGATGCTCCAGCAGGAATTCACGCCACTGGAGATCGATGAGGCGTCGCTTGCGTTCGGCGCGCATGAGGAAGTCGGGCACGGCGGGCACTTCCTGGGCGCGGCGCACACGATGGAACGGTTCCGGACGTGCTTCTACCGCCCGTTCCTCTCCTCGTCCCAGAACTACGAGCGCTGGATGAAGGGCGGCGCGCAGGACACCGCCGCGCGTGCCGCCGAGATCGCGCGGACACGGCTGGCCGAGTACGAGCCGCCGCCGCTCGACGACGCGATCCGCGCCGAGCTCGACGACTACGTCGCCCGCCGCCGCATCGAGCTCGGTGACTGAGTGACTGCCGGATCGCCGCCAGGGGCCCGGTCGCCATCGTCCGAGGCTACGGTAGGCTCCCGCGGCCGCCAAGCGGAGCTTGTCCGTTGACGGTGGTGGGTGGTGGGTGGTGGGTGGGGGCTGGAGGACGGTATGTATGACTTCGTCATCGTGGGCGGCGGTTCGGCTGGGAGCGCGCTCGCGGGCCGGCTCAGCGCTGACCCCGGCAATCGCGTCCTGGTGCTAGAGGCCGGCCGGCGCGACCACCGGTGGGACGTGTTCATCCACATGCCCGCAGCGCTGCCGTTCCCGATCGGGAGCCGCTTTTACGACTGGCGGTACGAGTCGGAGCCGGAGCGGCACATGAACGGCCGCCGGATCTACCACGCGCGCGGCAAGGTCCTCGGCGGCTCCAGCAGCATCAACGGCATGATCTTCCAGCGCGGCAATCCCCTCGACTACGAGCGCTGGGCCGCCGACCCCGGCATGGAGACCTGGGACTACGCGCACTGCCTCCCGTACTTCAAGCGGATGGAGAACCGCCTCGCGGGCGGCGACCTGCGCGGCGACTCCGGGCCGCTGGTCCTGGAGACGGGCCCCGCCGCCAACCCCCTCTTCCAGGCGTTCTTCGACGCGGCAGAGCAGGCGGGCTTCCCTCGGACCGACGACGTCAACGGCTACCAGCAGGAGGGCTTCGGTCCGTTCGACCGCAACCTCCACCGGGGACGCAGGCTCAGCGCCGCCCGCGCCTACCTGCACCCGGTGATGCACCGGCCCAACCTGACCGTGGCGACCGGCGCGTTCGTCAACCGCGTCCTCTTCGAGGGAACGCGGGCCGTGGGGGTGGAGTTCACGCGCGGGCGCGACCGTACGCCGCTGCGGGTCAGGGCGGGCGAGGTCATCCTCTGCGGAGGCGCGATCAACACCCCGCAGCTGTTGCAGCTGTCAGGCATCGGGAACGCGGCAGAGCTGCGCGCGCTCGGCGTCGAGCCCGTTCAGGACCTCCCCGGCGTAGGCGAGAACCTCCAGGACCACCTCGAGGTCTACGTCCAGTACGCATGCAGGCAGCCTGTCTCCATGGCACCTGCCCTGAAGATGTGGCGGCGGCCGTTCATCGGCGCGCAGTGGCTGTTCCTGCGCTCAGGCCCGGGGGCGACCAACCACTTCGAGGGCGGTGGCTTCGCCCGGAGCAACGACGACGTCGCCTACCCGAACCTCATGTTCCACTTCCTCCCGATCGCCATCCGGTACGACGGCACCGCATCGGCGAGCGGGCACGGCTACCAGGTGCACATCGGCCCGATGTACTCCGACGCCCGCGGCACGGTGAAGATCCGCTCCACCGATCCGCGTGAGCATCCGGCCCTGCGGTTCAACTATCTGTCCACCGAGCAGGATCGTCGCGAATGGGTGGAGGCCGTCCGCATCGCCCGTGACATCCTCAACCAGCCCGCGCTCGGCCCGTACAACGGCGGCGAGCTGTCGCCCGGGCCCGCCGTGGAGACCGACGAGCAGATCTTGAAGTGGGTGGCGAGCGACGGCGAGACCGCGCTGCACCCCTCCTGCACGGCGCGGATGGGCACGGACACGATGTCGGTCGTCGACCCGCTGACCATGCGCGTCCACGGGCTCGACGGCCTGCGCGCGGTGGACGCCTCCGTCATGCCCTACATCACCAACGGCAACATCTACGCCCCGGTCATGATGATCGCCGAGAAGTCCGCGGACCTGATCCTCGGCGCCACCCCGCTCCCGCCCGAGCACATCGGCTTCCACCGGCACCGCTGAGGTACCGTTCCCCAATGGGCAACAGTCCCGCCTCAGACGGTCCCGTCCCCGACGGTCCCGTGACCGTCCAGTCGGTGGACCGTGCCGTCACCGTGCTGGAGATCCTGGCGCGGGAGGGCGAGATGGGCGTCACCCAGATCGCCGCCGAGCTGGGCGTGCACAAGTCGACCGCGTTCCGGCTGGTGTCGGCGCTGGAAAACCGCGAGCTCGTGGCACAGGACAACGAGCGCGGCAAATACCGGCTGGGCCTCGGCATCGTACGGCTGGCGGGCGCGACGACGGCGCGCATGGACGTCGTCAGGATCGGCCGGCCGGTGTGCCGCGAGCTGGCCGCGCAGATCGGCGAGACCGTCAACCTGAGCCTGCTGTCGGGGTACGAGGTCCTGTACGTGGATCAGGTGGCCGGGCCGTCCGCGCTCCAGCCCAAGGACTGGGTGGGCCAGCGGCTCCCCGCGCATGCCACCTCCAACGGCAAGGTCCTGCTGGCTCATCTCTCGCCCGAACGGCTGGCCGATCATCTCGCCCGCCCCCTGGAACGCCTCACCGACCGGACGATCACCGGGCGCCGGGAGCTGGAGGCGGAGCTGCGGGTCGTGCGCGAGCGCGGTTACGCGACCGCGATCGACGAGCTGGAGTTCGGCCTCACCGCCATCGCCGCCCCCGTACGCGACGCCGCGGACGAGGTCATCGCCACGGTCAGCGGCTCGGGCCCGAGCTTCCGATTGCCCCCCGATCGGGTCCCGGTGGTCGCCGCCTCGGTGCGCCGGGCGGGCGAGGAGATCTCGCGGCGGCTCGGCTGGACCCCTTGACGGAATTGCTGCTCGGGGCTTCACTGTCGGCCATAGAAAGACGTGTTGCGAGTGATGCAACTTGTCGCGCGAAACCGTGAGCGACCAACCGAGGGGTGACGTGCCGGATCTCCACATCGGTGGGCGCTGGGTCGGCTCCGACAAGGGAGACCGGCGCGAGATCGTCTGTCCCGCCGACGGCACGCCGGTCGTCACCGTCGACGAGGGCGGGCCCGCCGACGCCGCGGCCGCCGTCCTCGCCGCGCGCCAGGCCTTCGACCACGGGCCGTGGCCGCGCCTGCCCGCCGCCGAACGCGGCGCGCTGCTCCTGCGGGTCGCGGAGATCCTGGAACGGGACAGGTTCGAGATCGCCCGCGCCGAGTCGATGGACACCGGCAAGCGCGCGGTGGAGAGCGAGTATGACGTCGCCGACGTCGTGAGCGTCTTCCGCTACTACGGCGGACTCTGCATGTCCGGTGACCAGGGCCGCGTGGCCGACAACGGGCGGGACGACGTCGTCAGCCACGTAGTGCAAGAGCCGGTCGGCGTGTGCGCGCTCATCACACCCTGGAACTATCCGCTCCTGCAGACCTCCTGGAAGGTCGCCCCGGCGCTCGCCGCGGGCAACGCCTTCGTCCTCAAGCCGAGTGAGCTGACCCCGTCCACCGCGATCCTGCTGATGCGGTCGCTGATCGAGGCGGGGCTGCCCGATGGGGTGGCCAACCTCGTGCTCGGCGCGGGCCCCACGGCGGGCGCGCCGCTCGTCGAGCATCCGGCGGTCGATCTCGTCTCGTTCACCGGCGGGCTGGTCACCGGCCGTGCGGTCATGGCGGCGGCGGCCGGCACCGTGAAGAAGATCGCGCTGGAGCTGGGCGGCAAGAACCCCAACATCGTCTTCCCCGACGCCGACCTCGAAGCCGCGCTGGACATGGCGCTGACCGCTGTCTTCCTGCACTCCGGCCAGGTCTGCTCGGCGGGCACGCGCCTCCTGGTCCACCGTGACCTGCGCGAGCCCTTCGTGGCCGAGCTCGCCGAACGCGCCGACCGGATCCGGCTCGGCGGGCCGTTCGACCCGGACGCCGAGACCGGCCCGCTCATCTCCGCCGGGCACCTGGCCAAGGTGGAGGCGTACGTCGCCGCCGGGCTCGCGGAGGGCGCGACCCTCCGCTGCGGCGGGCGGAGGCCCGGCGATCCCGGGCTCCGGGACGGCTTCTACTACCGGCCGACGATCCTCGACGACTGCATGAGCGGCATGCGGGTCGTCCAGGAGGAGTCGTTCGGCCCGGTGCTCACCGTCGAGACCTTCGTGACCGAGGCCGAGGCCGTCGAGCTCGCGAACGACTCCATCTACGGCCTGGCGGGCGCTGTATGGACCCGCGACGCCGACCTCGCCCGGCGGGTCGCGGACCGGCTCCGGCTCGGCACCGTCTGGATCAACGACTACCACCCGTACGTCCCGCAGGCCGAGTGGGGCGGGTTCAAGCAGTCCGGCGTGGGGCGCGAGCTCGGCCCGGCGGGGCTCGCCGAATACCAGGAGACCAAGCACATCTGGCAGAACACGCGGCCACGCCCCCAGCGGTGGTTCGGAGGCTGACCCGCGGCACACGGACCCGACCCGATGGAGTGATATGACAGCTCGAACTCCGAGCAGAGCCGATTCCACGACACCGGCCGTGACCACGCCACCGGGCGAGCCGATGATCTCCGTACGGGGACTATGGAAGATCTTCGGGCCGAGGGAGCACCGCGTCATCGGTACCCCCGACGCCGAGCTGTCCCGGGCCGAGCTGCGCGAGAAGACCGGCTGCACGGCGGCAGTCCGCGAGGTGGACTTCGACGTGGCCCCGGGCGAGGTGTTCGTGGTCATGGGCCTGTCGGGCAGCGGCAAGTCCACGCTCGTCCGGTGCCTGGCGCGGCTCGTGGAGCCCACCGCGGGTGAGGTGTTCATCGGCGGCGACGACATGGCCCGGGCCACCGCACGCGAGCTTCGTGAGATCCGCCGGCACCGGATCGCGATGGTGTTCCAGCACTTCGGGCTGCTGCCGCACCGCAGGGTCATCGACAACGTCGCGTACGGCCTGGAGATCCAGGGCATCGGGCGGGAACGCCGGCACGCGCGGGCGCGGGAGATCCTCGGGCTGGTCGGGCTGGAGGGGTACGACGCCGCCTACCCGGAGGAGCTGTCGGGTGGCATGCGGCAGCGGGTCGGCCTGGCCCGGGCGCTCGCGGTCGATCCCGACGTGCTGCTCTTCGACGAGCCGTTCAGCGCGCTCGACCCGCTCATCCGCCGGGACATGCAGAACGAGGTCATCCGGCTGCACCGGGAGGTCGGCAAGACCCTGGTGTTCATCACGCACGACCTGTCGGAGGCGCTCAAGCTCGGCGACCGCATCGCGATCATGCGGGACGGCGCGATCGTGCAGACCGGGACACCCGAGCAGCTGGTGGGGGCGCCGGCCGACGACTATGTCGCTGACTTCACCCGGGACATCGCCAAGGCGAACGTGCTGACGCTGCGCTGGCTGGCGCGCGAGGCGCGGCCGGGCGAGGGCGCGGGCGGTCCGGAGCTGCCGGGCTCGACGCTGGTCCGGGACGCGGTCCGCCCGGTGCTGGAAGCGGACGGGCCGGTACGCGTCGTCACCGATGGCGAGCTGGACGGCGTGGTCGACCGGGACGCCGTCCTGTCGGTCGTCGCGGACGGGGAGACGCGGTGACCGACGTCCAGCTGGCCCGGGGCCTGCCCGCCCGCATCCCGCGCGGTGCCGTTGAAGCCGGCGCCGCGGTGCTCTTCGTCGTGCTCTATCTGGCGTTCAGCGGCACCTGGGTCCTGACCCATGACGAGGAACACGGAACGTTCCGATTCCTGACCGACGTGCGCGACTGGGTGGACGACAACCGCAACTCCAGCCCGATCTTCCTCTACGTGGTCAACTACATCCGGCTCGGCATCGGGAATCTCTTCGAGGCCCTCCAGTCGGTCCTTCAGTTCGTGAGCTGGCCCGGGCTCACCGCGATCGCCGGGGCGGCCGGCCTGGTCTTCGCGGGCTGGCGCGTCGGCGGGCTGGCGGTCGCGGGCGTGCTGAGCTTCGGCGTGCTCGGGCTCTGGGACGAGAGCGTCGACACGCTGGCCCTCACGCTCACCGCCGTTCTGCTCTCGCTGCTGATCGGCGTGCCGCTCGGGGTGCTCGCGGGCCGTTCGGACCGGATCCGGAACGCCGTCAACCCGGTGCTCGACGTCCTGCAGATCATGCCGGCGTTCGCTTACCTGGCACCGCTGACGTTGTTCTTCCTGATCGGCCCGGCCGCCGCCACGGTCGTCACGATGATCTACGCCGTGCCCGCCACGATCCGGATCACCGCGCTCGCCATCCGGAACGTGCCGGGTGAGACGGTCGAGGCGTCGGTGGCGCTCGGCTCGACCCGCTGGCAGACGCTGCGCAAGGTGCAGCTGCCGATGGCGCGGCCGACCCTCGCGCTGGCGGTCAACCAGACGATCATGCTGGCGCTGTCGATGGTGGTGATCACGGCGCTCATCGACGGGCCGGGGCTCGGCGAGAACATCATCCAGGGCCTGGAACGCATCAACGTCGGCATGGCGCTGGACGCCGGACTCGCCGTCGTCGTCCTCGCCATCGTCCTGGACCGGCTGACGATGGGCGCGAGCCGGCGGGCCGAGGCCCTGCAGCATGCCGGTCAGGGCGGTGCCCCGGACCCGCGCGAGCGTCGCATCGTGCTGGCGGCGGGCGGTGCGATCGCCGTGATCGGCGTGGTGCTGGGCCGCGTCCTGTCCGCGGAGTTCCCCGCAGGGCTGGAGTTCCGGTTCGCGCCGTACGCCAACGACGCGGTCGAGTGGATGGAGAAAAACCTCTACACCGTGACCGACGCCCTCAAGAACGCGGCGACCGAGGCCTTGCTCAACCCTCTCCAGGAGCTGCTGACCACGAGCCCGTGGTGGCTGATGGTTGCGGCGGTGATGCTGCTGGCGTTCCGGATCAGCGGCTTGGTGCCCGCCCTCATCGCGGGGATCTGCCTCGTCGCGATCGCCGGACTGGGCCAGTGGGAGCACAGCATGCAGACGCTGGCCTCCGTGCTCTTCGCGGTCGGGCTCACGCTGGTCATCGGTGTGGTGCTGGGCGTTGTGGCGGCACGTTCGCGGACCTACGCCGCCGTGCAGCGCCCGGTGCTCGACGCGGCCCAGACGATGCCGTCGTTCGTCTACCTGCTGCCCGCGCTGGCGCTCTTCGGCGCCGGGCGCTTCACCGCGATCGTCGCGGCCGTCATCTACGCGGTGCCGCCCGTCATCCGGCTGGTCGAGGACGGTGTCCGCAACGTCTCGCCGACCGTGGTCGAGGCGGCGACGGCGGCCGGGTCGACCCCGCGCCAGGTGCTCTGGAAGGTGCAGCTCCCGATGGCCCGGCGGGCGCTGCTGCTCGCCGCCAACCAGGGGATCGTCATGGTCCTGGCGATGGTGGTCGTGGGCGGCCTGGTCGGCGCCGGCGCGCTCGGCTACGACGTCGTGTCGGGCTTCTCCCAGCAGGAGGACTTCGGGATGGGCCTGGCAGCCGGGTTCGCGACCGTGCTGCTCGGGGTCATGCTCGACCGCATCACGCAAGGGGCTGGAGGTCGTTCCGAAGAGTTCCAAGCCGCACACAAAGCCTGACGACGAGCCGCGCACAAAGCCTGACGACGACGAGCCGCACGCAAGCTCTGACCAGAGGAGACGAGAACATGAAGCAGAGAAGGGTCGTTCCGGTGATCGCGGCCGGGCTCGCGATAGGCCTGTCGCTGGCCGGGTGCGGCGGCGGCGCGAAGGTGGAGGACGGGGGCGGCGGCTCCAAGGGAGGTGGCGGCGGCACCGTCAACATCGCGATCAACCCCTGGGTCGGGTACGAGGCGTCCGCCGCCGTCGTGAGCGAGCTGCTGGAGAAGGAGCTCGGCTACAAGGTCCAGAAGAAGAACCTCAAGGAGGAGGTGGCCTGGCAGGGCTTCGAGTCCGGCGAGGTCGACGTCATCATCGAGAACTGGGGCCACCCGGATCTGAAGAAGAAGTACATCGAGCAGAAGAAGGTCGCGGCCGTCGCCGGGTCGACCGGCAACAAGGGCGTCATCGGCTGGTACGTCCCGTCGTGGATGGAGAGCAAGTACCCCGGCATCACCGACTGGAAGAACCTCAACAAGTACGCCTCCGTCTTCAAGACGTCCGAGTCGGGCGGCAAGGGGCAGCTCCTGTTCGGCGACCCCTCGTACGTCAGCAACGAGAAGGCGCTCATCACCAACCTCAAGCTCGACTACAAGGTGGTCGTGGGCGGCAGCGAGGCAACGCTGATCAAGTCCGCGCAGCAGTCGGAGTCGCAGCAGAAACCGCTGCTCTTCTACTTCTGGGACCCGCACTGGCTGTTCTCGAAGATCAAGCTGTCTCGGGTCAAGCTTCCCCCGTACACCGAGGGTTGTGACGCCGACCCGAAGAAGGTGGCGTGCGACTACCCGGAGATGGACCTGGACAAGATCGTCAGCACGAAGTTCGCCGGCTCGGGTGGCAAGGCCTACCAGCTCGTCAAGAGCTTCACCTGGACCAACGAGGACCAGAACGGCGTCGCCAACGACATGACCAACAACTCGATGACCGCCGAGCAGGCGGCCAAGAAGTGGATCGACGCCAACAAGTCCAAGTGGCAGGCCTGGATTCCCAAGTAAGCCCTAGGTAAGCCGGTAAGCCCTAGGTAAGCCCCAAGTGAGCCGTACACGGGAGGTGCGGGTCGTGGTTCAGCCCCGCGTGGTCATCATCGGAGCCGGGATCGTCGGCTGCGCCACCGCCGACGAGCTGACCCGGCGCGGCTGGACCGGCGTCACCGTCCTGGACGAGGGCCCGCTGTACGAGACCGGGGGATCGACCTCCCACGCCCCCGGTCTCGTCTTCCAGACCAACCCGGTCAAGGCGATGGCCGAGTTCGCCGCGTACACCGTCGCGAAGTACTCAGAGCTCGGCACGTTCGACCGGGTGGGCGGATTGGAGCTCGCTTGCGCGCCGGAGCGGCTCGCCGAGCTGCACCGGCGGCAGGGCTGGGCCACCGCGTGGGGGATCGGCGCGCGGGTGATCGAGCCGGACGAGTGCGCTCGGCTGCATCCGCTGGTCGATCCGGAGCGGGTCCTGGGCGGGCTGTACGTGCCGTCCGACGGCGCGGCGCGCGCGGTGGAGGCGGCGGCGATCCAGGCGGCGGCCGCGCAGGAGCGCGGTGCGGTCTTCCGAGGTGGGCAGGAGGTCGTCGACCTCGTGGTGAAGGGCGGCCGGATCGCGGGCGTCGTCACCTCCGAAGGTGAGATACCGGCCGATCTCGTGCTGTGCTGCGCCGGCATCTGGGGTCCGAAGATCGCACGGATGGCGGGCGTGGCGCTGCCGCTCACCCCGGTCGCCCACCAGCTCGCGTTCACGAACCCGCTCGCCCGCCTCGCTGGTGCGGACCGCGAAGTGCGGCACCCCATCCTGCGCCACCAGGGGGCCGACCTCTACTTCCGGGAACGCTTCGACCGGCTGGCCATCGGCAACTACGGCCACCGCCCGCTGCCGGTGGCGCCCGGCGACCTCGAGCCGACCGCGATGGCGTCGTTCACCGAGGGTGATTTCGCCGAGGCATGGCACGAGACTCGGTGGCTCTTCCCGGCAGCGCGCGAGGCGAAGATCGAAGAGGGCTTCAACGGGCTGTTCTCGTTCACCCCGGACAACCTCCCGCTCCTCGGGCCGTCGCGCGAGGTGGACGGGCTGTGGTTCGCCGAGGCGGTCTGGATCACGCACTCGGCGGGCATCGCCCGCGCGGTGGCCGAATGGATGACCGGTGAACGCCCGGTCACGCCGCCGAGGGAGTGCGACGTGGGGCGCTTCGAGGAGCATCAGCGCGGGCCCGCCTACGTGCTCGCACGCGGCTGCCAGAACTACGCCGAGGTGTACGACATCATCCATCCGCTCCAACCCATGGAGGAGCCGAGACCGCTGCGCACCACCCCGTTCTACCTGCGGCAGCAGGAGCTCGGCGGGGTCTTCCTTGAGGCCGCCGGGTGGGAACGCCCGCAGTGGTACGCGTCGAACGCGCCGCTGGTCGAAGGCCGCGAGATCCACGAACCTGATGCGTGGGCGGCGCGTCACTGGTCGCCGATCGTCGGCGCCGAGGCCCAGGTCACGCGCGAGCGCGTCGCGCTGTACGACATGACGGCGCTCAAGCGGATCGAGGTGATCGGGCCGGGCGCGCAGGCGTTCCTGGGCCGGGTGACGACCGGGCGGCTCGATCGCGGCGCTGCCGTCGCCGGCGCCGGCGCAGGCGCCGTGACGTACTGCCTGATGCTCGACGAGCACGGCCGGGTGCTGAGCGACATCACGGTCGCCCGGCTGGGGGAGCGGGAGTTCCAGGTGGGCGCCAACTCCGTGCTCGACGCGGATCACCTTGCTCGGCTCGCGCCTGATGACGTGGTGGTACGGGACGTCACAGCGGGCACGTGCTGCGTGGGTGTCTGGGGGCCACGTGCTCGGGATCTCGTCCAGCCACTGACCGAGGACGACTTCTCCAACAAGGCGTTCCGGTACTTCCGCTGCCGCCGGACGTATGTGGGGATGGTGCCGGTCGTCGCGCTGCGGGTGTCGTATGTGGGTGAGCTGGGCTGGGAGCTGTCGTGCTCGGCCGACATGGGGCTGAAGCTCTGGGACACCCTGTGGGCCGCGGGCCAGGAGCACGGGGTCATCGCCGCCGGGCGCGGCGCGTTCAACAGCCTGCGCTTGGAGAAGGGCTACCGGTCGTACGGCGTGGACATGACGAGCGAACACGACCCGTATGAGGCGGGGCTCGGCTTCGCCGTACGCGAGGCGCACGCGGCCGCAGACTCCAGTCGGCCGGAGCAGGAACCGGAGCCGGAGCGCAGGCTCGCCTGCCTCACGCTCGACGAGGTGGTCATGGGCAAGGAACCGGTGTTCGCGAACGGTGCCCCCGTCGGCTATGTCACGAGCGCCGCTTGGGGGTACACGATCGGACGGGGCATCGCGTACGCCTGGCTGCCCAGCACGCTCGCGACACCCGGCACGGCCCTGGAGATCGGCTACTTCGACCGGCGGATCCCCGCCACGGTGGCGGTGGAGCCGCTGTTCGACCCCGGAATGGAGCGCCTGCGTGGATAGACCGTTCGAGCATCCCGACTTCCTGTGGGAGGACCGCCCCCCGAACGGCACGTACGACGTGGTCATCGTCGGCGCGGGCGGGCACGGCCTCGCCACCGCCTATTACCTGGCCGCGCGGCACGGCATCACCGACGTGGCGGTGCTGGAACGCGGCTGGCTCGCCGGCGGCAACATGGCCCGCAACACGACGATCATCCGGTCCAACTACCTGTGGGACGAGAGCGCCGCGATCTACGAGCACTCGCTCAAGCTCTGGGAGGGCCTGGCGGACGAGCTCGGTTACGACATCCTCTTCAGCCAGCGCGGGGTGCTCAACCTGGCGCACAGCCTCCCTGACGTGCGGGAGGGCAGGCGTCGCGTCAACGCCAACCGGCTGAACGGGGTGGACGCCGAATGGCTGACCCCGGGCGAGATCAAGAAGCTCGTGCCGATCCTCAACACGAGCGACGAGCTGCGCTTCCCGGTCCTGGGCGGCACGTTCCAGCCGCGTGGGGGGATCGCCAAACACGATCACGTCGCCTGGGGTTTCGCCCGCGGCGCCCATGAGCGCGGCGTTCACCTCATCCAGAACTGCGAGGTCACCGGCTTCCGGCGGGCGCCGGACGGCGCGGTCACCGGCGTCGAGACCTCCCGGGGCGTCATCGGCGCGGGGCGGGTGGCGTTGTGCGCCGCCGGGCACACGTCCGTGCTCGCGGCCATGCTCGGCATCAGGCTGCCCCTCCAGAGCCATCCGCTGCAGGCCCTGGTGTCGGAGCTGCTCGAACAGGTCCTCGACACGGTCGTCATGTCGAACGCCGTGCACGTCTACGTCAGCCAGGCGCACAAGGGCGAGCTCGTCATGGGCGCCGGCATCGACGCGTTCAACGGCTACGGCCAGCGCGGCTCGTTCCACGTGATCGAGCAGCAGATCGCAGCGGCCGTCGCGCTCTTCCCGATCTTCGAACGGGCGCACCTGCTGCGGACCTGGGGCGGCATCGTGGACGTCACCCCCGACGCCTCGCCGATCCTCGGGCCGGCGCCGGTCGGGAACGTCTTCATCAACTGCGGCTGGGGGACCGGCGGCTTCAAGGCCACACCCGGCGCCGGGGCGGTCTACGCCGACACGATCGCGAACGGGCGCCCGCATGAGCTGGCGGAGCCGTTCGGGCTGGAGCGTTTCACCACCGGCGCGCTCATCGACGAACACGGCGCCGCCGCCGTGGCGCACTGAGTGATGACTGAAGTTGCGAGGGGCCATCGATGTTGCTGATTCCGTGCCCGTGGTGCGGAGACCGGCCGGAGACCGAGTTCCGGTACGGAGGGCAGGCGCGCATCGCCTTCCCTTCCGATCCGGAGGCGCTGGACGACACGGCCTGGGCCGACTACCTCTTCATGCGCGACAACCCGAAGGGGTGGTTCGAGGAGAGGTGGGTGCACACGGCGGGCTGCCGCCGCTGGTTCAACGTGGCCAGGCACACGGTCACGTACGAGATCCGCCCGGAGATCCCCTCATGACCGGCTCATTCCGCACGTCTGCGGGCGGCTCTCGCATCGACCGCTCCCGCACACTCACCGTCACCTTCGACGGAGTCGCGTACGAGGCGCACCCGGGCGACACCCTCACCTCCGCGTTGCTGGCGCATGGCGTTCGGATCGTGGCGCGCGGGACCTACAGCGGACGTCCGCGCGGCGTCTACAGCGCCGGTGCCGAGGAGCCGAACGCGTTCGTGCAGGTCGAGTCGGGTCCCGGCGAGCCGATGGTGCCCGCCACCCGGCTGGAGGTGTACGAGGGCCTGCGCGCGGTGTCGCTCGCCGGTCGTGGACGACTCATCGATCGGCCCGATCCCAGCCGTTACGACAAAACCTACGCCCACTGCGACGTCCTGGTCGTCGGCGGCGGCCCGGCGGGGATCGCCGCCGCCCGCATGGCCGCCGCGTCCGGGGCGCGCGTCATCCTCGCCGACGACCAGCCCGAGCTGAGCGGCGACCTCCAGCACCACAAGGACCTCACCGTCCTGAAACGCACCACCGTCACCGGTTACTACGACCATGACTTCCTGGTGGCCGTCGAACGGCGCACGGATCATCTGGGCGATGACGCGCCCCCGTACATGGCCCGCCGGCGCCTCTGGCACATCCGCGCGGAACGGACGGTGCTCGCCACGGGCGCACTCGAACGCCCGATGCTCTTCCCGGACAACGACCGGCCCGGGATCATGCTGGCCGGAGCCGCGGCCGCCTACGTCGAACGTTACGGCGTGTTGCCGGGCCGCCGGGCCGTGGTCTTCGCCGCACACGACGACGCCCTTAGCTCAGCTGCCGCGCTGGAAGCCGCGGGCATCGAGATCGCCCGCATCGTGGATGCGCGCGCCGGGCTTGCCGTGGAAGGCACTGAGGCCGACGAGAACGGTGTCCTGTGCGCTGCGTTCGTCGGAGGCGAACGGGTGCCCTGCGATCTCCTGGCCGTTTCCGGTGGCTGGAGCCCCAACCTGAGCCTCTACTCGCAGGCGGGCGGCCGGACGCGCTGGTCGGATGAGCACGCCGCGTTCGTCCCGGATGGGGGAGAACGCGGCGACATCGAGGTCGTGGGCACGGCGCTCGGCGTCCCCGGCCGCGCCGCCGAACACGTCCCTGAACGCGACGCCTCGCGCGTGTACGTCGATCTCCAGCGGGACGCCACCCTCGCGGACGTGCGACGCGCGACCGGGGCGGGCCTGGCCTCCGGCGAGCACGTCAAGCGCTACACGACGATCGGCACCGCCGCCGACCAGGGCCGCACCTCGGGTGTGATCACCGCCCGGCTCCTCGGTGAGCAGACGACGACGCAGCGCCCGCCGGTCGAGCCGATCTCGTTCGCCCTCCTCGCCGGGCGGGACAGGGGCGACCTGCTGTCTCCCGCGCGCCGCACGCCGATGCACGGCTGGCACGAGGAGCACGGCGCGGTCTTCGAGGACGTCGGCGACTGGAAGCGCCCCTGGTACTACCCCCGCGACGGCGAGTCCATGGAGGAGGCGGTCCTGCGCGAATGCCGGGCGGCCCGCGGGTCCGTCGCCGCCCTCGACGCGTCCACCCTGGGCAAGATCGACGTCCAGGGCCCGGACGCCGCCGGGTTCCTCGACCGGGTCTACACCGGCCGGTTCTCCACCCTGGCGATCAACCGGTGCCGCTACGGCGTCATGTGCGGCACCGACGGCATGATCTTCGACGACGGCGTGGCGGCGCGGCTGGGCGAAGACCACTTCCATCTGACGACGACCACGGGCAACGCCGCCATCGTCCTCGACTGGCTGGAGGAGTGGCTGGACGAGTGGCCGGACCTGCGGGTCCGCTGTACGTCGGTCACCGACCAGTGGGCCACGGTCGCCCTCGTGGGACCCCGTTCCCGGGACGCGCTCCAGACCCTCACGGTCCTTCCGGAGCCCTTTCCGTTCATGGCGGTCCGTCCGGCCGTCGTCGCCGGCCTGCCCGCCCGCGTGTTCCGCATCAGTTTCAGCGGCGAACTCGCGTACGAGATCAACGTCCCCTCCTGGCACGGCCTGACCCTCTGGGAGGCGGTGATCAAGGCCGGTGCCACCCCCTACGGCACCGAGACCATGCACGTCCTCCGCGCCGAAAAGGGCTACATCATCGCCGGTCAAGAGACGGACGGCACGGTCACACCCCTGGATGCGGGCCTGTCCTGGGCTGTGGCATCCGACGGCGACTGGCTCGGCCGCCGGTCCCTGCGACGCCCCGACACCACCCGTCCCGGCCGCAAACAACTCGTGGGCCTGCGCCCCCTCGACCAGTCCCACGTCCTGACCGAAGGCTCCCAGCTCGTCGCCGCTCCCGAGGCGACTGCCATGCAGGGCCACGTGACCTCTGCCTACCGAGGCACGATCGGCTCATTCGCCCTGGCGCTCCTCGCTGACGGGAGCAGCCGCCTCGGCGAACGGATCTACGCGGTCGACTCCACCAGGGCCATCCCCGTGGAGGTCACCGACCCGATCGCCTATGACAAGGAGGGGAGCCGCCGTGACGGCGATGCCTAGAAGCGCGATCGAGCATCTCTCCGGCGCGCTGGCCCGCACCGGAGGCCCTGCCCGCCTACGCGAGTTGCCTTTCCTGTCCCAGGTCGAACTCCGCCTGGACGACGAAGACGCCGATTCCTTCGGCCCTCGCGTGGGTCAGTTCCTCTCCTGCGAGATCCCCGCCCCCCACCGGGCCACGGGTAAGGGCGACCCGCACATCCTCTGGATGGGCCCCGGCTGGTATCTCGTCGTCGACCGCCAGAACCGCGCGCTCGGTCTCCTGGCAGGCCTGCTCTCCGCGATAGGCGGCGACTGTGGCGGCACTTGCGGCTCGGCCGTGGACGTCTCGGCGGCACGCACCGTCCTGGAGCTGAGCGGGCCCGCCGCCCAAGAAGTCCTCCGCCACGGCTGCGCCCTGGACTTGCATCCCCGCAGTTTCACTCCGGGCACCTGCGCCCAGACGAACCTCGCCCAAGCCCAGATAGTGCTGCACCAGACCGCGCCCCATGACTACCGGATCTTCGTCCGCTCGTCCTACGCCGACTACCTGACCCGCTGGCTCCTGGACGCCATGACCGAACATCTGGCTCGTTCCTAGACGACCTGCAGCCTGACCACCGTGAAAACGCACGATGCCCCCGGCGGGCGACGGCCGTGAGGCCGTGCCCGCCGAGGGCATCGTCAGCAGGTCGGGTCAGGCGGGAACGATGTTCTCGGCCTGGAGGCCCTTCTGGCCCTGGGTCACATCGAACGAGACCTTCTGGCCCTCAAGGAGCTCACGGAAGCCCTGCGAAGCGATGTTCGAGTAGTGAGCGAAGACATCGGGGCCTCCGCCGTCCTGCTCGATGAAGCCGAAGCCCTTTTCCGCGTTGAACCACTTGACCGTACCGGTGGCCATAGCCATCTCCTTCTTCTGGATAGGCCCCGAACCCACCCCTTGTGGGCACGGGGACGCCGCGACAGCCCATCCGGAAGATCCAGAAAAAACAAAAAGCGCCTGAGATGGATCCGTCAGGCGCACACAACAATGTTTATGGGAACCGCAACGCATCTACGATAGCACACATCCCGGCCACCTGCCCAAGCGTGCCCGTCAACGCAAAATTCAAGGTCAGGTACCGGGGAAATGCCCCGGAATCGTCCCGGGTGGCGCATACTGGCAAGTGATGAAACCCTCTCGAGCCGCCAAGCGGCGACACCTGCCGACCAGCCCCTTCAAGCCTCCGCTCCCGGCACCGCCGGTCAAGGAGTTCGAGCTGGGCGACCAGGTGACTCACGACAAGCACGGTCTTGGACGCGTTCTCGAGGTCGAGGGGCAAGCCGTCCTCGTCGACTTCGGCACGGTGAAGGCGCGGATCATCGCGCCCTACGCCAAGCTCTTCAAGCTCTGAGCCGTCCGAGGCCGGACCAGGCCCGGGCCCCGGATGGGGGCACGGGCCCGAGTCTCGTGCTCCCTATCCGCGCCCCTTGTCCCTCAACGCAACACCGTGTTTCCCGATAACTCTGCGTCCCTCAAATACTCTGTGTCCCTTGATGACTCCGCGTTCCCCAACGCGGCTCCGCTAACGCAGCTCTGCGGTCCGGTCGGCCGCACGGCGTTCCTCGGCCAGCTCGATCAGGGTGGCGGACATGCCCGCGAACAGCGCGAGACTTCGCGTGACCGAGGCGCTGAGCGGCAGATCGCCCGGACGGCCGACCACGGCCAGCACGCCGCGGGTGGCCTCGCCCGTCTCCAGTGGCAGCAGCAGGATGGGACCGGCCGGCAGGCCCGTGAGGGCCTGATCCACAGCCACCCGCGCCGACAGTGCGCGCCGGGTGGCGAACACGCGCCCGATCATCGAGCGGCCACGGCGGACCGTCAGGCCGTGGATGCGGTCGCCGTCGTCGCCGACGGCGATGTCGACGCGCAGGAGGTTGGGGTCGTCCTGCGGTAGTGCGATGAAGGCCAGGCGCGCCCGGGCCATGACGCGTGCGTGCGTCGCGACGCGTACGAGCATCTCCGGCAGGCCGGTGCCGTCCAGGACCGCAGCCATCAGGTCGAATGACGCCGTGAGCCGTTCGGGGTCCCCGGGGCTCCAGGTCCGTCCGGCGGGGCCCCACCTGATCGGCGCGACCTCGTCGTCCGCTATCTCGTCATTCCACATCTTCTGGACCACCTGGGCTCTCGTAGGGGTGCCCTCGGCCGCGGTCACGCCGCGGTCGAACGGGCGCCGGGGCCCGGCTGGAGCGCGTCGCGCACCGACCGGCGGATGGTGAAGGCGCGCTTGAGGCCGGTGAGGCTCAGCAGCCGTTCCATGTGCGGCCGGGGTCCGGCGAGAACGATCGAGATGTCGCGCGCCGCCGTCCGGCGGCGGGCTCCGACCAGCAGGGCGAGGCCGGACACGTCACAGAACGTCACGCCCGAGAGGTCGATGACCACCAGGGGACCGGGGTCCCGCAGGGCCACGTACAGCGGACCGCGGAGCTCCGGGATGGACGCGATGTCGAGCTCGCCCCGGAGGGTGATGAGGAGGTGCCCGGTCGAACGTTCGAGGGTCATTCCGGCGTCGTCCAGCGAAACGTGGTCGGTCATGGGCCGGATCTCCGATCCAAGGCTGTGAAGGCCGGCGGCGCTGCCGGACATGGCGAGGGGCGTGGGCCTCATCCCGCGTAGCGGCTTCGGAGCTGGTGATGCGGCGGCATGGGCGCCGGACCTGTCTGGGCCCGGGGGCCCATGAAGTGAGAACCAGGGCGACGCCGGCTTTGCTGTCGGCACCTGCAGACCCTCGCTCGACATGAGTGTACGCCTTCAACTGCGATCGCGCCCGGCCACGATAGCCGCACGGCATGGTCGGGAAAGGTCAAGCTCGAGCCTGGTGGGAAGGGTATCTGCGGGGGACCGGGATCGCTCGCAGCTGATCAGTTCAGGATTGAACCGTCCGCGTGACGCATCCGTTCCTCCTTGTGACAGGGGAGTAATCGAATGCCGCACACGGAGGTATGAAGTTCATGGTGATGGAGCCCGCATCGCAGGTGGAAGAGATCGAGAAGCCGGCCACTGCGGCACCGGAGGGGGGCAACACCCGGCGCGGGGTTCTCATTGGAGTCGGGCTAGCCGGCGCCGCAGGGGTGGTCGCGGCGTGCGGCGGATCCGACGACTCGGGTGACTCCGGGGGAGACGGCTCGGCTGGGCAGCAGTCGCCGAATGCGGGTGGCGGAGCCGCACTGGCGCAGGCGAGCGAGATCCCGGTCGGCGGCGGCAAGGTCTTCAAGGACCAGAAGGTCGTCGTGGTCCAGCCGACGCAGGGCGCGTACAAGGCGTTCAGCGCGATCTGCACGCACAAGAAGTGCCCGGTCGACGAGGTCGCCGGCGGCACGATCAACTGCCCGTGCCACGGCAGCAAGTTCAAGATCGCGGACGGCTCGGTGGCCGCGGGCCCCGCGACCGAGCCGCTGGAGGAGAAGCAGGTCACGGTCGCGGACGGGCAGATCAAGCTCGCTTGACGGCCGCGTTCCGCGGGTCCCGGGCCCCTCTACCGGCCATCGGCATGGGAGAGGAGGGGCTCGGGGAGTTCCGTGCGGAATTTCGGCAGGGCATGGGGGTGGTTCTCGCGGATATAGCGCACCAGGTGTTCGCGTACGTCGCAGCGCAGATCCCAGGCGCTGGCTGAGTCGGCGGCGCTCATCAGGGCGCGGACCTGCACCAGCCCGTTCGGGAGGACGTCGGTGACCTCCAGCACCCATTCGCGGCGGTCCCAGAGCGGGCTCTCGCGCAGGAACGAGTAGACCTCGGTACGCAGTTCCTCGACCGGCACCGACCAGTCCACGTGGACCACCACCGTGCCCATCACCCTGCTGGAGTGGCGGGTCCAGTTCTCGAACGGCTGCTCGGTGAAGTACGACACGGGCAGGATCAGCCGCCGGTCGTCCCAGAGGTGCACCACGACGTACGACAGGGTCAGCTCCTCGACGCGGCCCCACTGCCCCTGGACGACCACCACGTCGTCAAGGCGCAGCGCGTCGCTGAACGCCAGCTGCAGCCCGGCGAACAGGTTGCCGAGCGTCGGCCGGGCCGCGATGCCGACGACCAGCCCGGCCACACCGGCCGAGGCCAGCACTCCGGCTCCGAGGGCCCGCACAGCCGGGAACGTGAACAACGCCGCGCCGACCGCGACGACCACCACGACGACCGCCGCGATCCTGCGGAGCAGCATCATCTGGGTCCGGGCCCGCCGCGCGCGGCGGTTGCGCTCGCCCTCGATGCGGGTCAGCCGGTTCAGCGCCGGGTCGGTGAGCGCGTACGAGATCCGCAGGAGCAGCCAGGTGGCGGCGCCGATCGCCGCGATCCGCATCCCGTGCCGGACGACCCCGCTCGCGCCGGCACCCAGCAACTGGTACGGCATGGCCGCGTTCGAGCTGATCACAGCCGCGGTGGCGAACGCGGGCGCGGTGCAGCGGCGGGCCACCGCCCCGACCGCGGGCCACCGCGCGGACAACCGGCCGGCCAGCAGGCGCCGGCCTCCCTCCACCACGACCACCGAGGTGATGACCGCTATCGCAAGAATGATCCAGGACCAGAGCGCGGACACGTCCGGACGACCTCCCTTGATCTTGATCGCGGACTGGATGCCATCCGGTAGTCCCTTTCCGATCATCACGGGTCCGAATCGAGATCTGGATCACCCTGTGAGATCTGCGTTGTCGGCTGCGCCCACTAGGCTTTATGACGTGGCAGATCCGGCGACCTACCGACCCGCCCCGGGGTCCATCCCAGACTCGCCGGGGGTATACCGCTTCCGTGACGAGCACGGGCGGGTCATCTACGTGGGCAAGGCCAAGAGCCTGCGCTCCCGGCTCAACTCCTACTTCGCCGACTTCGCCGGTCTGCACCCCCGCACGCAGACGATGGTGCAGACCGCCGCCCGCGTCGACTGGACGGTCGTCGGCACCGAGGTCGAGGCGCTGCAGCTCGAATACTCGTGGATCAAGGAGTTCGACCCCCGGTTCAACGTCCGTTACCGCGACGACAAGTCCTATCCGTATCTGGCCGTCACCCTTGACGAGGAGTTTCCAAGGGTGATGGTGATGCGAGGCGCCAAACGCAAGGGAGTGCGTTACTTCGGCCCCTACTCCCACGCGTGGGCGATCAGGGAGACGGTCGACCAGCTGCTGCGTGTCTTCCCGGTGCGGACCTGCCGGCCGGGCGTGTTCAAGCGGCAGCACCAGCTCGACCGGCCCTGCCTGCTCGGCTACATCGACAAGTGCTCGGCGCCCTGCGTGGGGCGGGTGACGGCCGAGGAGCACCGGCTCCTCGCCGAGGATTTCGGCGACTTCATGGCGGGCAACACCAGCCGCTTCATCAAGCGGCTCGAGCGCGACATGCGCGAGGCCGCCGCGTCACAGGAGTACGAGCGGGCCGCGCGGCTGCGCGACGACATCCGTGCGCTCGAGCGCGCGCTCGAAAAGCAGACCGTCGTGCTCGGCGACACGACCGACTGCGACATGATCGCCTTCTTCGAGGACGAGCTGGAGGCGGCCGTCCAGGTCTTCTACGTCCGGGGCGGGCGCATCCGCGGCCAGCGCGGCTGGGTCGTCGACAAGGTCGAGGCCGTCACCACCGGCGACCTGGTCGAGGACTTCCTCATCCAGATCTACAGCGAGAGCGACTCGGTGCCGCGCGAGGTCCTGGTCCCCGCGATGCCGCCGGACGAGCAGGCGATGATCGAGCTGCTGAGCGAGCAGCGCGGTGGCCCGGTGCACCTGCGGGTGCCCCAGCGCGGCGACAAGAAGGCCCTGCTGGAGACCGTTCAGCGCAACGCGATGGAGGCGCTCAAGCAGCACAAGACGCGCCGGGCCAGCGATCTCACCACCCGGAGCAAGGCGCTGCAGGAGCTGCAGGACGCCCTCGACCTGGACGAGGCGCCGCTGCGGATCGAGTGCTACGACGTCTCCAACCTCCAGGGCACCAACGTGGTCGCCTCCATGGTGGTGTTCGAGGACGGGCTCGCCCGCAAGAGCGAATACCGCCGCTTCACGATCAAGGCGGTGGAGGGGCAGGACGACGTCCGGTCCATCCACGAGGTGATCTCCCGCCGGTTCAAGCGCTACCTCGCCGAGAGCGAGAAGACCGGCGAGCTCGACACCCTCGGCGACCCCGAGGCGGCCATGGAGGCCGAGCTGGAAGAGGGGCTGGAAAGGGCGCCGGAAGGGGGCACAGCGGGGAGCCCGGAGGGCGGCCCGCAGAGCGGCGCAGAGATCGGCGCGGCGCACCAGCCGATCGACCCCGAGACCGGCCGTCCACGCAAGTTCGCCTACCCGCCCAACCTGGTCGTCGTCGACGGTGGTCCGCCACAGGTCGCGGCGGCGCAGCGGGCGCTGGACGAGCTCGGCATCGACGACATCGAGCTGTGCGGCATCGCCAAGCGGCTGGAGGAGATCTGGCTGCCCGGCGACGACGACCCGGTGATCCTGCCGCGCAACAGCGAGAGCATGTACCTCGTCCAGCGGGTCCGGGACGAGGCGCACCGGTTCGCGATCAATTTCCACCGCCAGAAACGTTCCAAGACGATGACGGCGAGCGAGCTCGACAACGTTCCCGGCCTGGGCCCGGCCCGCCGCAAGGCCCTGCTGAAACATTTCGGCTCTCTCAAACGCTTGAAGGAAGCGACACCCGAGCAGATCGCCGAGGTGCCGGGCATCGGGCTGCGCAGCGCCGCGCAGATCGCCGCCGCGCTCGGGGGAGCGCCGGTCCCGGGCGGGTCCGCGACCAGGGCGGTTGAGGAACGGGCGAGCGAGGAACGGGCGAGCGAGGAACGCGCGGGCACCGACGACGGGGAGCACAGGGGGGAGCCCGGATGACCGCCGAGACACAGGTCCCGGACATCGTCATCGTCACCGGCATGTCCGGGGCGGGGCGCAGCACGGCCGCCAAGTCGCTGGAGGACCTCGACTGGTTCGTGGTCGACAACCTCCCGCCGGGGCTGCTGGCGACCATGGCCGACCTCGGCGGCCGGGTCAAGGACGCGGTGCCGCGCATCGCCGTCGTGGTCGATGTGCGCAGCCGCGCCTTCACCGCCGACCTGCACTCCTCGATCGAGGATCTGGAGGCCCGCGGCGTGCATCCGCGCGTGGTGTTCCTGGAGGCCTCCGACGCCGCCCTGGTGCGGCGCTTCGAGAGCGTGCGGCGGCCACACCCGCTGCAGGGCGACGGCACCCTGATCGACGGCATCTCCCGCGAGCGCGAGCGGGTCCGCGAGGTGCGCGCCGAGGCCGACCTGGTCCTCGACACCAGCGATCTGAACGTGCACCAGCTGCGCGCCAAGATCGTCAGTTTCTTCGGCGACGACACCGGCGAGTCCCGGCTGCGCGCCACCGTGCTCTCGTTCGGCTACAAGTACGGCCTGCCGGTCGACGCCGACCTCGTCGTCGACTGCCGGTTCCTGCCCAACCCGCACTGGGTGCCCGAGCTGCGGCCCCAGACCGGCCGCGACGCCCCGGTGCGCGAATACGTGCTGGCTCAGCGCGGCGCCAAGGAGTTCCTCGACGCCTACACCGAGGTGCTGCGGCTGCTGACCGACGGCTACGAGCGCGAGGGCAAGCACTACGTCACGCTCGCTGTCGGATGCACAGGCGGCAAACACCGTAGTGTTGCGATGTCGGAGCAAATCGCCACCCGGCTGCGGGACGAGGGCATCGAGGTTCAGGTGGCCCATCGTGATCTCGGTCGTGAGTGAGCGTTCCGATCAGGTCCGGCACGAGGAGACGAGCGGCACGGTGAACTCCCCTGGGCCCAAGGTCGTCGCGCTCGGCGGGGGCCACGGCCTCTACGCGTCGTTGTCGGCGCTGCGCCGGGTGACCGACCGGCTGACCGCCGTGGTGACGGTCGCCGACGACGGCGGCTCCAGCGGCCGGCTGCGCAAGGAGCTCGGTGTGCTGCCGCCGGGCGATCTGCGGATGGCGCTGGCGGCGCTCTGCGGCGACGACGAGTGGGGCCAGACCTGGCGCGACGTGGCGCAGCACCGGTTCCGCAGCCAGGGCGACCTGCACGACCACGCCGTCGGCAACCTGCTGATCGTCGCGCTCTGGGAGCTGCTCGGGGCCGACTCCGCCGTCGAGGGGCTCGACTGGGTGGGCCGCCTGCTCGGCGCCCACGGGCGCGTGCTGCCGATGGCGTCGGTGCCGATGGACATCGTGGCGGAGGTACGGGGCGCCGACCCGGCTCACCCGGACGCCGTCTCCAGGGTCAAGGGCCAGGTGGCGTGCGCCAAGACGCCCGGGACGGTGCTGAGCGTGTCCCTGGTGCCGACCGACCCGCCCGCGTGCCCCGAGGCGCTGCAGGCGGTGCAGGAGGCCGACTGGGTCGTGTTCGGTCCGGGCTCCTGGTTCACCAGCGTTCTCCCGCATCTGAAGGTCCCCGAGCTGGCCCGGGCCTTGACTGAGACCCGTGCCCGGCGGATCGTCGCCTTGAATCTGGTGCCGCAGCCCGGGGAGACCGACGATTTCTCGCCGCAGAACCACCTCGAGGTGCTGCAGGCGCACGCCCCCGACCTCCGGATCGACGTCGTCCTCGCAGACCGCGGCGTCGTCGACGACGCCGCGGCGCTGGACAAGGCCGTACAGGCCCTCGGCGGCAGCCTGGTGCTCACCGACGTCGCCGCGGCGGACGGGTCGCCGCGTCATGATCCCACCCTGCTGGCCCAAGCCTTCGTACAGATATTCGCTGACTGACAACCGCGCGGGCCGCGATCGGCCAGACTGCAGGAAGTTCATTAGGGGGAGGGTTCATCTATGGCGATGACCGGTGTGGTGAAGGACGAGCTGAGCAGGCTGTCCATCATGAAGCCGTGTTGCCGCAAGGCCGAGGTGTCGACACTGCTGCGCTTCGCCGGCGGCCTGCATCTGGTCAGCGGACGCATTGTGATCGAGGCAGAGATCGACACCGGTTCTGCCGCCCGGCGGCTGCGCAAGGACATCGCCGAGGTGTTCGGGCACACGTCGGATGTGGTCGTGCTGGCGCCCAGCGGCCTGCGCAAGGGCAACCGCTACGTGGTCCGGGTGTTCCGGGACGGCGAGTCCCTGGCCAGGCAGACCGGTCTGATCGACAACAACGGGCGGCCCGTGCGCGGGCTGCCCCGGCACGTGGTCGCGGGTGCGGCCTGCGACGCCGAGTCCGCCTGGCGCGGCGCGTTCCTCGCGCACGGGTCGCTCACCGAGCCCGGCCGCTCGATGTCACTGGAGGTGACCTGCCCGGGACCGGAGGCCGCGCTCGCCCTGGTCGGCGCCGCCCGCCGGCTCAAGATCCACGCCAAGGCGCGGGAGGTCCGCGGGGTCGACCGGGTCGTGGTGCGGGACGGCGACGCGATCAGCGCGCTGCTCACCCGGCTCGGCGCGCACGACAGCGTGCTGGCCTGGGAGGAGCGGCGGATGCGCCGCGAGGTCCGGGCCACCGCCAACCGGCTGGCCAACTTCGACGACGCCAACCTGCGCCGCTCGGCCCGCGCCGCCGTCGCGGCCGGCGCCCGGGTCGCCCGCGCGCTGGAGATCCTCGGCGACGACGCCCCCGAGCACCTGGTCAACGCGGGCCGGCTGCGCCTGGAGCACAAGCAGGCCTCGCTGGAGGAGCTCGGCCAGCTCGCCGACCCGCCGCTCACCAAGGACGCGATCGCGGGCCGTATAAGGCGTCTGCTGGCCATGGCCGACAAACGCGCTCAAGACCAGGGCGTCCCCGGCACAGAAGCCAATCTGACAGCGGACATGCTGTCGCCGTAAATCCCTCTGATGGGGGAGTGCGACTCACCCTTCACATCACACGCCGCCGGTGGCGATGTGCGGGTCTTGGGTTCGGTAGGGTCGCAGATGGAGGGGCCAGGGGGCTTCTCTGCAGCATGCTGGACTTCGACGTACGAGGAGTGTCGTTCCGTGACCATCCGAGTAGGCATCAACGGGTTCGGCCGCATCGGCCGTAACTTCTTCCGCGCGGTCAAGGCGAGCGGGGCCGACGTCGAGATCGTGGCGGTCAACGACCTGACCGACAACCAGACCCTCGCCACGCTGCTCAAGTACGACAGCATCCTCGGACGTTTCCCCGAGGAGGTCACCGCCACCGCCGACGAGATCATCGTGGGCGGCAAGGCGATCAAGGCCTTCGAGGAGCGTGACCCGGCCAACCTCAAGTGGGGTGACCTGGACATCGACATCGTGGTCGAGTCGACGGGCTTCTTCACCGACGGCAAGAAGGCCAAGGTGCACGCCGACAACGGCGCCAAGAAGGTCATCATCTCCGCGCCGGCCAAGAACGAGGACATCACCCTCGTCCTGGGCGCCAACGAGGACAAGTACGACCCGGCGGCCCACACGGTGATCTCCAACGCGTCCTGCACCACCAACTGCCTGGCCCCGCTGGCCAAGGTGCTGCATGACAACTTCGTCATCGAAAAGGGCCTGATGACGACGATCCACGCGTACACCCAGGACCAGAACCTCCAGGACGCCCCGCACAAGGACCTGCGGCGTGCCCGTGCGGCGGCGCTGAACGTGGTGCCGACCTCGACCGGCGCCGCCAAGGCCATCGGCCTCGTGCTGCCCGAGCTCAACGGCAAGCTCGACGGTTACGCGCTGCGCGTCCCGGTGCCGACGGGCTCGGCCACCGACCTGACCGCCACGCTCGGCCAGGACGTCACGGTGGACGAGGTCAACGCCGCGTTCAAGGCCGCCGCCGAGGGGCCGCTGAAGGGCTACCTGACCTACACCGAGGACCCGATCGTGTCCTCCGACATCGTCACCGACCCGGCCTCCTGCATCTTCGACTCCGGCCTGACCAAGGTCATCGGAAACCAGGTGAAGGTCGTCGGCTGGTACGACAACGAGTGGGGCTACTCCAACCGCCTCGTCGACCTCGTCAAGCTCGTCGGCAGCAGCCTCTAATCGGCCCGTTCCGCCGTGATCACGTTCGCACGTGATCACGGCGGCGTCGTCTTCCGGAAGGACACGCGTTTCGATGCGCACGATTGACGATCTCGACGTCGCCGGGAAGCGGGTGCTGGTCCGCACGGACCTCAACGTTCCCCTGCAGGACGGGAAGATCACCGACGACGGCCGGATCCGGGCCAGCGTGCCGACGATCACGGCGCTGCGGGAGAAGGGCGCCAAGGTCATCGTCTGCGCCCATCTCGGCCGTCCCAAGGGCGACGTGAAGCCTGAGTTCTCGCTCGCGCCCGTTGCCGGGCGGTTGGGGGAGTTGCTCGGGGCCGACGTCACGTTCGCGGGCGACGTCGTCGGCGATTCCGCCCAGGCTGCGGTGAGCGGCCTCGGCGACGGCCAGGTGGCGCTGCTGGAAAACCTCCGCTTCGAGGCGGGGGAGACCAGCAAGGACGACGCCGAGCGGGGCGAGTTCGCCGACCGGCTCGCCGCCCTCGCCGAGGTGTACGTGGGCGACGGTTTCGGCGCGGTGCACCGCAAGCACGCCAGCGTCTACGACGTCCCCCAGCGGCTCCCGCACGCGGCCGGCGGCCTGATCGCCACCGAGGTCGCGGTCCTGAAGAAGCTCACCGAGGAGGTCGAACGCCCGTACGCGGTGGCGCTCGGCGGCTCCAAGGTCTCCGACAAGCTCGGCGTGATCGACAACCTCCTGGGCAAGGCCGACCGCATCCTCATCGGCGGCGGCATGGTCTTCACGTTCCTCAAGGCCCAGGGGCACGAGGTCGGCAACAGCCTTCTCGAAGAGGACCAGCTCGACACCGTCCGCGACTACCTGCGCCGGGCGGAGGAGTCGGGCGTGGAGTTCGTGCTGCCGGTCGACATCGTCGCCGCGACGGCCTTCGCCGCCGACGCCGACCACGGCGTGGTGGCTGCCGACGCCATCCCGGCGGACCGGATCGGCCTCGACATCGGCCCCGAGTCCGGCAAGCTCTTCGCGTCCCGTCTCGCCGGGACCAGGACGGTGTTCTGGAACGGCCCGATGGGCGTCTTCGAGATGGAGCCCTACTCCCACGGCACCCGCGCCGTCGCGCAGGGCCTGATCGACTCCGGCGCTTTCACCGTCGTCGGCGGCGGCGACTCCGCCGCGGCCGTGCGGACCCTCGGCTTCGACGAGAGCGCCTTCTCCCACATCTCCACCGGCGGCGGTGCCAGCCTCGAATACCTCGAAGGCAAGACGCTGCCCGGCCTGCAGGTTCTGGAGGACTGAACCATGGCTCCCAAGGCTCCTTCCCGCAAGCCGGTGATGGCCGGCAACTGGAAGATGAACCGCAACCACCTCGAGGCGATCGCGCTGGTGCAGAAGCTCGCGTTCGGTCTCAAGGAGGCCGACCACGAGGCCGTCGACGTGGTCGTGCTGCCGCCGTTCACCGACATCCGCTCGGTGCAGACGCTGGTGGACGCCGACCGGCTCCAGATCAAGTACGGGTCGCAGGACATCTCCCAGCACGCGTCCGGCGCGTACACCGGTGAGATCTCCGGCGCGATGCTGGCCAAGCTGGGCTGCTCGTACGTGGTGATCGGGCACTCCGAGCGCCGCCAGTACCACGCCGAGGACGAGGCGGAGGTCAACGCCAAGGTGAAGGCCGCCTTCGCCAATGAACTGACGCCGATCATGTGCGTCGGCGAGGGCCTGGACGTCCGCAAGGCGGGCGAGCAGGTCGCCCACACCCTGGCCCAGGTCGACGGCGGGCTGGAGAAGATCCCCGCCGACCAGGCCAGGACGATCGTGATCGCGTACGAGCCCGTCTGGGCCATCGGCACCGGCGAGGTCGCCACCCCGCAGGACGCCCAGGAGGTCTGCGGCGCGATCCGGGCGCGGCTCGCCGAGCTGTATGACGGCGAGATCGCCGATTCCGTACGTATCCTGTATGGAGGGTCGGTGAAGGGCGCCAACATCGCCGGGATCATGGCCCAGCCCGATGTGGACGGGGCACTGGTCGGAGGTGCCAGCCTCGACCCGGGTGAGTTCGTCAAGATCTGCCGGTACCGGGACCTGCCCGTCTGATCAATTCTGATCAATTCGGCGACGACATGGGGGTTCTTGACGAACCAGCGAAGAGTTCGTCGTACCCTTCGTAGCTGACGGGTAAACCGCCCGGCTCGTTCCTCCGTCCTTGAATACGACAAGCCCCGCGTCAGCGGGGGTGGCCAGAAGAGGCGCAACTGCAGTGATTCTCGCAACGTCCATCGTGCTCATCCTCACGAGCCTGCTGATGGTGGTCCTCGTCCTGATGCACAAGGGCAAGGGCGGCGGCCTGTCCGACATGTTCGGCGGCGGCGTGTCGTCCTCGCTGGGTGGCTCGTCGGTGGTGGAGCGCAACCTCGACCGGCTGACGATCGGCACGGGCGTGATCTGGTTCGCCTCGATCATCGTCCTCGGGCTGTTGTTCAAGAGCAAGGGCGCCTGAGCCGAGCAGGCAGGCAGGCGACACACGAACGATCGCCGCTCCGCCCTGGGGTCAGGCAGGCGGGCGGCAGCGGAACTTTGAGCGAGGAGTAGTCCGTGGGTAGTGGCAACGCGATTCGGGGCAGCCGTGTCGGGGCAGGGCCGATGGGAGAGGCCGAGCGCGGGGATGCAGCCCCCCGTGTCTGGGTGACCTTCTACTGCGCCAACCGGCACGAGACCCGCCCCAGCTTCGCGACGGACGTCGCGGTGCCCGACACGTGGGATTGCCCGCGCTGCGGGTTCCCGGCGGGCCAGGATTCCAACAATCCCCCCGCTCCGCCGAAGACGGAGCCCTACAAGACGCACCTGGCGTACGTGAAGGAGCGTCGCAGCGACGAGGACGGCGAGGCCATCCTTGAGGAGGCCCTGGCCAAGCTGCGCCAGAAGCGCGCCGCCGTCAAGGCCGCCATGGAGGCCGCTGCCCGCGTCTGAGGCCTGCCGCCGGCCCGAGACCGGCGGACGCACGGACACGGCGCACACGGCGCACACGCTGGCGCGGACCACACGCTGACGCGGCCCACACGCTGGGCGCAGACGCACAGGGTGCGACGCACAGGATGCACAGATACGACAGGGCCCGGCTCTCCGATCGGGAGAGCCGGGCCCTTTGTCGTTGCCGGGTCTGTCGTTGCCGGGTCCGTCGTCGGCGGGGTCAGGGGCCGGCGGAGGCCAGGACGGGCTCGGGTGCCTCCCGGGGGACGGGCGGCCTGGGCGGCGCGGCGGAGGGCTCGGCGCGGCGGGCCAGACGGCGGCCCAGGCGCTGGGCGGGGGCCTCCACGAGGCGCTGGGTGAGATGCGAGAGCGGGAGCAGCGCGGCGACGAACGCGATCATGAGGAGCGGGCGGTCGGCGGGGGACCGCCCTACGATCTCCTCCAGGACCACCAGCACCACCGGGTGCAGCAGGTAGACCGAGTAACTGATCACTCCCAGCCAGGTCAGGATCCGCGGCATGGAGCGGTGGCGGAGCGCGTACCCGATCGCGAAGACGAGCGCCGCCACCAGCACGGCGGAGATCCAGGCGCGCCGGACGGCCCAGTCGGTGGTCTCCGGGTTCCAGGCGGCCAGCCGCGTCATGCCGAGCACGCAGGCGGCCCCGATCACCGCGGCGGCCGTGAGGACGGCCGAGCGCCACCGGATCTGGCCCTGTTCCGCCCGGTGCAGCGCGGTGCCGGTGAACATGACCGCGAGGATGATCAACCCTTCCCAGGCCGGGATGCGGGCGTTGAACAGCAGGAGCCCGGCGGCCACCGCCGCGCCCAGGAACGCGCCCGCCCGGCGCATCCCCGGGCTGCGCGAGCAGGCGAGGCCGATGGCGGTGACGACGGTGATGCCGGTGCCGAGCACGACCGGGGTGACTCCGGCGCCGGTGGCCAGCGCCATGCTGGGGAGCACGCCCGCGAGGAGCAGGGCCGCGACGGTCAGGGCCAGCGCGATGCTGCTCGACCGCCGGTGGAGCCCGGCCGTGAAGAACGCGACGGCCAGCAGGTAGAACACCATCTCGTACGACAACGTCCACATCACCTTGAGCGCGCTGGGCACCGCGAGGAGATCCTGCAACATCGTCAGATGGGACGTCACCAGGGCGATCGGGTCGTACGCGTCGACGAGACCGCCGGGGAGCACGTCGAGCGAGGCCGCCTCCAGCATCAGGACCGCGCCCAGCGCCACCAGGAGCAGCGGATAGATCCGGAAGGCCCGGCTGATCCAGAACCGGCGAAGCGAGCCGGTGCGCTCCAGCGAGGCGGGGATGATGTAACCGCTGACCAGGAAGAAGACCAGAACACCGGCCAACCCGGGGTCGAACCACGCGAGCACGTCCTTGTGGAAGGACGGCATGAACCGAGCCGTGCCGTGATGGAAGGCCACGGTGAGCGCGGCGAGGCCGCGCAGCGCGTCCAGCCAGCCGAGCCGCCCGGCACCCGCTGACGCGGCACCCCGTGGCACAGCACCCGGTGACACGCCACCCGCTGACTCGGCACCCACCGACGCGGGCCCCGGTGGCACGGCTCCCGGAATAGGTGAGGCGGGTTGTCCGGTTTTGGTCATCCAGGGACCCTAGTGGCACCGGTGACATGCCCGGGCCCGATCCTCACGGATTCATTGAAGTTTAATCACTTTCTTATTGCGGCATCGTCAAGGTGCCGGGGCGTGATCGGTGGTGGGCACGGTGAACGGGCGGTGGCCGCCCGGGACGCCACGCTGCTCCTCGCCGTCGACCTCGTAGCGCTCGAAGGCGAAGGGCACGCCGTTGGCGATCATAGGCCGGGGCCGGTCCATCAGCTGGAAGTGCAGGTGCGGCTCGGAGGTGTTGCCCGAATTGCCGCAGTCGGCGATGTGCTCGCCGACCCGGACGCGCTGACCGGGCTTGACCTTGATCGAGCCGCGCTTGAGGTGGGCGAACGCCGCGTACGTGCCGTCGCCCAGGTCGAGGATCACGTGGTTGCCGATAATGAAGCCGGGACCACCCAGCTCGCGCACCATGGCCTCGACCATCATGAACGGCAGCGCGATCCACGAGTTGCGGCTCCAATGGTCGCGGTGCCAGCCGGCCACCCGGACGACCTCACCGTCGGCCGGCGCGAAGATCGGCTGTCCGAAGCCGGAGAAGGTCCCGGCCCGCCGCGCCGGAGGCCAGGCGTGCACACCGGACCAGTCGTCCTCCTCGTCCGTGTGATGGACGAGGTCAATGGCGTAGGTCTGGCCATACGCGTCCACGCCGTGGCTGGGCACCTTGTCGGCCGGGCTGTGCACGGGGACCCAGCTGCCTCGTACCGGCGCCTGAATGGAGCGCGGCGCGCCGTCGGCATGAGCGTCGTCGGCGGCCGGGGCGTTCAGCGGCCTGCCGGCGAAGCATTGCGGGGCGAGCCGGGCCGGGTGCACCAGCATCAGTGCGAACCCCGCGACGATCATGAACAGTGCCGCCAGCAGCACCCAACGGTTGCCATGCAGGTACGTCGACAGGGCGAGGACGGCACCGATGAAGATGATCAGCGTCTTGAAGCGGCTCACGTGCAAGGCGAAAGTCCTCATGACTCCAGATTACGGATTTACGGAATTCCGTCAATCCGAGCTGAGCTATGCTTGCGGCCACGCGACTGGCGCAGTCAAGGTGGAGCCACCACCGGGGAGCGAAGACCGTCCGCACACCGCGCGCCTGGGTGTACGGGTCCCTCAGCCGGGGGTTCCCGTCACGAGCCCCGGGTGTGATCAGCGCGGAGGTTGTCATGCATCAGCCGGCCATTCCCCATCTGCACGACCAGGATCCCGACATCGCCGGGCTGGTCGAGGCGGAGGCCCGCCGCCAGTACGAGAAGATCCGCCTCATCGCCTCCGAGAACTACGTCTCTCCCGCGGTCCTGGAGGCCACCGGCTCGGTCCTCACCAACAAGTACTCCGAGGGCTACGCGGGCCGCCGCTACTACGAGGGCCAGCAGAACGTCGACCCGATCGAGCTCCTCGCGATCGAGCGCGCGAAGGCCCTCTTCGGCGTCGAGCACGCCAACGTGCAGCCGTACTCGGGCTCGCCCGCCAATCTCGCGGTCTACATGGCGTTCCTGGACCCGGGTGACAAGGTGATGGGCCTGTCGCTGCCGATGGGCGGCCACCTCACGCACGGCTGGTCGGTGTCGGCCACCGGCAAGTGGTTCACGCCCGTGCGCTACGACGTGCGCGCCGACACGGGCCGCGTCGACATGGACCAGGTCCGCGACCTGGCGCTGAAGGAGCGGCCGAAGCTGATCTGGTGCGGCGGCACCGCGATCCCGCGCACCATCGACTTCCCCGCGTTCGCCGAGATCGCGCGGGAGGCGGGCGCCGTGCTCGCCGCCGACATCGCGCACATCGCCGGGTTGATCGCCGGCGGCGCGCACCCGTCGCCGGCCGGGCACGCCGAGGTCATCTCCACCACCACGCACAAGACGCTGCGCGGCCCGCGCGGCGCGATGCTCATGTCCACGGCGGAGCACGCCAAGGCCATCGACAAGGCGGTCTTCCCCGGTCTCCAGGGCGGCCCGCACGACCACACCACCGCCGCGATCGCGGTCGCGCTCAAGGAGGCCGCGCAGCCGGACTTCGCCGGTTACGCCCGCCAGATCGTGGCGAACGCCCGCGCCCTCGCCGACGCGCTGCTCGAACGCGGCTACGACCTGGTGTCCGGCGGCACCGACAACCACCTGATCCTCATCGACCTGACCAACAAGGGGGTCGCCGGCAAGCCCGCCGCACAGGCCCTCGACCGCGCCGGGATCGAGCTCAACTACAACGCGGTGCCGTTCGACCCGCGCAAGCCGTTCGACCCGTCCGGCCTGCGCCTGGGCACCAGCTCGATCACCACCCGCGGCCTGACCGAGCAGCAGATGCCGCAGGTGGCCGCCTGGATCGACGATGTGGTGCAGGCCACCGCCAAGGACGACGAGGCCGTGCTGGCACGGATCGCCGACCAGGTGCGCGAGTTGCTCGCGGCTTATCCGATGCCCGGCTGGGCACCGACGCCGTGACGCCCCGCCGGTCTTGACGTTGTGCCGGTCTTGACGCTGTGCTGGTCTTGACGCTGTGCTGGTTCTGACGCCGTGCCGGTCTCAGAACCGGCGGAGCAGCGCCTGCTTGGCCGTGGCGAACTCCTCGTCGTTCAGGATGCCCTCCTTGTGGAGTGCGCCGAGTTCGCGGAGGCGCCGCAGCAAAGTGTCGTGATCCTCGCCCGGAGTCTCAGCCTGCGCGGGCTCCGGGCTCGGCGCCTCAATCTCGATCGGTGGTGCGGCCGGATGCGGCAGGTGCGCCACGACGGCGGCCGCCACCAGTGCGGTCAGGCCGCCCTCCTTCTGGATGCCCCAGGCGAGGCACTGGGGGTCTTCCTCGGCCGTGAGCCTGGAGTCGCCCTTCTTGAGCCGGAAGCGGAGGCAGCCGTACCCCATCCCGGACTGTGGCGCCCACTCCACGCCCGCGATCTCGGCGAGCTCGAACAGCTGCGGGCCCGCCTCCTCCTTCTTCGAGTTCGCCATCCAGTTGAACTCGAGACGGACGCGCTCGCCGTCGAACGAGGCCGTCCCGTCACCCGCCGAGGCGCTCACCGGCACCGGCGGCCCGGGCATGAGGTAACGGTCGCACGGCCCGTCCGGCACCTGTTCGAGGAGCATCGCGTTGCGCACCTCGTCGACGAAATACTCGGCCACGCCCGTGCGCCCGCCGTCCACCGACAGCCGGTACGGATCGGCGGCGGAATCGGAGAGGCCGCCCGCGACGGCCTGGCTGAATGGATCTGAGGCGGCGCGCAGCCTCAGCCGCAGCCGCCCGCCCTTGCGGCCCGGCTCGAACGCCACGCCTGCCACCGCCTCCAGCGGTACGACGAGCTCGCCGAGCGCCTTGCGAAGTTTGTGCACGCCCCGGTCCCGGCCAGGGACGATCCGGAGCACCTCACCGTCGAACGTCCACGTGCCGTCGCGCGCAATGACCTCCATGGAGGAGATCCTAGGACGGCTCCGCACGCCGGAGAACAGTGATCATCCGCCAGGCCTCCGGATCAGCGAGTCCGACCTCCCCGAAGTCCCCGTACTGAGCCACCACCTCCAGCGTGCCGGACAGGCGGATCGCGGCGGTGAGCTCCGTCGCCGTCCAGAACCGGTAGGGCACGACGTCGCGGATCACCCGCGGCGCGCGGTCGCCTTCGGCGATCGTCATCGTGACATGGTCGTCGGCGATCTGCGTGACGGGATCGAGCCGGTCGGACGGCTCACCCCAGCGGACGGTGGCGTGCACGCCGTCGCGATCCACCGTCCAGGCCGTTCCCACGCTGGGCTCGTCGGTGAGCCGGTCCTTCGGGTGCGACATCTCCACGACGTAGAGCCCGCCGTCGGCGAGGTGCGCGGCGGCACGGTCGAGATGCGCTGTGAACGCGTCGAGCGTCATCAGGTGGGACGTGGAGTCGAGCATGGTGATGACCAGGCCGAACCGGCGGCCGAGATCGAAGGCGGTCATGTCCGCCTGCACCACCTCGACCTCCAGGCCGGCGAGCTTGGCCTGCTCGGCGGCGTACGCGCACATCGCCGGGTTGAGGTCCAGCGCGGTCGCCCGGATCCCGCGCCGGGCGAGCTCGCGGGCGTGCTCGGCCGGTCCGGCGGCCAGTTCGAGCGCGGTCCCGGCCGGCGTGCCCGAATGCTCGGCACACCAGGACAGGAGGACGTCCACCTCGGCGGGCACGTTACGGAACGAGCAGGCCAGCTCATAGGCCCACGGGTCGTCATAGATGCCGGTCACCGGGCCATCCTCCCAGTCCCGCCGGGATGGACCGGCCATGAACGCAGCGCGGATGAGAGGTGTGTGTCATCTGGCAGCGTGTTATCTGGCAGATGGTGCGGTGGTGCGTACATCACTCGCGTTCGCCCATCGCTGTTACGGAATGGCTACGTCATCATGAGCTGACGGTTTCACCTTTCGGGACGGGGTTGAGGCGCGTCCCCCGAGCGCATACCGTGCCGTAAGTGATCGACCCGCTGAGTGGTGAGGACGTCAACGAGCAACCCGTGACCACCGGCCGTCCCGCCCGGCTGCCGCTCCTGCCGCCGGGAATGCTGAGCGACGAACAACGCGAGGTCTACGACGCCGTGCGCGGCGGTCCGCGGAGCGGGCGGGCACCGGTCTTCCGGTTCGTGGACGACGACGGCCGTCTCCTCGGCCCGTTCAACGCCATGCTCTACAGCCCCGCGGTCGGCGGCCCGCTGCAGGAGCTCGGCGCGGCGCTGCGCTTCCAGACCTCGTTCACCAAACGGGAACGTGAGATCGCGACGCTGGTGGTGGCCGAGCACTGGCGCTCGGACTTCGAGTGGTACGCGCACGAGCGGGTCGGCCGCCGGGCCGGCCTGACGGAGGAGGAGCTCGACGCCCTGCGCGAGGGCCGCGCGCCGATGCTGGGCGACGTGCGCGAGCGGGTGGTGTACGAGGCGGCCCGGCAGCTCGCCGCCGAACGTGACCTCGGCGACGCGCTCTACACCGAGGCGGTCGCCACCCTGGGCCGTTCCGCCCTCGTCGAGCTGGTCACCCTGGTCGGTTACTACGCGGCACTGGCGCTGCAGTTGCGTGTGTTCCGGGCGGGCGTGCCGGAGGGCGAGCCCGCCCCGGTCTGGAAGGAACCCGGACCGGCCCCCGAGTGGAGAGAGCGTGGGCATGAGTGACGGCGTGGGCATGAGCGACGGCGTGATCTTTGGCGATGACGTGCTGCGCACCGACCGGCTGGCGCTGCACCCGGTCAGCATGAGCGATCACAGGGCGCTGCTGGCGCACTGGACCGGCCCGCTCGTACGCCGGTACCTCTTCGACGACAAGACGCTCTCGGCCCTGGAGGTCACCGAGATCATCGCGGTCAGCCAGCGGGATTTCGCCACCGAGGGCTACGGGCTGTGGGCGCTCCGGGCGGCCGCCCGCGGCGACGCGATCGACGGGGTGCCGCCTGCGGGCTCGCTCGTCGGGGTCGCCGGGCTGCGCGGCCATGGCGCCGATGTCGAGATCGTCTACAGCCTCGAACCCGACTGGTGGGGGCAGGGTCTCGCGGAGGAGGCGTCGCGCGCGGTGCTGGACTACGCGTTCGACGTACTCCAGCTGCGCCGGGTCACCGCCGAGATCGACGCGGCCAACGGATCCTCGGCCGAGCTGGCCGAACGGCTGGGCATGCGCCCGAACGGCGACCCCGGGCACTACCAGGCCGAACGCGTCAGCTGGCACGGATCACGCCATTCCATCGATGCATGACGACTGATTCAGTGCTACGTGATGCCTTTGGAGGGTGATTACGCCAGGATGTGGGCATGGGTTCGACTCTGCCGCCCGCGCCGCGTTCCGACGACCACGTCAACGGCGAGGTCTCGTACTGGTTCCGGGACGGAGGCGTGCCCAAGCCAGGCTCACACCTGTCGGGCGCGCGCGCCTGCGACGTCTGCATCGTGGGCGCCGGCTACACCGGCCTCTGGACCGCGTACTACCTCAAGCGCGCGCGGCCGGATCTGCGCATCGTCGTTCTGGAAAAGGAGTTCGCCGGATTCGGCGCGTCCGGCCGCAACGGCGGCTGGGTGGTGGGCGAGCTCGCCGGATCCCGCGAGGGGTACGCCCGGCGGCACGGCCAGGCCGCGACGGTGGCTCTGCAGCGCGCCATGTTCGACACCGTGGACGAGGTCGTCCGGGTCGCGGCCAAGGAGGGCATCGACGCGGACGTGGTGAAGGGCGGCGTCCTGACCGTCGCCCGCAACGAGGCGCAGCGTGCCCGCCTCACCGGCCTGGTGCGGAACGCCCGCGAGTGGGGCTGGACCGAAGAGGACCTCGTCGTGACGGGACCCGGCGACCGCATCGAGATCGAGGGCGCGGTCGGCGCCGTCTGGAGCCCGCACTGCGCCCGCGTCCAGCCCGCGGCGCTGGCCCGCGGACTGGCCAAGGCGGTCCGTGATCTGGGCGTGGAGATCTTCGAGCGCACCCCGGTGATCAGGATCCGCCCCCGCACCGCCCATGTCCCCCCGGCCGCGACCACGCCCTACGGCACCGTCACCGCCGACCATGTCATCCGCGCCACCGAGGGCTTCACCGCCGCCCTGCCCGGGCACCACCGCGACTGGCTGCCCATGAACAGCTCGATGATCGTGACCACGCCGCTGCCCGCGGACGTCTGGGCGCGCATCGGCTGGGAGAACGGCGAGCTCCTCGGCGACATGGCCCACTACTACATGTACGCCCAGCGCACCGCCGACGATCGCATCGCGTTCGGCGGCCGGGGGAAGCCCTATCGCTTCGGGTCGCGGATCGACGACGGGGGCCGTACCCAGCCGCAGACCATCGACCTCCTGTGGCGGATGCTCACGGAGATGTTCCCGGCCGTCGCAGACAAGGGCGAGGTCGCCCACGCCTGGTCAGGTGTTCTCGGAGTCCCGCGTGACTGGTGCTCGACCGTCGTGGTGGACCACGAGTCCGGCCTCGGCCACGCCGGCGGCTACACCGGCCACGGCGTGGCGACCGCCAACCTCGCCGGACGCACCCTCCGCGATCTCGTCCTGCGCGAGGACACCGACCTCACCGCGCTGCCCTGGGTGAACTGGCGCGTCCGCCGCTGGGAGCCCGAGCCGCTCCGGTGGCTCGGCGTCCAGGCGATGTACGCCCTCTACCGCGCTGCCGACGCCCGCGAGTCGGCCTCAGGCTCGTCCCGCACCTCACTCCTGGCCCACGCAGCCGACACCATCACCGGCCACTGAACCGTTAAATTGCGTGAATGGCCCCGGTATACGCGCTCAACCTCTTCGACGTCGCCGACCGCGACGAGTACCTCGCCTACTCCCGCCGTTCCGCCCGCGAGGTAGCCGCGCACGGCGGCCGGGTAGTGGCGCTAGGCAAATTCCGTGAGTCCGTCACCGGCGAAGTAGAGCCACGCCAGGTGCTGATCCTCGTCGAATGGGAGTCCAAGGAGGCCTTCGACTCCTACCGCAACGACCCGGCGCTAGCGGACCTGCACCCGCACCGTGAGAACGGCTCGTCCGCCTACATCTGGCACCTCTTCGACAAGCTAGAAGACCTACGCCCCCTCCTCAAGGAGTGACTGGACGTCGGCGTAAGACGGGACCGGGTGGTCGGCTGGCTTTCCCGCAACGCCGAAGGCGGTGTTGATGGCGGTCTGGAGGGCCGCGCGATAGAGCAACGAGCCGCAACTGACCCGCTTAACGCCCAACTCGGCCAGCCGGACGAAGTCGGTGCGGCCTGGCATGTGCAGGACGTTCAGAGGTAGGGGGAGTCCCTCAACCAACGCGCGCACGTCGTCGTCCTCGGCGGCACCCGGTACGAAGATGCCGTCCGCGCCCGCATCGGCGTACGCGTTGGCCCGTTCGAGCGTCTCGTCCAGGGTTCCCTTCCCGAGCCAGAACAGGTCCGTCCGAGCGTTGAGGAAGACCTCCGGCGCAGCCGCCTTGACGGCCTCGATCATCGCGATTTGCTGGTTGATCGGCCTCAGTGTCCCGTCGGCGTAACCGTCTTCGAGATTGACGCCGGCGATGCCAAACGAGACCAGCTCGCTGACCAGTGCACCTACCTCGTCCGGCCGCTCGGAGTATCCGCCTTCGATGTCCACCGTGACCGGGACCGGCAGCCGAGCCAGCCGCCGTGCGAGCACGATGGTTTCGTCTTTCGTGTCGCCCGAGGCGTCGGGCTTCCCGGCCACGCCCGCCACCCCGAGGCTCGTCGTGCCGATGGCGGGGAAGCCAGCCCCGGCCATGAGGGCACCGCTGGCGAAGTCCCAGGCGTTCGGCAACAGCAACGGCTCGTCACCATGGTGCAGGGCATGGAAGTCCATTAGTGGATCCCCTCCGCGCGAAGGGCATCGAGGACGCCGGCGGCCAACTGGACGGCGTGATCGGCGCCGGGGCATGGGCGCCTGCCTGCGCCGAAGGTCAGGTGCGG
The DNA here is from genome assembly GCF_044326415.1 of Actinomadura sp. 6N118. NCBI lineage: Bacteria > Bacillati > Actinomycetota > Actinomycetes > Streptosporangiales > Thermomonosporaceae > Actinomadura > Actinomadura sp. 6N118. The sequence continues at coordinate 363,718 of NZ_JBIRAZ010000004.1, read as the reverse complement.
GAAGCCCTCGAGGTTGGCGGTCTTGATGTCCAAGGTCACCAGGGTGCCGTTGGGATCGAGGCGGCGGAGGGCGGGGACAGGCGGGTCGAAGCGCAGGGTGTCCGTGATGATCGACTCGCTGTCCACGAAGGTGCGGGTGGCTGCCTTGGTGATCAGGGTGGCGGTCGCCTCGCAGGACTGCATGAGGATCGCCAGGCGGTTGGCGCTCTCCTCGTCGGAGCCGGGGGAGAGGAGGTCGACGAGGGTGGAGACGGCTCTGTCGGCCGTCTGGGGCTGGTCTGTGCCTGTCAAGTAGACGGCCGCTGCGATCGGGACGGCCTTGATCAGGGCGTCCAGGTCGGTCACTCCTAGGGCACGTCCCAGCACGGCGGTGGGGACGGGGCGGGCTACGGCGGCGACGGGGTCTTGCGGGGAGGTCTTCAGGATGGTTGTGGCGCGTTCATAGGCTCCTTGGCGCAGGGCTGCGGGGTCCATCTGCGCCAGTTCTTTGGTCACGATGGCCAGGCGGCGGTCGTGGTCTTCGCCCTCACTGAAGCGGCACACGTTCTGGCGCAGCCATTGCAGCGTGCCGCGTGCGGCGTGGCCCGGGACCGGGGGAACGGCGTAGCGGTCATCGGACAGCACGGCCGTTATGTCGGCGTGGGCTCGGATCTCCATGCCCCGAACGTAGGGCGGAGTCGCTTCGACGCCAGCCGAAGTGTTCAGCGGCCATCGCTTACCTGGCGTCCCGCCCGCAGATAGTTGTTAGGAAACCCTCAATCTTGTTTGCTGTTCGAAGCCGGTCGTGCGCATCTAGATGAAGATGGCCGGTATGAGACGCATGAAAACGCGACTGGCGGCAGGCTCGGCAGGGTTCATTTTCGCTGCCGGAGCACTGCTGGCCGGTGCTCCCGCCGCTTCCGCCGCTCCCAACTTCACCTTCAACTACGACCCGACGAACAACGGGTACAACATCTATCCCTACAACGGCAGCACCATCGTGGGTGCCGGCCTATGGTTGAAGGACCCCAGCGGCTCCTATCCGGGGGACACGCTCGTGGCGAGCGACACACAGGCCGACGGCTACGGCGTCGAAACGCACCTGACCACGAGCCCGCAGCGGATCGCCTCCACCCGTGGGCACAGTGCCCGCTACGACGATTACGCCTCGGGCAACCTTCGCGAGGGCGCCAAGTACTACATGTACGTGTGCATGGTGAGGGGCGACTACTCCAACTGCTCCAACTCGGTGGCCGTGTACGCGTGACTAGTAGCTGGTGAACGGGTAGTGATCCGCACGGGCAAGATCTCGGGCGAAGGCCTTCACCTTGAGGGCCCGCCTCGCCAGGTAGCGGGTCACAGGTGATCGGTTGGGTCCGTACGCGGCGGACCACAGGATGGGCACGCGGTTCATGAATCCAGCCTCGCCCTCGCCCGGGCCATCGGTCCAACACATCATTTTGCTACCAGCCATCGCTAACGTAGATGGATGGAGATGCGGCAACTTCGCCACTTCGTGGCGGTCGCGACGCACGGCAGCTTCACGGCGGCGGCGCGCGCGGAGCTGATCGTTCAGTCGGCGCTGAGCACGTCGATCCGGAAGCTGGAGCAGGATCTCGGCGCGGATCTCTTCGACCGCACCGGGCGGCGGCCAGTGCTCACACCCGCCGGGGAGGCCTTCCTCCCGGCGGCGCGTGCGCTCCTGGCCGACGCGACGGCGGCACGCGAGGCGGTGGCGGCGGTCACCGGCTTGGAAACGGGGCGTGTCGCGATCGGCACATTCCAGACCCTGACCAGGGTCGATCTGGCCGCGGAGCTCGCCGCGTTCCACCTCAAGTGGCCGGGCGTCCAGATCTCCGTGCACGAGGCGCCGGTCGGCGAGCTGGTCGATCGCCTCCTTGCGCGCGAGCTGGATCTGGCCTACCTCGCCGCAGCGGGCCCGACCGTTCCGGATGGGCTGACCGCGTTCGGCGCCTGGGAGGAGGAGCTCGTCCTGGTCACGCCGCCCGGCCACAGGCTTGCCGGTGACGGTCGTGCGCTCTTCTCTGACCTGACCGACGAACACTTCGTCGACTTCCGCGCGGGGACCGGCCTGGAGGTGGCCGTACGCCGGCTGGCCGCGAGCTGCGGTCTGGATCGGCACATCACCTGCGAGGTCACCCAGATCAGGCTCCTGGTCGAGCTTGTGAGGGCCGGCATCGGGATCGCGATCGTTCCGCGCCTGGTGGGGGAGCGGGCCGGACTTCCCTGCCTCACGATCCGCCAGCCCGAACCCGCCCGTACAACGGTCCTCGTGGGCCGCACTCCCCAGCCGACGAACCCGGCCGCCGCCGCCCTCCTGGATCACCTGACCTCGTGAGACGTGCTTGGATACGGACAATCGATCTTGAGGGAAGGCATGACACTCACGACGCCCCCGCGCCCGCTGGACGTGGTCTCGCTCTTTCCAGAGCTGGCCGGTACGACCAGGACCGCCACTCGCCTCCACCCGCGTCCCGGCGACCCAACGGTGCACGACAGCTCGGTGGGCGGGCCGTTGTTGTGGCCTGCCGACGAGCCGTGGCCGACCTGCGCCGACGGCCACGACGTGCACAGGCTGACGACGCTGGAGGACGTCCGGACGCGCCGCCGCATTCTCGCCGAGGCGTGGGCGCGACCCAGGCCGCCCCGGACCAACCTACTGACGCCGGACGAGCAGGCGATCGTGGATCGCATCAACGCCGGACACGACGCGGCCCTGCTGCCACCCGAGCCCCTGCCGCTCATCCCGCTGGCACAGTTGTACGCACGAGACGTGCCCGACCTGCCCTGTCCCGGGGGCACGGACATGCTGCAAGTCCTCTGGTGCCCGTTCGACGAACTCCTCGAGCTTTCCTCAGCAGTGCACTTGCGATGGCGGCAGTCCAGCCATGTGAAGGAAGTCCTGTCAGACCCGCCCGAGCCCGCCTACGTCGGCCTCGCCGACTACGTACCGGCTCCATGCGTCCTGCACCCCGAGCAGGTGGCGGAGTATCCGCCGATCCACGAGCTGGACGAGGATCTCGCGCAACGCGTCATCGCCCGCGAACGAGAGCTCATCTTCTCCGATGACACGGAACAGCCCCGGTACAGGGGCGCCCTCTCGGGGGCTCCCGGCTGGAAGGTCGGTGGCTGGCCCGCCCCGTGGAGTTTCCGCGGCCCTGCCGAGCCCGACGAGTTGCGGTGCCGCTGCGGTGCACCCGTGGAGGCCCTCCTCACCATCGACAGCAGCGAATGGGACGGAGAGAGCGGCAGCTGGCGTCCACTCGAAGACCTACACGCAAGCGAAGACTGTCCCACGATGGTGACCGTAGGCCGCGGCTACACCCTGCAGATCTACCACTGCCTCCAGGAGCCCGGGCACCCACCGTTCACCGCCCTCCAATAACAGCAAGGGGTGACGCTGGCCGCCCGGATGCACGTCAGCCGTATACTCATCAGCCGTGTGCAGGCCGCCGCCCTCGCCCACCAGGCGGGCCTGCTGAGCTGACCACGGCTGCCACGAACGCGCTGAGCAGTGGGCCCGGCTCTCCGGCCGGCCGGCAGAGGGCCACGACGCAGGGATCCGGATCGGGGGAGAGGCGGCGGAACGCGACGCCCCGCAGCCGGATACGGGCCACTCCCGCAGGCGCGATCGTGACGCCGAGGCCCGCTTCGACGAAGGCGACCAGGGTCTGCCATTCCACGGCCTGCTGGGCGATGTGCGGTGTGAAGCCCGCGTCCGTGCAGACGCGCAGGATCCTCGCGTGGAACGCGGGCCCCTCGGCAGGCGGAAAGAGCACGAACGGCTCCTCGGCCAGTGCGGCGACCGGCACTTCCCGTTCCGCGGCGAGCGGATGAGTGCGAGGCAGGACGGCCACGAGACGTTCATGGAGCACGGGCACGGAGGCGAGGTCCGGCTCGGACGGCGCCTCGCGCACGAACCCGGCGTCGAGGTTCCCCGTCCGCAGCGCCTCCACCTGCGGCGTGCTCGTCAGCTCACGGAGGTCGAGCCGCACACCGGGGAACCGCGCACGGTACGCGCCGATCACCTTGGGCAGCAGGGTGAACGCGAGCGAGGCCGCGAACCCCACCCGGAGAAGCCCCGTCTGACCGAGGCCGGCCCTGCGGGCCGCGTCTAACCCGGATGAGACCTGGTCGAGCGCGGCCCGCGCGGCTGGAAGCAGCTCTCGGCCTGCTGGGGTGAGGGTCACCCCGCGCGCGTGCCGTTCGAACAGCGGATGGCCGACCCGGTCCTCCAAACGGCGGATCTGCTGGCTGAGCGGTGGCTGCGAAATGCCCAGCCGCTCGGCGGCCCGCCCGAAATGCCGCGTCTCAGCCACCACGAGGAACGCACGCAGCTGGCGCAGTTCGAGTTCCGGCGCGGGCAGCATCATATGGTCAGAGATATCACAAGGCCCCATATGGCGTATTGGACGTATGACCTGGCGTTTTCCTAGAGTCCCGATCATGCAGAACCGCAGATCGATCCTGTCCGGGTCCACGTTCGAAGAGCAGATCGGCTACGCGCGGGCGGTGGTGGACGGCGAGTGGGTGCACGTCTCCGGGACCACCGGATTCGACTACGCCACGATGACCATCCAGGACGACGTCGTCGCCCAGGCCGAGCAGTGCCTCGCGAACATCGAGGCGGCGCTCACCGAGGCCGGCGCCACGTTCGACGACGTCGTCCGGGTCCGCTACATGCTGCCCGACCCGGCGGACTTCGAGCCGTGCTGGCCGGCCCTGCGCAAGGCCTTCGGCACCGCGCGGCCCGCCGCGACCATGATCTCCTGCGGTCTGGCCGACCCGAGGATGCGCATCGAGATCGAGGTCACCGCCCGCCGCGCCTGACCCGCCGTCACCTGGCCGGTGAGCGGGACGCCGTGGGTCTCGCCGAGGATCAAGATCCTCCGGGTTTGATCTCCGTTGGACGGTCCATCCGCGTCACGAGTTCCTCCAGCAGCCCGACCAGTCGCTCGCGGTCGGCAGGCCGGAGCCACCCGAAGATCTCCTCGCCCACCACCGCGGCTTCGGCCTGCGCGAAGTGCAGGCGCGCGCGGCCCTCGCCGGTGAGCTCGATCGCGTACGCGCGGCGGTCGTGGGCGGCCCGGCGGCGGGTGGCCAGCCCGAACCGTTCGAGCTCGTCCATGATCCGGACCATCGCCGACTTGTCCAGGTCGAGGAGCTCGCTCAGGTGGCGCTGGCTGGTCGGCCCGTGCAGGTCCAGTGCCGACAGCACGCCGAGGTGACGGACCTCGATGCCGAACGGCTGCAGGCGGTCGTTCAGCTTCTGGCGCGAGTTGAAGTGCGCTGTCGCCAGCAGAAATCCCAGCGCGAGGTCGTCGCCGCGCGGGTCGCCCAGGACCGACGGCGTCTCCGGTGGTTGCACGGCTCCATCTTAGAGGCATCCGATATAGTCTCATGTGAGACATTCTTGTATGCTCCCAAATTGGGCGGCTTCAACGTAGGGGAGATGTTCAAGCATGGGAGATGCGATGCGCCACATGAGCAGGCGGCAGGCCCTTCAGGCGGCCGCTGTCACCACGGCTGCGGTCGGGCTCGGTTCGTCCGCCGCGGCCGCCGGGACCGCTGGGGCCGCCGGAAACCGCCCTTTCCGGATCGACACCCACCACCACGCCGTTCCGAAGGAGATGCGCAAGTGGGCGGTCGAGCAGGGCCTGCTGCCCCCGGAGGGCGGGCCGCGGTGGGGGCAGTGGAGCCTGTCCGAGACGCTCGAGACGATGGAGCGCAACCAGATCGCGATGGGTGTCGCGTCGGCGCCGGTCCCGTCCATGGCGTTCCGCGACCGGGCCGTGGCGGTGTCCGGGACGCGGATCATCAACGAGGACCTGGCGAACCTCGTCCGCAAGCACCCCACGAAGTTCGGCTTCTTCGCCTACCTTCCGCTGCTCCACATCGACGTCGCACTGCAGGAGGCCGCGTACGCGCTCGATGTGCTCAAGGCCGACGGCGTGCTGCTGATGACCAACGACGGGACCCGTTACCTCGGGGACAAGGCGTTCGACCCGCTCTTCGAAGAGCTCAACCGGCGGCAGGCCGTGATCTTCACCCATCCCTTCTCGCTTCCCGGGGAGCACATCGAGGTCCCGGGAATGGAGGACTGGATCGCCGACTTCATGCTGGACACGACCAGGGCCGCCTTCAACCTGGCCGCCTCCGGGACGATGGACCGGTATCCCCGGATCTCGGTGATCCTCTCTCACGCCGGCGGCTTCCTCCCGTACATCGGCGGCCGGATCGAGCACGCTGGCAGAACGGGACGCGGTCCCAGCCCGGCCGCCTTCCGCCGGGCGGTCCGCCGGTTCTACTACGACACGGCCGCGCCGCCGTCGCCGTACGCGACGCCCACCCTGCTGGCCGCCGCCGGTGCCGGGCAGCTTCTCTACGGCACCGACTGGGCGCAGACGACGGCGGATGACGTCAGGCACACCACACGCGGCATCGAACGCGACCCGGTGCTGAACGACCGCATGCGCGACGCCATCTACCAGGGCAACGCCCTCCGCCTCATGCCCACGCTCGCCCGCCGCGTACGAGCGTGATCCACGCCCCTGCTCGATCGCCTGGATCCTCGCCCGCCGCCCCTACAGCGAACGCCCGCCGCGCGACGAGTACGTGCTCACCGAACGTGGTCGTGAGCACGTGCCCATGCTGCTCGCGCTCATGGCCTGGGGCGACCGCTGGACGGCGGGTGAGGACGGCCCCCCGATGACCGTCCGCCACGAGGCCTACGGCCAGGCCGTCACCCCGTCTTCAGCTGCCCGGCCCGGCTACTTCACCTCACGCTTGATGAGGCGGATCGTCCCGATGACGAGCGGGAGAAGCAGCCAGAGTGCGAGTGATGTTCCGGCGCGGGCCCATTCCTCGGCGGTGATGCCGGGCTCGCTGAGCGCGGTGAGCGTGCGGTTGGTGTCCAGCCAGCTCGCCGGGCCCTTGAGCTTGCTGATCATCTCGCCGAGCGCCGACCAGAGCGTGGGCAGCACGAAGAAGGACGCGATCGCGAGCGGCGAGTTCATGAAGAGCATGCCGAACGCGATGCCCATGAAAAGCAGGAGCACCGCGAAGAGGACCGTCAGGCCGAAGCGGCCCGGACTCAGCGACCAGCTCCCGTCCGAACGGCCCATCAGTTCGCCGACCGTACGGGCGATCAGTGCCGTCACGAGCCCGACACAGGCGAAGAGGGCACCGAGCGCCGAGCCCGCGATCAGCTTGGCGGCCAGGATCCGGGGCCGTTCAGGGACGAGGGTGAACGTGGTGAGCGCCGTGCGCTGGGACCATTCGGTCGTGACCGCGAGGATGCCGAGGACGGGAAGGAGGAACGAGACGCCGGTCTGCGAGGCGGTGAAGAACTCCAGCAGCGTCTGCTCCTGCTTCGGCACCGCGAAGAGCACGACCGGCATCATCGCCACGGCGGTCAGACCGATGAGGATGAGCAGCCAGCGGCCCGAGCGGGTGTCGGTCATCTTGCGGAGCTCGACGGCCGTGAGCCGGAGGAGGGGCGGGCGGGCCGGCTCCAGCAGGGCGGACGGCGCGGTCATGGCGGTCATCGGAGTGTCTCCTGCGTAGCGGGGGCCGCCGCGGCCGGGTTGGCAAGGGCCGGGTTGGTGAGGGATGGATTGGCAAGGGACGGGTTGGCAAGAGATGGATTCGTGAGCGAGAGGAACAGCTCTTCCAGACCGCCCCCGCTGGCCTGGCGCAGTTCGAGCAGCACGGTGCCGGTGGCTGCGGCGGCACGTCCCACCGCCTCGGCGGGGGCGTTGACGACGAAGGCGCCTTGGCCGTCGGGCCGGGCAGGCAGCCCCGCCTGGGCCAGCGCCGCCTGCAGGGCGGCGCCGTCCAGGGCGCGGACCACGACGCCGGTGGGCTTGGTGAGGAGTTCATGTTTGGTGCCCTGGGCGGCGACGCGCCCGCCCGCGATGACCACGAAGCGGTCGGCGACGGCCTCCACTTCGAGCAGCAGGTGGGAGGAGAGCAGGACCGTCCCGCCCCGGTCGGCGAAGTCACGCAGCATGGAACGCATCCAGTGGATGCCTTCCGGGTCGAGACCGTTGGCGGGCTCGTCCAGGATGAGCACGCTGGGATCGCCGAGCAGGGCCTGGGCGATGCCGAGGCGCTGCCGCATGCCGAGTGAGTAGCCGCCGACCCGGCGCTTGGCCGCCTTGGGCGACAGTCCCACCCGGTCGAGCATCTGGCTGACGCGCTCCTGGTCGACACCGAGGACCTGCGCGGTGAGGGCGAGCGTCTCTCGGCCGGTGCGGCCGGAGTGCTGCGCGGCGGCGTCGAGGAGGACGCCGACGTGGCGGCCGGGATTGCTGATCCGGCGGTACGGGACGCCCTTGACCGTCGCCGATCCCGTGGTGGGCGGGGTGAGGCCGCAGATCATCCGCATGGTGGTCGACTTGCCCGCCCCGTTGGGGCCGAGGAAGCCGGTGACCGTTCCCGGCTCGCAGCGGAACGAGACGTTCTCGACCGCGTTGACCTCGCGATAGCGCTTGGTCAGACTCTCAACACTGATCATGCCTTCAAGGCTGCCGGTCACGGCCGGGCCGGCGCGTCGGCCGGGCGTCGAGAGCCGGCTCGACCAAAGTCGGTGGTCAGTCGTCCGATGGATCGTCGCTTGGATCACCGCCGTGCGCGTCGTGCACGAGCAGCGCGATCTGGACCCGGTTGTTGAGCTCCAGCTTGGTGAGGAGCCGCGAGACGTAGGCCTTGACGGTGGCGACGCTGAGCGAGAGCTCCTTTCCGATCTCGCTGTTGGTCTTGCCCTGCCCGACCAGCAGCGCGACGGCCCGCTCGCCCCCGCTCAGCCCGTCCAGCCGCTCGCGGGCCCGGGCCTGCCGGGGGTCGACGCCGGCGTCCGCCACGTACGACATCATCCGGCGCAGTACCGGCGGCGACATCATCGGCTCACCGGCCGCGACCTGCCGGATCGCGCGCATGATCTCCGGCGGCGGCGTGTGCTTGAGCAGGAACCCGCCCGCCCCGGCGCGCATCGCGCGCAGGATGTGGTCGTCGGTGTCGAACGTGGTCAAGATGATGATCTCGGGTGGCTCCCGCCGCGAACGCAGCAGCTCGGTGGCGGCGAGCCCGTCCATCCGCGGCATCCGGATGTCCATCAGCACCACGTCCGGCCGGTGCTGGTTGACCGCCGCCACGACCTCGGTGCCGTCGCCGACGTCCGCGACCACCTCCAGGTCGTCCGCGCCCGCCAGCATCATGGACAGGCCCCTCCGGACGAGGGCGTCGTCGTCGACGATGAGCACGCGGATGGGTGAGTCCGTTTCCGTCACTGACAGATACCGTCGCTTACTGGTCGGGCCCGGCGTCATGGCCTGGCCGGGCGGGCAGGGGCAGGGACACGCGCAGCCGGAACTCGTCTCCGGTCCGGCCGTGTTCGATCGTTCCGCCGACCAGGTCGACGCGTTCGCGGAGGCCGACGAGCCCGGCCCGCGCGCCGGGGAGGTCCAGCGCGGCCAAGGCGGGCAGCAGCCGGTTGGCGACCTCGATGGTGAGCTCGGCGCCGCCGACCGCCTCGACCGTGACCCGCACGTGCGAGCCGGGCGCGTGCTTGCGGGCGTTGGTCAGCCCCTCCTGGACGACGCGGTAGGCGTGCCGGCCGATCCGGGCGGGGATCGCGGCCGGGTCGGAGACACGGGCGTCCAGGACGACGTGCGCCCCGGCCTCGCGCGACTCGTCGATCAGCGCGGGGAGATCGGTGAGCGTCGGCTGCGGCCGGTCCCGTTCGCCGGCCGTCCCCGCGTCGGCATGGGTGAACGCGGCGTCGGCGCGGAGCACGCCGATCACCTCGCGCAGGTCCTCCATCGCCTCATACGCGGTCTGCCGGATGATCCCCGCCGCCTCGCGTTGCGGCGCCGGGGCGTCCGGGCCGAACTCCAGCGCCCCCGCGTGCACCGAGAGCAGGGAGATGCGGTGCGCGAGGACATCGTGCATCTCCCGCGCGATCCGCTCGCGTTCCAGCAGCCGGGCCTCCTCGACCCGAAGCCGCTGGCCCTCCTCTGTCTCCCGGGCCCGCTCGCGCAGCGATTTGATGAGCTGGCTTTGCGAGCGGACCAGCAACCCGAGGGTGATGAGGACCGCGTAGCCCAGACCGAACGTGACCAGCCCGTCCCGGTACTCCGAGGGGCTGATCGGAGCGAGCTTGAAGACGCTCGCGATGATCGAGAGGTTGGCCCCGGCCACGAGCGCGGTCACCCGCCAGGAGCAACGGGCGGCGACCGTCCATACCGCCAGCGCGGCGGGCCCGTAGGCGGTCGAGGCCAGGATCTGGATGATCATGAGGACGACGGCGAGCGTCACCGGCCGGGTCCGCCGGAACAGCAGGAGCAGGACGCAGCCCACCGCCCCGACCGCCATGTCGGGGATGATCGCGTTCTTCTTCTCGTCGGGGAAGCTGTCGAGCGACGCGGCCAGCATGACGAGGCCCACCATCGCCGCGAAGGCGGTGACGCCGGCGTCGGCGAACCACTCGCGCTTCGACCGCCGCAGTTGCACCCGATCAACGTTACCGACCCGGCGGTCTCCGGGCAGTGACCGCAGGTCGATGCGCCATCGACTTTGGTCGATGGAGCCAGCCCCCGGAACGGCGGACCGGCCTGCCCCACTCCTGATTCGGGAGGGCACTCTCCTGTGCGTGCCGCGTCCCCTCCATAGCGTCGTTGCACATGACCATCACCCCAAAGCTGATCGTTGCGGGCGCGGGGCTTGCCACCGTCGCGGGACTCGTGGCAGTGCCGGGCTCGGCGAACGCGAACCCCGACGGCCTCGGCCGCTTCTACACGCAGAAGATCACCTGGAAGCGCTGCACCCTCGGCCCCGGCGACGACGTGGGCAAGGACCTCGACAAGGCCGGCGCCAGGTGTGCCGACGTGACCGTGCCGCTCGACTACGCCAGGCCCGGCGGCCGCACGATCAAGGTGGCGATCTCGCGGCTGGCCGCCACCGGCGGCGCGAACCGGATCGGCACCATGCTGATCAACGGCGGCGGCCCGGGCCCCGCGATCGACATGCCCCCGTACATCCGCGACCTCATGGGGGACGCCGGCAAGCGGTACGACCTGATCGGCATGGACCCGCGGTCGATCGGCCGCAGCGCGCCCGTGGACTGCGGCTGGCCGGCCGGGACGTGGATCAGGTCGGCCGGTGTAGACCGCCGCGGCTTCGACCGTGCGGTCGCCTTCGCCAAGGACCTCGCCGACCGGTGCGCCCGGGTGGATCCCGAGCTCATGGCCAACATCAGCACCCGCAACGCCGCCCGCGACATCGACGTCGTCCGCGGCGTCCTCGGTGAACGGAAGATCTCCTACAACGGCGCCTCGTACGGCACGTACCTCGGCGCCGTCTACGCCCAGATGTTCCCCGGGCGGCTCGACCGCACCCTGCTCGACAGCGCGGTGGATCCTGCCAAGTGGGGGCCGGGGCTCCTCAAGGGCACCGGCGAGGCGAACGAGCGGGCGCTGGCGCACTGGGCCGGCTGGACGGCACGGAGGAATGCCGTCTACGGCCTGGGGACGACCCGGCGTGAGGTGCTCGACACCGTCCAGCGCGTCATCGGCGCTGCCGCCGACAAGCCGCTGCGGGTGGGGAAGTTCACGGTGGACGACAACGTGCTTCCCAGCCTTCTGTTCGGTTATCTCGGAGATGACCGCGACCCGGCGCGTTCCGACCTGGCCGACGCGGTGAAGGTCTTCAAGACGGCCGCCGCCGGGCGCCCGGTCGAGCCAGGGGCCCGGCTCGGTGAGGAACTGGCCTTCATGCTGACCGGGACGGAATCGCGCTACGGCAGTGCCCAGCTCGCCTTGTTGTGCGGGGACGCCGCGGGAGAACGTGATCCCGAGACCTTCTGGCAGGAGATCCAGCGGAGCCGCAAGCGGCACCCGGTGTTCGGACCCGTCGCGCACAACATCAATCCCTGCGCGTTCTGGCCGAGGACGCCGCGCGAGGAGCCGACCCGCGTCTCCACGACTCTGCCCTCGCTGGTCGTCGGAGCCACGGGCGACACCCGCACGATCTACCAGGACAGCCGGACACTGCACCGCCTGCTGCGCGGCTCACGCCTGATCACCCTGCGCGGCGCCGACTTCCACGCGCCCTACCAGGCGGCGTACGGCAACGCGTGCGTCAACGATCAGGTGAACGGCTACCTGGCCACGGGCGTCCTGCCCAGCCGCAACATCACCTGCGACTGACCAGCGCCTGTCACCCGTATGCGACTTGAGCGGGTGGGTGCTACTGGAGCGCTTGGATGCTATTTGAGCGGCTGGCCCATGACTGGAGCGCCGAGCGCACTGCCCTTGAGCCAGCCGTTCCACGAGATCGCCCACGGCGTCGGCCCGTTGCCGAAGCGCAGCTTACGGGTGGTGCCGGTGACCTCGATGATGTCGCCGCGCTGGGTGAAGTTGTAGAACCACTTCGCGTCGGAGGGCGAGGCGTTGACGCAGCCGTGGCTGACGTTGGCGCTGCCCTGCGAGCCGGTCGACCAGGGGGCCGAGTGGACGAACGTGCCGCTGTAGGTGGTGCGGACGTTCCAGTCGGTGGGCGTGCGGTAGTCACCCGGGTTGCCGGTGGTGGAGGAGTCCATGACCATGTGCGCGAGCTTCTCCTGCGCGATCATGATGCCGGTGTAGCTGTCGTCCCCGGGCTTGCCGAGGCTGACCTTCATCGTCCGGACGGTCCGGTCGCCGTCCTTCACCGTCGCCTTGTGCGTCTTGGCGTTGATCTTCGTGTAGTGATCGGCCCCGATGCTGAAGTTCAGCGTGCGGTCCTTCACCCCGTACATCCCGTTGCCCGCCTTGACGCCCGCCAGATGCGCGACGACCTGGACCTTCGAGCCCGACGGCCAGTGCTCGCGGGGCCGGAAGTCGACCTCCTTGTCGCTGATCCAGTGCCAGGCGCCCTCGACCGGCTTGGACATGCGCACTTCGAGGGACCGTTCGACGGCCGCCCGGCCCTCCTTGGTGGACACCGGTTGCGTCAGCAGGAGCTGGACCGGCATGCCGACCCCGACCTTCTCGCCCTCCAGTGGAGCCATGCCGCTTTCGAGCTTCTTGCGCGGGGTGAGGGTGGTGAACGTGGAGGTGGCGGTGACCGCTTTGCCGTCGTCGGTGCCCTTGGCCGTGACGGTGTACGTGGTCGCCGGACGCAGCGTCCACCGCGACTTCCACGACAGCCCGTCCGGAGCGAGCGCGCCGTCCGCCTTCCGTCCCTTGGCGTCGGCGACCGTCACCTCGGTCAGCTTGCCCTTGTCGGCCTTGACCGTGACCGGCTGGTCGGGCGCGACCTGCTTGGTGCCGGTGGCAGGCGTGATCGCCAGCTTGGCGGCGTCGCTCTTCCCGCCGCCTCCGCCGTTTCCGCCGCTCTTCCCGCCGTCGTCCTTCCCGCCCGACGAGCATCCGGCTGCGGCGACGGCCACCGCGAGCATGGCCGCCGCGCAGGCGCTTCCGGCCCGACCGTTCACCACTGTGCGCCTCCGCATCATTCGAGAAGGGGTTCCCCTCGTTCGACAGAGTATGTCCGGGGAAAACCATTTGCCGCCGTCTCGGACGATCCGTGACCCTTGACGCATGGAGGTCATCTTTCAGCGGGTGTCGGACACGGTCTATTTCAGCACCGCCGCCAGGGACGACGGCGTGACCGTGCGGGTGCCCGGCTACGACCGCACCAGCCCGGTCCCGCATGACCTCGCCCATTTCGTCGCCGAGCGCGAATTCGGGCTGGCCAGGGCCTTCTGGGGGAGCGTCGCGGCGGGCGCCATGTTCACGAACATGAAGGTCGTCGAGGGTCGGCGGCGGCCGCACGCCGACGAGCGCTCCAAGCGGATCATGAAGGCCAACGGCCTGTGGCTCGGCGCCGGGGAGGCCGTCGCCGGGGCGATCCACGACGCGGTCGAGGAAGGCCACACGGCCGAGCGTGCCTTGGAGGCGCTGCGCAAGATGCACAGTTCCGTGAGCACCGAGCCGCTGCCGGTCGGCGTCGAGGACGTCGAACGGGCGATCAGCGCGCTGCGCGCCGCCGCGGACCGCTGGGCGGAGATCCCGGCGGGGGAGGGCATGGCCCTCTCGTGGCGGGTGCCCGTCTACGACCCGGGTCTCGGTGACCGCCGTTCCAAGGACCGCAAGGGCGGCCGCCGCAAGCCGCGCGGTGTGCGCTAGCCCGCTCCGAGCGCCCGGAGCAGTGCCTGGAGCACGGTCTCGCCCCGCGGCGAGATCCGGTAGCCGACCGGGAGTCCTCGACGGCGAGTACCCCCACCGCCGTTCGCAAGGTCGTCCCCGCCCGCACCCGCGGACGGTCCCAGCGGCGGAACGCCAAAGTGATCGTCCCGTCGGCGAGGCCCGCCCACGTGTGCTTGGGGAACAACATCAGGGTGAGGCGATGCGTTCGATGCCGGGTGGCAGCTGCGACGCCGCGGTCCGGTCCAGCAGGAACAGTGTTCGCTGGCGCCCGCGCGCCCCGGCGACGGGTACCTGCACCGGGCCCGCCTCCTTCGACAGCCCGAGCCGCACCGCCCTGGCCTTCTCCTCGCCCGCCGCGAGGATCCAGACCTCGCGGGCGGCCCTGATCGAGGGGAACGTCAGGGAGATACGGGTGGGCGGCGGCTTGGGCGCGCCCCGAACCGCCACCACCGGCCGCTCGTCGTAGACCGCCGGCATCTCCGGGAACAACGACGCCACGTGCGAGTCCGGCCCCACCCCCAGCATCAGGACGTCGAACGAGGGCACCGGCCCGTGGTCCTCTGGCCTGGCCGACGTACCCAGCTCCGCGGCGTACCGTTCGGCCGCCGCCTCCGGGTCGTTCCCGTCGGGGCCGTCGGTGGCGGGCATGGCGTGCACCCGGGCCGGGTCGACGTCCACGTGGTCGAGCAGTGCCTTGCGGGCACCGGTCTCGTTGCGTTCCGGATCGCCGGTCTGCAGGAAACGTTCGTCGCCCCACCAGATGTCCAGGCTCCGCCAGTCGATGGCGTCGCGCGCCCCGCTGGCGCAGAGCTCGGCGAGCACCGCGGTGCCCACTCCGCCGCCGGTCAACACCACCGAGGCGGTGCCCCGGGCTGCCTGCACGTCGACGATCCGGGTCACCAGCCGGGCCGCGACCGCCTGCGCCAGCAGCGCCTGGTCCCGGTGGATGAGGACGGTCGGCGTGGTCATAGGCCGTCCGCCTGCTCCGGCGCGGCCGCCTTGGCACTGGACAGGTCCTTGGCGAACCGGGCCGCCGCCTCGTGGTAGGGCTCGTCCGGGTCGAGCCGCCGCAGCTCCTCGGCCAGCAGCTCCGCCATCGGGCGGCGCATCAGCGACACCTGCCGGTCCGGCTGGTCGGGACGCGACAGCGTGGCCACCCGCCCGTCGCAGCGCGACACCGCCAGGTCGCCGCTCGTCGTGGTCAGCCGGACGCCGGTGATGCCCGGGCCGTCGGAGACGACCCGGGACACCGGCACCCCGAGCCGGATTGACAACCACGCCGCGAGCAGCTCGGCGCTGGGGCTGTCGGGCTCCGCGGACACCTCGCCGCCGACGATCTCGTCGTGGTCCTGGTCGAGCGCGGCCGCGAGCAGCGACCGCCACGAGGTGAGCCGCGTCCAGGTGAAGTCGGTGTCGCCCGGCCGGTAACCCTCCGCCAGCTTGGCCAGGGTGCCGAGCCGGTCATGGGCCGCATAGGAGTCGGTCACCCGGCGCTGGGCCAGCGCGCCCAGCGGGTCCTCGCTGGGGATCTTCGGGACCTTGCCGCCGGGCCACCACGTCACCACCGGCGTGTCCGGCATGAGCAGCGGGACCACGACCGAGTCGGCGTGCTCGGCGAGCGGCCCGTACATCCGGAGCAGCACGGTCTCGCCCGGGCCGGTCTCGCCCATCCGGATCTCCGCGTCCAGGCGCGAGGTGCTGCCGCGCGCCTCCCGGGAGATGACCGTCAGGACGCGGCACGGGTGCTCGCGGGACGCCTCGGTGCCGGCCCGGACGGCGTCGTACTGCGCCGACTCGTCGGTCACGATGATCAGTGTCAGCACCATGCCGACCGCGGGACCGCCCATCAGGTGCCGTGCCTGGGTGAGCGCCTCCTGGATCCGGCGGGTGCTGGTGTCGGTGAGGTCGATGTTCATCTCAGATTCGCCTCCAAGCGCGTCCGTCGCGGGCCATGAGCTCGTCGGCGCCGGCGGGGCCGTAGCCGCCGGACTTGTACTGCTCGACCTTGGGCTTGGACGCCCAGTACTCCGTCACGGGGTCGAGGATGTTCCAGGACAGCTCGACCTCCTCCTGGCGCGGGAACAGCGGCGGGTCGCCGATCAGCACGTCGAGCAGCAGGCGCTCGTACGCTTCGGGGGAGGACTCGGTGAACGACTCGCCGTAGGCGAAGTCCATGTTCACGTCCCGGATCTCCATCGAGGTGCCGGGCACCTTGGAGCCGAACCGGACCGTGATGCCCTCGTCCGGCTGCACCCGCATCACCAGCGCGTTCTCGCCGAGCTCTTCGGTGTCGGTCAGCGAGAAGGGCAGGTGCGGGGCCTGCTGGAAGATCATCGCGACCTCGGTGACGCGGCGGCTGAGCCGCTTGCCGGTCCGCAGGTAGAACGGCACGCCCGCCCACCGGCGGGTGTCGATCTCCATCTTGATGGCCGCGTACGTCTCGGTCCTGGAGTCGGGCGGGATGCCGTCCTCGTCCAGGTAGCCGCGCACCTTGACGCCGCCCTGCCAGCCCGCCGAGTACTGCCCGCGGGCCGTGGCCAGGCCCAGGTTCTCGGGCAGCCGGACCGAGGAGAGGATCTTGGCCTTCTCGGCACGGACCGCCTCGGCGCTGAACGAGGTCGGCTCCTCCATGGCGGTGAGCGCGAGCAGCTGGAGCAGGTGGTTCTGGATGACGTCGCGGGCGGCGCCTATGCCGTCGTAGTAACCCGCACGGCCGCCGATGCCGATGTCCTCGGCCATGGTGATCTGCACGTGGTCGACGTAGGAACGGTTCCAGATGGGTTCGAACATCGTGTTGGCGAACCGCAGGGCCAGGATGTTCTGCACCGTCTCCTTACCGAGGTAGTGGTCGATCCGGAAGATCGACTCCTCGGGGAAGACGCGGTGCACGGTGTCGTTCAGCTCGACCGCGCTCGTCAGGTCGTGCCCGAACGGCTTCTCGACGACCACCCGGCGCCAGGACTTCTCGTCGTGCTCGGCCAGCCCGCTGCGCTGCAGCTGCTCGACGACCTGGGGGAAGAACTTCGGGGGGATCGAGAGGTAGAACGCGTAGTTGCCGCCGGTGCCGCGGGTGGTGTCCAGCTCCTTGACCGCCATGGCCAGGGCGTCGAATGCGCCGGGGTCGCTGAACTCTCCGGGCACGAAGTGAATGCCCTCGGACAGTTGCTGCCAGACGTCCTCGCGGAACGGGGTCCGCGCGTGCTCCTTGACCGACTCGTAGGCGATCTGGCGGAAGTCCTGGTGGTCCCAGTCGCGGCGGGCGAAGCCCACCAGCGAGAAGCCGGGGGGCAGGAGACCACGGTTGGCCAGGTCGTAGATGGCGGGCAGCAGCTTCTTGCGTGACAGGTCCCCGGTCACACCGAACAACACCAGCACGCAGGGCCCCGCCACCCGGGGCAGCCGCTTGTCCCGCGGATCCCGGAGCGGATTGTCTTTCGTGCTCACGTGGTGGCCCCCTCTGCCGGTGCATCTCCGGCCGTCGCCGTGACTCTCGCTGTCGCTGTATCTCTGGCTATCGCTGTATCTCTGGCTGTCGCGATGTCTCTGGCTGTCGCAGGTCGTGCCGACCTCATGCCTCTCCTCGGGCGGATTCGAGCAGCCGGGCGAGTCCCGCCCAGCGGTTCTGCAGGTGCAACCGGACCACCGGGCGGCCGCCGGCCCGAGCCGCGCGGGCCTCGCTGAGGGCCTGCGCCAGCTGGAGCCGGCTCAACCGGTAGTGCCGGCCCGGGACCGGCACGTCGTGGACGACGTTCCCGGTCAACACCAGGTATACGCCCCTCTCCTGGCGATCATTCCCGATTGCCGGGTAACGGCAGCCCCAGCTGATCGTCACTGGGCGGGCACACCGGGCGGCCAGCAGCGCGCCGAGCCGGCGCACCTGCGTGCCCTGCCCGCGGGCCCGGTCATGGTCCAGGTGGACGACGATCGCCAGGTGACCGTCGGCGCCGACGCGTTCGGCCAGGGCGTCGAACAGCCCGGCCAGATCTCTGGCGCCGGCGAGCACCGGATCGTGGGTGTGCACTTCGACGGCCTGCCCAGGCTCGCCCTCCGTCAACACGGCGGCCGCCATGGATTCCTCCACTGGGGAGGGGGACGGCGCGGTGGAGGACGGCGTGGAGCCGGCGGGCGGGTCGTGCGGCGCGGGAGCGCCGGGCAGGGGCGCCAGGGGGTCCATGCCGAGCAGCTGGGCGGCCACGGCGGCGGCGTACTCCCAGACCACCAGCTGCGCGGACGGGGGAGCGGTGACGGTGGCGTCGTCCTGCCGCGGCCGTCCGTCCAGCGTCACGAGGAAGACATCGTCGGACGGGACGACCGGCAGGCCGCCGTGCTGGACGAGCGGGAGCATCCGGCCGCCGGTCGCCTCGGCGAGCAGGACCGCCACCCAGTCGGCGAGTCCCGGCAGGGACGCCGGGTAGTCGCCGAGGACGACGGTCGTACGGCCCGCCCGGGCGGCGCCGCCGAGGATGGCTCCCAGCACCAGGCCGGGGTTGTTCTCCGGGCGGGTGAGCGCGGGCAGCACTTCGGCAGCATGGTCGAGGAGCCTGGCCACGTCGGTCCCGGCGAGCGCGGCCGGGACGAGCGCGTACGGGGAGAGCGCTCCGAACGGCGTGCGTCCCGGTGCCTCGATCAGCGGATGACCCGCCTCGTCCGCCCGTTTCGCCGCGGCGCAGCCGGGTTCGGCGACGGTGACGAAACGCCGGGCGATCTGTGCAGGGGACAGGTCGAGGTCCTCGAACATCCGGATGAAGATGCGGCGCAGCGTCTCGGTGACGGTGTCGTCCCCCGTCACGACGACCATCGTGTGGCGCAGCCGCTCGCGGTCGGCGCCGATGCGCACCACCGGACCGGGCTCGGCGTTCTCCAGCAACGTCAGCGGCCCTGCGGCGGCAGAGTTGCGGACGATGAGACCGGCGGCGCGGGCCGGAGCGCCCCGCCCGAGCAGTGCCAGCTCCGTCAGCCCCTCCGCGCGGGCCCTCGCACGAAGCTCGTCGATCCGGGGGAGGATCGCGCGGGAGAACCCGGGCTGGCCAGGCCAGCAGAGCGCGCGGCCGTCATCGGCCGCCGCGGTGGCCGACGGCCAGAGGGCCGGATCCTCCGACGCCAGCCGGACCGGCACCTGGTCGATCCAGAGCCTGCCCAGCATGCGTTCGGCGGCGTCCCTCACAGGGCCGCGTGCGGTGACGGTCGTGTTGCCGGAGACGACCGCGGTGAAGCTCGTCACGGTCACGTCGAGCGGGCCGCCTCGGCGAGGCGGCCAGCCGCCTCGGCGGGGTTCCGCAGGTGCAGTCGCAGAACAGGCAGGCCGCGCTGACGCAGCGCCCGCACCTCGGCCACGGCGCGGGCCAGCTGGAGTTTGCCGAGCGTGTACGGGCGTCCCGGGACCGGATGGTCTTGGACCGCGTCACCGGTGATGATGAGGAACACGCCGTTGCCCGGCCCTTCCTTGTGCACGGGCCCCGTCGCGTGCAGGTAGCCGGGGCCGGGGCCGTACGACACCGGGCGCCCGGTGCGGCGGGACAGGGCGGGCGCCAGATAGCGGCCGGAGAAGTCGCCTGACAGATAGGTGACCACCGACAGGTATCCGTTGGCCGGGATGCGGCTCAGCAGGTCGCCGAGGGCGGCGTCCAGTCCTGTGCCGCCGGTGTGGGCCAGGTCGGTGTGGACTTCGATGTCGCCGTCGACGAAGGCGGGCTCGCCGGACATCAGCGGGCCCTCGCCCGCCGCCCGCAGGATGGTCGCCGCGTCGTCCTCGGCGTCCTGCACGACCGGGCCGCCGGGCTCGAACGGGTTGACCCCGAGGAGCCAGCCCGCCACCGTCGTCGCGTACTCCCAGACGAGGAACTGGCCGCCCAGCGGCGCCCACAGCGAGGTGTCCGCGTCGGCGCCGGTCGCCGCGGTGGGGTTGAGCGCCACGGCGTGCAGGTCGGGGCCCGGGCCGGGACTGCCGGGCGGTTCGAACGCCAGCACGCCGCGGCCGCGCTTGCCGGTGCCGACGGCGAGGAGCTGGGAGATCCACGCGCTCAGGGCGCTGGGCCCGCCGGGCTCCCGCAGCACGACCTTGTCGCGGGCGGAGCCGCCCGGCCTCTGCTGCGCGCAGCCGCCGAGGACCGCGCCGAGCAGCAGCCCGGGGTTCTCGTCCTCGCGGGCCAGGGAGGGCACCAGCGCGGCGGCCTCATCGAGCAACTGGTAGACGTCGCCGCCCGCCAGCAACGCCGGGACCAGGCCGTAGGCCGACAGCGCGCCGTAGTGCCCGGGCAGGTAGGGGTCGGTGAGGCCCACCCGGTAACCGCACTGGCGCGCGAAGTCGTGCAGGGGGCTGCCGTGGTCGGTGATGACGAGGAACCGTCCGGCGATCTCGCGTTCGGACAGGCCGTGCTCGCGGAAGGCCGCGGAGAAGATGCGCCGGTAGGCGTCGCCCTCCAGCGAGACGCCCGCCTTGCTGGAGAGAACGACGAGCGTGCGGTCGAGGCGTTCGAGGGCGAACATGAGCGCGGCGATGTCGGCGCCGTCCAGCACCGTGAGCTCGCCGGACCGTTCGGCGCCCTGGTCATCGCCGGCACCCGGGGCGCCGGCGGCACCGCCCGCGGTCTGGACGGCGAGCGGGCGTCCGGCGGGCGAGTGCGCCTCGACGATCGCCTGCGCCGCAAGCGTCTCGGCGCCGATGCCGATGAGCACGATGTGGTCCAGGCCGGAGTAGCGGGCCTCGGAGACCAGGCCCTCGATCTGGTTGAGCAGACCGTGGGACGCGAACGGCAGGTCCAGCCAGCCCAGCCGGCTGTGGTCCACCGTGCGCCGCCCCCAGAGCCGGGGGTCCTTCGCGGCGAGCGCGCCGGGAACACCGCAGCTCACGAGGTAGTCGCGAGCCTGCAGCGCCGCGTCGAGCGCGTCACCGCGGGTCAGTACGTCGAATCCGGCCACCGTTCCTCCTACCGCCATCGTTTCAGGAGAGAACGGGCAACAGCCACCAAATCGGCGATCTTCTGGATGACGATTTCGTGCAAACTGAACGACCGGAACACGCTGTGGCGCACGATCAGCCTGTGAGCACTTTGGTCAGCTGCGCGATGCCCTCGTCGCGGTCCCGCAGGTGGATCCGGAACGTGGGACGGCCCAGCGACCGCAGCACCCGCAGGTCTCCGAACGCCTGGGCGAGCTGCAGCTGCCCCAGCGTGTAGGGCCGGTCCGGCACCGCGACGTCCTCCCGGACGCCACCCGTGATCTGCAGGAACGCCCCGTTCTGCGGGCCGCCCTTGTGGTACTGCCCGGTGGTGTGCAGGACCTGCGGG
The DNA here is from genome assembly GCF_044326415.1 of Actinomadura sp. 6N118. Taxonomy (NCBI): domain Bacteria; kingdom Bacillati; phylum Actinomycetota; class Actinomycetes; order Streptosporangiales; family Thermomonosporaceae; genus Actinomadura; species Actinomadura sp. 6N118. Next base: position 342,243 of record NZ_JBIRAZ010000004.1, on the reverse strand, counting down.
CCCCAGCCGAACGTGACCGGGACGGCGCGCTTGCGGAGCCCTGCGCCGCGTTCGGCCAGCAAGGACCGGAACCCGGCCGCCGAAGCGTCGCCGAACCGATCCAGGTAGGCCATCACCGCGAGGTAGCCGCGATCGGGCGCCGCCGTCAGGATCGCCTCCAGCACCCCGGCGAGATCCTTGGCCCCCTTCAGGAGTTCCTCGCCGGCGTGCACCTCCACGGCGCCCTCGACCAGCGCGGGAGCCGTGCGGACGACGGTCGGGGCGAGGCCCTCCTCGGCCCGCAGCAGCGCCGCGGTGTTGTCCTCGGACTCCTGCACATCCGGCTCGTCGAACGGATCGACCCCGAGGACACGGCACGCGATCGCCGTGGCGTACTCCCAGAGCAGGAACTGCGCCCCCAGCGGGCCCGTGACGCCGAGCCCCGCGTCACGGCCGGCGCCGAGCTCGTCCGGGCGGCTGCCCAGCACGACCCGGCGCGTGTCTCCGGTCACCTCGAAGCCGGGCGCGTCCACGCTCTCGACGACGACCGGGAGCAGGCCCCTGCCGTCCTTGCCCGTGGACTCTGCGACGAGATGCTCGATCCACCCGCTGAGGCCCGGCAGGCCGGAGCCGTTGTCTGCGATCACCAGCTTGTCGTGGCCGCCGAGGGCCGAGCTGCCGAGGACGGCGCCCAGCGCCAGCGCGGGATTGTCGTACGGCTGCTGGAGCGCGGGGACCAGCGCCGCCGCCTCGTCCAGGAGCCGCACCACGTCCACGCCGGCCAGCGCGCCGGGCACCAGGCCGGACGCGGACAGCGCGCCGTAGCGGCCGCCCACGTCCGGATCGGCGAGCACGAGCCGGTAGCCGGCCGCGTTGGCGACGGCCTCCAGCGGCGAGCCCGGGTCGGTGACGACCACGAAGCGGCGCCTCAGATCGGCACCGCCGATCCCGGCCTCGGCGAACGCCTGCTCGAAGACGCGGCGGTGCGCGTCGGTCTCGACCGTGGCGCCGCTCTTGCTGGACAGCACCACGAGGGTGCGGTCGAGGCGGTCGGCGAGCACGTCGGCCACCTGGTGCGGATCGATGGTGTCGAGGACGGTCAGCTCCGCACCGCCGGCCCCGGCGATGACCTCGGCCGCGAGGGACGAGCCGCCCATGCCCGCGAGCACGATCCGGTCGAGCCCCGCGCCGCGCGCCTCGCCGACAAGCTCGGCGAGGCGGCCGAGCAGCGCCCGCGAGCTCTCCGGCAGGCCGAGCCAGCCCAGCCGCCGGGTGGCCGCGCGTGCGGCGTCCGGTCCCCAGAGACCGGCGTGCCGGGACGTCAGGGAACCCGGGACGCCGTCGGAGACGAGCCGGTCCAGGACCGTCTCGGTCTCATCCACGAGGTCAGCGAGCCCGTACGCGCCCCGGATGGTGACCGACACCCCGCCGGCGGTCACCACCGAGGTCACGCGCCTGCCCCCTGCTTGTCGTCGAGCTCGCCGGAGATCGTGCCGAGGAGCTCGTTCCAGGAGACCTCGAACTTGTCGACGCCCTCGTCCTCCAGGACCTTGACGACGTCGTCGTAGTCGACGCCGGCCGTCTTGAGGGCCTCCATGTGGGCGCGGGCGTCGTCGTAGTTGACCGTGACGGTGTCGCCCACGACGTCGCTGTGGTCGGCCGCCGCCTCCAGCGTGGCCTCGGGCATGGTGTTGACCGTGCCGGGGGCGACGAGCTGGTCGACGTAGAGCGTGTCGGGAAGGTCGGGGTCCTTCACGCCGGTCGACGCCCACAGCGGCCGCTGGGGCCGCGCCCCGGCGTCCTTGAGGGCCTTCCACCGGTCGGTGCCGAACTTGTCCTCGTACAGCGCGTACGCGAGCCGGGCGTTGGCGACGCCCGCCTTGGAACGCAACGCCTTGGCCTCGTCGGTGCCGATCTTGTCGAGGCGCTTGTCGATCTCGGTGTCGACCCGGCTGACGAAGAACGACGCCACCGAGGCGATCTTGGACAGGTCGTGGCCGTTCTCGCGGGCCTTCTCCAGCCCCGCGAAGTACGCGTCGATGACCTTGCCGTACCGCTCCAGCGAGAAGATCAGCGTCACGTTCACGCTGATGCCCTCGGCCAGCGCCGCGGTGATCGCGGGCAGGCCCTGCTCGGTCGCCGGGATCTTGATGAACAGGTTGGGCCGGTCCACCAGCCACCACAGCGCCCGCGCCTCGGCGATCGTCTCGCCGGTCTTGCGGGCCAGCCGCGGGTCGACCTCGATCGAGACCCGGCCGTCCAGGCCGTCGGTGCGGTCGTAGACCGGCCGCAGCACGTCGCAACCCCAGCGGATGTCGTACGTGGTGATCGCGCGCGACGCCTCGCCGACGTCCACGCCCCGCAGCACCAGATCCTTGACCTGCTCGTCGTACGCCGAGCCCTTGCTCAGCGCCTTGGCGAAGATCGTGGGGTTGGAGGTCACGCCCACGACGTGCTTCTCCTTGACGAGCTTCTCGAGGTTGCCCGTGCGGAGCCGCTCCCGGCTGATGTCGTCGAGCCAGATCGACACACCCTCGTCGGAGAGCTTCTTCAGGTTGTCACTCATCGCTTCCTCCTGCAGTTCGAGCCGTCTGCTGTGCTAGGCCAGAGCGAGTCAGTTGCCGGTGGTGTGGCCGCGGCCCGCGTTGTCGGTGCCGGCCTTGATCAGGCTGGAGTGGGCGGCGGCCACGACGCGCTCCGCCGTGATGCCGAACTGCTCGTACAGCGTCTTGTAGTCGGCCGAAGCACCGAAGTGCTCCAGGCCCACCGATTCCCCGGAATCGCCGACATAGCCGCGCCAGCCGAGGGTGACGCCGGCCTCGACGGAGACGCGGGCCTTCACCGACGGCGGCAGGATCTGCTGCTTGTAGGCGTCGTCCTGCTCCTCGAACCACTCGACGCACGGCATCGAGACGACCCGGGTCGGGGTGCCCTCGGCCTCCAGCGTCTCGCGGGCCTGGACGGCCAGCTGCACCTCGCTGCCGGTGGCGATGATGATCACCTCGGGTGAGCCGTTCGAGGCGTCGGCCAACACGTAGCCGCCCTTGGCCACGCCGTCGGCCGGGGCGATGCCGTTGCCGCGCTCGAACGTCGGGATCTTCTGCCGGGTGAGCGCCAGGCCCGCCGGGCGGTCGGTGTGCTCCAGGATCGTGCGCCAGGCGACCGCGGTCTCGTTGGGGTCGCCGGGCCGGACGACGTCCAGGCCGGGGATGGCGCGCAGCGCCCACAGGTGCTCGACCGGCTGGTGGGTCGGGCCGTCCTCGCCCAGCCCGATGGAGTCGTGCGTCCACACGTACGTCACCGGCAGCCCCATCACCGCGGCGAGGCGCACGGCCGGGCGCATGTAGTCGCTGAAGACCAGGAACGTGCCGCCGTAGGGCCGGGTGCCGCCGTGCAGCGCGATGCCGTTGAGGATCGCGCCCATGGCGTGCTCGCGGATGCCGAAGTGAAGCGTGCGGCCGTACGGGCCGCCGGGGAACTCCTTGGTCTGGAACTCCTCGGGGACGAACGACGGCTCGCCCTTCATCGTGGTGTTGTTGCTCTCGGCGAGGTCGGCGGACCCGCCCCACAGCTCGGGCAGCACCCCGGCCAGCGCGTTGAGCACCTCACCGGAGGCGGCGCGGGTGGCCAGGTCCTTGCCGGGCTCGAACTCGGGCAGCTTGGCCGTCCAGCCCTCGGGCAGGCGGCGTGCCGAGATGCGGTCGTACTCGGTGGCGCGCTCGGGGTCGCCCTCGCGCCAGGCGGCGAACGACGTGTCCCACTCGGCGTGCAGCTCGCGGCCGCGGTCGATGACGCGGCGGGCGTGGGCCAGCACGTCCTCGGGCACGTCGAAGGACAGCTCCGGGTCGAGGCCCAGGATCCTCTTGGTGGCCGCGACCTCGTCGGCACCCAGCGCGGAGCCGTGGATCTTGCCGGTGTTCTTCTTGTTCGGCGCGGGCCAGCCGATGATCGTGCGCAGTGAGATGAAGGACGGGCGCGAGGTCTCGGCACGCGCGGCGGCGTAGGCCTCGGCGAGCTGCTGGACGTTCTCCTTGTAGTCGCCGTCGAGGGCCCAGTCGACGTGCTGGACATGCCAGCCGTACGCCCTGTAGCGGGCGCGGACATCCTCCGAGAGGGCGATCCGGGTGTCGTCCTCGATGGAAATGTTGTTGTCGTCGTACAGCACGACCAGGTTGCCCAGCCGCTGGTGGGCGGCGAGGGCACTGGCCTCGTGGCTGATGCCCTCCTCGATGTCACCGTCGGAGACGAAAGTCCAGATGGTGTGGTCGAAGGGGGACTCGCCCTGGTCGGTGTCCGGGTCGAACAGCCCGCGCTCGCGGCGCGCCGCCATCGCCATGCCGACCGCGTTGGCGAGGCCCTGGCCCAGCGGGCCGGTCGTCGTCTCCACGCCCGCGGTGTGCCCGTGCTCGGGGTGGCCCGGGGTGAGGCTGTCCCACTTGCGCAGCGACTTGATGTCGTCCAGCGTCAGCGGGTAACCCGACAGGTAGAGCTGGATATAGAGGGTCAGGCTGGAGTGCCCGCACGACAACACGAACCGGTCGCGGCCCGGCCAGGCGGGGTCGGTCGGGTCGTGCTTCAGGAACCGCTGGAAGAGCAGGTAGGCCGCCGGGGCCAGGCTCATCGCCGTGCCCGGGTGCCCAGAGCCCGCTTCCTCTACCGCGTCCATGGCCAGGGCGCGGATCGTGTCCACTGCCCGCCGGTCCAGGTCGGACCATTCAAACGTGCTGCTGTCCCTGCTCACGGAACGCCAGGCTCCTCTCGAACCGCTGTGCCTGCTTCACACCACAGCTTCAACTTCAACTTCGGATCGTCTTCAGTCTGTACGTCCGCACGACGCGCCGTTGTTCGCCGTCGCTCACCGAAACGTGGAACGGCCCGCAGATCTTCCCCAGGTGAACCGCCTGGAGCGGTCGTCTCGACGATCCGCACGGCGATGATCACGCCTTGCCCTCTGACCCTATCGAACCGGCGGACCGCAGCTCCTGACGTCGCGGTGAACGGCGGGCCACGGGCGGCCCGCGCCGCACATCCCGACCCTTGCCCGATGGTCCTTGGGACTAACCACCCGCAGGAGTGAACCCACGGGGGATCCGCAGCCCCCCAGCGACCTGTGGTCCGGCCCGCCCGTGCGCTTGGTCTGGGCCTGCCCGTGCGGCTGCTCCGGGCCCGCCCGTGCGGCGCGTTCGGTGCCCCGGTGCTCGACCCTGGGAGGGGGCGCACTACAGTGATTGCGCGGTTGACGACAGCGGCCGCGGCAGTTCCATCAAGCCTTCATCACGCCGAGGTGCGGCCCATCACGGGGGGCACCGCCGAGGTCGTGAACGGCCTCTCATGCCTAAATGGACGTGGACCCGATTGTGACGGTGCTCAGTAACAAGCCCGGCGTCGAGCTGACCGAGGAGATGCCGGCGGAGCTCCCGGCGCCGCCGCCGGAGCCGACGGCAGGCCGCAGGCCGGTGGGCGCGCTGGTGCGCGCCTATGTCGCGCTGACCAAGCCGCGCGTCATCGAGCTGCTCTTGATCACGACGCTGCCGGTGATGTTCCTGGCCGCCCGGGGAGTGCCGCCGCTCGGCCTCGCGCTGGCGACGATGGTGTTCGGCACGATGTCGGCGGGCGCGGCCAACGCGATCAACTGCTACATCGACCGCGACATCGACGCCAAGATGCGCAGGACGCGGCGCCGCCCGCTGGCCCGGGAGCAGGTCTCGCCGACCGAGGCGCTGATCTTTGGTGTCGTGCTGGCAGTGGGCTCCACGGCCGGGTTCGCGCTCACGGTGAACGTCTTCGCCGCCGCCCTCTCGGTCTTCGCGATCCTGTTCTACATCTTCGTGTACTCGCTGCTGCTCAAGCGCCGCACCTCTCAGAACGTCGTGTGGGGCGGCATCGCGGGCTGCATGCCGGTGCTGATCGGCTGGGCCGCGATCACCGACAGCCTGAGCTGGACCCCGTTCGTGATGTTCGGCGTGGTCTTCCTGTGGACCCCGCCGCACACCTGGACGCTGGCGATGCGCTACCGCGAGGACTACAAGCTGGCCAAGGTGCCGATGTTGCCCGTCGTCGCCACCGAGCGCCGGGTTGTCATCGAGAGCCTCCTCTACACCTGGGCGACCGTGGCGTGCTCGCTGTTGTTGTGGCCGGTGGCCGGGATGGGGCCGGTGTACGGCGCGGTCGCGGTCGTGCTCGGCGCGGTGTTCCTGCTCGAAGGGCACCGGCTGCTGCGGGCGGTGCGGGCGGGTGTGAGCGGTGTCCACCTTCGGCCGATGCGCTTCTTCCACCTGTCGAACGTCTACCTGGCCCTGCTGTTCACCGCCGTGGCGATCGACCCGATGCTCTTCTGAGCCCTGATCGGAACAACGATGTGAGGCTCCCGCCTCTACTCAGCGCTGACCGGCCGGTTACGCTCGCGACATGGCGCGCGTAGATCCCAAAGCGGTGCTCGAAGGGCGTGTTCCGGGGCGGCCGTCGGCCGGCCTGATCATCGGCCTGGTGGTGTCCTCGTTGTGCGCCGTGATCGCCCTGGGCGTCGACGCCCTCTGGGGCGGAGCGGGCTTCTGGGTCGGCGTGGTCCTCGCGATCATCCCGATCCCGCTGCTCATCGCGCTGGCGCTGACGCTCGACCGGCTGGAGCCCGAGCCGCCGCGCGCCCTGGCGTTCGCGTTCATGTGGGGCGCGGGGGTGGCGGTGCTCGGCGCGCTCATCCTCAACACGCTCGGCCTGCTGTACGTGACGGTGCCGATCTTCGGCGAGACCGAGGGGCACTTCGTCAGCGCGACCTTCGGGGCGCCGCTGGTCGAGGAGACGCTCAAGGGCGCGGTGCTTTTCGTGCTGCTGTGGATCCGCCGCAACGAGATCGACGGGTTCGCCGACGGGATCATGTACGCGACCATGGTGGGCCTCGGGTTCGCCATGATGGAGAACATCACCTACTACATGCGGGCGTACGACGAGGGCGGCACGCAGCAGCTCCAGGCCGTCTTCATCCTGCGCGGACTCGTGGCCCCGCTGAGCCACCCGCTCTTCACCTCGATGACCGGGCTGGGCGTCGCGTACGCCGCCACCCACCGCGGCAAGCAGGTCCTGGCGCCGCTGCTGGGGCTCTTCGCCGCCATGGTCCTGCACGGCCTCTGGAACGGCGCCACCGCGTTCGGCCTCGGCGGTCTCGGGATCGTCTACCTGCTGGATTTCTGCGTCCTCATCGCCCTGGTGGTCGTGGTCATCGTGGAGCGCCGGCGCACGGTCCGCCGGATCGAGGCGTACCTGCCCATGTACGGGGGCACCGGGCTCGTCACACCCCAGGACGTCCGGATGTTGCGGACCATCCCGTCCCGCCGCGCCGCCCGGCGCTGGGCCCGCACGGTCGGCGGCCGGCCCGCCGCGCGCGCCATGCAGGACTACCAGCTGGCCGCGACCGAGCTCGCCCTGCTCCACAAACGGGCCGAACGAGGCGTCGCCGAACCCCGGTGGTTCGCCACCCGGCGCGACGCCCTGCTGGGCCTCATGGGGACCGCCCGGCAGGCATTCCTCCGGACTCCGCCGCGCGTGCCGTCGCCCGCCGCCCCTCCATGGGCCCCGCAAGGCCCCTCCGGCTTCATGCCGCCCCCGCCTGGTCCCTACGGCTGACGCGGACGTCGGGCCCCGTCCTCACGGCTGACCCGGGGTCGGGTCAGGGTCACCGGGGGGCGGCCATACGATGAGTGCCGTGGCTGAACGATCCGACGTCGTCCCCTCCTCGCGCAATCCCCTGACCCGTGTGTGGGCCGCCGTGTGGCATCCCACCCCGGCGTCGATGCGTCTCCTGGCGTTGCTCGGGGTGATCGGCAACGCGGGCATCATCGCGACCGGCGGTGCGGTGCGGGTCACCAAGTCCGGCCTGGGCTGCCCCGACTGGCCCAAGTGCACCGGCGACAGCCTCGTGCCCACCGCGCATCCCGACCACTCGGCCGTCAACATGGCGATCGAGTTCGGCAACCGGATGCTGACGTTCCTGGTGCTGGCGATCGGCGTGGCCGTCTTCGTCGCCGCGCTGCGGCTGCGCCCCCGCCGTCGCGACCTGGTGCTCCTGGCCTGCGCGCAGCCGGCGAGTGTCTTCGCCCAGGCCATCATCGGCGGCATCGTGGTGCTCACCAAGCTCCACCCAGCCTCGGTCGGGCTGCACTTCCTGATCTCGCCCGCGCTCCTGATCTTCTGCCTGGCCCTTTGGGTGCGCGCCGGGGAAGGTGACGAACCCGTGCGCCCGCTGGTGGGCAGCGGCGTCCGGCGGCTCATCCTGGCCCTGATCGGTGTCACGGCCCTGCTCATGGTGGCCGGAACGGTCGTCACCGGCACCGGCCCGCACGCGGGCGACGCCGAGTCGCGCCGCTGGGGCTTCAACATCGAGGACGTCGCCCGGATCCACAGCGCCTTCGCCTGGCTCACCGTGGCCCTGACGATCGTCCTTCTCGTGGTCCTGCGCCGGACCCGCCCCCCTCTGGGGGGACGACCCCCCAGACCCCCCGGCAAAGGCCGCCTGACCGGCGGCCTGCACTCCGCTGCGCTCCGTTCCGGTCACCGGTCAGGCGCCCCCTCGGCCCTCCAGCGCCGCGCCGTCGAGCTCTTCGTCATCGAGATGGCCCAGGGCGCGATCGGCTACGTCCAGTACTTCACGGGCGTGCCCGCCGTCCTGGTGGTCCTGCACATGCTGGGCTCGGCGATCATGTGGATCGCCGCCCTGCGGCTGATCTTCGCTGCCCGCGACCGAGGGCCCCTGGCCCCGGCTCCCGCCGTCCAGGAGACCCGTAAGACCCCTCAGCCCGCCTGACCGCCGCCGGCGGCGGGTCAGGACTTGCCGAGGAAGGCGCGGAGGCGGTCCAGGGGCCAGGTGTTGATCACGTCGTCGGGGGTGAGCCAGCCGCGCTGGGCGGTGCCGACGCCGAAGCGGATGTTGCGGTGATGGCGGAGCGCGTGGGCGTCGGTGTCGATGGAGAACTTGACGCCGAGGCGGACGGCGCGGCGGATCAGGTCGGCCGGCAGGTCCAGGCGGTCGGGGAACGAGTCGATCTCCAGGGCCGTGCTGGTGCGGGCGGCGGCGCGGAAGACCTCGTCCCAGTCGGCGTCCACGGGCGGGCGCTTGCCGATGAGGCGCGCGGTGGGGTGGCCGATCACGTGGACGTGGGGGTTTTCGCAGGCGCGGACGAAGCGGCGGGTCATCTCCGCCGTGTCTTGCGTGAACGCGGAGTGGACCGAGGCGACGCAGACGTCGAAACCGGCCAGGAAGTCCCCGTCCCAGTCGACCTCGCCGTCGGGGTCGATGTTGAGCTCGGTGCCGTGCAGGAGGGTGAGGCCGGGGTATTTCGCCTGGAGGGCGCGGACCTGCTCGCGCTGGGCCAGCATCTTCTCGTCGGTCATGCGCTGCATGAAGAGGTTGGGCGCGTGGTCAGTGATCGCGTAGTACTCCAGGCCGCGGGCCGCGGCGGCCTCGACCATCTCTTCCAAGGTGGCCAGGCCGTCGGTGAGGTCGGTGTGACTGTGGAGGTCACCCTTGAGATCCTCGACGGTGACGAGGCGGGGGAGCTCGCCCTTGAGGGCCGCCTCGATCTCGCCGCCGTCCTCACGGAGGGTCGGCGGGATCCAGGGGAGGCCCAGCCGCGCGTAGACCTCTTCTTCTGTCTCGGAGACGATCAGGTCGCCCGACTCGGCGTGGAAGAGGCCGTATTCGGAGAGCTTGAGGCCCGCGCGGACGGCGATCTCGCGGGTGCGGATGTTGTGCGCCTGCGAGCCGGTGAAGTATTGCAGGGCGGCGCCCCACGACTCCGGAGGGACGACGCGGAGGTCGACCTGGAGGCCCCTGGTGGTGCGGACCGAGGTCTTCTTGTCGCCGCTCGCGATCACTTCGGTGACGTAGGGGAGAGCGGTGAACGCCTCCATGATCGGGTGGGGGTCGGTGGAGGCCGCGAGGACGTCGATGTCGCCGATGGTCTCGCGCATGCGGCGCAGGGATCCCGCGTGGGTGCAGCGCTGCACGGCGGGGTGGGCGGTGAGGGCGGCCACGATCTCGTCGGCGAGGTCGGCGGCGCCGTCGATCAGGACCCGCTCGCCGGACTGCTGCATGAGCTCGATGCCGCGCAGGATGTTGTCCTCGGTCTTGGCGCCGAAGCCCTTGAGATCGCGCAGGCGGCCCTCCTGGATGGCCTGTGCCAGCTCGGGGACGGACGAGATGCCCAGCTCCTCGTAGACGGCGAGCGCCTTTTTGGGGCCGAGGGTCGGGATGGTGGTCAGCGCGCGGACGCCCGCGGGGATCTGGGTGCGCAGCTCCTCCACCTGGCGGATCGTGCCGGTGGTGGTGTAGTCGAGCACCTTCTTGGCGATCGCCTCCCCGACGGTCGGGATCTTCTTCAGCCCGGCCAGGTCGAGGCCGGAGATGTCCTCGGGATAGCCGGCGATCGCGCGGGCGGCCTTCTCGTACGCCCGGATCTTGAAGGCGTCGCCGCCGGTGATGGAGAGGAGGTCGGCCAGCTCCTGGATGAGCTCGGCGGCCTCGTCGTTCGCGCGTGCCATGGGCCCATCCTAGGGAGCGGGTCCGACACCCCGTGATCGGCCGGCCGGCGTCGAACCGGCCATGATCAGCGCAGCGGCCCAGGCATGATCAGCGCAGCGGCGCCACCGGACCGTCGGGGCGCTCGTGGCGGGCCTGGACGACCCGGTCGACGATGGCGGCCACCTCGTCCTCGGGGAGGCGGCGGTAGCCGTCGGCGGTGACCGACCCGATCACCGGATAGAGGCGGCGCGTCAGGTCGGGTCCGCCGGTGGCGGAGTCGTCGTCGGCGGCGTCATAGAGGGCCTCGATGCACACCGCGGCGGCCTCGTCCTCCGACAGGTCGCGGCGGTAGAGCTTCTTGAGCGCGCCGTGAGCGTAGGGCGAGCCCGAGCCTTCGGCGTGGAAGTCGCGGGCCTCCTGCGGCGAGCCGATGATGTCGTACGTGAAGATCCGGCCGGTGTCGGAGTCGAGGTCGTAGCCGGCGAAGAGCGGGACCACGGCCAGCCCCTGGAGGGCCTGCGCCAGGTTGGCCTGGATGACGGCGCCGAGGCGGCGGGCCTGGCCCGGCAGGGACAGCGTGACCGTCTCCATCTTCTCGTAGTGCTCCAGCTCGACCTGGAACAGCCGGACCATGTCGAGTGCCAGCCCGACCGTCCCGGCGAACGCGACCACCGAGTGCTCACCGGCCTTCTGGACCTTGTCCAGCTCGCGGTAGGCGATCTCGTTGCCCCGGGTGGCGCGCCGGTCGCCGGCCATCATCACGCCGCCGGGGAACGTCAGCGCCAGGATCGTGGTGCCGTGCGGAAGGTCCAGGACGTTCTTGCGCTCGCGGTTGACCGGCAGGAGCTCGGGCGCGCGGGTGCGCAGGAAGTCGACGAACGACGGTGAGCCCGCCTCGAAGAACTCGGGCGGCAGCCCCTCTTCTTCTCGCCAGGCGGTCACGGCGGCCTCTTTTCTGTCGGGGGTGCTGTCGTGGCGTCCTCTCGAAGGATCCTAGTCAGATGATCCTAGTCAGGCTTCGGGCGCCTCGGGCGGATCCTGCTGGCCGCGGGTGGCGCCGACGCAGGCCACGACCACGCAGCCGATCGCCAGCCACTGGCGGCCGGAGAGGATCTCGCCCAGCAGCAGCACGCCGATCAGCGCGGCGACGGCGGGTTCGAGGCTCATCAGGATGCCGAAGACCCGGGCGGGCATGCGCCGGAGGGCCTCCAGCTCCAGGGAGTAGGGGATCAACGACGAGAGCAGGCCCACACCGAGCCCGATGAGCAGGAGCTCCGGGCTGAGCAGGGCCGAGCCGCCCGAGGTGACCCCGATGGGCAGCATGGCGAACGTGCCGACGATGCTCGCCAGCGCCAGCCCAGTGGACCCCGCGAAACGTTTGCCGGTGGCGGCGCTGAGGAGGATGTAGCCGGCCCAGCAGACGCCCGCCAGCAATCCGAACGCGATGCCCACCATGTCCAGCTCGCCGCCGCGTGCGAGCATCACCACGCCGCCGAACGCCAGCAGCGCCCACACCACGTCGCGCAGGCGCCGGGAGGCCACGATGGCGACCGTCAGCGGGCCCAGGAACTCGATCGTCACGGCGACGCCAAGGGGGATCCGTGCGAACGACTGGTAGATCGAGAAGTTCATCAAGGCGAGTGTCAGCCCGAAGCCGGCGGCCACGGCGAGATCGCCCCTGGTGTGGTCGCGGAGCACGGTCCGCAGCACCTTGCGGCCGATGAAGCCCAGCACGATCGCCGACGTCGCCAGCCGCATCAGCACCACGGCGTCCGGCGAGATCCGGTCGAACATGTGCTTGGCCATCCCGGCGCCGACCTGCACCGAGACGATGCCGAGAAGGATCAGCGCGGGCGGCGGCACTGACCCGAGCGACACCATCCGCGCAGGGCGGGGGAACCCGCCGGTCGCGCCGTCCGAGCCGGGGGCATCAGCGAGTGCCACAGATCACTCCCACTTGAAGAAACGTGCGGCCAGAGCGAGGCCGGCCACGGCCCACAGCGCGAGAACGAGCAGCGGCTTGCCGGGCAGCGCGGCGCCGTGCTGCAGCACCTGCCGCAGCCCCTCGGCCAACGCCGAGATCGGCAGCAGCTCCAGGGCCGAGCGGGCGCCGGAGGGGAACTTGTCGAGCGGGAAGACCACACCGCCGACGGCCAGCAGCAGGATGTAGACGAAGTTGGCCGCGGCAAGCGTGGCCTCGGCGCGCAACGTCCCGGCCATCAGCAGCCCGAAGCCGCTGAACGCGGCGGTGCCGAGCAGGATCAGCGCCACCACCGCGAGCGGGTTGCCGTGCGGCTCCCAGCCCAGCGCGAGCGCCACCGCGGAGATCACCACGGCCTGCAGCGCCTCCACCGCGATGACGGTGAGCGTCTTGGCGGCGATCAGACCGGTGCGGGGCAGCGGGGTGGCCCCCAGCCGCTTGAGCACGCCGTAGCGCCGTTCGAAGCCCGTGCCGATCGCCTGGCCGGTGAACGCGGTGGACATGACAGCCAGGGCCAGGATGCCGGGGGCGAGGAAGCCGACCCGGCGGCCCGGCCCGAGGTCCAGCAGCGAGGTGGCGCTGAACAGCGTGAGCAGCACCACCGGGATGATCATCGTGAGCAGCAGCTGCTCGCCGTTGCGGAGCATGGTCCGCAGCTCGTAGCCGGTCTGCGCCAGGATCATCCGCGGCAGCGGCACCGCCCCGGGCGCCGGCGTGAGGTCGAGCCGGGGCGGCCCGGCGGCGGACCGCGCTGTCGGCTGGGTGGTCACGAGCGCAGCTCCCGTCCGGTCAGCTCAAGGAAGACGTCTTCCAGAGTGCGCCGCTCGATCCGCAGATCTTCGGTGAGGACGCCGTGCGAGGCGCACCAGGCGGTCACCGTGGCCAGCAGCTCAGGCCGCACGTCTCCCTCGACCAGGTAGTGCCCGGCGGGCGACTCCTTCGCGGCGCTCCCCGCCGGCAGCGCCGCGAGCAGCTCGTCCAGGCCCAGCCCCGGCCGGGCGCGGAAGCGCAGCTGCCGCTCCGCGCCGGTGAGCTCGGCGGGGCTGCCCTGCGCCACGACCTGGCCGTGGTCGACGATGACGACCTGGTCGGCGAGGCCCTCGGCCTCCTCCATGTGATGCGTCGTGAGGACGACCGAGACCCCGGCGGCGCGCAGCTCCTCGATCAGCTCCCAGGTGGCGCGGCGGGCCTGCGGGTCGAGCCCGGTGGTCGGCTCGTCGAGGAAGACCAGCTCGGGCCGGCCGACGATCGCCACCGCCAGCGAGAGCCGCTGCTGCTGGCCGCCCGACAGCCGGCGGAACGGCGTGCGCGCGTGCTCGGTGAGGCCGAGGCGCGCCAGCAGCGCGGCGGGATCGAGCGGGCCGGCGTGGAACGCGGCGACCAGCCGCAGGAACTCGGCCGCCCGCGCCGTGCCGGGCACGCCGCCTGACTGCGGCATCACGCCCACCCGGGGCTTGAGGGCCCGCGCGTCGCGGTGCGGGTCGAGCCCGAGGACCCGTACGGTGCCCGCGTCCGCGCGGCGGAAGCCCTCGCAGATCTCGATGGTCGTGGTCTTGCCCGCGCCGTTGGGGCCGAGCAGGGCCGTCACGGCGCCGCGTCCGGCCCGGAACGAGAGCCCGTCGACCGCGGTGGCCGCGCCGTAGCGCTTGACCAAGCCGTCGAGCTCGACGGCGCTCTCTTCCGGGGGTGCCATGGAGACGATTTTAGGCAGGCCCAACGACAGATCCGTGCGCGGCGCCGCCGGTAGCGGGCGGGTGCCGGCGTGAGACACCGCCGGCGAGCACGCTCTGAGCGCACGCCCCCGCTGACGTGTGCGTCTGCCAGCTGAGCACGTCCGGCGGGGCATAGAGTGTCCTCCCGCGCCGTAAAAGCCCAGGTTAGGTAAGGCTTACCTGCGTGAGCGACGACATTCAGATTCGTTTGTTTCTCGGGAAGGAATTACGGCACACTGATGTTGTGAAATACGTGAGCGAGACGACGAGCGTCGCCCGGGCCGCCTCCGCGCGGCCTTCCGGCATGCCGTCGGGCGCCGGCCACGGCGAGCGCGACACGCGCGCGCGGGTGGCCCGACTCATCCTCGAGCACGGCCCCATCACGGCCTCCGCACTGGGGGAGCGCATGGGGCTCACCCCGGCCGCCATCCGCCGCCACCTGGACGCCCTCCTCACGGAGGAGATGATCGAGATCGAGACCCGCCGGTCCCGGTCGCAGGGGCAGCGCGGGCGGGGACGTCCGGCCAAGTGGTTCGTGATCACCGACGCCGGCCGCAACGCCTTTGTGCACGCCTATGACGACCTGGCGACCAGCGCGCTGCGGTTCCTCGCCGAGACGGCGGGGGACGAGGCCGTGGCCGAGTTCGCCCGGCGCCAGATCGCCGACCTGGAGCGGCGCTACACCCCCGTCGTCCAGGCGGCCCCGCCCCACCAGCGGGTACGCAAGCTGGCCGAGGCCTTGTCGGCCGACGGCTACGCCGCCGCGGCGGCCAAGGCCCCCCAGACCGTGTCCGGGGAGCCAGGCGGAGAGCAGCTCTGCCAGCACCACTGTCCGGTCGCGCACGTGGCGGAAGAGTTTCCGCAGTTGTGCGAGGCCGAAACGGAGGCCTTCAGCAGACTGCTGGGGACCCCGGTCCAGCGCCTGGCGACGATCGCCCACGGCGACGGGATCTGCACCACCCACGTCAGCCCCCGGTCCCTCTGCGGAGGGGCAGACGCGGCGGACGGCACTGACAACGCGAACGAGGAGTCCGGAGGGACACCCCTATGACTACGGCAGCCCACCCCGAGCTGGAAGGGCTTGACAAGTACAAGTTCGGCTGGGCCGACTCGGATGTTGCCGGCGCCTCCGCGCGCCGCGGCCTCAACGATGATGTCGTGCGCGACATCTCGGCCAAGAAGGGCGAGCCCGCCTGGATGCTCGACCTGCGCCTCAAGGGGCTGCGGCTGTTCGACAAGAAGCCGATGCCCTCGTGGGGCTCTGACCTGTCGGCCATCGACTTCGACAACATCAAGTACTTCGTCCGCTCCACCGAGAAGCAGGCCGCTTCCTGGGAGGAGCTCCCCGAGGACATCAAGAACACCTACGACAAGCTGGGCATCCCCGAGGCGGAGAAGCAGCGCCTCGTCGCGGGCGTCGCGGCCCAGTACGAGTCCGAGGTGGTCTACCACAAGATCCGTGAGGACCTCGAGGAGAAGGGCGTCATCTTCCTCGACACCGACACCGGCCTCAAGGAGCACCCGGAGATCTTCCAGGAGTACTTCGGCTCCGTGATCCCGGTGGGCGACAACAAGTTCGCCGCGCTCAACACGTCCGTGTGGTCGGGCGGGTCGTTCATCTACGTGCCGCCCGGCGTGCACGTCGAGATCCCGCTGCAGGCCTACTTCCGGATCAACACCGAGAACATGGGCCAGTTCGAGCGGACCCTGATCATCGCGGACGAGGGCTCGTACGTCCACTACGTCGAGGGCTGTACCGCGCCGATCTACAAGTCCGACTCGCTGCACTCGGCGGTCGTCGAGATCGTCGTGAAGAAGGACGCCCGCGTCCGCTACACGACCATCCAGAACTGGTCCAACAACGTCTACAACCTGGTGACCAAGCGCGCCGTCGCCTACGAGGGCGCCACCATGGAATGGGTCGACGGCAACATCGGCTCCAAGGTCACCATGAAGTACCCGGCCGTCTACCTGCTGGGCGAGCACGCCAAGGGCGAGACGCTGTCGATCGCGTTCGCCGGCGAGGGCCAGCACCAGGACGCCGGCGCCAAGATGGTGCACGCGGCCCCGCACACCTCCAGCAGCGTCATCTCCAAGTCGGTGGCGCGCGGCGGCGGGCGCACGTCCTACCGCGGCCTGGTCCAGATCCAGGAGGGCGCCGCGCACTCCAAGTCCACGGTCAAGTGCGACGCGCTGCTGGTCGACCAGATCAGCCGTTCCGACACCTACCCCTACGTCGATGTCCGCGAGGACGACGTGGAGATGGGCCACGAGGCCACCGTCTCCAAGGTGTCGGAGGACCAGCTGTTCTACCTCATGAGCCGCGGCATGACCGAGGACGAGGCGATGGCGATGATCGTGCGTGGCTTCGTCGAGCCGATCGCGCGCGAACTGCCCATGGAATACGCGCTTGAGCTCAACCGGCTCATCGAGCTGCAGATGGAAGGAGCCGTCGGCTGATGGGCTTGGACACCAGGCCTCTCTCGACGCTGCACGAGAAGGCCTCCTATGAGGTCGCCGACTTCGAGGTGCCGTCGGGCCGTGAGGAGGAGTGGCGGTTCACCCCGCTGCGCCGCCTGCGCGGCCTGCACAACGGCACCGCGGAGCCGACCGGCAAGGTGATCGTCGAGGTCCAGTCGGCCCCCGAGGTCACCGTCGAGATCGTCGGCCGCGACGACGAACGGCTCGGCAAGGCCTACGTGCCCGCCGACCGGGTGAGCGCGCAGGCGTACGCCTCGTTCACCCAGGCCACGGTCGTCACCGTGCCCAAGGAGGCGGTCGCCTCCGCGCCCACGGTGATCCGCACCCGCGGGGAGAACGGCGAGGGCGCCGGCTACGGCCACACCACGGTCATCCTGGAGCCGTTCGCCGAGGCCACGGTCGTGCTCAGCCACCACGGCAGCGCCACCTACGCCGACAACGTCGAGTTCGTCGTCGGCGACGGCGCGCGGCTCTCGGTGATCAGCCTGCAGGACTGGGCCGACGACGCCGTGCACGTCTCGCACCAGCACGCCAAGCTGGCCCGCGACGCGCGGTTCTTCAGCCACAACATCAGCCTCGGCGGCGACGTCGTGCGGATCTCCCCGTCGGTCGTCTACGACGCACCCGGCGGCGACGCCGAGCTCTACGGCGTCTACTTCGCCGACGGCGGCCAGCACCTGGAGCACCGCCTCCTGGTCGACCACGCCGTCCCGCACTGCCGGAGCCGGGTGGATTTCCGCGGCGCGCTGCAGGACGTCGACGCGCACGCCGTCTGGATCGGCGACGTGATCATCCGCGCCGAGGCCGAGGGCACCGACACCTACGAGTTCAACCGCAACCTGGTGCTCACCGACGGCACCCGGGTCGACTCCGTGCCCAACCTGGAGATCCTCACCGGTGAGGTCGCTGGGGCGGGCCACGCCTCGGCGTCCGGCCGGCTGGACGACGAGCACCTGTTCTACCTGCAGGCCCGCGGCATCACGTTCGACGAGGCCCGCCGCATGGTCGTGCGCGGCTTCCTCGGCCAGCTCATCGAGCGCATCGAGGTCGACGAGGTCCGCGAGAAGGTGCAGGAGGCAATCGAGGCGGAGCTGGACCGGGGAGCGGCGAAGCGATGACGTTCGTGAAGGTGTGCCCGCTGGGCGAGATCCCCACCGACGGGGCGATGGCCGTCGAGGTCGACGACACCCCGGTCGCCCTGGTGCGCAGCGGCGAGGGCGTGTTCGCGCTCAACGACATCTGCTCCCACGCCGAGGTCTCCCTCTCCGAGGGGGAGGTCTACGACGGCACGATCGAGTGCTGGCTGCACGGATCCTGCTTCGACATCCGCACCGGCAAGCCCACCAACCCGCCGGCCACCCAGCCGGTCGCCACCTACAAGGTCAAGGTCGAGGACGGCGACGTCTACGTCTCGCTCGGCTCCGACGACTGAACCAACGAGAGAGCTCAGATAGATATGGCCACGCTAGAGATTCGCGACCTCCACGTCTCCGTCGCCGACGGCACCGACGGGGCCAAGGAGATCCTGCGCGGGGTCGACCTGACCGTGAAGGCGGGCGAGACCCACGCGATCATGGGGCCCAACGGCTCCGGCAAGTCCACGCTCGCCTACGCCATCGCCGGCCACCCCAAGTACGACGTGACCAGCGGCTCGGTGACGCTCGACGGCGAGGACGTCCTGGAGATGAGCGTCGACGAGCGCGCCCGCGCCGGGCTGTTCCTGGCGATGCAGTACCCGGTCGAGGTGCCCGGTGTCTCCGTCTCCAACTTCCTGCGCACCGCCGTCACCGCCGTGCGCGGTGAGGCTCCCAAGCTGCGGGAGTTCTCCAAGGAGATGAAGCAGGCGCTCGAAAACCTCGCCATCGACCCGGCCTTCGCCCAGCGCAGCCTGAACGAGGGCTTCTCCGGCGGTGAGAAGAAGCGGCACGAGATCCTCCAGATGGAGATGCTCAAGCCGAAGATCGCGGTGCTCGACGAGACCGACTCCGGCCTCGACGTCGACGCGCTCAAGGTCGTCTCCGAGGGCGTCAACCGCTTCTCGGCGGCCGGTGACACCGGCGTGCTGCTCATCACCCACTACACGCGCATCCTGCGCTACGTGAAGCCCGACTTCGTGCACGTCTTCGCCGGCGGCCGGATCGTCGAAGAGGGCGGCCCGGAGCTGGCCAACGTGCTGGAGGACGAGGGCTACGAGAAGTACGCGAAGGTGGGCGCATCCTCATGACCCTGCTCCCCGAGGAGCTGAAGAAGGACTTCCCCCTTCTGTCCCGTACCGTCCGGGGCGGCCGTGACCTGGTCTACCTCGACTCGGGGGCGACTTCGCAGAAGCCGGTCCAGGTGCTGGACGCCGAGCGGGAGTTCTACGAGCGCCACAACGCCGCTCCGCACCGCGGCGCGCACCTGCTCGCCGAGGAGGCCACCGAGGCCTACGAGAGCGCGCGCACCCGGATCGCCACGTTCATCGGCGGGGTGCCCGGCGAGATCGTGTTCACCAAGAACGCGACCGAGGGCATCAACCTGGTGGCGTACGCGCTGAGCAACGCCGCCACGTTCGGCCCGGAAGCCGAGCGGTTCAAGATCGGCCCGGGCGACGAGATCGTCGTGACCGAGATGGAGCATCACGCCAATCTGGTGCCCTGGCAGCAGCTGTGCCAGCGGACCGGCGCCACGCTGCGCTGGTTCGGCATCACCGACGAGGGCCGGCTCGACCTGGCCGAGCTCGACACGATCGTGAACGAGCGCACCAAGCTGGTCGCGCTGACGCACCAGTCCAACGTGCTCGGCACGGTGCCGCCCGTCCAGCAGATCGCGGCCCGCGCCCGCCAGTTCGGCGCGCTGGTTCTGCTGGACGCCGCCCAGTCGGTGCCGCACCAGCCGGTCGACGTGCGTGAGCTCGGCGCCGACTTCCTGGTGTTCTCCGGTCACAAGATGCTCGGCCCGACCGGCATCGGCGTGCTCTGGGGCCGCCGCGAACTGCTGGAGTCCATGCCCCCGTTCATCACCGGCGGCTCGATGATCGAGGTCGTGCGCATGGAGGGCTCCACCTTCATGCCGCCGCCGCAGCGGTTCGAGGCGGGCGTGCCGATGACCGCCCAGGCCATCGGCCTCGGCGCGGCGTGCGACTACCTGTCCGACCTCGGGATGGACCGGGTCGCCCTCCACGAGGAGGTGCTCACCGCCTACTCGCTGGAGCGGCTCAGCGAGATCCCCGGGGTGCGGATCATCGGCCCGCGCAGCACCGAGGCGCGCGGCGGGGCCGTGTCGTTCACGGTGGACGACATCCACCCGCACGACGTGGGCCAGGTGCTCGACGAGCTCGGCGTCGCCATCCGCGTGGGGCACCACTGCGCATGGCCGATCTGCCGCCGGTTCGGCATTCCGGCCACCACCCGCGCGACCTTCTACATCTACAACAACCTCGCCGACGTGGACGCGCTCGCCGAGGGGGTACGCAAGGCCCAGAAGTTCTTCGGAACAGCCTGAGTCCAACACCTGTTGTAGGGAAGAAGCCCCCCGACGAGGAAAAGGAAGACATGCAGCTCGAGGCGATGTACCAGGAGGTCATCCTGGATCATTACCGCAACCCCCACAACAAGGGGCTGCGGGAGCCGTACGAGGGCGAGGCCCACCACGTCAACCCGACCTGCGGTGACGAGGTGACGCTGCGGGTGCACCTCGACGGCGGGGGCCAGGACGCCACTGTCGCGGACGTCTCGTACGACGCCATGGGCTGCTCCATCAGCCAGGCCAGCGCGTCGGTGATGACCGAGCTCATCATCGGCAAGCCGGTCAAGGAGGCGATGGCGATCGGCGACGAGTTCCTCGCGCTCATGCAGTCGCGTGGCGAGGGCGAGCCCAACGAGGACGTCCTGGAGGACGCCGTCGCCTTCACCGGGGTCTCCAAGTACCCCGCCCGGATCAAGTGCGCCCTGCTCGCCTGGATGGCGTGGAAGGACGCGACCGCCCGTGCTCTCGGAGAGGCATCATGACTGACACCACCGCCGCCGCGGACACTGCGACGCCGGACGCTGAGACCCCGGAGACCGCGGTCCCCGCGGACGGCCCCGTCGCCGCCGGCCCCGCCGAGGAGGAGATCCTCGAGGCGCTCAAGGACGTGGTCGACCCCGAGCTCGGCATCAACGTCGTCGACCTGGGCCTGATCTACGGCATCAACCTCGCGGACGAGGTGGCCACCCTGGACATGACGCTGACCAGCGCCGCCTGCCCGCTCACCGACGTGATCGAGGACCAGGCGCACAGCGCCCTGGAGGACCTGGTCAAGGACGTCAAGATCAACTGGGTCTGGCTGCCCCCGTGGGGCCCCGACAAGATCACCGACGAGGGCCGCGACCAGCTCCGCGCCCTCGGCTTCAACGTCTGACGAAGCCCATCACGCGAAGGCAGGCCCCTTACGGGGCCTGCCTTACGCATTCGGGTCCTACGAACGATGTACGCGCGACCCTCACCAAGGCTGAGCCGCGGACCGTTCGGGGGATGCTGAGATAGGGCCATGCGTTTCACCACCACGCGCCAGGATGTGTTGCTGGCCGTCGCCGCCTTCGGGGCGGGCGTGGTGCTCCTCCTGGCGCATGGCTACAGCACCTGGCCAGAGCTCGACCTGGTGCCTGGGTGGCGGCTGCTGCCGTTGGCCGGGCT
This sequence comes from Actinomadura sp. 6N118, assembly GCF_044326415.1. Lineage (NCBI taxonomy): Bacteria > Bacillati > Actinomycetota > Actinomycetes > Streptosporangiales > Thermomonosporaceae > Actinomadura > Actinomadura sp. 6N118. Next base: position 320,921 of record NZ_JBIRAZ010000004.1, on the reverse strand, counting down.
GTGCTTCGCGATGTTGTTCCGGCGCACCCGTCCGATCGTGGGCCTGCTGCTCTCCACCCCGTTCAACTTCGCGGACGTGGTGATCGGGCCGAGCATCGCCACCCTGATGATCTACAGCGACGCGTTGTACGCGGCGAGCCTGTACGGCCCGAAGCGCGCGGCCGAATGGCTGCTCGGCATCACGACGGCGGCCACGCTGGCCGTGGCGGCGGCCGTCGGGGTCGCCCTCGCCACGATCAGCGGCGGGGTGATAGCGGGCTCGCTGGCCGGTGTGGCCTGGGTCGGGCCGGTGCTCACCGCGATGGTCGTCCGGGGGCACCGGGACCGGGCGGACATGGAGCGGCAGCGTGCGGCGCAGATGGCACGGCTTGCCGAGATGGACCGCTGGGCGGCCGTCAACGCCGAACGGGCGCGGATGGCGCGGGAACTTCACGACGTCATCGCCAACCACCTCAGCGCGGTGGCCCTGCATTCCTCGGCCGTGCTCAAGGTCTCGGATCTGGACCGGGAGAGCATCAACCGGTCCATGGAGGTGATCCGGGAGAACAGCGTCCAGGGCCTCGCCGAGATGCGGCGCATGATCGGCTTGCTGCGGGAGGGCGACGGCGAGGCCGATCCCGCGGCCGCGCCGCGGCTGGACGGCCTTGAGCGGCTGGTGGCGCACACGGCGCGCACCGACCTCACGGCGGGCCTGAAGGTCATCGGGGACGCGCCCGGGTTGCCCGCGCCGGTGGAGCACGCGGCGTACCGCATCGTGCAGGAATCGTTGACCAACGCGCTCAAGCACGCTGCGTCGGGCCGGGTCGAGGTGCTCCTGGAACATCGCCCCGGCTGTGTCGTGGTCACCGTCGACAGCCCCCTCGGGACCGGGGGGTCGCGGCTGCCCGGATCGGGCAGCGGGCTGATCGGGATGCGGGAGCGCGCGACCATGCTGGACGGGACGTTCGAGGCCGGGCCCGAGGACGGCCGCTGGCGGGTGTACGCCGAGCTTCCTCTCACCGACAAGGAGAGACCTTGATCAAGGTGCTGGTGGCAGACGACCAGGCGGCGGTCCGTGCCGGCCTGGTGCTGATCCTGGGCGCGGCGCCGGGCATCGCCGTGGTGGGCGAGGCGGCCGACGGCGAGGAGGCGGTCGCGCAGGCCCGGCATCTGCGGCCGGACGTGGTCGTGATGGACATCCGCATGCCCAAGCTGGACGGCATCTCCGCCACCCGGGAGCTCGCGGGCGTGGCCGACGTCCTGGTGCTGACCACGTTCGACATGGACGAGTACGTGTTCGGGGCCATGCGGGCCGGGGCGGCCGGGTTCCTGCTCAAGGACGTGGACGCCGATCATCTCGTGGAGGCGGTGCGGACGGTCGCGGCGGGGGAGGGGATCCTGGCACCGCAGGTGACCCGGCGCCTGATCAGCGCGTTCGCCGGCCGGCAGGTGTCCGCCCACCCCGAGCCGCCCGGCCTGTCCGAGCTGACCCCGCGCGAGCGCGAGGTCTTCGCGTGCCTCGGCGAGGGGCTGTCGAACGGGGAGATCGCGGCGCGCCTGGAGATGGCCGAGACCACGACCAAGACCCACGTCAGCAGGATCCTCGCCAAGCTGAAGCTGCGCAGCCGTGTCCAGGCCGCCATTCTCGCCCAGGAGACGGTCGCTGGCGGCCTTTCTGGGTCGATCAGTGACACGGGGTCACCTTCGGGGTCCTGACGCCGCAGAGACGATCTCAGCGCGTCCGACTGGATCAGCTGGAGAGGCTGCGGATGAGGTCGCCCACGCGGACGATGCCCAGGCACCGGCCGATCTCGTCGGTGACGACGAGATCGTCGTAGACGCGGTCGTTCTCCCGGCCCGCCGCGCGCAGCGCCGCGATCGCCGGAACGGTGCGGGGGACGAGACGCGGCACGTCGGCCAGGCGGGCGGCGGGCTTGTGGGCGTGGAGGGCGTGGCCGTACGCACCCGACAGCCTCAGCAGGAACCGCGTCCGGTCCACCATGGCCCGCGGTCGCTGGTGCTCGTCCACCAGGACGACGCTGGTGGTGCCCGTCTCCGCGTTGAGCGCGCTGAGCACCTCGTCCGCGGTCGCCGTCTGCGGCATGGTCACCGCCGGCAGCGTGAACTCCGAGACACGCGGTCCCAGGTCGATGCCGTGCGGGGTCGGATCGCGGTCCTCCCTCGCTATCACCGGCACCGTGACCCGCATGCCGGGGCGCCACTCCGGCGGCGCCAGCGCCGAACCCTGGACGAGCCGCACACCGAGCTCACGGAGGTGCAGCACCTGGGCCTCGGTCTCCAGCCCCGGTGCGAGCACGTGGGTGCCGATGCGGTGCGCCAGGTCGACCAGCGCCGTCACCAGCGCTGAGCGGCGCGGATCGGAGGAGGTCCGGCGGGCGAGGTCGGGATCGAGCCGGATGAGATAGGGGGCGATGTCGAGCAGGAGGTCCAGCGGGGCGTGGGCGACTCCGAGGCCGCCGAGCCCGACTGGATATCCAGCGCGCCGGAGTTTGTGCAGCGCCCGAGTCACCGCCTGGCGCTGAGCGGGAGGGAAGCCGCCGGTGACGCAGATGATGATCTCGCTGGGACGGCGGCCCGCGTCGGCGAGACCCTGGTGCAGTTCGCCCAGGACCGCCTCGCCGTGCGCCAGCGTCTCCGCGCGCAGACCGATCGTCAGCGGCAGGTGGGTACCCACATCGGCGGCGGCCCGCGCGGCGCCGACGGCGCGCCACAGGTCGTCCGTCACCGGATCGGGCCGGGCGGCCGGGTGAGCCGGCTGGGTCTCCGCCGGCGGACCGGTGTGCGGCTCCACGGCGATCACGTTTCCGGTGTCGAGGTCGACCACCGGATGGAACACCGCTCGCGCCGGGACGAGCACTTCAAGGGCTGACACAACCGCATCATGCCGTCGTGATCATGACAAAACGGATATTGTTAGGAAGAGTTAACGAAGTATTCGCATGTCTTCGCTGTTCAGAGCCCACGTCCGCCGAAAAGCGCGGACAGTGTGTAGACGACTCCGGCGAGTGCGGCCAGCCAGGCGTACGGCGTGATGTCGGCGCCGCGCAGCCCCTGCACCACCACGGCGGCGACGATGGCGGCGGTGAGCACGTCGCCGGTCATGGCCGCCGACTTCAGATGGGCCCGGGCCCGGTGCCCGGTGCCGAACGCCTCGCTGATGGGGAGCGTCGGCTCGTTGCGGCGGTAGCCGAGGTGGGCGGCGTAGCCGGCCAGCACGCCCAGCGCGATGAGCGCCGTCTCGCCACGCCCGTCGGCGGCGAGGACTACGGCGACCACCGCGCCGGCGGCGAGGGCGAGGCCGGGTGCGATCCAGCGGCCGAGGCCGCGGCGTTCGGGGGCGATCCACATGGCCGCCATCTTTCCCGATCCGGCGCGCCGTCGCCGCCGGATGGCACAGGGTCCCGCCTTGACGGCTGGTGGCCGGTATGTTGTGGCCTCGTGGCGCAATTCAGACTGAACGGCTCAAAGATGCTGGCCGTCGATCTGGCCGGCGAGACCATCAGGGCGTTGAACGGGTCGATGGTCGCCTACGACGGGCAGATGACGTTCAAGCGGCAGGGGATGACCGGCGGCGAGGGCCTGCGCGGCGCGCTGAAACGCCGGATCGCCGGTGAGGGCATGACGCTCATGGAGATCACCGGCCAGGGCACGGTGTTCCTGGCGAGCGAGGCGACCGAAGTGACCCTGGTCCCGCTGAACGGCGAGACTCTGTTCGTGGAGTCGGAGAGCCTGCTGGCCCTCGACGGGCGGCTGCAGACCGGGGTGCAGTTCACCGGGCTGCGCGGGATGGGCACCGGCCAGGGCCTCGCCACCACCAAGGTGGAGGGCCAGGGCATGGTCGCGATGCTCTCCGACGGCCCGGCGATCGCCCTCGAGGTGACCCCGGGGACGCCGCTGTGCGTCGACCCGCACGCCTACGTCGGGCACCGTGGCCAGCTCCAGCAGGACGTCGTCACCGACGTCAACTGGCGCACCGTGCTCGGCCAGGGCTCGGGGGAGAGCGTCCAGTTCCGCTACCAGGGGCACGGCCTCGTCTACGTTCAGCCCGCCGAGCGCGGCGGCGGAATTCTGGAGATCTGATGCCGGGATACACCTCGATCAACGCCAAGATGCTCCAGGTGGCGGTCGGCCCTGGACAGGAGGTCTACAGCAAGCGCGGCGCCATGCTCGCCTACACCGGCCGGGTGAACTTCGCGCCCACCGCCACGGCGGGGCAGGGCCTCGGGCAGACCCTCGGCCGCGCGATGGCCGGCGAACGCACCGTGATGATGCACGTCACGGGCCAGGGCAGTGCGATGTTCGGACACGGCGGCCTGCACGTCCAGGTCATCGAGCTCGCGGGCGACACCCTCTACGTGGAGGCCGACCGGCTGCTGGTCTACGACGGGAGCCTGCAGGCCGGGACGATGTTCATGGGCGAGCAGGGCGGCGTCCGCGGCGTGATCCGCGGCGCGGTCAGCGGGCAGGGCCTGTTCACCACCACGCTCACCGGGCAGGGCTCGTGCGCGGTGTTGTCGCACGGCGGCGTCATGGAGCTGCCGATCACCCCGCAGCGGCCGGTGCACGTCGACCCGCAGGCGTACGTCGCCCACCGCGGCCAGGTGCAGAACAAGCTCACCACGGCGATGGGGCTGCGCGACATGGTCGGCCGCGGCTCGGGCGAGGGTTTCCAGCTGCAGCTGAGCGGCCAGGGCGTCGTCTACGTGCAGGCCAGCGAGAGGAAGATCTGAGCCGTGTCGGTCCCGACTTTCAACCCGATGACGCTGCCGTCGAACGACAACGTCAACCCGTACGCCTTCAGCGTGGACCTCAACGGGCAGTGGTTCACCCAGAAGGGCAAGATGATCGCCTACTACGGGCAGATCAAGTTCGAGGCGCTCTCGGCGGGACCGCTGGACTCGCTGGTGGCCGCGCACTTCCACTCGCCCCTGTACGCCCACGACTGGGTCGTCGCGCAGGGCCAGGGCAAGCTGCTGCTGGCCGACAGGGGCTTCGACGTCAACTCCTTCGACCTCGACGACGGCAACCTCACCGTCCGCGCGGGCAACCTGCTGGCCTTCGAGCCGAGCCTGGAGCTCAAGCAGTCGATCATCCCCGGGTTCCTGACCCTCATCGGCACCGGCCGCTTCGTGGCCGCCTCCAACGGCCCGGTGCACTTCGTGGAGCCGCCGATCCGGGTCGACCCGCAGGCACTGCTCGGCTGGGCCGACTGCCCGTCGCCCTGCCATCACTACGACCACTCGTACATGCGCGGTGTGATGGGGATGGCCCGGCAGGTGTTCGGCGTCGGCGGCACCTCCGGCGAGGAGCACCAGTTCGACTTCACCGGCCAGGGCACGGTGCTCATGCAGTCGTCGGAGGCCGTGGCCAACGAGGACACGCTGCTCCGCGACCTCGAAGGCCAGGTCGGGATGCTCGGCGCCAACGGCCTGCAGCGCCTCCACCAGACCGTCGGCCAGCGCCTGGCCGCCGAGCGCGAACGCTAACGACAGCGTTCACGTCGGCAGCTGAAGCAGGCCCGGCTGAAGCAGGCCCGGCGGGAGGAGCCAGCGGAAGCCAGGCCCCGGCGATCGAGCCGCCGGGGCCGGGCTCCGCGGTCGGTCAGGTCCCTTCCGGGGGAGCCGACCGCATCACGCGGAACGGGACGCCGAACGGGTCCTTGACGGTGGCGAGACGGCCGTAGGGCGTGTCCTCGGGCTCGGTGACCACCGTGCCGCCGGTGTCGCGGACACGCCGGACGGTCTCGTCCGGATCGGCGGTCTCGAAGTAGACCACCCAGGACGCGCCCTGCATGTCGGGCCGCCCCTCGATGCCGCCGATGGCCTGGCCGTCCGGCCGGTTGAGGACCGTGTAGTCGAAGTCGCCCGGCATCTCTTCGAGCGTGTACTCGAAGACCGCGCTGTAGAAGTCGCGCGCGGCCTGGGGATCGGCGGTGACCAGCTCGCTCCACACCAGCGAGCCCGGCTCGTCACGGAACTGCGAGCCGACGTGGGCACGGCCCTGCCAGAGCCCGAACTGGGCCCCGGTCGGATCACGCAGGATCGCCATCCGGCCCTGGTCCATGACGTCGTCGGGCGGCATCACCACGGTGGCGCCGGCGTCGGACGCCCGCTTGACGGTACCGTCACAGTCGTCGGTGGCGAAGTACATCTGCCACCAGTACTCGGCCGGGGCGTCGTCGGGGTTCTTCATGATCCCTGCGACCGGCTCTCCCCGGAGCAGGCAGGCGTGGTAGTGGCCCGCCTCGGCGCCGTAGTCCTGGAACTCCCAGCCGAAGACCGTTCCGTAGAACTCCTTGGCCCGGTCCAGATCCGGGATGCCGAGATCCAGCCAGTTCGGTGTGCCGCTGGGTGCGTTGCTCGTTACGTGGACCATCGGGACTCACACTCCCTCGTGCCGGGTCGGAGCGCCCGGCGTATCTCGCATCACGCCCGTACTGCGCATCCTGGACCGCCCCCTGCGCGTCCTCCCCCGGTTCCCTTAGATCGGTATGGCCAGGAGCGGCACTCTTCTAACGTGCCGCCTCTGCTGGGAGGGAAGTGCCTTCCGCGTCACGTACACTGATCGGATGGTTTCGCTCCCGAGCTGACAGGCCCCCAGCGCGCGCGTCGCGGTCGACCGGACCGCCGACGCGCGTTTGTGCGTCCGCCTGTTTTCCGTTGAGCCCTTTCCGTTGAGCCGCAGAGCCGTCGAACCCTCCGTCAGAGAGCCCTGTCACAGTGATCATTGCGAACGACATCGAGCTGCGCGCCGGGTCCCGGCTGCTGATCGAAGGCGCCACCTTCCGGGTCAACCCCGGTGACCGGGTCGGCTTCGTCGGCCGCAACGGCGCCGGCAAGACCACCCTCACCAAGGTGCTGGCCGGGGAGGCCCAGCCCGCCCAGGGCACCGTCACCCGGTCGGGGACGCTCGGCTACCTCCCCCAGGACCCGCGCGGGGTGGACCTGAACGAGCTGGCGCGTGACCGCATCCTGTCCGCGCGCGGGCTGGACGAGGTGATCCGCAAGCTGCGGCTCGCTGAGGAGCAGATGGCCACGGCCAGCGACGGCCAGCGCGACAAGGCCGTCCGCCAGTACGGGCGCCTGGAGGAGCGGCTGCACGTCCTCGGCGGCTACTCGGCGGAGGCCGAGGCGGCCTCGATCGCCTCCAGCCTCGGCCTGCCCGACCGCGTGATGACCCAGCCCCTGGGCACCCTCTCCGGCGGCCAGCGGCGCCGGGTGGAGCTGGCACGGATCCTGTTCTCCGACGCCGACGCGCTGCTGCTGGACGAGCCCACCAACCACCTGGACGCCGACTCGATCGTCTGGCTGCGCGACTTCCTGAAGTCCCACCAGGGCGGCCTCGTGGTCATCAGCCACGACGTGGAGCTGCTCGACGCCGTCGTCAACCGGGTCTTCCACCTCGACGCCAACCGCAGCGTCATCGACATCTACAACGTCGGCTGGAAGAAGTACCTCGACCAGCGCGAGACCGACGAGCGGCGCCGCAAGCGGGAGACCGCCAACGCCCAGCGCCAGGCGACCACCCTGCTCGCCCAGGCCGACAAGATGCGCGCCAAGGCCACCAAGGCCAAGGCGGCCCAGCAGATGGACCGGCGGGCCCGGCAGCTGCTCGCCGGGGCCGAGGGGGAGCGGCGGGCCGACAAGGTCGCCAAGATCCGCTTCCCGGACCCGGCGCCGTGCGGCAAGACTCCCCTGACCGCCGAGGGTTTGTCGAAATCGTACGGATCTTTGGAGATTTTCACCGACGTGGACCTCGCGGTCGACCGGGGGAGCCGGGTGGTCATCCTCGGCCTGAACGGCGCCGGCAAGACCACGCTGTTGCGCCTGATGGCGGGGGTCGACAAGCCCGACACCGGCCAGGTGATCCCCGGGCACGGGCTGCGGATCGGCTACTACGCCCAGGAGCACGAGACGCTGGACGTCGAACGGTCGGTCTTGGAGAACATGCAGTCCTCCGCGCCCGGGCTGGCGCCGGTCGAGGTACGCAAGATCCTCGGCTCGTTCCTGTTCTCCGGCGACGACGTCGAGAAGCCCGCCGGCGTCCTGTCCGGCGGGGAGAAGACCAGGCTGGCACTGGCCATGCTCGTGGTGTCGAGCGCCAACGTCCTGCTGCTGGACGAGCCCACCAACAACCTCGATCCGGCGAGCCGCGAGGAGATCCTCGGAGCGCTGCGCACCTTCGCCGGAGCCATCGTGATGGTGACCCACGACGAGGGTGCGGTGCAGGCGCTCCGGCCGGAAAGAGTGATTTTGCTGCCAGATGGTGTCGAAGACATCTGGAGTGACGAGTTTGCCGATCTGGTGGCACTTGCGTGACCTGCGCGGCAGCTATCGCAGATCTTTTCTGGCGGAGTGGGTAGCCGAACTCGCGGGAATGACTGATCATGGCGGGGGATAACGCAGCGGTCACCACATCACTACGGGAGGTACTCGTGGCCGAGACCCTTAAGAAGGGCACCCGCGTGACCGGTGCCGAGCGCGACAAGCTGGCGGCGGAGCTCAAGAAGAGGTACGACTCCGGCGAGAGCATCCGCGCCTTGGCAGCCGCCACCGGCCGCTCGTACGGGTTCATCCACCGGATTCTCACCGAATCCGGCGTCAACCTGCGGGGACGCGGTGGCGCCACCCGTGGCAAGAAGTCCTGAACGGACGACGACCCCCGGATGAGCACACCGCCTGACCCGCCGCCGCGGCCGACCGAGTATGGTTCGGTCGCGGCGGCGGGATCGGGTGGCCGGCATGTCGCCGGCCGGCGCCGGTACCGCATGACGCCGGCCCGGGCATGAGTCAAACGACTTAGGTCCGGGCTTAGTCATCTGACTTATGTCACTGCGGAAGGAGCGTCATGTCGGACGCGAGGGTCAAGGAGCCGCGGCCGGATCCGGCCACGGGCCCGAACGAGGCCGAACTGGCCGAGGCAGGGCTGCGGCTCGACGTGGACGGCGCGATCGCGACGATCACGCTGAACCGGCCCGAGCGCCGCAACGCCATGACGTTCGCCACCTGGCGGGGACTGGCCAAGATCGGTGAGTCCCTGCCCGGCGGCGTCCGCGTGGTCGTGCTGCGCGGCGCGGGCCCGGCCTTCTCGGCCGGGATCGACCTGGGCATGTTCTCGGGCGGCGCGGGCGCGGAGGACGCGGGCGGGGCTTTCCCCGACGGCGCCGACGAGGCCGCGTCCGACCGGTTCATCGCCGATCTCCAGGCGGGCTACACCTGGCTGCGGCGGCCCGAGATCGTCTCCATCGCGGCCGTGCACGGGCACGCCATCGGCGGCGGCTTCCAGCTCGCCCTGGCGTGCGACATCCGCGTGATCGCGGACGACACCAAGTTCTGCATGAAGGAGCCCGCGCTCGGGCTCGTCCCGGACCTCACCGGCACCAAGCCGCTGGTGGAGATCGTGGGCGTCAACCGGGCGCTGGAGCTGTGCCTCACCGCGCGCACCGTGCTCGCCGACGAGGCGGCGCGGCTGGGCCTGGCCGAGCACGTCGTGCCGCGGGACGCCCTCGACAAGACCGTCGGCGAGATCGTCACGGCGCTCCTCGCGGTCAACCCGGGTGCGGCGGTGGCCACCAAGCGGCTGCTGCTGGAGGCTCCCCACAACACGCTTGACGAGCAGTGCGCCGCCGAGCGCCGCGAGCAGATCGGCCGCCTGCGCGAGCTCTTCGGCTCCCAGAGCGCCTGATCAGCTCAACGGGAGAGGCCCGGACCCGCAGTGCGGGTCCGGGCCTCTTCGCGGCTCTCCGTGTCCTACGCGGCGTCTGACGCGGCGTCTAGACCTGACACGGCGTCTAGACCTGACACGGCGTCTAAATCTGACGCAGCGTCTAAATCTGACACCGCGTCCATCGGCCTAGCGCAGGGCCTCACGGCCGCCGCGGGCCAGCGGGAGGAACACCTTGCTGGTCCCTGGCTGCAGGGTCAGCTTGGTGCCCGCCGGATAGCGCAGCGTGTAGTCGTAGTCGGTGGACAGGACGATCACGCCGAGCCGGTGCCCGGGCTTGACGACGTAGTCGGTCGGCTCGAAGTCCCACCGGAAGTCGTACGCCTTGCCGGGCTTGATCGGCTCGGTGCGGCTCGGGCTGTGCCGGTTGCGCCCGTCCAGCCAGCCCCGCGTGACGATCTTGTACGGGGCGGTCTCGACGCGGTGCGCCTGCCGGGTGGTGCAGCCGTCGTCGCCGGGCACGCCCTGGCCGAAGCAGACCCGCTCACCGGTGTCGAGGCGCGCGCCGGTCGGCCGGGTGTCGGTGCCGTAGTCGACCAGCAGGGCCGTCAGATACGGCGAGCGCCCGTCGAGCGAGGCCCGGAAGGCCGCCTTGGGGATGCCGTTCAGGCGGACCGGCTCGGTCAGCGCCGGGGTGAGGAAGGCCAGCCGGTTCGGGTCGGCCTGGTTCTCGTTCACCAGCAGCTGCTCGGCGGTCCGGGTGCGACCCGCGTCGATCATCGACTGTGCCGGGCCGCGGCGCGGCCGCAGCGACAGCGTGCCGGGCTGGCCGGCGGGACCCGCGTTCAGGCTCACCGGCACGGTGCGCGTGCCGGGCACGGGCCAGTCGCTCGCGGTCTCCCACTGGCCGGGTGCCCGCTCGATGTCGACCCGCGGCTCCCTGGTGACGCCGGTGTCGATGTTGTAGAGGAACCGGTCGAACCAGGCGCCGGTCTGGCGCAGCCATTCCTCGAGCCGCCACCGGAACGGGGTGGCGTGGCTGGCCTGGTGCAGCCAGAGTTTGCGCGGCACGCCGCTCTGCTTGAGGGCGTTCCACCACTGGACGGAGTTCTTGACCTTCACGTTCCAGTCGTTCAGGCCGTGCACGACCATCACGGCCGCGCGGACCTTGCGGGCCTGGCCCACGTAGTCGCGGTCGGCCCAGACCTTGCTGTAGTCGCCGGTCTCGCGGTCCTGCGTCGCGGTGAGCTCGTCGATGACCTGCTTGCAGACCTCGGGGTTCTTGCGGGTCAGCACGACCTTGGCCAGGACGTCGAGGTCCTCGCCCTGGAAGCCGCCGGGTGCGAGGACGCCGCCGTTCGCGCGGTAGTAGTCGTACCAGCTGGAGATCGCGGCGACCGGCACGATGGCCTTCAGGCCGACCACGCCGCTGGCGGCGGCCATGTTGGGCAGCGTGCCGTTGTACGACTGGCCGATCATGCCGACGTTGCCGGTGGACCAGCCCGCCTTCACCTCGCTGCCGTCGGCCGCCCAGCCCTTGGCGCGGCCGTTCAGCCAGTCCACGGCCGCCTTGGCGCCTGCGGCCTCCTGCCGGTCGCCCGAGGTCGGGCAGCCGGTCGAGCCGCCGGTGCCGATGCTGTCGAGGTGGGCGACGGCGTAGCCGCGGGGGATGTAGTAGTTGTCGAGGTAGCCGGGGAAGATCTCGGCGAGGTTCCGCGGCACGGCGGCGAGCGAGCGGGTCTTCGCGCCGTCGATGTCGACGGGATGCATCGGGACGTCGTCGTGGGTGCCCGCCCAGTACGGGCTGGCTTCGACGATGGTCGGCACCTTGAGGCCGGAACCGGTCTCCTTGGGCCGCATGATGCGCATCTGCACGCGGTCCCGCACGCCGTCACGGTCGCTGTCGACGGTGGTCTCGATGCTCACCGTCTGGGTGACCGCGTCCGCCCGGGAGAAGACCGGCTGGGTCGCACCGTTCTCCACCTTGATCTGCGGGCGTGCCGGCGCACCGGGCGCGGTGGCGCCGGCCGGAAGTGCGGTCGTGGCGAGCAGCGCGGCCGTGAGGGTGAGCACGCCGGCGCCGCCACGCGTCAGTCTTCGGGTCACTAGGGGCTCCTGAGGGGTTGAGCCTGGGTAGGTGGCTACATCTACTACCGGACCGCTACAAAGTCCACAAGATCGCCCAGAGGTGGCCAGAGAGCCGGAAGCTCTCCACGCGAGCCGCTGAAGGGCCGCCGGTTTTCGCCAGGAGCTGAGCCGGGAAGCGGCCCGGGGAAAGGTGCGTTGTGGTGAGGGCGCACTGGCATGCTTACTTGATTACGAACGAGTTGCTTACTTGATTACAAGCGCATACTGATCACACGGAGGACGCAGTGTCGATGCCGGGTATGCCGGGCAGCGGCTGGCAGGTGATGGCGTCGTTCCGCCGGGACGGCTCGGTGACCCAGCAGAAGCTCACGCCCGGCACGGTCAAGCGGATCGCGGGCTACGCCCGGCCGTACGTCCGCGAGCTGGTGCTGTTCCTGCTGCTGAACTCGCTCGCCGCGGTGAGCGTGGTCGCCAACCCGCTGTTGCTCAAGGCGATCATCGACCGGGGCATCGTGCCCGGCCGGCAGGACCTGGTGATCTGGCTCGCCGTCGCGGTGGCCGGGCTCGCCCTGGTCGAGGCCGTGCTCGGGCTGGCGCAGCGGTGGTACTCCGCGCGCATCGGCGAGGGCCTGATCTACGACCTGCGCACGCAGGTCTTCGGCCACGTGCAGCGCCAGCCGGTCGCCTTCTTCATGCGGGCCCAGACCGGCTCGCTGGTCAGTCGGCTCAACAACGACGTGATCGGCGCCCAGCGCGCCCTGACCACGACCCTGTCCTCGGTGGTCTCCAACGTGATCAGCTTGGTGCTGGTGCTGATCACCATGCTGATCCTGTCCTGGCAGGTCACGCTGATCGCGCTGCTGCTGTTGCCGATCTTCATCCTGCCGGCCAAGTGGGTGGGCAAGCGGCTCCAGCGCGTCAGCCGCGAGCAGATGCAGCTGGACGCCGAGATGAGCTCGCTGATGACCGAGCGGTTCAACGTGGCGGGCGCCATGCTCGCCAAGCTCTACGGGCGCCCCTCCGAGGAGGAGGAGAACTTCTCCGCCCGCGCCGCGCGGGTCCGCGACATCGGCGTGGTGGCCGCGATGTACGGGCGGGTGTTCTTCACGGCGCTGACGCTCGTCGCCGCGCTCGCCACGGCCATGGTCTACGGCGTCGGCGGCCTGCTCGTCACGGACGGAGGCTTCCAGCTCGGCACGCTGGTCGCGCTCGCCACCCTGCTGACCCGGATGTACGGCCCGCTCACCGCCCTGTCGAACGTGCACGTGGATGTGATGACGGCGCTGGTGAGCTTCGACCGCGTCTTCGAGGTGCTCGACCTCAAGCCCCTCATCCGCGACCGGAAGGGCGCGGCGCCGCTGGAAGGAGGCTGGGCGGACAGCGATGGAGCGGGACGCGTGGCAGGCGCGGGCGCCGCGGCGCCCGCGGTCGAGTTCGACGGGGTGCATTTCGCCTACCCCTCCGCCGAAGAGGTCTCCCTGGCGTCGCTGGAGTCCATCGCGCGCAACGACAACGCGCCAGGACGGCCCGTTCTGCACGGCGTCACGTTCACGGCCCAGCCGGGCGAGCTGGTCGCCCTCGTGGGGCCGTCCGGGGCGGGCAAGTCGACGATCACCCACCTGGTGTCCCGGCTGTACGACGTCGGCGCCGGGGCCGTGCGCGTCGGCGGCCAGGACGTCCGGGAGGTGACCCTGGAGTCGCTGCGGGCGCAGATCGGCGTCGTCAGCCAGGACGCCCACCTCTTCCACGACTCGATCCGCGAGAACATGCGTTACGCCCGCCCCGGCGCCACCGATGAGGAGATCCTCGCCGCGCTGGAGGCGGCCCAGATCGGCGGTGTGATCGCGGACATGCCCGAGGGGCTCGACACCGTCGTCGGCGACCGCGGGTACCGGCTGTCCGGTGGGGAGAAGCAGCGCCTGGCGATCGCGCGGCTGCTGCTGAAGGCCCCCTCGGTCGTCGTCCTGGACGAGGCCACCGCGCACCTGGACTCCGAGTCCGAGGCCGCCGTGCAGCGCGCGCTGAAGACGGCGCTGGCGGGCCGCACGTCGCTGGTGATCGCGCACCGGCTCTCGACCATCCGGGAGGCGGACCAGATCCTGGTGATCGATGACGGCCGGGTCGTGGAGCGCGGGCGGCACGAGGAACTCCTGCTCGGCGGCGGGCTCTACGCCGAGCTCTACCGCACCCAGTTCGCCCGTCAGAACGGGCAGGAGCCCCGCACGGCGGAGCCGCTCGGAGCCGAGTGACCAGACCGAGACCACGAAAGCGCCGGATCACCGCGATGCAGCAGATCTTCAGCCTGATTCTTTGTGAGGAACCCCGGGGATTCATGCCCGGGAGGAAGTGCATCGTTCGCCAGCGGACCGTTCACGGCCGAGAAGTTGACCCCCTGATACGCCCGTCCGGCGCCTGGACTTTCTTTGATCGCGCAACGATGGCAACCCGATGGCCACCTGCTGTCGTCACAGTGATTGGAGGCGCGTGACCGCCATCAGGTGACAGCGAGCGTCCACGGAGAGGGGACCAGACGTGCGACCGACCATCAACACCGCGACGATCAACCCCGCACGGGTCGTGAAGAGCGGGCCGGGACGCTATACCGTCCTGCTCGTCGGCCTGGGGGCGGCGGGTGTCGCGCTCGGCTGGCGAGGCCCCGACGTCGCGGCGTCAGCGACTGCGATCATGAAGCGCCGCTGAGCTCATAGCCCAGCCTGCGCAGCTCCGGACCCGCGACCTTCTCCACCTGGATCAGCTGCCGGGTGGTCAGCCGGTCGCGCCACCCGCCGGCCTGCCGCTCCCCGGCCTCCCGGTCGCCGGGCCGCACCAGCCCGGACAGGGCGACCTTGGAGACCGGCGTCTCCAGATAGTGCGACACCGCGTCGGCGACCCGTCTCGGCCGGGAGATCAGATCCTCGTACCGCACCGTCATCAGCTGGTCGTCGGGCGTCTGCGCCCGCAGCCGGGCGCTGAGCCGCACCGAGCCGCGCCACCGCAGCGCGCACCGGACCGCCATCGCCGCCCGGGGCCAGCGGTCGCGCTCCAGGACGTCCTCCACGCCGAAGAACGGGTTGGGGAAGACCTCGTCCAGATTGGCGAGCCCCGGCCGGAACCAGGCCAGGCAGCGCTCGTCGTCGAGCATGTCGGCCACCACGTCCCGGCCGTCCCTGATCACCTGGAGCAACTGGGCGTCGGGAAAGGCGTCCAGCAGGACGTCGGCGCTGTAGAGCAGGTCGGGGGAGGCGTCGGCGAACCGGGAGACCCCGCGCGGCTCGGTGCACGGCCCGGGGAGGTCATCGTCCCCCGGCCGGGACGGCCGCAGGCCGGACAGCTCACGGCACTCGCTCGGGCACTCCGCGCAGCCGCGCTCGGAGATCTGCCACGCCTCGGCGAACGCGTCCCGCAGCACGCGGGCGGCACCGCGGCCGCGTTCGGAGGCGATCGACGGCCGCCGGGCGAAGGCGTAGGAGACGCGGAGCACACCGGGGCGGCCGACGGTCAGATGGAAGCCGGCGGACCGTTTCACCGAGCGCGCGACAAGGTCCGCACCGGAGTGGGGAGCGCCCAGAACGAAGACGGGGCGGCGGACCTTGGTGCCGTTGATCACCAGAATGTGCGGCGTCGACCTCATACGAAGGACCAGTTTCTCACTTCCCGGGTAATGCCGAGGACGACGACCCACCACGTTCGGCCCACCAGGTTCGCCCCACTCGCGGTCCAGGTCACCGCTCCCCACCGTCCTCCAGCCCCCACCACCCTGGGAGATCCCCCATCCGCTTCGGGATAATCGGAACAGAATGGGGCGTTCCGGCCCTAGCCTGGAACCATGGACGCCCCCCAGACGCTCGCCGGCTGGTTGCCCGAGGCCCAGTCGATCACGGTGCTGTCCGGGGCCGGGATCAGCACCGACAGCGGAATCCCCGACTTCCGGGGCCCGCAGGGTGTCTGGACCAAGGACCCGGCGGCCGCGGCCATGTCGACGATCGGCAGTTACCTCGCCGACCCCGAGGTACGCCGCCGTGCCTGGCGGTCACGGTGCGACCACCCGGCATGGTCGGCCAAGCCCAACTCCGGGCACGCCGCCCTGGTGACCCTGGAGCGGGCGGGCCGGCTGCGCGCCATCGTCACCCAGAACATCGACGGCCTGCACCAGAGCGCCGGATCGAGCTCCGAGCTCGTGATCGAGATCCACGGCACGATGCGGGAGGCCGAGTGCCTGTCCTGCGGGCTCCGCACCCCGATGCCCGAGATCCTGGCCCGGGTGGACGCGGGGGAGGAGGATCCGCCGTGCGCGGACTGCGGCGGGATCCAGAAGTCGGCGACGATCTCGTTCGGCCAGTCACTCAAACAGGACGTGCTCGACGCCGCGATCACCGCGGCCCGGTCCTGCGATCTCTTCGTCGCCGTCGGTACCTCGCTGACCGTCCAGCCCGCGGCCGGCCTCTGCCTGGAGGCCGTCGAGCACGGTGCCCGGTTCGTGATCATCAATGCCCAGCCCACGCCCTACGACGGGCTGGCCGACGCCGTTCTGCCCAAGCCGATCGGCGAAACGCTCCCGCACCTGGTAGACCTGGCCTGCGGAGCCCAGGGTTGAGCCGCCAGGGGCCGGGCGGTGGGGGCTGGAGCACGGGGACGCCGAGCGAAGCTCGTCCGTTGATGGTGGTGGGCGGGGGCCGGGGGGCCGCAGAGATCTGTTGGCGGGTCGTGACCGGTCTGCCCTTCCGCTCACGTACTTCTCCTGACAAGCTCTATCCGTTGCGGTGCGAGGAGGGATCGGGTTGAGAAGCGGGGGCGCCCGGGGGTTCGCCAGGCTGCGGCCCGGTGACCGGGTGGCCGTGATCGCGCCCAGCGGCCCGGTGGATCCGGGCCGTTTGGAGTCCGGCTGCGAGGTGCTGCGCGATCTCGGCCTGGACGTCGTCGTGACCAAGCACGCACTTGACCGGGTCAATCTCGGCGGGGCGGGACAGGTCCGGGACGACTGGCAGCGGCTCGCCGGGGCGGACGCCGACCGGGCGGCCGACCTGCAGGCCGCGTGGTGCGATCCAGAGGTGCGTGCGGTGGTGTGCGCCCGGGGTGGTTACGGGGCCACCCGGGTTCTCGATCATCTCGACTGGACGGCGCTGGCGGAGGCGGCGGTCACTGACCGCGGCCCCAAGCTCCTGCACGGCTCCAGTGACATCACCGCGCTCCACACGGCATTCGGCGAGCGGTTCGGCATCACCACCTCGTTCGGGCCCATGCCCGCGGGCGTCCTCCTCTCGGAGGGCGCCGGTGACGATCACGAGGCCTCGCTGGCGAGCCTGCGCTCGGCGTGGTTCGGGAGCGCTCCCGCGGCCGTCAAAGGCACCCACGCCCTCAGCCCTGGCCGGGCCGAGGGCCTGCTGACCGGAGGCACACTGGCCCTTCTCACCGCAATGCTCGGCACGCCCTGCGCACCGGCTCCAGCAGCCGGGCGCATCGTCTTCCTGGAAGACGTGGCCGAGGCGCCCTACCGCATCGACCGCATGCTCACACAGCTGCTCCAGGCGGGCTGGTTCGGCGGCGCCGCAGGCGTCGTCCTCGGCCCCTGGACCGACTGCGGCGATCCAGCCGAGGCGGACGCCGTGGTGGCGGACCGGCTCGGCCCGCTCGGCGTCCCGATCCTGGCGGGCGTCCCCGCCGGGCACGGCCCCCGCCAGCTCACCCTCGAACTCGGCGCCCGGGTCCAGCTGGACGCCGACGCCGGCGTTCTGACCCTGCAAGCCCCCGCAGGAGGTGTCTGATGAGCGGCAGGCACGCGCGTCCCGGCGACTGGGACGACGGCGCCCTCGACTCCCTTCTGGTGCTGGTGGCCGAGAGCCTGGGCTACTCATGCCGCCAGGTGCCGGGCGACGTCATGCTGCTCGAGGGCGCCAACCGCCTCCACGTCAGCCTGCGCAACCTGCGGCAGCTGGCACGGCTCGTGCCCCGCAACGACTGGCCCGCACTGGTCTCCGACCACGTCACCACGATCGTCACCGCGATCGAGGAGCCGCTGGACCTCAGCGACTTCGAGCTCGCCCAGAACCTGCTGCGCACTCGCATCTACCCGGCCGAGGCCGACAACGGCGTGCTCGCGGCCCGCCCGTTCGCCCCGGGGCTCATCGAGGCCGTGGTGGTCGACACCCCCACCACCGTGCGGACGGTGACCACCGAGGAGATGAACGGCTGGCCGGTCTCCGGCGACGCGCTGTTCATGCTCGGCCGCGCCAACGTGCGGGCCGACGGGCCGTTGCAGCTGGACGAGCAGGAGCTCGGCGGCGTGCGGGTCTCGGTGCTGCACGGCTGGACGTTCTACGCCGTGACCCACCTGGCCTGGCTGGAGGAATACCTGCCGATCGGCCCGTACGGCGCGCTGGTCGTCGCGCCCAACCGGAGCCTGATCATCGCGCACCCGATCCAGCACCCGGTCGGCGGCATCCGCGCTGGCTACCGGGCGGCCGTGGCGGCCGCGCGGGAGCTTCAGGGGCAGGCCCACCAGGCGTACGAGGACGGCCCGGGTTCCCTCAGCCCGCATCTCTACTGGTGGCGCAACGGCGAGCTCTCGCTCCTGGAGACCCGCTATGACGGCGACACGCTCGTGCTGCCCGAGGACTTCCGCTCGGTCCTGACCACACTGGCCGCCGAGCCCTGAACGGGACCGGGCGGCGGCCCTGCCTGAGCCGGGCTGCCCATACGGCTGATCTGAGCCGGGCCGCCCCTGTGGCGGATCTGCGGCGGGGTCACTGACCGGCGCCCACCAGCGGCTCCGGGGTCGGCTGGTGACCGGCTGAAGGGCCGACCGGCGGCTTCTTGGTCTCCAGCAGCGGGATGAAGACGTGCGCGAGCGGGCCGATGGCGACGGCGTACAGCAGGGTGCCGATCCCCACCGTGCCGCCGAGCAGCCAGCCGGTCGCCAGCACGCTCAGCTCGATGACGGTGCGGACGACCCGGATCGAACGGCCCCGCGCGGCCAGGCCGGTCGTCAGGCCGTCCCGGGGGCCCGGCCCGAACCCGGCGCCGATGTAGAGGCCGGTGGCGAAGCCGCTGGCGACGATCGCCGCGATCAGGTAGGCCCAGCGCGCCGCGAGGGCGGACGGATCGGGCAGCAGATGGAGGAAGAGGTCGGCGAAGACGCCGACCAGGATCACGTTGCTGATCGTGCCCAGGCCGGGCTTCTGCCGCAGCGGGATCCAGGCCAGCATGACGAGCGCCCCGATGATGATGATCCACATGCCGATCGACAGCCCGAACTGCCGCGACAGGCCCTGGTGGAACACATCCCAGGGATCGTTGCCCAGAGCGGAGTCCACCTGCAGGGCGATGCCCAAGCCGTACAAGGCCAATCCGGCGTACAGCTGGACCAATCGACGCATCATCAAAGCCACTGTTCTGTCCCTGCGGATTAGTGCCGTTACCTGTGGAGGTGTGCGGCCTGGCGGTCCCGGATGCCGATAGCCTGCCTCAAAGTGGACTGGTAACTAAAGGGCCAATATGGAAAAGTGGTCTGTATGAGTACCCGGTATGTGAGCGGACCCCAGCTGGCCCGCCTGCTCGGTGAGGTGCCGCACGAGCGTCCCTTCTACGCCGCGCTCGCCCACGCGGTGCGCGGGCTCGTCCTCGACGGGCGGCTGGCGCTGCGCACACGGCTGCCCGCCGAACGGGACCTCGCGGCGGCCCTCGGAGTCAGCCGCACCACCGTGACGGCGGCGTACGACCGGCTGCGCGACGAGGGGTTCATCGAGAGCAAGCAGGGCGCCGGCAGCTGGACGGCGCTGCCCCCGACCAACATGGCGGCTCCGTCGACGCGCACGGTGCCCTCGGTGTCGGTGCCCTTCGGCGCCGGGAAGTTCGGCATGGCGCACGCACCGGACGGGCCCGGTTTCATCGACCTCGGCTGCGCGACGCCGGGCGCACCGGAGATCTTCGACGCGGCCGTCGCCGCCGCGGTCGCCGAGCTGGGCCGCTACAGCGCCGGTCCCGGCTACGAACCCGCCGGCCTGGTCGAGCTCCGCGAGGTGCTCGCCGCGATGTACGCGGCGCGGGGCGTGCCGACCCGGCCGGACCAGATCGTCGTCACCACGGGCGCGCAGCACGCCTTCACCGTGCTGACCCAGGTCATGATCGATCCCGGTGACGCCGTCCTGGTCGAGCGGCCGACCTACCCCCACGCCCTCGGGGCGCTGAGGCGGCGCGGAGCGCGGCTGGTGCCGGTGGGCGTCAACGAGGGCTGGGACATGGAGCTGATCGCCGGCAGCATGCGGCAGGGCGCGGTGCGGCTGGCCTACACGATCCCCGACTTCCAGAACCCCACCGGCCGCCTCATGGACGGCGGCGACCGGGCCGCGCTGGTCGACGCCGCGCGGCGCGCCGACGCCTTCGTGATCGCCGACGAGACGTTCGCCGAGCTGGGACACGACCTGGCCGCGCCGCGGATGGCGCCGCTGTCCTCGTACGACACCGGCGGGCGCGTCATCACGATCGGCTCGGCGTCCAAACTGCTGTGGGGCGGGCTGCGCATCGGCTGGATCCGCACCACCGCGCCGCTGGCGCGGCGCCTGGTGTTGTCACGCGAGGCCATGGACATGGCGAGCCCGGTTCTCGACCAGCTCATCGTCCGGGAGTTGCTGCTGCGGCTCGACGAGGTGCGCGCCGAGCGGGCGGCGACACTGCTGCGCAACCGGGACGCGCTGGCCGCGGCGCTGCGCGATCACCTGCCGGACTGGGAGTTCCAGTTGCCCGAGGGCGGCATGTCGTTGTGGGTGCGGCTCGGTGCCCCGGTGGCGACCCTGCTGGCCGAGGTCGCCGGGCGGTACGGCGTGCGCGTGGTGCCCGGCCCGGTCTTCGGCGTCGACGGCGTGCTCGAAGACTGCGTCCGGCTGCCGTACGTGCTGCCGCCGGAGACGTTGCGCGAAGCCGTCGAACGGCTGGCCACCGCCTACGGCGAGGTCGACGCCGCCCCCGTCGCCCGGTCGCTGCCCGCCTACGTCTGACGGCCTACGTCTGACGTCCCGATCGGCCCGTCGGGCCGATCGGGCCGTTGATCAGGGCGCGCGCTGGATGTAGTCGACGAGGTGCTCGCGCTCGCTCTCGAGCTCGTCGATCGCGCTCTTGACCACGTCGCCGATGCTGACCAGCCCGGCCAGCCGGCCGTCGACCACGACGGGGATGTGCCGGATCCGGTGCTCGGTCATCGTCATGCGCAGGTCGTGCACATCGGCGCGCGGCTCGCAGGTGCGCACCTCGGCCGTCATGATCTCCGACACGGGCCGGTCGAGCAGCCGCGCGCCGTGCTCGTGCAGATGGCGCACGACATCACGTTCGGACGCGATGCCCGCGATCGTCTCACCGTCCGGCGAGACCACCGCCGCACCGATGTTGTGTTCGGCCAGGGTGGCCAGCAGCTCCCGGACGGTGGCGTCGGGTCGCACCGTGGCCACCGCGTTCCCTTTTCTCCGCAGGATGTCGCGAATGCGCATGTTCAGCACTCCGGCGTCGGTTCGGTCGGCTTTCGCGGGCCCCGCCGCGGTCTTCTTACCTGCCAAGGTCCCATGTTCCGCCGCCCGCCGGAACCCCACCGCGGCAAACGGTTCGCTCCGGCGGCACGTGATCGTCCCCGGCCGGGGCATGCGGAGAGTCGATCACGGGTAGGCCTGACCTGCTGGTCTCGTGGTGAACTCAAGGGGCCGTGCATCCAAGGAGACGCAACGTGCCGGGACGTATCGAAGACTACGCCCTGATCGGCGACTGCCAGAGTGCCGCGCTGGTCTGCGACGACGGGTCCATCGACTGGATGTGCCTGCCGCGCTTCGACTCGGGGGCCTGTTTCGCCGCGTTGCTCGGCGCCGAGGAGAACGGCCGCTGGCAGCTCGCGCCCGCCGGCGCCGGACGGGCCACCCGCCGCCGCTACCGGCGCGACACGCTGATCCTGGAGACCGAGTGGGAGACCGCGGACGGCGCCGTCCGGGTCATCGACTTCATGCCGCACCGCGGTGAGGCGCCCGACGTCGTGCGGATCGTGGAGGGGCTCTCGGGCGAGGTCGGCATGATGATGGACCTGCGGCTGCGGTTCGACTACGGCCACCGCGTGCCCTGGATGCACCAGTCCTGCGGCCAGCTCGCCGGGATCGCCGGTCCGGACTCGATCTGGCTGCGAAGCCCGATCAAGGTGGCGGGCCACGATTTCACGCACACCGCGGAGTTCACCGTGCGTGCGGGGGAGCGGATCCCGTTCGTGCTCACCTGGCATCCGTCCCACCTTCCGGCGCCCAGGCCGGTCGACGCCCTGCACGCGCTGGAGGAGACCGAGGAGGAGTGGAACACGTGGGTCGGCAAGTTCTCCTACGAGGGCACCTACCGTGACGCCGTCATCCGCTCTCTGATCACGCTCAAGGCGCTCACCTACGCGCCCACCGGCGGCATCGTCGCGGCGCCCACCACGTCACTCCCGGAGACGATCGGCGGCATCCGCAACTGGGACTACCGGTTCTGCTGGCTGCGTGACGCGGCCATGACACTGGACGCGCTCCTGCGCAGCGGCTGCACCCTGGAGGCGGACGCCTGGCGGCAGTGGCTGCTGCGGGCCGTCGCCGGCGCCCCCGAGGACGTCCAGATCATGTACGGGGTGGCGGGGGAGCGGAGGCTCCCCGAGTGGGAGGTCGGATGGCTCGGCGGGTATGAGGACTCGCGGCCCGTACGGGTGGGCAACGCCGCCGCGGCCCAGCTCCAGATGGACGTCCCGGGCGAGGTGATCAGCACGCTCTACCTCGCGCGCAAGGCGGGCCTGCCGCCGGCGCCGGAGATCGCTGCGATGAAGGACTCGCTGCTCGCGTACGTGGAGGCGCGATGGGAGGAGCCCGACGAGGGGCTCTGGGAGATCAGGGGTGACCGGCGCCACTTCGTGCATTCCAAGATGATGTGCTGGGTCGCGTTCGACCGCGCCATCAAGCTCTCGGAGGAGTTCGGGCGACCCGGGCCGGTCGATCACTGGCGCCGGCTGCGCGACCGTATCCACCGGGACGTGTGCGCCAAGGGCTTCGATCCCGTCCGCGGTACGTTCACCCAGTCGTACGGCTCCAAGGAGGTCGACGCCGCCCTGCTTCTGATGCCCCAGCTGGGCTTTCTCCCGGCGGACGATCCGCGCGTGGTCGGAACGATCGAGGCCGTCCAGCGGGAGCTCGCGCCCGACGGGTTCGTCCGGCGGTACCCGACCCGGGAGGGCGAGTCGTCCGATGGCCTGACGGGCGAGGAGGGCGCGTTCCTGGCGTGCTCGTTCTGGCTCGCCGACGGCCTGCGGCTCATCGGCCGCGAGGACGAGGCGCGGCAGCTCTTCGAGCGGCTGCTGTCGCTCCGCAACGACGTGGGCCTGCTGGCGGAGGAGTACGACCCCAGGACCGGCCGCCTGGTGGGCAACTTCCCGCAGGCGTTCAGCCATGTGCCGCTGATCCACACCGCCCACGAGCTTGACGGCCACCGCGTCCCGTGGTGGACCTGACCTGCCAGGGCAACCCAGCTAGCCGACGTCGAAGCGGGCGAGCAGACGCATCACTCGCGGCGAGAAACGGGACGTGAGATAGCTCAGCCGGGCCTCCGGGGTGACGGGAGCGACGGCGCGGTTCTTCTGCACCGCCGCCACGATCTCCTTGGCGACGCCCTCCGGGCCGAAGTTGCGCAAGGCGTAGGCGCGTGCCGCCCGTTCCTGGCTCTTGCTCTCCTCCTCTTCTGACCGGCCGACGAACCGCGACGTACGCGTGATGTTGGTGTTGACGACGCCCGGGCAGATGGCGCTGACTCCGATGCCCTTGCCCGCCAGTTCGGCGCGCAGGCACTCGGAGAGCATGAGCACCGCCGCCTTGCTGGTGGCGTACGCGGGGAGCGCGCGCGAGGGGGTGAACGCCGCGGCGGAGGCGGTGTTGACGATGTGCCCGCCTTGGCCCTGCTCCACCATCTGCGCGCCGAACAGCCGCGAGCCGTGGATGACACCCCACAGATTGACGTCCAGGACCCGCCGCCAGTCCTCCGCCGAGTGGTCGAGGAACCCGCCCGCCATGCCGACCCCGGCGTTGTTGACCACCACCTCGGGCACGCCGTGCTCGTGCAGCACCGACTTGGCGAAGTCCTCCATCGCGACCGGGTCCGAGACGTCGATCTGGAAGGCGTGCGCGCCGCGGCCGAGCAGCCCGGCGAGCTCGGCGGTGTGCTGCGCGGTGGCCAGATCGAGGTCCGCGGCCACCACCTCGGCGCCCTTGTCGGCGAACGCCAGCGCGGTCGCGCGGCCGATGCCGCTGCCCGCGCCGGTGACGACGACCAGCGACCCATCGAACGGGCGCCGCTCGCGGCTCACCTGGGCCCGGCGCAGCGCGCGTGACTCGGCCGCGGTGAGCGGGCCGCCCGACACCGCGGTGATGTGCTCGGTGATCCACCGGGCGACGACCTCGGGGTGGCTGCGCGGCACCCAGTGCCCCGCCGCGATCGTGCGGAGCGACAGGTTGGGCACGCGGTCTTGCAGGCCGCCCACCAGGTGCGGCGAGACGAACAGGTCCTTGGTCGGCACGATCACCTGCGTCGGCACCGCAGTGCGGCGGTCGCGCGGCTTGCGGAGCCGCTGGAGCAGGTTGGCCCGGTAGAGGCCGACGCCGGCGGCCCCGTCGCGGGCGAACGTGCGCGCCGGGTGCCCCTCGCGCGGCTTGACGCCCTCGCCGATCTCCAGGGCGCGGGTGAACGGCTTGGTCAGCCCGGCCCGCCACATCACCTCGGGCACGACCGGGGTCTGGAAGAAGTAGATGTACCAGGACCGCACGCTCTGTCCCGCCGCGTGCTTGAGGTTGCGCGGTGTGGGCCGGCTGAGCTTGCCGCGCATCCAGTGCCCCACGTGGTCCAAGCAGGGACCGGACATCGAGGTGAACGAGGCGAACCGCTCGGGCATCGTGCAGACGGCCTCCCACGCCTGGAGGGAGCCCCAGTCGTGACCGACGAGGTGCACGGGCCGGTCCGGGCACGTGGCGTCCAGCACCGCACGCATGTCGGCCATCAGGTAGTCGAACGTGTAGCGCTTGCGGCCGAACGGGCGTGACGAGGCGCCCGCACCCCGCACGTCGTAGCGGACCACGTGATAGCGCGCCGCCAGACGGTCGGTCACCTCGTCCCAGACGGCGTGGGTGTCGGGGTAGCCGTGCATCAGGAGCACGGTCGGCCGGGAGCGGTCGCCCTGCTCGAAGACGGCGAGGTCGACTCCGTCACCGCGGACCCGTCGCGCCGTCTTGTGCGGGCTCGTCTTGTGCGGCGTGCTCATGCGGTCTCCCCTACGTGCGACCCAGCGCTATTGGACACATCGTTAATTAACCGCTGTTCCGCAACCTCGGTCAAGGCGAGACGGTGTGGCACCCATCACCCAAGCCGAAGCCCCGGCCGGGCGTTGGCCCGGCCGGGGCTTCTGAAGCGCCTGTCCCGCACGTGGCGGGGAGGGATCTGGATCAGTACGGGTCGTAGCCCCCCGCTTGGGCTGCTGGCGACTTCAGGAGGTATTCGAGCGCCTGCGGGGTGGAGCAAATCTGCGACGGGTGGTGCGACGGCTTGAGGTAGACGGGCGCTTCGCCGAGCAGCAGCTTGAGGATCCCCGGCATGTGGCCCTTGCGCACGGCCTTGCGGTACGAGCGGTAGACACGCGGGAACGTCACCTTGCGCTTGATGGTGGGGTCCTGCTTCAGCAGGTAGATCCCGCCGCCCATCACGGCCCACGTGAGGAAGAACAGGGAGACCGCCCAGGCGGCCACGCGCATCGGGTATTTGCCGCCCATCTGCTGGAAGACGTCGAACACGACGGAGCGGTGCTCGACCTCCTCCGCGCCGTGCCAGCGCAGCAGGTCCAGCATCGTCGGGTCCACGCCGGCCTCGTCCAGCCGGTCGTTGTCCATGATCCACTGGCCGAGCACGGCGGTGTAGTGCTCGATGGCGGCGACGGCGGCCAGCTCGAACTGGAGGCGCAGCCGCCACAGGCGCGGCGACCTCTCCTTGAGCGCCGCCATCTGGGCCGGGCGGTCGGCGTTGCCCTGGGCCGCGGGTTCAGTGATCTTGGAGACGTCGATCCCGTTGACTTCCAGAAGCTGGGTCAGCACACCTTGGTGGGATCGTGCGTGCACCATCTCCTGGCCGATGAATCCTTTGATCTCCGAGAGGAGTTTCTCGTCCTTGATGTGCGGCATCGCATCTTTGACGCACTGGATGAACCACTTCTCGCCTTCAGGCAGGACGATGTGGAAGGAATTGATCATGTGCGTCGCGACCGGGTCGCCGGGGATCCAGTGCAGGGGCGTCTTCTCCCAGTCGAACGAGACGCGTCTGGGCTGGATACGGGGGTGGCGCTCGTCGATCTCGACCATCGATCCCGCTTCGGGAGGCCCTGCCATTTCCGCTCCTCATACCGGCGCGCCTGGTCACTGGAGCAGTACACGAGCACCGAATCGACGAATTCATGATCGTCTTTCGGCGTCCCGGCGAGGAAATCGCCGAATGGACTGCTGGCACGCCAGTGAACTAGTGGGACCGCTGCGCTTTCTTGCCTTCGGGCCCACAAGTTACCGGCCGGTCTTCATCGGCGGATGACAAAAACGCCCGTTCACCGTGAATGATCGCGCGTGATGATCAGACGGTCACGCGCTGCGCACCCGTGTAGACGTTCATGGTCTCGCCGCGCAGGAAGCCGATCAGGGTCATCCCGGCGTCCTCGGCCAGCTCGACCGCGAGCGAGGACGGCGCCGAAACGGCCGCCAGCACGGGGATCCCGGCCAGCATCGCCTTCTGCGTGAGCTCGAACGACGCGCGGCCGCTCACCATGAGGATCCGGCCGGTCAGCGGGAGGAGACCCGCGCGCAGCGCCCAGCCCACGACCTTGTCGACCGCGTTGTGCCGCCCCACGTCCTCCCGGACGGCCAGGAGGCCGCCCGCCGGGTCAAAGAGCCCGGCCGCGTGCAGGCCGCCGGTGCGGTCGAACACCTGCTGCGACTCGCGCAGCCGGTCCGGCAGCCCGGCGAGGACCTTGGGGGTGAGCTCCACGTCGTCGGCCGCGACGTCGTACGGGCGGTCCGCGCGCAGCGCCTCGATGCTGGCCTTGCCGCAGACCCCGCACGCGCTCGTCGTGGTGAAGGCACGTTCCAGCAGCGTGTCCGGCGGCCTGACACCTGCCGCGAGGACCACGTCGAGAGTGTTCTGCTCATGGGTGTCGGCGCAGTAGCGCATGCCCGCGAGGTCGGCCGCCCCGGCGATGACCCCCTCGGCCGCCAGGAACCCCGCCACAAGATCGAAATCATCGCCCGGTGTCCGCATCGTGATGGTCAGTGGCCGGCCGCCGACCCGGATCTCGAGTGGCTCCTCCACCGCCAGCGTGTCGGGCCGCTGCCCGCGCACCCCGGCGGTGCTCAGCCGCAGCACCGGCTTGCGCACCGTGATCCGCCCCATGTCGTGACCGTACTCCCGATGTGCCCCCGGGGCGAAGGGCGGCCCGTGCCTTGCCGTCCAGATCGAGCAGCTCGGCGCCGCCGGGCACCGTCATCCGCGCCGGTCGACGTGACCCCACCGTACGCCGCTCACCTGTAGAGATCCTCGATGGCGTCCCCGTACTTGCCGTGGACGACGCGGCGCTTGAGCTTGAGGGTCGGCGTCAGCTCCTCGCTCTCGGCGGTCCACTCGGCGGGCAGCAGCCGCCACTTCTTGACCTGCTGGACGCGGGCCAGGCGGGCGTTGGCGTCCTCGACCGCCTGGGCGACCTCCGCCACGACCAGCGGGTGCTCGGCGAGGGCCGCCAGATCGGCGGTGTCGGCGCCGTGCGCCGCCGCCCAGACGGGCGCGACCTCGCCGTCCAGGGTCACCAGCGCGACCACGTAGGGCCGCCGGTCGCCGTACGCGAGCGCCTGGCCGACCAGCGGATGTTCCTTGAGCATGTTCTCGATCATCGACGGGGCGATGTTCTCGCCGCCCGCGGTGATGATGAGCTCCTTCTTGCGGTCGACGACCGTGAGGAAGCCGTCCTCGTCCAGCACACCGAGATCGCCGGTGTGCACCCAGCCGTCCTGGTCGAGCAGCTCCGCGGTCGCCTCGGGCCGGCCGAGGTAGCCAGGTGTGCAGGTGGCGCCGCGCACGAGGATCTCGCCGTCCTCGGCCAGCCGCAGTTCCACGCCGTCGAACGCGCGGCCGACCGTGCCGAGCTTGAACGAGTCGCTGAGGTTGGCCGTGACGGCCCCGGTCGTCTCGGTCATGCCGTACGCGTCGAAGATCTTGAGACCCAGCCCGGCGAAGAACCGCGCGACCTCCTCCGGCAGCGGCGCGGCGGCGCTGGAGGCCTGGCCCACCCGGTCGAGGCCGAGCAGCGCGCGCATCGGGGTGAGCACGGCGGCGTCGGTACGTTCGAACGCGGCGGCCAGCTCCGGCGGGGTGGTGTTGCCGTACTCCAGGCTGGTCACGTATCGGCGGCCGACGTCCAGCGCACCGTGGACCGCGGCCTTCTTCGCCTCGTCCTGCTCGCCCGCCAGCACCGCCTGGACACCCGCCATGATCTTCTCCCAGACCCGGGGCACGCCGAAGAACGAGTGTGGCCGGACCTCGCGGAGCACGGTGGTGAGCTGTGCCGGGTCCGGGCAGAAGTACACGTGCGAGGCGCGGGTGACCGGCAGGTAGTAGCTGAGCACCCGGTCGGCGATGTGCGCGAACGGCAGGTAGGAGATGCCGACGCTCCGTTCGGGCAGGACCGAGCTGCGCTCCACCATGGCGCACTCGTGCAACGCCATCGAGTGCGTGATGATCACACCCTTGGGGTCGCCGGTCGTGCCCGAGGTGTAGAGCAGCGTCGCGGTGCCGGACGGCGTGACCGCCTGCCAGCGGCGGTCGACGGCGGCGGGGTCGGCCGCCAGGCGCTCACGGCCGAGTTCGCTGAACGCCTGCCAGGTCATGAACCTCTCGCCGGGCGGGCACGCCGCCGCGTCCACCACGATGACCTTGCGCAGCGCGGGCAGCTCGTCCAGGACCGGCAGCCACCGGCCGAGCTGGTCCTGCCCGTCCAGGACGGCGTACGTGGCCGAGCAGTCGCGTGCGACGAAGCCGATCTGATCGGGTGCCAGGGTCGCGTAGACGGTCGACGGCACGCCTCCCGCGTGCATCGCCCCCAGATCGGCAAGGATGTGCTCGGACCGGTTGGGCATCATCAGCGCCACCACGTCGCCGGGTTCCAGGCCCAGTGCGGCGAATCCGGCGGCCGTCTCCAGCGCCCGCCGCCGCGTCTCGCCCCAGCTCAGCGTCCGCCATCCGGCGCCGTCGCGATCGGAGTAGGCGGCCAGGTCGCCGTGCTCTCGCGCGGTGGCGGCCAGCCTCGTGCAGATCGTCTGTCCGTCGGGGATTCCGGCCTCGTCCATATGCGCGCCCTTCGCGGAAGTAACTGGTTACTTGCAGGGCAGAATCGCATCATGCCGAACGGGGTTCGGGCAAGGGTTCATGGTTTTCGGGGAAGGGTCTGTGAGGCGGTGCGAACGGGCCGCCCTGCTGGTCGCGGCCGGATGTGGTCCGTGTGTAGCCGGACCGGCACCGTCCGCTCCTTGATCATTTAGGTGGATGGTGGGATAGGTTCCCGCTGTGGACTCCGTGCCGGCCGGCCTTCGCCTGACCCAGTACGCCCGCGGCGGGGGATGTGCCTGCAAGATCCCCCCGGGAGAGCTCGAGGAGGCCGTCGCCGGGCTCTCCGGAGCGGCCGTTCCGGACGCGCTCCTGATGGGCGCCGCGGACGGGGACGACGCCGCCGTGCTCCGGATCGAGGGGGACCGCGCGGTCGTCTCCACCGCCGACTTCTTCACCCCGGTGGTCGACGACGCCTACGACTGGGGCCGGATCGCGGCGGCCAACGCGCTCTCGGACGTCTACGCGGTGGGCGGCGAGCCCATCATGGCGATCAACCTCCTGGGCTGGCCGCGGGACGCGCTGCCGTGGGCGGTGGCCAAGGAGGTGCTGCGCGGTGGCCGTGACGTCGCGGCCCTGGCGGGCTGCCCGATCGCGGGCGGCCACAGCATCGACGACCCGGAGCCCAAGTACGGCCTTGCCGTCACCGGGATCGCCGACCCCGGCCGCCTGCTCCGGCTGGACGCGGGACGCCCGGGGACCCCGCTGTCGCTGACCAAACCGCTCGGCATCGGCGTGCTGAACGCCCGCCACAAGGCCACCGGAGAGGTGTTCGGCCAGGCCGTCGAGGTCATGACCACGCTGAACGCGGTGGCGGGCCGGCTCGCCCTTGAACGCGGTATCCGCTGCGCCACCGACGTCACCGGCTTCGGCCTTCTCGGGCACCTCTACAAGCTGGCGCGCGCGAGCGGTGTCACGGCCGTGGTGAACGCGGCCGCCGTGCCCTACCTGGACGGTGCCCGCGACGCGGTGCGCGACGGCTTCATCCCGGGAGGCTCGCGGCGCAACCTCGCCTGGGTCGCGCCGCACACCGACTTCGGCCGGATCGCCGAGGCCGAACGGCTGCTGCTGGCCGACGCGCAGACCTCCGGCGGCCTCCTGGTCGCGGGTGAGATCCCCGGCGCCCCCGTGGTGGGCGAGCTGGTCGGGCGAGGCAGGCACACCCTCGTAGTGCGCTAGGCCGGCCTGGGCGCTGGTCCGGTCCTGATGCGCCCCGTTCGTGTCAATGATCCTGACCTTGGGTATTCACCCGGTGGCGCTCCGCTGTCGGGTGGAGCGGAGACCATACGACCGAGGGAGCGGAAATGACCATCGGGGGGATTATCACCGCCCTTGTCTTCGGGGCCATCATCGGTGCCATCGGGCGACTGATCGTGCCGGGCAAGCAGAGCATGCCCGTCTGGCTCACCGTCGCCGTCGGCATCATCGCCGCGTTCGCCGGGACGGGCCTCGCGCACCTGTTCGACCTGAAGACCTCCGGATGGAACTTCTGGGAGACGCTCTTCCAGATCGGCTTCGCGGTGGTCGGCGTCTACCTGGTGGCTGCGTTCTGGCCCAGGAAGTCCGCGAACTACTGAATTCGGCGGACTTCTGAATCTCGGACTACTGGGGAAGCCGGCCGGTCGGTGGCCGCAGGACGGGCCGGAGCTCGTCGAGCACGGCCGGGTCCTCGATCGTCGAGGGCACCGTCACGTCGTGGCCGTCGGCGATGCCGCGCATCGCGCCGCGAAGGATCTTGCCCGAGCGGGTCTTGGGCAGGGCCGGCACGACCGAGATCTCCTTGAACGCGGCGACCGGTCCGACCTGCTCGCGGACCATCGCCACCAGCTCGCCGCGGAGGGTCGCCCGGTCCACGTCGGCGCCGCTCTTGAGCACGACCAGGCCGCAGGGCACCTGGCCCTTGAGCTCGTCCTGGACGCCGATCACGGCGCATTCGGCCACCGCCGGGTGTGCCGCGATGACTTCTTCCATCGTGCCGGTGGACAGCCGGTGCCCCGCCACGTTGATGACGTCGTCGGTGCGGCCCATGACCCAGACGTAGCCGTCCGCGTCGACGCGTCCGCCGTCGCCGGTGAGGTAGTGCCCGGGATGGCGGGTGAGGTAGGACTCGACGAAGCGCTCATCGTCCTGCCACAACGTGGAGAGGGTGCCCGGCGGCAGGGGCAGCCGGACCACGATGTCGCCGTCGGTGCCGGGGGTGGCGCTGGTGCCGTCCGGCGCCAGCACCCGCACGTCGTACCCGGGCACCGCCACGGTGGGGGAGCCGGGCTTCACCGGCATCGGCTCCAGGCCCCGCAGGTTCGCCACGATGGGCCAGCCGGTCTCGGTCTGCCACCAGTGGTCGATGACCGGCTTGTCCAGCACCCGTGCCGCCCAGTGGTAGGTGTCGGGGTCCAGCCGCTCTCCGGCCAGGAAGAGGGTGTCCATGGCCGACAGGTCGTACCCGGCGAGCAACGCCCCGTCCGGGTCCTCCTTCTTGACGGCCCGGATGGCGGTGGGGGCGGTGAAGAGCGCCTTGACCCGGTGCTGCGAGGCGACCCGCCAGAAGGCCCCGGCGTCCGGTGTGCCGACGGGCTTGCCCTCGTACAGGACGGTCGTGCACCCGGTGAGCAGCGGCGCGTACACGATGTAGGAGTGGCCGACGACCCAGCCGACGTCGGAGGCCGCCCAGAACACATCACCTGGACCGACGCCGTAGATGTTCTCCATCGACCAGCGCAGCGCCACGGCGTGCCCGCCGTTGTCACGGACCACGCCCTTGGGGCGGCCGGTGGTGCCCGACGTGTAGAGGATGTAGAGCGGGTCGGTGGCGGCGACCGGGACGCAGTCCGCGGGCACCGCCCGCGCGACCGCCTCGTCCCAGTCGATGTCGCGTGGCCGGGCCAGATCGGCGTGCAGTTGCGGACGCTGCCGGACGACGCACCGGTCGACCTTGTGGGTGGCCAGCTCCAGCGCCTTGTCCAGCAGCGGCTTGTACGCGATGATCCGGCCGCCCTCGATGCCGCAGGACGCCGAAACGACGACCTTGGGCCGCGCATGGTCGATCCGTACCGCCAGCTCCTTGGCCGCGAACCCGCCGAACACCACCGAGTGCACCGCGCCCAGCCGGGCGCAGGCGAGCATGGCGATGACCGCCTCCGGGATCATCGGCAGGTAGATGACCACCCGGTCGCCGCGGTCGACGCCGAGCTCGCGCAGGGCGCCGGCGAACCGCGCCACCAGCTCGGTCAGCTGGCGGTAGGTGTAGGTCGCGACGGTGCCGGTGACCGGGCTGTCGTAGATCAGCGCGGCCTGGTCGCCGCGGCCGTCCTCCACATGCCGGTCCAGCGCGTTGTCGCACGTGTTGAGCTCACCGCCGGTGAACCAGCGGTAGAACGGCGGCGCCCCGTCGTCGAGCACCCGGTCCGGCGGCACGAGCCACCGGACGTCGCGCGCGGCGAGCCCCCAGAACCGGGTGGGGTCGGCGATGCTGCGTTCGTACGCGGCCGCGTAGGCGCCCATGTCAACCTCCGGTTCAGGTGCCCTGCTTCCCTGTTCCACAGAGTCCTGCGCCCCAATTGCCCATTCGGGGCGTCCCCCTATTGGGTCGGTCCGGAGGCCGGTTAGTCAAGAGGTCCGAGGTCCGTGGCGGAGACCGTGCACCACGGCGACCGCGGCGGCCAGGGCCGCGCCGGCGGCGACGATGAAGAAGCACAACTCGTAGGCGCCGAGCGTCGGCACGGACGTGCCGGCGATCGTGCGGCCGCTGAGGACCGCCGCCGTCACGGCGCCCGCGATGCTGCCGCCGGTCGTGCGGACCAGCGAGTTGATCCCGCTCGCGATGCCGCTCTGGTCCATCGGCACATGCTGGACGGCGAGCGTGCCGAGCGCCGCGTACGCGATGCCGAACCCGACACCCTGCAGTGCGCTGAAGGCGAGCATGTCGTAGCCGTGCGCGTTCG
Source organism: Actinomadura sp. 6N118 (assembly GCF_044326415.1). Taxonomy (NCBI): domain Bacteria; kingdom Bacillati; phylum Actinomycetota; class Actinomycetes; order Streptosporangiales; family Thermomonosporaceae; genus Actinomadura; species Actinomadura sp. 6N118. The sequence continues at coordinate 287,796 of NZ_JBIRAZ010000004.1, read as the reverse complement.
ACACCGCCAGCCACAGGTAGCTCAGCCCGGCGAAGAACGAGCCGATGGCCAGCGTGAAGGCGGGGCCCACGCGGGCCGCGACGCGCCCGGCCAGCGAGGAGAAGATCAGCATCGTGACGGTGCTCGGCAGCATGTAGAGGCCGACGTCCAGGACCGAGCCGCTGAGGCCGTATCCGACCTCGTCCTTGGGGGACTGGACGAAGTTGGAGATCAGCGTGAACGCGGCGAACATCGAGAAACCGAGCAGGACCGAGGCGATGTTGGCCGACAGCGACTTGGGCCCGATGAGCAGGCCAAGCCGGACGAGCGGCTCGCGCACGCGGAGCTCGACCAGCACCCACAGCGCGCACAGGATCGCCGAGCCCGCGAACAGGCCCAGCACCCCGGCCGACGACCATCCCCAGCTGTTGCCCACGCTGATGGCCATCAGCAGGCAGACCAGCCACCCCGCCAGCACCGCCGCGCCGAGCAGGTCGGGCCGCCCGCCGGTGCGCCCGCCGACGTCCGGCGCGCTGAACGCGATCAGCACCAGGCCGGCGGCGGCCAGGCCGGCCGCGATCCAGAACATCGGATGGTGGCCGGTCACGTGGTCGGCGACGAGGCCGGTGACGATCATCCCGATCGTGCCGCCCACGCCCATGGTGGCGCTGACGATCCCGATCGCGGTGGTCACGCGCTCCGGCGGGAAGGTGTCCCGGATCATCCCGATGGCCAGCGGGATCATCGCCGCCGAGGTGCCCTGGAGCGCCCGTCCCGCGATGAGGACGCCGAGCGAGCCCGACAGCGCGCAGATGACCGAGCCCGCCACCAGCAGGCCCATCGTCACGAGGATCATCTTCTTCTTGCCGTACATGTCACCGAAGCGCGACAGCAGCGGCGTGGCCACCGCCCCGGCGAGCAGGGAGGCGGTGAACACCCACGTCACCGACGTGACCGAGGCATCGAACTGGGTCATGAGGCGGGGCAGCAGCGGGATCACCAGGGTCTGCTGTACCGAGACGACAGCCCCGGCCGTGGCGAGCGCGAGGAGGGTGAGCCCGGCATGCGCGGTCTGGCCGGAGGGTCCGGTGTGCACGGAGACCTCGGTGGGGGGAGCGGACGACATGATCGCGATTGTACTTACTTAAGTTAAGTAAATAGACAGTAGGCTTGATCACATGCCCTCACGCCAGGCGCGGGACGACGTTCCCGCAGACATCGCGGAGATCGAGCGGGCCCTCACCCGCATCTCCCATCTGCTCACCCGCGCCAAGCAGCACGACCGGACCGTCGCCGCCGCCGGCGTGCCGGTCGACCGCGCCGCGGTGCCGCTGCTGCGCCTGCTCGCGGACGCGGACGGGCCCATGCGCCCGGGCGAGCTGGCGGCCCGCCTGGCCGTCGAGGCGCCGCACGTCACCCGCCAGCTGCAACGCCTGGAGAAGGCCGGCTACGTGGAACGGGTACCCGACCCCGATGACCGGCGTGCCCAGCGGATCCGCCTCCGCGATTCGGGCCGCGACGCCGTCGAGTGCCTGCGCGCCGTCGGCCGGCGCTGGATGGACGAGGCGCTGTCGGAGTGGTCAGGGGAGGATCGCCGCCTGCTCGCCACGCTGGTGCACCGGATGGTGGACGACTTCGTGGCGCACGCTGCCGAACGAGACCACTTCGGCATAGTGCCGAAGTAGGGCGAACAAAAAGTAGTGCGAATCTGTAACCGTCCTCCAGCCCCCACCCGCCACCATCAATGGACAAGCTCCGCTTGGTAGCCCTTCCGGCGCGTACTGTGACACTTTTCGCGCTTCGGGCGCTGATCTCAGAGTGTGAGCACGATCGGCTTTCACCGGAGGCCCCGGCGTCCATAAGGTGGCTTGGCGTGGACCCACGGAGACAGGTTCCCCGTACCGACGCCGTCATGGCCGACCCCCGGCTGGCGCACGCAGCCGAGCGGCTCGGCCGGGCGATCGTGAAGTGCGCGGTCGGTGCGGCCCAGCAGCGGGTCCGCAACGGCGAGATCCCGCCCGCCGCGGTCGCCGAGGCCGCGCTGGCGGAGCTGCCCGAGCACGCGACCACGCTGCGGCCCGTCATCAACGCCACCGGTGTCCTGCTGCACACCAACCTCGGCCGGGCGCCGCTCTCCGACGCGGCCCGCACCGCGCTCACCGCTGCCGCCGGCTGCGCCGACGTCGAGTACGACCTGGCCACTGGTCGGCGTGGCCCGCGCGGCGGCGGCACATTGGCGGCCCTCCGGGAGGCGTGCCCAGCCGCTGAGGCCGTCCAGATCGTGAACAACAACGCCGCCGCGCTCGTCCTCGCGGCCACCGCGCTCGCGGCGGGCCGCGAGATCATCATCAGCCGCGGCGAGATGGTCGAGATCGGCGACGGGTTCCGCCTGCCCGACCTGCTGGAGACGACCGGTGCCCGGCTCCGCGAGGTCGGCACCACCAACCGCACGACGGCCGGCGACTACGCCGCCGCGATCGGGCCCGGCACCGGCTTCATCCTCAAGGTCCACCCGTCGAACTTCCGGATCGAGGGCTTCACCGCGTCGGCCCCGGTCGACGCCCTGGCCGCCTTCGACGTCCCCCTGGTCGTCGACATCGGCTCCGGCCTCCTCGCGCCGGATCCGGCGCTGCCAGACGAGCCCGACGCGACCACCGTGCTCAACGCCGGTGCCGACCTGGTCACCGCCAGCGCTGACAAGCTGCTCGGCGGCCCCCAAGGCGGGCTGATCCTCGGCAAACGCGACCGCGTCGAGCAGCTTCGCCGCCATCCCCTCTACCGCGCACTCCGCGTCGACAAGCTCACGCTCGCCGCGCTCGAAGCCACCCTTCGCGGGCCCCGCCCTCCCGTGGACCGCATGCTCCACACCCCGGTACGGGATCTGCGCGCCCGCGCCGAAGTCCTCGCCAAGGACATGGCCGCCCAAGGCATCGACGCCCTCGCAGTCGACACGACCGCCGCGGTCGGCGGCGGGGGTGCGCCCGGCGTGGACCTGCCCAGTGCCGCGATCTCGCTCCCCGCCACCTATGAATCCCCGCTCCGTGCCCGGAGGGTCATCGGCCGTATCGAGAACGGCCGGCTCCTGCTCGACCTTCGTTCCACCGGCCCCGCCGACGACGGCCCCCTCCAGGTCGCCGTCCTCGCGTCCAAGGAAGCAGAGGTCTGATGCAGGTCGTCGCCACCGCCGGCCATGTCGACCACGGCAAGTCGACCCTCGTCCGCGCGCTCACCGGCATGGAGCCCGACCGGCTCGCCGAGGAACGCCGCCGCGGCCTGACCCTGGACCTGGGCTTCGCGTGGACGACCCTCCCCTCCGGGGAGCAACTCGCCTTCGTCGACGTCCCGGGCCACGAGAAGTTCGTCACCACCATGCTCGCCGGAGTCGGCCCCGTCCCGGCCGTCCTCCTGGCGGTGGCCGCCGACGAGGGGTGGATGCCGCAAACAGAAGAGCACCTGGCGGCCATCGACGCCCTTGGAGTCAGCCACGGCGTCCTCGTCATCACCCGTTCAGACGTGGCGGACCCCAAGCTCGCACTGCGCCAAGCCCGCGAGCGCCTGGCCAAAACGACCCTGCGGGCCTGCGAGGCGGTCACCGTCAGCGCCACCACCGGCGCCGGACTGCCCGAGCTGACCGCCGCGCTCGACCGCCTCGCGGCCCGCCTCCCGGTGCCCGACCCCGAGGCGCCCGTACGGCTCTGGATCGACCGGGCGTTCACTATCGCCGGCAGCGGCACCGTCGTCACCGGCACGCTCGCCGCAGGCACCATCACCGTGGGCGACGAACTCCTCCTCATGCCCGCCGGTGAACGCGTCCGCGTCCGCGCACTGGAATCAGCCAAGGAACCGCAAGAAACCGTCAGCGGCGTCGCTCGCGTCGCCCTCAACCTCCGCGGCGTCGACCGCGACCGCATCGAGCGCGGAATGGCCCTGGTCACTCCAGGCAAGTGGACGTTCACGACCTGCATCGACGTGCGCGTCTCCTCCGACGAACCCTCCGGCCGGCTCGCCCGCCAGATGATCCTGCACCTCGGCTCGTCCGCGACGCCCGTCCGCCTGCGCCCCCTCGGCCCCGACACCGCACGCCTCACCCTGAACGCCCGCCTGCCCCTCCACGTCGGCGACGTCGCCCTCCTCCGCGACCCCGGCCGCCGCGCCGTCGCTGGGGTGGGCATCCTGGACGTCCGCCCACCCACCCTCGTCCGCCGCGGCGCGGGGGCGGCGCGCGCCCGTGAGCTCGCATCATGGCCCAACCGCCCTGGCGGCAAGCTCGTGTTGCGCCGCCGCGGTGTCCTGCGCCGTGACGACCTCAGCATCATGGGCTGCACCCCGCCCCCGGACGCCGTCCCGCTCGGCACAGAGTGGCTGGCGGACCCGGCGTACTGGGAGGAGCTCCACCACAAACTCACGGACGAGCTGGCTGAGCACGCAGCCGCCCACCCTCTGGCCCCGGGCATCCCCGTCGAAGCCCTCCGCCTCCGCTTGGGCCTCCCCTCCCGCCAGCTGGTCGCCTCGCTGGTCCGTCCGCCCCTCCGCCTGACCGAAGGCCGCGTCTACGGCCCCGACACGGGCCTCCCGCCCCAGGCCGCCGACGCCGTCAAACGCCTGACCGCCGATCTGGGCACGTCTCCGTTCGGCGCCCCGACAGCCGACCGCCTCACTGACCTGGGCCTCACCTCGCACGTCATCGCGGCGGCCGAACGAACAGGCGCCATCCTCCGCCTCCCCGACGGCATCGTCCTCCTCCCGGGCGCCGACGACGAGGCCCTCAGAATCCTCAAGACCCTCCCGCAGCCCTTCACCGTCAGCCAGGCCCGCCAAGCCCTCAACACCACCCGCCGCGTGGCCATGGCCCTCCTCCACCACCTGGACTCCCGCGGCCTGACCCACCGAACCGGCGAGACCCGCAGCGTCCCCCAGCCCGAGGACGAGGGAAAATGAGTTGAACCGGATCGGTGATCTCTGGCGTCATAGATCACGGTTCGGATCCCTCACAACGGAGAGGAGCAGGTGATGCCGTACCAGACGCTCAAGGGCGGCCGTGTTCCAATCCGCCTCTGGACCGACCCGGCCACCGTTGAGGACCAGGCGCTCGACCAGCTCAAGAACGTGTCGGGCCTTCCCTGGATCGAAGGCCTCGCGGTCATGCCTGACGTGCACTACGGCAAGGGTGCGACCGTCGGGTCCGTCATCGCGATGCGGGACGCGGTCTCGCCGGCCGCGGTCGGCGTCGACATCGGCTGCGGCATGACCGCGGTCAAGTCGAGCCTCACGGTCGACGACATGCCCGATGACCTCGCGGGCCTGCGCAGCCGCCTCGAAAAGGCGATCCCGGTCGGCCGCTACTCCCACAAGGAGCCGGTGGACCCGTCCGCACTCCCTGGCCTCAAGGAACGCGGCTGGTACGACTTCTGGAAGGACTTCGACGACCTTCACCCCGGAGTCCGCGGCCGTTTTGGTCGAGCCCGTGCGCAAATGGGCAGCCTTGGCGGCGGCAACCACTTCCTTGAGCTTTGTGCGGATGATTCGGGCGAGATCTGGCTCGTTCTGCATTCCGGGTCGCGGAACATCGGCAAGGAGCTCGCGGAACAGCACGTCGAGGCCGCCCAGAAGCTTCCGCACAACCAGGACCTGCCGGACAAGGACCTCGCGGTCTTCCTGACCGGCACGCGAAAGATGGACGAGTACCGCCGGGACCTGTTCTGGGCGCAGGAGTACGCGCGGCGCAACCGCGCGGTCATGATCGCACTCGCGCAGAACGTGATCACGCGCCGCTTCGGCGAGAAGCACTGCCGGTGGGGCGAGGTCATCTCCTGCCACCACAACTACGTGGCGGAGGAGGTCTACGACGGCGTCGAGCTGCTCGTGACCCGCAAGGGCGCGATCCGCGCGGGCAAGGGAGACCTCGGGATCATCCCGGGTTCGATGGCGACCGGTACCTACATCGTGCGCGGCCTGGGCAACGAGGATTCGTTCAACTCCGCGTCCCACGGCGCGGGCCGCAAGATGAGCCGTAACAAGGCGCGCAAGTCGTTCACCGTCGAGGACCTGGTCGAGCAGACCAAGGGCGTCGAGTGCCGCAAGGACGGCGGCGTGCTCGACGAGATCCCGGGTGCCTACAAGGACCTGGAAACGGTGATCGAGGCGCAGTCCGACCTCGTCGAGGTCGTCGCGCACCTGCGCCAGCTCATCTGCATTAAGGGCTGACGAGCCAGGGCCCTGAGACCGGGAAGTCCGTACACGGACTGACCGGCTCAGGGCCTTTGTATTCGCGCTGGCTACTTATCTGGCGGACTTGGAGAGGGTCTCTACTTCGGTGGGGGAGAGGGCTCGGTCGTAGAGGCGGATCTCGTCCAGGGCGCCCGGCCAGAAGTCGACCTGGTTCCCGCCGTACAGGGCGCGGCCGATCACAGTGTGGCCGGTGGACGGGTCGCCCAGGCAGGCGGCGGCCGTGGCGGCCTTCTGGCCGTCCACGTAGAGGGTGAGCGTGCCGTTGGCGGCGTCACGGACGCCGGTCAGGTGGTACCAGCGGCCGGGGTCGGGAGCGGTGGGCGCCAAGGCGCGGAGACCGGCGAAGCTGAACGCGAAGCGGTTGTCGGCTCCTGAGTATTGGAGGAAGAACGCGCTGTTGGTGCCGCCGTCCTGACTCACGGCGGTGGCGAACGAGCCCAGGCGGTCCAGCTTCACCCATGCGGCGGCGGTGTAGCTGCCGGTGGTGTCGAGGATGGCCGCGCCTGTGTCGGCGTACTGGTTCGTGGCATTGAACTGCAGGGCCGAGCCGGAGTGGCCGGTGGTCCAGGTTGGACCGTTGATGAGGGTGGCGTCGTGGTCGCCGGCTGCGTCCTCGGTCGTTGAGCCGGTGCCTTCGTTGAACGGGTAGACGCTGACGGCGTTCGGGCTGCCGGGCGGGAGGGGTGGGATCTCGCCGCCTGTGGACGTGATGAGTTTCCGGTTGGCCGTGCGGACGGCGGCAGCGTCCATCTTGAGGACTCTGCGGTCGTAGGTGTAGAGGCCGTTGAGCTCGTTCTCGACGTCGCTGATCTGCGTGTAGACCGAGCCGGATACGGCGCAGCGCTGCTTGATCGTCAGCATGCGGTCTTGGAGTTCGGTGAAGCGGCGGGTGAGGGTGGCCGAGTCGGGTGTCATCTCGTACGCGAAGCCGCGTTCGGGGTCGTACATGTGCCCGTCGACGCGCAGGCCCAGGCCGCCGTACTCGCCGTCGACGACCGCGCGTTCGGTGGAGGGGGCGGGAGCGCCGGGGCCGACGTAGGTGTGGTTGTCGTAGATGTCGCCCTCGCCGCCGTCGGGCAGCGAGTCGCAGCAGTTGACGCCGCTGTTGGCGTTGACCAGGCGGCTGGGGTCCCACGACTTGACGGCGTCGGCGATGCGGCGGGGCTCGTATTCACCCCAGCCTTCGTTGAACGGCACCCACATGACGATCGAGGGGTGATTGCGCAGCTGGTCGACCATCGCGCGCATCTCGGTCTCGTACTGCGTTTTGACGGCGGGGGGCGGATCGTGCCCGGCGAACGTGGCGGGCATGTCCTGCCAGACCAGCAGGCCGAGCCGATCGGCCCAGTAGTACCAGCGGTCGGGCTCGATCTTGATGTGCTTGCGCACCATGTTGAATCCGAGCCGCTTGTGCGCGTCGAGGTCGAAGCGCAGGGCGGCGTCGGTCGGGGCGGTGTGGAGGCCGTCGGGCCAGAAGCCCTGATCGAGCGTGCCGACGTGCATCACGGGCTTGCCGTTGAGCAGCATTCGGACCTTGCCGTCGGCTCCCGGGCCCTTGGCGATCGAACGCATCCCGAAGTACGACCCGGTCTCGTCGACGACGCGGGCGCCGTCGCGGAGCCGGACGCGCAGCGTGTAGAGGTACGGGTCGTCGGGCGTCCAGAGCCGGGCTCGGGGAACGGGCACACGCAGCTCAGCACCGGGAGCGCCGGAGACGCGGCCCACCTCGCGGTGTCCGGCGTAGGCGACCGCTTCGACCGAACTGCCGCCCGTGGCGCGGGCGGTGAGGCGGAGAGTGCCGGACGCCAGGTCGGGCGTTGTTTCCAGGCGCTGGACGTGTGCGGGGGCGACCGGCTCCATCCAGACCGTCTGCCAGATGCCGGACGAGGGGGTGTAGAAGATGCCGTCGCCGGGTTTGCGCTGCTTGCCCACTGCCTGGGAGGCGATGTCGGTGGTGTCGGTGACGCCGACGATGAGCTCCTGCGGACCGGTGCCGCGCAGCGCGCCGGTGATGTCGGCGCTGAACGCGTCGTAGCCGCCGGTGTGGGTGGCGACGCGCGTTCCGTTCACGTAGACGGTGCTCTGATAGTCGACGGCCTGGAAGTGCAGGAGCAGGCGGTCGCCGCGCCAGGACGGTGGCACGGTGAACGTGCGGCGGTACCACATGTGGTCGACGTGCCGCCGGATGCCGGACAGCAGGGATTCGACCGGGTAGGGGACGAGGACGCGTTCGCCGAGCTTGGTGCCGATGGGCGGCGCCTGGCCGGGAGTCGCCTCGGCGAACTGCCATGTCCCGTTGAGGTTGCGCCAGCGGTCGCGGGTGAGCTGGGGACGGGGATAGTCGGGGAGCGCGTTGGAAGGGGATACCTGGTCGGTCCACGGGGTGGTCAGCTGGGTCGGGGCTGCGGCGGCGTGCGCGGTGGGGGCGAGCGCCGCCGCGATCAGGGCCGCGAGGCCGGCGGTCGCCAGGTGTGGTCTGTGCACTGGGTGGGCTCCCTCCCGATCGGGATCGAGCCTCATGATGAGCGCCTCTGATCGGCGACGCCATCGCCGATCTGACCGGCACCGAGGCCGGTGCCGGTGTCGGTGCCGGTCAGATCGTTGACGGCGTTCTCCCGAGGGCTGTAATCAGGCCTTCGGCGGCGCCGACCGCTTCACTTGTGCACGCGCAGGAGGACCGGCCACGTGGACGGGCCGACGACGCCGTCGTCCAGCACGCCACCCCAGCGCTGGACGGCGCGGACGGCCTTCTCCGTCGACGCGCCGAACTCTCCGTCGATCTTCACTTCGGTGTGGCTGCGCGCGTGCAGGAGGCCCTGGAGCGACTGGACGTCCTCGCCCTTGGCGCCGCGCTTGAGGGTGGGGAGCTTCTTCACCATGGTCTCCGTCCAGTTGGGGGCTGTGCCGCCTGACGAGGGGCTGTAGGCGGGGCGGCCGTATCCGGCGATCGATGAGGCGGAACGGACGCGGCGTTTGCAGGCGTCGCTGGTGTTGCCTTCGATGGTCTGGACGCGTCCGCCGCCGAGGACCTTCTCGACGATGCCGACGTGGTCGATCGCGCCGACGCTGTTGGAGGAGCCCCAGTCGAAGAAGACGATGTCGCCCGGCTTGGCCTTGTCGATGTTGGCGGCCGTGCCGGTGTACCAGCGCTTGATCTTCTGGAAGTCCTGCGCGTGCCAGACCGTGTACGCGCGGTCTCCGGCGGGGAGCACCGCCTTGGCGTTGCCGGAGCGGCGGGCCCATTCGGTCACCGCGATGTCGCACCAGGCGGCGCGGAGGAAGCCGTCGCCGTGGCGGGAGGCGTATGCGCGGGTGAGGGTGTTCGGCCGGCCCGAGGTGCCCAGCCATTTGCGGGCCTCGGCGATCATCGCGGTGGCCGTGCCCATCAGGCGTCCTCCCCGTCGCCGCGGAAGACGCCGTCGGCGTCCGGCTCCCCGTAGAGATCCCGGAGCACCTGCTCCTCGTCGGGCTCGGTCGCCCGGTGAACGTCGGGGTGGACGTCCACGAGGTCCATGTAGTCGACTTCCGTGACCCTGGCGGACTTGTTCGCTTCGTTCATCGTCGCTCCCGGTGGATGCTCGCGATATGGCGGGCAAATCAACACGAAGGGTGACAGTAACCGTACAAAGGATCTTCTGTCCCGTGTTTCGCCATGCCCGGAGCTATCCGAAATATCCGGAATGCAACTGCCGCGGGCCTACCGGACGGGCAGGGCGCGGTCGAGGAAGGCGGTCACCTCGGTGAGGATCTCGGCCTTGTTGGTCTCGTTGAAGACCTCGTGCCGGGCCCCGAAGAAGATCCGCTCGGTGAGGTCGGTGCCGCGGATCTGCTCGATGCCCGTACGGGTGCCGTCGAGGGGAACGAGCTGGTCGTCCGCGCCGTGGACCCAGAGAGTGGGCAGATCGCCCAGCGAGCCGTGCTCGCCGATCTGCCGGATGCACGCGTCGAGGGCCAGCAGGGTCGGGCGCTTGAACGGGCCATGCCAGACGAGCGGGTCCTCGTTGTAGGCCTTGCCGACCCCCGGGTCGCGGGACAGGGTATCCGGGTCGATGGGGACGTCGGGGATCTCGTCGAAGCCGAGGAGGGCGCTGAGGGCGTCCCAGCGGCCGAGCACCGGGCCTGAGAGCACCAGGGCGGTCAGGTCGCGCACGTGGAGCTGGGCGTAGCGAGCGGCGATCATGCCGCCCATGGAGTGGCCGATCATGACCACGGGCAGGTCCGGGTGGTCGGCGCGGGCCGATTCCACGACCGTGTGGAGGTCGGCCACGAGGTCGGCGAAGTCCTCGATCAGGACCGGCTCGCCGGCGGATCGGCCGTGGCCCAGGTGATCCGGGCCGCAGACCACGGCGCCATGCCGGACCAGGGTCTCGGCGACGTGCTCGTAGCGACCGAGGTGCTCGCCATATCCGTGGACGAGAACCGCTATGTAGCGGGGGTTCTCACGGTGCCAGGCATGGGCGGTGATCGCGCCGCGGACCCCAGCGAACTCCCACAGTCGTGCCGTAGCCACGTGCGCCTCCCGCGTCCAGTGCAGTGATCGCTTGTACGATCCGCCAAGGGACGGAGCCGTTGGCGTGGCCGATCCCGTCTCCTGGGATGCGACGGATCGTCAACTACCCGAATAGGCTGGGGCAATCCACCTACTTCGCTGGCGGTCCGGTGGCGGACCGCCGCAGTCAGCAGGAAAGGGGCGCCCGTTGCTGGTCGACACCTTCGGTCGTACCGCGACCGATCTGCGGGTCTCCCTCACGGACCGGTGCAATCTCCGGTGCACCTACTGCATGCCGCCTGAGGGGCTGGACTGGCTGCCCAAACCCGAACTGCTCACCGACGACGAGGTGGTGCGCCTGGTCCGGCTGGGCGTGGAGGAGCTCGGCATCACCGAGGTCCGCTACACGGGCGGGGAGCCTCTGCTGCGCCGTGGGATCGCCGACATCGTGCGGCGGACGGCCGAGTTGACGCCGCAGCCGCAGGTCTCGCTGACCACCAACGGGATCGGCCTGGACCGGCTGGCCGCGCCGCTGGCGGACGCGGGCCTGGACCGGGTGAACGTCTCGCTGGACACGCTGGACCGCGAGGTCTTCAAGCGGCTGGCGCACCGGGACCGCCTCGACGACGTGCTCAAGGGACTCGCGGCGGCCGTCGGCGCCGGGCTGGCCCCGGTGAAGATCAACGCCGTGCTGATGCGCGGAATCAACGATCACGAGGCGGTGCCGCTGCTGCGCTTCTGCCTGGAGCACGGTTACCGGCTGCGGTTCATCGAGCAGATGCCGCTGGACGCCCAGCACGGCTGGACCCGCGACAACATGATCACCGCGGACGAGATCCTGGCGCTGCTGGGCGAGGCGTTCGAGCTGACCCCCGAGCTGCCGGAGGAGCGCGGCAGCGCCCCCGCTGAGTCGTTCCACGTCGACGGCGGTCCGGCGACGGTCGGCGTCATCGGCTCGGTCACCCGGCCGTTCTGCGGTGCCTGCGACCGCGTCCGGCTCACCGCGGACGGGCAGATCCGCAACTGCCTGTTCGCCACCGAGGAGTCCAATCTGCGCGACGCGATGCGGGCGGGCGCCTCCGACGACGAGCTCGCCGACCGCTGGCGCAAGTCGGTCTGGGCCAAGCGCGCGGGTCACGGCATCGACGACCCGTCGTTCCTTCAGCCCGCCCGCCCCATGTCGGCGATCGGCGGGTGACTCCGCGGGTGCCGTCGCCGTTGCCGTCGCCGCCCGTTCCACATGGGACGATGGCCCCGTGACGGACCAGCCACTGGAACATCGCGTCGAGATCGCCGTACCACCGGAGAACGAAGTCGGCGCCTACGCTGGGTTCGCCTCGGTGTGGCGCACACAGGACTGTTTCGTGCTGGACTTCGCGACCGAGACACGGCCGCCCGAGGTCTCGGAGGACCCGGCGTCCGGAGAGCGGTTCGTGCATGTGCCGGCCCGGGTCGTGGCGCGGGTACGGGTCCCGCCGGGCCAGATCTGGGAGCTGATGAAGGCCCTCGAACAGAACCTCAGCGCGTACGAGCGCGAGACCGGCGGCACCCGGGGCAATGGCGAGGGCTGAGGACGTCGCCGCGGTGCCGTTCGACACGGTGCCTTTCGACGCTGGGCCGTTCGATGCGGTGGTGCTCGCGGGTGGGCGGGCGCGTCGGATGGGCGGCGGCGACAAGCCTGGCGAGCGGGTCGGCGGGCGGGCACTGATCACCCGCGTCGCGGACGCGGCCGGGGCGGCCCGGCGGCTGGTGATCGTGGGCCCGCCGCGCCCGGAGCCCGCGCGTGCCGTGTTCGTGCGGGAGGAGCCGCCAGGGGCCGGACCGGTGCCGGCCTTGCGGGCGGGCCTTGCCGAGGTCTCCGCGCCGTGGGTGGCGCTGCTCGCGGGTGATCTCCCGTTCCTGCGCCGGGACGATGTGGCGTCGTTGCTGGCGGCCGCGCGGGACGCGGACGCGGGCGGAGCCGTGCTGCTGGACGACGGCGGGCGCGAGCAGTGGCTCGCGGGGTGCTGGCGGACCGAGGGGCTGCGCAGGGCGCTAGCCGCCTATGAAGGGGCCTCGCTGCGCGGCCTGCTGGGGCCGCTCGATCCCGTCAAAGTGACCGTCCGGGCGGGGGAGCGACCGCCCTGGTACGACTGCGACACCCCCGGCGAGCTTGAACACGCCGACCGCCTTGCCCGTCCCGGTGGCCCCTGATCGTGCGAGAGTGGAGATCACACGTACGCCGAGGGGGAAGATGACGGTGCTGGAGGAATGGATCGAGGCGGTCTGCCTCGAACTCGGGATCGACCGCGACGAGGTCGACCGGGATCTGATCCTTGACCTCGCCCGCGACGTCGCGCACGGCGTGGCGCGGCCGGGCGCTCCGCTCACCGCCTACCTGCTGGGACTGGCGGTCGGCCGCGGCGCCCCGGCGCGGGACGGTGCCGCCCGGCTCACCGCGATGGCCGAGGGCTGGAAGCCCGGCCCTGACTCACCCGACTCACAGGGCGGCGGGGCCTAGGCCGGCAGGTCGCGTTCCGCGACCGGCACGACATCGCGCAGGAAGTCGCGGCGGTCCAGGAACGCCGACAGGCCGGCGCGGTGCTCGTCGCAGGACAGCCAGATCTTGCGCCGGTCCGGCGTATGGATCTTGGGGTTGTTCCAGCGCAGCGCCCATACGGCGTCCGCGCGGCATCCCTTGGCCGAGCACTGCAGTTCGTCGACGGGTTCTTCGGTCACGCCCCAACCTTGGCACAGCGCGGGCGGGCCTCCCCGTGGGGGGCACGGGGAGGCCCGCCGGCGTCACGCCCTGTTAGTCATGCCTTGAGCGTCATGCCTTGGCCTGGCCGCGGTAGCCGACCGGTCCCTCACCCTTGAACTGCGCCGAGCCCGAGAACCGGGCGCCGTTGTCATAGAAGGTGACCTGGGCGTTGCCGCGCGGGCTGGCCCACGAGACCTGCGTCCCGGTCTCGGGCATCTGGTCGGCGGGCACGACCGCCTCGCGGTTCCTGATCGTGATGATCAGATCGGCGTCGTCGTGCCAGTCGGCATTCGGGCCACCCCACTGGATCTGGGTCTTGTACGTGGCCATGCTCGCTCCTTCGAACTGCCGCGCCTTCGGGGCGGATTCCCCTCTTGCCTACGTCCGCCCCCGCCCGCCGACAATAGTCCTGACCGTCTTCGGTCAAATACAGGCAGTAGTCCTGTCAAGGGCGCGGGCGCGGGCACCGTCGGCGCAGCCGCCGGACCGCGAGCCCGGCCAGCAGCGCGGTCCCGAGCACACCGGCCGCGACCGCCTGGTTCTGCCGCCGGATCCGCCTCGGGATCTGCGCGTACGGCATCGTGCTGAACGAGACGAGCTCGTACCGGGAGACGTAACGGCCCGCCGAGCGGCGTTCAAGAGCGTGCTGGGCGGCCTGCTTCAGCCGGTAGACCGGGGAGCTTACCCGGTCGCGCATCTCGATGAAGTTGTCGAGGGCCATCTCGGCGATCGCGTCGGTGTTGGCCTTGCGCCGCTCCTGGTAGAGCGAGAGCACGCGCGCCCAGTCGCCGTCAGCCTCGGTCAGGAGCCGGTCGATCTCGATGCAGTCCTCGAACGCGCAGTTGGCGCCCTGCCCGAAGAACGGCACGATCGCGTGGGCCGCGTCGCCGAGCAGCGCGACGACGGCGCCCTGCCCGTACCGGACCCAGGGCCAGCAGCGGACGGTCACCAGTGAGCCCACCGGATTGTGCGTGAAGTCGTCGGTGAGCGCGGGCATCAGGCGGGCGGCGTCGGGATAGTGCGACTCGAAGTGGGCCCGCACCTTGGCGTCGGTGTCGAGGGCCTCGAAGTCGGTCTTCGGCCAGAACAGCGTGCAGGTGAACGACCGGTCGAGGTTCGGCAGCGCGATCATCATGGCGGTCCCGCGCGGCCAGATGTGCAGCGCGTCCGGGTCCAGCGCGAAGTCCCCGTCGCGGGGCGGGATGGTCAGCTCCTTGTAGCCGTGCTCCAGGAAGTCCTGGCGGTCGTCGAGACCGCCGCCGGAGGCCAGCGACCGCCGCACGGCACTGTACGCGCCGTCCCCGGCGAGCACGACGCCGGCGCGTTCGGTGACGGGCCCGTCCGGCCCCTGTATCTGGAGCACCCCGGCGTCGACGCCCGTCACCCGCTGGGAGAACCGCACGGTCACGCCCGGCGTGGCCTCCGCCGTGTCCAGAAGCGCCTGGTTGAGCTCGGCCCGGCTGATCGAATTGATCGCCCGTTCACCGTCGGCGCTGTACGGCTGGAAGTTCTGCCCCGCCCCCAGCGGGTGGACCATCCGCCCGTGCATGGGGAGGGCCCGCTTGAGGGCCTGGTCGCGCAACCCCACGGCGTCGAGCGCCGCCAGCCCGCGCGCCGAGATGGCGAGGTTGATGGACCGCCCACGCTCCGGGCCGGCGACCCGCGGATCGGGCCGGCGCTCGTACAGCGTCACCTCGAGGCCGCGCCGGCCCAGCAGCGTCGCCAGCAGGCACCCCGCGAGGCCGCCGCCGACGATCGCGACCCGTTCGCCGTCACGTGTCTGGAAATCCCGAGTCACAGATTCACGCGCCATGGACGGGGGCCTCCTCGATCTGCGAGCGGACCTCCCAGAGATCCGGGAAGGCGGGCCTGAACAGGGTCGAGCGCAGGTAGTCCGCGCCCGCAGAGCCGCCCGTGCCGATCTTGGCGCCGATGGTACGTTCCACCATCTTGACGTGCCGGTAGCGCCACTCCTGGATGCCCTCGTCCACGTCCACCAGGGCCTCGCACACCTCGGCGGCCGGCCCGTTCTCGTCGGCGTAGACCTTGAGCAGCGTGCGCTGTACGTCCTCGTCCGGCCGCCACGGTGCGCGCGGGTCCCGGTGGAGCGCGGCGTCCGGCACGTCGAAGCCCTGGAGCTGCAGGTAGCGCAGCAGCGAGTCGAACAGCGATCGCCGAGCCACGGCGGCCTGCAGCCGCTGGTCGTCGCGCAGGTCCGACGCGGGGAACTCGCGGCGCCCCAGCACGGCCTCCAGTTCCCGGAACTGCGCCGACTGGAAGCCGCTGGACGAGCCCAGCGCGTCCCGGAACGACGCGAACTGGCGGGGCGTCATCGTCTCGAGGACGTCCAGCTGACCGACGACCGTCTTGAGGATCTTGGCGATCCTCCGGGCCGTGTGCAGCGCGCCCGCGCTGTTGTCCTCCTCCAGCCGCCGTTGCAGCAGTGCCGCCTCGTGCAGGAGCTGCTTGAACCACAGCTCATAGACCTGATGAATGATCACGAACAGCAGCTCGTCGTGCGCGCCGGTGCGCGGCTCCTGACACGCCAGCAAGCGGTCGAGCCGCAGATAACCGCCGTAGGTGACGTCCTCGGCCGGGTCGCCCATCGCCGTACCTCCCCGTCCCTGGCGCCGCCACGACACTGTGACCGAATCATCGCCATAGGACCGGCACAAAGGTACATACCCGGCGCGGGGAGCGCGCAGCGAGGCCTGCTCCACGGCCGGTCGGCCCCGGGGAGGCCGGCCGCCGGCAGCTCGATGACCGGACCTCAACTCTTCCCCTGAAGTGGAAAGCGGGCAGAATACCGGATAAGGGTTGGCTGCTCGTGGGAGGGGCGCGCGATGGCCTCACACCTGGATTTCACGGCCATCCGGAAGGACCTCGACGCTTTCGCCGGACGCATCAACGCCATGCGCGCGGCGCCGACGCTCAAGGCGGCGCTGCTGGAGCTGGAGAACGCCGAAGAGGAACTCCGGGTCTGCTCAGAGGAGGTCGAACGGCTGGCGCTGCCCTGTGGTGACACCGACCTGCAGCTGGAACTCATGAGCCGCGCTTTCCAGGAGCTGCCGTCACCCGCCTTCGTGCTCGACGACTCCGGTGTGATCCGCGGGCTCAACCGCCGGGGCACCGGGCTCCTCGGCGTCACCGCCGTCCGCGCCGTGGGCAGGCCCTTCGCGGTCTTCGTCGAGCAGCCATGGCGGACGACGTTCCGCTGTGAGCTCGCCGACGTGCTGAGCGAGGGCCGCCCGGGGTCGGTCGTCGGCCGGGTGGGCTCGAGGACCGGCTGCACGCCGCCGCTCGAACTCCGGCTGGCGCGGATCTTCCCGCACCCCGGCGAGCGCCCGGTGGTCCTGGTCACCCTGGACGTCTTCGCGAACCACGGTGGCCATCACGACCTCATGGCCGAGGCCGCCCAGCTGCGCCGGCTCGACATCATGGGGCGGATGACCCGGCTCCTCCTCAGCGCGCCGGCGGTCTCCGGGCCGGAGATGCTCGGCGACGCCGCGGCCCTGCTGGCCGCCGAGTGCTGCGACTTCGCCGTGATCGACCTGCTCCGCGGGGGCGTGCTCCGCAGGGCGGTCGTGGCCGGTCCGGTGGGCACGCCGGAGGAACCGGACGGCGTGGTGACCTGCCGGGCCCTGGAGCGGCTGGATCCCGACGGCTCCCTGGTCGCGCAGACCATCGTCGAGACCGGTGAGTCCATGCTGCACATCCCCCTGCGGGAGGAAGGGGTGCTCGGGCGGAGCCAGACCGGCTGCCCCCTGCCCAAGGAGCTGAACGCGGCGTTCGCCGTCGGTGTCGCCCTGCGCGACGAGACGCCCGGTCCGCTCGGTGTCCTGCTCCTGGTCAGGAAGCCCGACCGGCCGGCCTTTACGCTCACCGACCTCGCTCTGTACGAGGAACTCGGCGTGCACATCGGACTGGCGCTCAAACGCTGAGCCCGCACAAACGCCGAGCCCGCACAAACGCCGAGCCCGGACAACGCTGAGCCCGCAGCCGGCTCGGACGCTAGCCTTCGAACGGAATTCGGTTCGATGCTGGGAGGCCGGGATGACCGAGGTCGTCAGGGAGTTCGTGGGGTTGCCGTCGCCCCTCATCGGCAGGGCGGGCGCGGGCGGCCACCCGTGCCAGGGCGTCTATCACCGGCCGGCGGGGGCGCCCCCGCGGACCGCGTTCATCGCCACGCACTACAACATCGACTTCTCCGAGCACTATCTCGCCTCCTACCTGGCCGAACGCGGATACGGCTTCCTCGGCTGGAACACCCGGTTCCGCGGCGCCGAGGCGTACTTCCTGCTCGATCACGCGCTCGCCGAGATCGGCGTCGGAGTGCGGTGGCTCCGGGAGCAGGCCGGTGCCGAACGCGTGGTGCTGCTCGGCAACTCCGGGGGCGGCTCGCTCATGGCCGCCTACCAGTCCCAGGCGCTGGAGCCGAACGTGACGCCGGTCGCCGGGATGCGGCCCGTGTCCGCGATCGAGGATCTGCCCGCCGGAGACCTGTTCGTCGCATTGGCCGCGCACTCCGGCCGGCCCGAGGTGCTCACCGCATGGATGGACCCCTCGATCACCGACGAGACCGACGCGCTCTCGGTGGATCCGGCGCTCGACCCGTTCAACCCGGAGAACGGCCCGCCCTACAGCGCCGGGTTCCAGGCGCGCTACCGCGCCGCGCAGCGCGCCCGCAACGAACGGATCACCGGCTGGGCACTCGAACGGCTCGCCGCCCTCCAGGGCACCCGCGCCCGCGACCAGCTCTTCAACCTCCACCGCACCTGGGCCGACCTGCGGATGATCGACCCCTCCATCGAGCCGTCGGACCGCAGGCCGAACTGGTGCTACCAGGGCGAACCGGTCAAGGCCAACTACGGCGTCTTCGGCATCGGCTCGCTGTGCACGCTGCGCACCTGGTTGTCGATGTGGAGCCTGCGCACGTCCCAGTGCGTCGCGGCGCCGCACCTCCGGCGCATCACCGTCCCGTCGCTGGTGATCCACGCGACCGCGGACGAGTGCGTGTACGACAGCGACGCCCAGGCCGTCCACGGGGCTCTCGCCGCACAGGACAAGCGCCTGGAGTTCATCAAGGACGAGCACTACTTCCGTGAGTCCCGGCCCCAGATGGCCGACCTCATCGACGCCTGGGTGCGCGAACGCTGACCCGCCAGCCCGGGGAATCCTCCCGCTGACCCGTCAGCCCGCGGAGTCCTCCGGCTGTGGTTCGACCTCGCCGACGGCGACGCGGACCGCGCGCAGGGCCGCGGTGAGGCCGGTGGCCTCCTCGGCGGTCACGTCCGGGAGCCCGAACGACGCCTCGTGGAGGGCGTCCGTCGCCTCCTCGGCGAGCTCGCGCCCGGCCGGGGTGATCTCGGCGAGCACGATCCGGCGGTCATCGGGGGAGGGGCGGCGCCGCACGAGCCCGCGCCGCTCCAGCCGCCCGATCACGTTGGTCACCGAGGCCGGATGCACCATCAGGCGTACGCCCATCTTGCCCATGGGCAGGGCACCCGAACGGGTGAAGGCGAGCAGCCGCAGGGCCTCGTAGGCTGCGAAGGTGAGGCCGTGCGGTTTGAGGGCCGCCTCGATCTGGCTCAGCAGCAGCTGCTGGACCCGCATCACCGAGGTGACGGCGGCCATGCGGTCGGCGTGCTCGGGCCACCGGGCGCTCCACTGGTGGTGAGCTTCGGCGATGGGATCGAGGGAATTGACTGAGTCGGCCACGAGGAATTACTTTAGCTTCCAAATATTGGAAGTCCAAGGGTGGGGTTCTGATGCATGTCCCGGTGAATCCGGTGCGGTTCGTGACGGCGGCTGCGCTGTTCGACGGCCACGACGCGGCCATCAACATCATGCGGCGCATCCTGCAGGCCCAGGGCGCCGAGGTGGTGCATCTGGGGCATGACCGCTCGGTCCAGGCCGTCGTCGACGCGGTCCTGGAGGAGGACGCCCAGGGTGTGGCGATCAGCTCCTACCAGGGCGGCCACGTCGAGTACTTCGAGTACCTGGCCAAGTCCCTGGCCGAGGCCGGGTCGGGGCAGGTGCAGATCTTCGGCGGAGGCGGCGGCGTGATCGTGGCCGAGGAGATCGCCCGGCTCGCGGCGGCCGGGGTCCGGATCTTCTCACCGGAGGACGGCCAGCGGCTGGGCCTGCCCGGCATGATCAACGAACTGGTCCGCGACTGCGACGTCGATCTGGCGGCCGAGCCGGTCCCGGCCGACGCGGTGATGGCGGGCGACCGGCGCGCGCTCGCCCGTGCCATCACCTGCCTCCAGGCAGGCAAGCTCCCCGAGGCCGACCAGCAGGCGATAGCCGAGGCGGCCGGCCGGCGGCGCGTGCCCGTGCTCGGCATCACCGGCACGGGAGGCTCCGGCAAGTCGTCCCTCACCGATGAACTGGTGCGGCGGCTGCGCGTGGACCAGCAGGACAAGCTGCGCGTCGCGGTGCTCGCGGTCGACCCGACCCGGCGGCGCGGCGGCGGCGCGCTCCTGGGTGACCGCATCCGCATGAACGCGATTGAAGGGGGCCACGTCTTCTTCCGCTCGATGGCCACTCGCGGCGCGCGCGAGCTGCCCGACAACGTCGAGTCCGTGGTCGAGGCGTGCAAGGCCGCCGGCTACGACCTGGTGATCCTGGAGACGCCCGGGATCGGCCAGGGCGACGCGGCGATCGTCTCGCTCGCCGACGTCTCGCTGTACGTCATGACGCCGGAGTTCGGCGCCGCCTCCCAGCTCGAGAAGATCGACATGCTCGACTTCGCCGACGTGGTCGCGATCAACAAGTTCGAGCGGCGGGGCGCGGCGGACGCGCTGCGGGACGTCTCCCGGCAGCTCATCCGCAACCGCGAGGCGTTCGGCGCCAAGCCCGAGGACATGCCGGTCTTCGGCACGAGCGCCGCCACGTTCAACGACGACGGCGTCACCGCGCTCTACCAGCACCTGATCGGCCTGCTGGGCATCGAGCCGGGCGTGCTGCCCGAGGCCACGACCAAGGTCTCCACCGGCGCGGCCCAGATCATCCCGCCCGCGCGCGTCCGCTACCTGTCCGGCATCGCCGAGACCGTGCGCGGCTACCACGCCGACACGCTGACGCAGGTCGAGGCGGTCCGGCGCGTGGAGCGCCTGGCCGAGGTCCGCGCCGAGCTGACTGAGACGGCCGAGGTCGACGGCCTGCTGGAGGACGCACGCCGGGACGTGACCCCGGAGAACGCCGACCTGATCGAGGGTTGGCCCGCCGTCGTGGAGTCGTACTCCGGTGACGAGCAGGTCGTGAAGATCCGCGACCGGGAGCTGCGCACCGAGCTCACCCGCGAGTCGCTCTCCGGCAGCCGTATCCCGCGTGTCGCGCTGCCCCGCTACACCGACCACGGCGAGCTGCTGCGCTTCCTCCGCGCGGAGAACCTGCCCGGCCGCTTCCCGTTCACCGCGGGCGTCTTCCCGTTCAAGCGCGACAACGAGGACCCGGCCCGCATGTTCGCGGGCGAGGGCGACCCGTTCCGCACCAACCGCCGCTTCAAGCTGCTGTCGGAGGGGCAGCCCGCGACCCGGCTGTCCACCGCGTTCGACTCGGTCACGCTCTACGGCCGCGACCCCGACGAGCGGCCCGACGTCTACGGCAAGGTCGGCACCTCGGGCGTCTCGATCGCGACGCTCGACGACATGAAGGCGCTGTACGACGGGTTCGACCTGGCGAGCCCCACCACCTCGGTGTCGATGACCATCAACGGCCCCGCGCCGACGATCCTGGCGTTCTTCCTCAACGCCGCCATCGACCAGGGCCTCGACGCCTTCCGGGAGGACAAGGGCCGGGAGCCCACGGCCGAGGAGGCCGCGAGGATCCGCGCGCGGGTGCTCTCGATCGTGCGGGGCACCGTCCAGGCCGACATCCTCAAGGAGGACCAGGGGCAGAACACCTGCATCTTCTCCACCGAGTTCTCGCTGCGGATGATGGGCGACATCCAGGAGTGGTTCATCGCCAACAAGGTCCGCAACTTCTACTCGGTCTCGATCTCCGGCTACCACATCGCCGAGGCCGGGGCGAACCCCATCAGCCAGCTCGCGTTCACGCTGGCCAACGGCTTCACCTACGTCGAGTCCTATCTGGCCCGCGGCATGGACATCGACGACTTCGCGCCCAACCTGTCGTTCTTCTTCTCCAACGGCATGGATCCCGAATACAGCGTGCTCGGCCGTGTGGCCAGGCGCATCTGGGCCGTGGCGATGCGGGAGCGGTACGGGGCCAACGAACGCAGCCAGAAGCTGAAGTACCACGTGCAGACGTCCGGGCGGTCGCTGCATGCGCAGGAGATGAACTTCAACGACATCCGCACCACGCTGCAGGCCCTGATCGCCATCTACGACAACTGCAACAGCCTGCACACCAACGCCTACGACGAGGCGGTCACCACGCCCACCGCCGAGTCGGTGCGCCGCGCCCTGGCCATCCAGCTCATCATCAACCGCGAGTGGGGCCTCGCGATGAACGAGAACCCCCTGCAGGGATCGTTCATCATCGATGACCTGACCGACCTGGTCGAGGAGGCGGTGCTCACCGAGTTCGACCGGATCAGCGAGCGCGGGGGAGTGCTGGGCGCGATGGAGACCGGCTACCAGCGCGGCCGGATCCAGGACGAGTCGATGCTGTACGAGCAGCGCAAGCACGACGGGTCGCTGCCCATCATCGGCGTCAACACGTTCCGCAACCCGAACGGCGGCGAGGAGGCCGGCAAGCCGCTGGAGCTGGCCAGGGCCACCGAGGACGAGAAGCGTTCGCAGCTCGACCGGGTGCGCGGCTTCCAGCAGCGGCACCGCGACGACGCCGAGAGCGCTCTCGCCGCGCTGAAGGAGGCGGCGCGCTCGGGTGACAACGTGTTCGCGGTCCTGATGGACGCGGCGCGGGTGTGCAGCCTGCAGCAGATCACCGACGCGTTCTTCGAGGTCGGCGGGCAGTACCGGCGGAACGTGTGACGGGTGTGCGCCGGTGACGAGGTGAGCAGGTGACGAGGTGAGCAGGTGACGAGGGTGAGCAGGTGACGAGGGTGGGCAGGATCGTCTCGATCGTGCCGTCCCTGACAGAGACGGTCGCCGAGACGGCCCCCGGCCTGCTGGTGGGGGCGACGGACTGGTGCACCCATCCGGCCGGTCTCGACGTCGAGCGGGTCCGCGGCACCAAGAACCCCGACATCGAACGGATCGTGGCGCTCAAGCCGGACGTCGTCCTCGGCAACACCGAGGAGAACCGCGCCGTCGACGTCGAGACGCTGCGCGCGGCGGGCGTCGCCGTCTGGATGACCGAGATCCGCACCGTGGACGAGGCGCTGGTGTCGCTCCGCCGGATGCTCACCGAGGCCTGCGGGCTGGACGCCCCGGGCTGGCTGGACGACGCCGCCCGCGCCTGGGACTTCCCGTCGCCCGCCCGGCGGGTACGAGCCGCCGTCCCGATCTGGCGGCGGCCCTGGATGGTCGTCGGACGCGACACGTTCACCGGGGACGTCCTCTCCCGTCTGGGAGTCGGCAACGTCTACGCGGATCATCCGGAGCGCTACCCGAAGATTCCCCTGGACGAGATCGTGGCGTCGGCGCCCGACCTGGTGGTCCTGCCCGATGAGCCCTACCGGTTCACCGCCGACGACGGGCCGGAGTGTTTTCCCGGGACGCCGTGCGCCCTCGTCGACGGCCGCCTGCTCACCTGGTACGGGCCGTCGCTGGTGGCGGCGCCGCGGGCGCTGGCCGCCCAGCTCGACGTGCTGTGATCTTCCTGGCGATCAGTCCGTGGTGGTGAACAGGGACTGCACGCACCGGTCCATGCGTGCGTCGAGCTCGTCGACGGGCAGGCCGATCTCCCGGGCGAGCTGCTCGCGGAAGAGCGTGTAGCCGTAGATCGTCGAGGCGAGCGCGGCCTGGACCGCTTCGACGTCACCGGTCGCCAGCTCGCCGTGGGAGGCGCTCTCGGCCAGCCGGGCCCGGCTCTCCCCCCGGTCGGGCAGGACGCGGGCCCGGTCGTCCCCGTCCAGCACCAGCAGCGTGGTGAGCACGATCGGCTCGGGACGGCGCAGGTTGGTCCAGAAGAGCCTCGACAGCCGTTCGCGCAACGGCAGCCTGGCGGCCTCCCCGGCGTCGTCGGCGTTGGCCTTGGCGCGGTGGAACAGCGCCGACCGCAGCAGCCCGCGGCGCGAGCCGAAGTACTGGTAGACCAGCCCGCGGTTGACGCCCGCCTTGTCGGCGACCTCACGCAGGTTGAGACCTGCCAGGATGCCCTCCCGGCGCAGCAGGCCGATCGCGGCGACGCGCAGCGCCTCCTCGGTCACCTCCCGGCCGCGCAGGGCACCGGGTTCACGGGCCGGCTCGCGGGCCGGCTCGCGGGCGGGCTCTGGGTCTGGCTCGCGTGCGGGTGCCGTCACGCTCGCGGGCCGCCCGCCACGTAGATCACCTGGCCGGTCACGAACGAGGCGTCGTCGCTCACCAGGAACGCGACCGTGCCGGCGATGTCCGCGGGAACGCCGACCCGGCGCACCGGGATCTGCTCGGCCGCGGCGCGCTTGAACTCCTCGAAGTCCACGCCCATCCGGGCCGCGGTCGCCGCCGTCATCTCGGTGGCGATGAAGCCGGGAGCGATGGCGTTGGCGGTCACCCCGAACTTCCCGAGCTCGATCGCGAGGGTCTTGGTGAACCCCTGCAGGCCCGCCTTGGCCGCCGAATAGTTGGCCTGGCCGCGGTTGCCGAGCGCCGACACCGAGGACAGGTTGACGATGCGGCCCCAGCCCGCGTCCGTCATGTGGGTCTGGACCGCCCGGCTCATGAGGAACGCGCCGCGCAGGTGGACGGACATGACCGAGTCCCAGTCGTCGTCGGTCATCTTGAACAACATGTTGTCGCGGATGATCCCGGCGTTGTTCACCAGCACCAGCGGCGGACCCAGCTCGTCGGCGACCCGGGCGACCGCCGCCTCGACGCGCGTCGAGTCCGCGACGTCCACGCCGACCGCGATGGCGCGTCCCCCGGCCGCCGCGATGTCTTTGAGAGTGCCCGCGCAGGCGGCCTCGTCGAGATCGCAGACGGCGACGGCGAAGCCTTCCCGCGCGAGCCGTGCCGCCGTGGCGGCGCCGATCCCGCGTGCCGCTCCGGTGACGATGGCCACCTTGGACTCGGTCATGTCCGTTCCTCCCCTGTGGGCGTCGCGGCCGGGCGTCAGACGCCGAGCTGCTTGGCGATGATGGTCTTCAGCACCTCGCTCGTGCCGCCGTAGATGCGGCTGACGCGGGCGTCGGTGTAGAGCCGCGCGATGGGGTACTCGAGGATGTAGCCGTAGCCGCCGTGCAGCTGCAGGCACTTGTCGACGACCCGCGCCTGGACCTCGGTGCAGAACAGCTTGGTCTTGGCCGCGTCGGCGGGGGTGAGCTCGCCGAGGTCGTGCGCGTCCATGGCGCGGTCGACCAGCGAACGGGCCGCCTCCACCTCGGTGTCGCACTCGGCCAGCACGAACTTGGTGTTCTGGAACGAGGCGACGGACTTGCCGAACACCGTGCGGTCCTTCACGTACCCCATGGCGAACTCGACGGCGGCGGCGGCCGACGCGTACGACTGCACCGCGATGGCCAGCCGCTCCTCGGCCAGGTTGTGGGCGAGGTATTCGAACCCGCGGCCCTCCTCGCCGAGGAGATTCTCCACCGGCACCCGCACGTCGGTGAACGACAGCTCGGCGGTGTCGGAGGTGCGCAGGCCGATCTTCTCGAGCTTGCGGCCGACGGAGTAACCCTCGCTCTTGGTGTCCACGCACAGGATCGACAGGCCGGCGCGGCGGTTCTCCGGCGTGGCGGGGGAGGTGCGGGCCACGACGAGGCACATGTCCGCCAGCACGCCGCCGGTGATGAAGGTCTTCGCGCCGTTGAGGATGTAGTGGTCGCCGTCGCGCCGGGCGGTGGTCTGCATGCCCGCGAGGTCCGAGCCGGTGCCGGGCTCGGTCATGGCGATCGCGGTCATCATGTCGCCGGAGACGAAGGCGGGCAGCCAGCGCTTCTTCTGCTCCTCGGAGCCGTACGCGAGCAGGTACGGCAGGACGAGGTTGACGTGCACGGTCGTGGCGCCGAAGTTCACGCCCTGGCGGGCGCACTCCTCGGAGATCACGGCGGCGTACTTGAAGCTGGTCTCGCCCGCGCCGCCGTACTCCTCGGGCACCGTGATGCCGAAGACGCCCAGCTCGCCGAGCTTGTTGTAGAAGTCCCGGGGCGGGTGACCGGCCTCCTCCCACGCGGGGAAGACGGGTACGACCTCGGCCTCGATGAAGTCCCGGATGGTCTCCCGGAACGCCTCATGGTCCTCGTTGAACACGGTACGGCGCATGGCGCGCCCCTTTCGTCCACGTCATGGCGATCTAGCGGAACGCTAAGTTTCCTCGAATCTGATTCTAGTTTCAACTCCGGCCGCTAGGAACTCCGGGGGCTCCTGACGTGGCTCAGCGGCCGGGACGGTGCTCAGCAATCGGGGGCGCATACCCTCCGTGCGACGGCTTGGAGGAACTTCTGCTGGACCTCATCAGGCGTCTCGGCGATGAGGACGTCACCCCGGGTCGCCTCGGCGATCTGCCGGAGTGCACCCGCGTCCACACCCTTGCCGTACCCGTACATGAAGACCAGGACCGGCCGGTCCGGATCGACCTCCCGGCGCAGCGCGTCCAGGGTCGCCTGCAGCGACGGGCCGCCCGGGTCGTCGTTCTTGCCGTCGGTCCAAATCAGGACCGAGTTGACGAACTCGGGTTTGTAGGACCGCTTCATCTTCCGGTAGGCCGCCAGGACCGTGTCGTACAGCCCGGTGTCGCCGTTCTTTTTGGGGCGTACCTGGGCGAACGCGCTCAGCACGAGCTGGCGGCGGGTGGCCGAGCCGAGCCGTTCGCCGAGCGGGCCCACGCCGACCAGCTCCCGCCAGTCCTGGCCGTTCTGCAGATCTGTGGAGAACACCCATTGGCCGAGTTCGGTGTCGTCGGGCAGCAGCGCCAGCCCCTGCTGGGCCGTCCGCACGGTCGACTGCAGGCGGGTGATGCCCGGCGCGACCTTGTCCTCCATCGAACCGGAGACGTCGATGATGCTCAGCATGCGGATGCTGAGCGAGAGCCTGGCCCAGGCCTGCATGGTCTTCTGCGCCTCGGCGGGCGGGGGCGGCGGGATCGCGCGGGGCGGGCGCGGATCGAGGCCGGTCTTCTCCCTGAACGAGGCGGGGGCCACGCCGCCGGGCGTGCGGAATCCGCGTTCACGCAG
This sequence comes from Actinomadura sp. 6N118, assembly GCF_044326415.1. Classification (NCBI taxonomy): domain Bacteria; kingdom Bacillati; phylum Actinomycetota; class Actinomycetes; order Streptosporangiales; family Thermomonosporaceae; genus Actinomadura; species Actinomadura sp. 6N118. Next base: position 261,117 of record NZ_JBIRAZ010000004.1, on the reverse strand, counting down.
ATCGTCACGTGTGGGCTTGGCGGTGAGCGCCGAGGTGAGGAGGCGGCTCGCCCGCTCACGCGCGCCGTCCTGACCGAGGAAGAGAACCGGGTGATCCATCGTGAGCGTGCCCTCGGACGGGTAGAGCGCGACCGCGGACTCGCCGGGACCGCGCGCGTTGTACTCGTACACGGCCTGCTCGGGCACCAGGGCGATCGGATACCGCCCCTGCCGGTCGCGGCGGAACGAGGCGAATCCGGCCTTGACCGACGGCGACACGCCCTCCCGGATCGCCCGGACGACTCCGGTGAACGAGGTGGTCCCTTTGGGGGATCGGGCTTGCAGTGCGTTGGCCAGCAGGAGGGTGGCCATTCCCGGGCCTGTGCGGTTCGGATCAGGGACCTGGAGTTTCACCAGTCCTGCCGGGATCGCGGCGTCGCCCGGCTCCGTCGTGCCTCCGGAAGCCGCCTTGAGAAGGTCCGCCCATGACGGCTGGGCGCCCTGGCTCTTGAGTTGCCCCGCGAGCGTGCGTGGCACGGCCACGACGAGCGGGCTGGCGGCCAGCGAACCCTGCGGGATGATCCGGGTCTGCCCCGTCGTCTTGGACGCGGCCTGGGCCGGACCGATCCACAGGGAGGTATCGGGGATCCAGACGTCGGGGCGCCGGGTGACCCCGGCGACGCCCCGGCCGGACAGGAGCGTCGCGACCGCGACCGGGTCGGTGGCTGTGACCTCCGCCCGGACGCACCGCCCGCCGACCGTGTCGTCTGTGTCGTCCGCGTCGTTGAGACGGCCCGCGGCGGCGGCGACGGCCGGGGCGATGCCGGGCTCCGCGGCCACGTTCAGCGTGATCGCGTCATCCCCGCCGCATCCGCTGCCAGTCGCGAACGCGTACACCCCGAAGGTCGCCAGGAGCGTGAGCCCGACCGCGCCCGCCAGCGGGCCGATCAGCAGACCGGGGCGACGGCGGGAGTGCGGCGGGAGAGCGTGGCCCCCGCCGCTGCCGGCCCGCCCGTGGCGCGGTGATCTGGACGCCTCCGGCCCTTCTTGGTCTTGGTGGTCCTCCGGCGGGGGCGGCGGGGGCGGCTGGAACGCCGGACGGCGAGGCAGCCCGCCGCCGCCCGCGTCGGACATGCCGAGGAAGACGCGCGGAACACCGGGGCCTCCGGCGTGCCGTGGGGACTCCCTGGGCACCCACTCGGGCACCTCGCCGCGCTCGCTCATAGCCGCTCTCCGATTTGGGACGGCCCTGACGGCCGCCCTTACCGAGGGTGAGACAGATCAACAATCTGTCTCATGACAACGTAGCGTGTGATGTTCGCCTCACTCCCCGCAGTCGTCAAGCGGTATGTGGCAAATGAGGTGAGTCGGCGGACAGGCACTACGAGGGACGGGTTTCGGTCCGTGGCCGGACCAGGCCAGCGTCGGGGACTTGCCAGGAAAGCGCGAAAATGCAGCGTCCCGTGACGCGCCCTGACCGTCCAGGGACGGAAAGCCTGGTCCGCGAGTCATCGAGCGGTCACGGGATGGTCTGCCGGAGTCAAAGCCCGGCCCTGCGGCGCGTCATCTCCGCAATGTGCCCTGGACGGCGCCTCAGAGGGACTCAGAGGGAGAGGTGGGGCAGGTGGTGGACCCGGGAAGTCGATCTCGCAGGCGCGCACCGGGTGGACCAAAGCGCCGTCGTCAGCAGCCGGGATCCGGGCCGCCGGACAGGGATCGTCGCTGGTCAGAGGCCGGATCGAAGGTCCGGGAAAATGAAAGCGACGCCGGGTGGATACGGGGGCAATCCACCCGGCGTCGCATCATCGGTGTTCCGACGGGGGCCCGGAACACCGGCACGGGCGCCCCGACGGGGGACCAGAGCGCCGGTACAAATCGTACACCGAAACCCCCTGCGGTTAGTCAAGAGAAAGTCACGACCCGATTTCTGGTCGTTGTCCGGAAATCGGCTTGTGGTGCTCGCTGTCCGGGTCGGAATAGCGTGCGGTCTCCGTGGGCTCCCGGCCGCCGTTGGCGAAGATCACGCTGATGTAGGGGAGGAACAGCGCGCCGGCCACCATGAGTCCCACGATCCACAGCGGGGCCCCGGCCATCGCCGCGATGACCGACCCCACGAAGCAGCCCGTGCGGATTCCCATGGAAATGAGGTAGCGGCGCTGGCGGTATCCGATGTCCTCCGACATCGGGCGCGGCGCGTTGGTGACCGTGTAGACCTCGGCCTGCCGGCGGGGAATGACCTTCACGATTCCACGGTAAGCCCATGGGGGCTGACAGGCGACACCAGGAGGGCACATGACCGATCGCACATACCGGGTGACCGAGATCGTAGGCACGTCCCCGGACTCCGTCGAGGCCGCGGTCCGCAACGGGATCAGGCGCGCCTCGCAGACACTGCGCCATCTGGACTGGTTCGAGGTGACCGAGGTCCGCGGCCAGATCGTGGACGGGGAGGTGGCCCATTTCCAGGTCAGCCTGAAGGTCGGCTTCCGCCTGGAAGACGCCTAGAACGCGGCGGGCACGTCCGGCCGGGCTCCGGTGAGGGAGGCCCGGCCGGACGTTCCGCGTCGTTCAGGAGGCCTGGCGCTCAGGACCCCTCTCGCTCAGGATGCCTGGGAGACCGTCGACATGTTGAAGTCGGGCACGCGGACCGGCGCCATGGCGGCGCGCGTGAAGTAGTCCGACCACTCACGGGGCAGCGTCGGCTCCGTGGCGCCGACCTCGGTCAGCCGGGACAGCAGGTCCACCGGGCTCTCGTTGAACCGGAAGTTGTTGACCTCGCCGACGACCTCGCCGTTCTCGACGAGGTAGACACCGTCCCGGGTGAGGCCGGTGAGCAGCAGGCTCTGCGGATCCACCTCGCGGATGTACCAGAGGCAGGTCAGCAGCAGGCCGCGCTCGGTGCGCGCGACCATGTCCTCCAGTGAGGCCGAGGAGCCGGCCGGCCCGGCGAGCATCAGGTTGTCGATGCCCGGCGTGACCGGCAGCCCGGTCAGCTCGGCCGACCGGCGCGTCTGCGTGAGCGCCTTGAGCGTGCCGTCCGCGATCCAGTCGGTGGCGGTCAGCTCCAGTCCGTTGTCGAAGACCGACGAGTCCCGGCTGGACGCGTGCGCGACGACGAACGGGGAGCTCTCCATCCCCGCGGCACCCGGGTCGCTCCACAGCCGGACCGGCAGGCTCGCGAGCTTGTCGCCGACGCGGGTGCCGCCGCCCGGCGCGCTGAAGACCGTCCGGCCGTCGTGCGCGTCCTGGGCGCCCGCCGACCAGTAGAGGTAGATCATCAGGTCGGCCACCGCGCTCGGCGGCATGATCGTCTCGTACCGCCCGGCCGGCAGGTCCACGCGCCGCCGCCCCCAGTCGAGGCGGCGCGCCAGGTCGCCGGTCAGCCGCGGCACGTCCACGTCGGTGAAGTCGCGCGTGCCGACACCCGCCCAGGCCGAGCTGCCGCCGCCCTTGGCGTTGATCTCCAGCAGCCCGGTCGGCTGGTCGTGGCGCAGCCGGAGGCCCGCCGACGTGCCGAGGAACGAGGAGGTGAGCACGTGGTTGGCGAACCCGTACAGCTTGCGGCCCGCACCCTCGGCGGCGGCGAACGCCTCGCCGAGCGCGGGCGCGAAGCCGGCGAAGACGCCGATGCCGGTCTCGGCCGGCTCGTCGTCCCAGCCGCCGCCCGCCGCGCTCTGGGTGATGAGCGGTGCGGCGTCCTCGGCGGGCTCGCCGCCCTCGGCCACCTTCTCGGCGGCCCGGACGAGGTCCTCGATGCCGTCGGCGCCGACCGCGGCGCGCGAGACCACGCCCGTGGCGATCCCGCCCTCGGTCGCGCGCAACGCGATGACCGTCAGCCGGTTGGAGCGGGTGACGCCGTTGGTGGTCAGGGTGTTGCCGGCCCAGCGCAGGTTGGCGGTGCTGGACTCGTCGGCGATCACGATGCAGTCGTCGGTGCGGGACAGCGCCAGCGCCCGTTCGACGGCCTCCTGCGGCCTCATGATGCTCACTGGCCGGCCTCCTTCAGGGCGTTGAGGATGTTGACCCCGCGGAACAGCGCCGACGGGCAGCCGTGGCTGACCGGAGCGACCTGGCCGGGCTGGCCCTTGCCGCAGTTGAACGCGCCGCCCAGCACGTAGGTCTGCGGCCCGCCGACGGCCTCCATCGAGTTCCAGAAGTCGGTGGTGGTGGCCTGGTAGGCCACGTCGCGCAGCTGGCCCGCCAGCCGGCCGTTCTCGATCTTGTAGAAGCGCTGGCCGGTGAACTGGAAGTTGTGCCGCTGCATGTCGATCGACCAGCTCTTGTCGCCGACGATGTAGACACCGCGCTCGACGCCGGAGATGAGCTCGTCGGTGCCCGGTCCGTCCAGCGCGGGCTGCAGCGACACGTTCGCCATCCGCTGCAACGGCATGCTGGAGGCGGCGTCGGCGAACCCGCAGCCGTTCGAGCGCTCCTGGCCGGTGAGGCGGGCGATGCGCCGGTCGAGCTGGTAGCCGGTGAACAGCCCGCCGCTGACGATGTCGAACGACTGGCCCTCGACGCCCTCGTCGTCGTAGCCGATGGTGGCCAGGCCGTGCTCGGCCGTCCGGTCGCCGGTCACGTTCATGACGGCCGAGCCGTACTGGAGCTTCCCGAGCTTGTCGGGCGTGGCGAACGAGGTGCCCGCGTAGGCGGCCTCGTAGCCGAGCGCCCGGTCGAGCTCGGTGGCGTGGCCGATCGACTCGTGGATGGTCAGCCAGAGGTTGGACGGGTCGATGACCACGTCGTACACGCCCGCCTCCACCGAGGGCGCCGCCAGCTTCTCGCCGAGCAGCTCGGGGAGGGCGGCCAGCTCGCCGTCCCAGTCCCAGTGCGATCCGGTCAGCCACTCCCAGCCGCGCCCGACCGGCGGGGCGAGCGTGCGCATCGTGTCGAACGCGCCGTCGGCGATGCCCACGGCGACGATCGCCGGATGCAGCCGCACCCGCTGCTGGGTGGTGACGGTGCCCTGCAGGTCGGCGAAGAACTTGTTCTCCTTGACCTGGAGCAGCGAGACGTCCACATGGTCCACGTGGTCGCTGGCCAGTAGCCGGCGGGTCCAGTCGGTCAGCAGCGCGATCTTGTCGCCGGTCGGCACCTCGAACGGGTCGATCTCGTACGAGGAGATCCACGTCCGTTCCCCGTGGGAGGGTTCGGCGGCCAGCTCGATCGGCTCGCGGTTGACCGGCTCGGCCACCGCCGCCACCTCGACGGCCTGGGCGGCCACCCGGGCGGCGCCCTCGGGGGTGAGGTCGATGCCTGCGGCGAAGCCCCAGGTGCCGTCCTTGACCACCCGTACCGACAGGCCCAGGTCGTCGGCGTCCAGCGCGGTCTCGAGCGCGGCGTCGTGCAGCCGCAGGGTCTGGCTTCGGATGCGTTCCAGCCGGAAGTCGGCGTGCTCGGCGCCCAGCTCGCGGGCCCGGCTCAGGGCCGCGTCGGCGAGCGCGCGCAGCGGCAGCGCCGCGAATTCGGGATCGATGTCATGCACCCTGGAGAACCTACCGCGTGGGTCCGCGCGGACGTCCTGAACAAAGCCGGGAGACCGGATCTTGTCGGGAAGCCACATCTCCTCGCGAGGCCTCTCCCGATACGCTCATTTGCGTTGTGACGCAGCTAACGAGAGGTACGACATGAGTCGCTCTGTCCTCGTGACCGGCGGTAACCGGGGCATCGGCCTCGCGATCGCCCGCGAGCTCGCCGCCGGCGGTGACGCGGTCGCGGTCACCTACCGGTCCGGGGAGCCGCCCGAGGGCCTGTTCGGCGTCAAGTGCGACGTGACGAGCATGGAGGACGTGGACGCCGCGTTCGCCAAGGTCGAGGCGGAGCAGGGTCCGGTCGAGGTCGTGGTGGCGAACGCCGGGATCACCAAGGACACCCTTCTGGCGATCATGAGCGAGGAGGCCTTCACCTCCGTGCTGGACACCAACCTGACCGGCGCGTTCCGCGTCGCCAAGCGCGGCGTCAAGGGCATGATGCGCAAGCGCAAGGGCAGGATCATCCTCGTCTCCTCCGTCGTCGGGCTGCTCGGCTCGGCCGGCCAGGCCAACTACGCCGCCTCCAAGGCCGGCATGGTCGGCTTCGCCCGGTCGCTGGCCCGGGAGCTCGGCTCCCGCAACATCACCGTCAACGTCGTCGCCCCCGGCTTCGTCGACACCGACATGACCGCGGTACTGACCGAGGACCAGCACAAGGCGATCAAGAGCGTGATCCCGCTCGGCCGGGTGGCCGACCCCGTGGAGATCGCCAAGGCCGTGCGGTTCCTGGCCGGCGACGACGCCGCCTACATCACCGGGGCAGTGATCCCCGTCGACGGCGGCCTGGGAATGGGGCACTGAGCACAATGGGAATCCTCGAAGGCAAGCGCATCCTGGTCACCGGCGTCCTCACCGACGCCTCGATCGGCTTCCACGTCGCGCGGGTCGCGCAGGAGCAGGGCGCGGAGGTGGTCCTCACCGCCTACCCGCGGCCGACGCTGACCCAGCGCACCGCCAAGCGGCTGCCGTCCGGCCCGGACTCCCCGCCGCCGGTGATCGAGCTCGACGTGATGAACACCGAGCACCTCGACGCCCTCGCCGGGAACCTGCAGGAGGTCGGCTTCGACCGCCTGGACGGTGTCGTGCACGCGATCGGGTTCGCCCCGCAGTCCGCCCTCGGCGGCAACTTCCTGGAGACGCCCTGGGAGGACGTGGCGACCGCGGTGCACGCCTCCACGTTCTCGCTCAAGGCGCTGACCATGGCCTGCATGCCCTTGATGAAGGAGGGCGGCGCGGTGGTCGGCCTGGACTTCGACGCCACCAAGGCCTGGCCGGTGTACGACTGGATGGGCGTCGCCAAGGCGGGCCTGGAGTCGTGTGCCCGGTACCTCGCCAAGTACCTCGGGCCGCAGGGCGTCCGCGTCAACCTGGTCGCCGCCGGGCCGCTGGCCACGATGGCCGCCAAGAGCATCCCCGGCTTCGAGGGCATGGTCGAGATGTGGCCCCAGGCCGCGCCCCTCGGCTGGGACGTCAAGAACAGCGACCCCACGGCCCGCGCCTGTGTCGCTCTGCTGTCGGATTGGTTCCCGGCGACCACCGCAGAGATCGTGCACGTCGACGGCGGCCTGCACGCCATCGGCGCACCCGGCTAGGCCCCGGGCGAGTCTCCGCGAACGATACGACGGGCCCCGTTCCTCTCCACAGGGAAGGAACGGGGCCCGTCGCCGTGTCCGGGTCGCCTGGGTTCAGGCTCCTGATTCGGCGCGGCGCCGCAAACGGCGGCCGAGGACGCTGAGATTGAGCGCGCCCATGGCGCCCGCAGCGCCGGCGGCCGCGGCGACCCACATCACCTCGCCGTCCTGGCGCTCCGAGGCCGCCACAGGCGAAATGAGGCGGGTCTGGGGCGTGCCGGGCTGCTGCATGTAGGCACGCGGGTCCGCGGCGACCTCGGGGGTCGGCAGGACACCGGGCAGATTGGGCCTTGTGTTCGCCGAAGGTGTGTAGGGCTGCACGCTGCCGGGCCGGTTGAGCGTCGCCGGGCCGGAGCCCTGCTGCGGCTGACCGTTGTTGCCGTTGCTGCCGCCGCCCGACTGGCCCGGCGAGCCGGAGCCCTTGGGGGACTTGTCGCCCTTACCGTTGGAGTCCGGCTTCAGCGGGGGCTTCTTGGAGGGCGAAGGCTTCGGTGTGGTCTGCGGCTTCTTGGGTGTGAGGCTCTCGCGCCAGTTTCCGAGCTGGCACTTCCAGTTCTCGATGGTGCTCTTCGGGTCGGTGCCCTTCTTACAGGTCTTCGGTGCCGCCGCCGTGCTCGCGTACGCCGCCGGTGCCCCTAGGAACACCAGCACCAGAGCGCCCGCCGACACCGCGGTCGTGGTCGAGCCGAACCGCCTGAAGCGTTGCCGCCGCCCCTGCGCCATGCCACTCCCCATGCCGCGTCACTCCCATGCCGCCGGTGATGCAGTTGTTGACCCCCGCACCTGTTGACATATTGTCCAACGAGGTGCGGGCCCCACGATAACGGGTCCGGGTGATCCCGTCACGGGGGTGTCATTGGATGCGATCGTGCCCCAAACGGCTCCGGTCGTAAACACCGACTTACTTCATCCCACTCACCGCACCCGGCTCATCGCACCGTGCTATTGAGTGAGGAGCCTGGCCAGCCTGGTGCGCCGGGCGGGAACCCCCGTCTCGCGGACGGCGCGGGCCAGCGCGGGACCGGCGGCCTGCACGACCGACAGATGCCGCCGCGCCAGTCCGAAGGCGGTGGCCACGAGTGGACGCGACAGCCCGGCGCCGTCGGACATGACGGCCACCACTGCGGGACGCCGCGTTCCCCGGCCCTGGGCCACCGTGACCGCCCAGCCGTGCCGCAGCCGCCCGGTCAGCGCGGCCGGGACGTCGGCGGTGCCACCGGCGAAGGCGATCTGGAGTGCGCCACCCGCAGCGCCGGTGACCGTCCCGGTCTCACCCACGGCGGCTTGCGGGAGTGGCGCCACCACGACGACACGGTCACCCGGGTCGAAGCCTCCGTACGCGCCGGGCCCGGGGTTGACGCGCGCCTTCAGCGCGGCGTTGAGCGCGGTGGTGCCCGCCTCGCCGCCCGCCGCGGGCGCCACGACCTGCACATCGTCCAGGGCGATGCCCAGAGCCCGCGGGATCGAGTCGGTGACGAGCTGGACCGTCCGGTGCACGGCCTCCTGCGTGCTTGCGGCCGGGACGATCACGACCTCCTTGCCGGGCGCCTCGACGGGGACGAGCTCTCCCGCCCGCACCGCCGCGGTGAGCGCGCCGAGCGGATCGGCGGCCGGTGCCGGTTCGAGGTCGATGACCGGCACGGTCTCCGACGCCGCCAGATCGCCGAGGATCTGCCCGGGCCCGCTGGGCGGCAGCGCCCCGGGCTCGCCTCCCAGCACCAGGTGCGTCCCGTCCGCGCACGCCTCCACCAGCACGGCGACCAGCTCGACGTCCAGACCCGCCGCGTCCGGGAGCACGACGAGGTCGAGCTCGAACGGCCGCTGCTCGCCGCGCCCGAACACCACGGCGCCGGGCGCCGCCGGAGCGTTCTCCACCGGCTCCATCAGCCGGTGCAACCCCACGACCGCGACATCTCCCTCGCCACGAAGATCGGTTTCATCCTGGGGGGGCGACCCCCCGGCAACGGCTACGCCGATCTTCCTCGCTTCGCTCCGAAGATCGGCGGCAGCACGTTCGGTCGCCGTCACGACGGCCGCGCGTAGGCCGTCCGCCGTCGCCACCTTGGCGAGGAGGAGCGCGGTTTCGGCGAGATCGTCCGGTGTGCCCCGCAGCACGCAGACGCCCGTGCGCAGTGAGGCGGTGAGGGCGAGGGAACGATCCTCGGGGAGGCCGGCGCGGGCCTCCTTGACGGCGGTGTCGTCCATGAGCGGGCTCGCGGTGGCGTTCAGCCGCTGGAAGCCCTCGGCCGCAGCCTCCTCGGGAAGCGCCCAGCGGGCCAGCCCGAGCGTCTCCTCGGGCTCGGGCAGGTCCGCCTCGTCGTCCTCGAACGCGGCCTCGTCGAACGCGGGCTCCTCGGTGAGCGACAGGACCTCGGCCTCGTCCAGCGCGTCGTCGATCGCCTTGCGGGCGTCGGGGATCCGGAGCTTGGCCAGTTCCGACTCGATGTCGGCGGCGGGCGTCGCGGTGTGGCCCTGCCGTGCGGCCTCGGTGAGCAGATGCTCGACCAGCGCACACCCCCGGCGTGGATCGTCGGGTTTGGCGGCGTCGCCGAGCACCTGGCGGGCGAAGTGGTCGGCCTGCGCCGGCCGGACGCCCGGAACGCGCAGCAGCCGCCAGGGATCGTCGCGCAGGCGCGCGGCGGCGCCCGCACCGAGCCGGGCGGCGGCGCGGGCGGCGAACGCGGCGGGCACGCCGGTGGCGGCGAAGAGGCCGGTGAGGTCGGAATCGGTGGTGAGGTCGGAATCGGTCACGGGTTCCCCGTAGCGAGATCGGAAACGTCGTCCAGGGCGGATCGGATCGAGTGGGGGAGGGTGAGGCCCTCGCTCTCCAGCGCCACCTTGAGCTGCGCCGCCGTGCGCGCCCCGACGATCGGCGCGATCACGCCGGGGCGGTCGCGGACCCAGCTGAGCGCCACGCTCAGCGGCGAGACGCCGAGGCCCTCGGCGGCCGTCACCACCGACTCCACGATCCGGCCGCACTCCTCGTCGAGATACGGCTGGACGAACTCGGTGAAGTGCGGTGCGGCCGCGCGCGAGTCGGCCGGGATGCCGGTGCGGTACTTGCCGGTGAGCACCCCGCGGCCCAGCGGGGACCACGGCAGGAGCCCGGTGCCCGCGTCGACGGCGGCCGGCACGACCTCGCGTTCGATGTCCCGGCGCAGCAGCGAGTACTCCAGCTGCGCCGACACGATGGGGGCGCGGCCGGGCCAGGCCTTCTGCCACGCGGCGGCCTTGGCCAGCTGCCAGCCGGTGTAGTTCGACACGCCGACGTAGCGGGCCCGGCCGGAGATGATCGCCTCGTCGAGGGCGGACAACGTCTCCTCGATCGGGGTCGCCGGGTCGTACACGTGCAGCTGCCACAGGTCCACGTACTCCAGGCCCAGCCTGTCCAGCGAGGCGTCCAGCGCGCCGAGCAGGTGGCGCCGGGAGGCGTCGTAGCGCCCGTTCGGGCGGATCGCGGCCTTGGTGGCGACCACCATCTCGTCGCGGTGCACCAGCTCGCGCAGGAGGTGCCCGAGGATCCGCTCGCTGTCGCCCTCGCTGTAGACGTCGGCGGTGTCCACGAAGGTGCCCCCGGCCTCGACGAACGCGGCGAGCTGCGCGGCCGCCTCGTCCGGCTCGGTGTCCTGGCCCCACGTCATGGTGCCCAGGCCCAGCCGGGACACCAGCAGTCCGCTCCGGCCGAGGTGACGCTGTTCCATAGGGCGTCAATGTATCGGGGAACGGGAGCGGTCCACTTCCGTGCGGCGCGCGCGTATCCCTGGGACCGCTACGCTTCCGTTCGGAACATGCGCCGGCGCCCGATTCGCGCTTCGAGGGGAATCTCACCAAGTGAACGTCGTGGAAGCGACCGTGCTCGGAATCGTCCAGGGACTCACCGAGTTCCTGCCGATCTCCAGCTCGGGTCACCTGCTCTTCGTCCCCAAGTTCATGGGGTGGGACGACCCGGGGGCGCCCTTCACCGCGGTGATCCAGCTCGGCACGATGGCGGCCGTCATCATCTACTTCTGGCGCGATCTGGTGAAGATCGCGACCACCTGGACCAAGAGCCTGTGGACCCCGGACCTGCGGCGTCACCAGGACGCCCGGATGGGCTGGTACATCGGCCTCGGCACGATCCCGATCAGCGTCTGCGGGCTGGCGTTCTCCGACTTCATCGAGGGCCCGTCGCGGAATCTGTGGATCAACTCGACCACGCTGATCCTGATGGGCCTGCTGCTGATGGTGTCCGAGTGGGCCGGAAACCGGAAGCGCGAGGTCGCCGACCTGAATCTGCGGGACGGCCTGATCATCGGCGCGTTCCAGTGCCTGTCGCTGATCCCCGGCTCCTCGCGGTCGGGCTCCACCATGACCGGCGCGCTCTTCCTCGGTTACACGCGAGAGGCAGCGGCGCGCTACTCGTTCCTGCTCTCGGTGCCCGCGGTGGTGCTGTCCGGCGCCTTCGAGATGCGGCACGCGTTCGAGGGCGGGCTGCAGCTCGTCCCCACGATCGTCGCCACCGTGGTGTCGTTCGTGGTCGGGTACGCCTGCATCGCCTGGTTGCTGAAGTACCTCGCCCGGCACTCGATGATGGTCTTCGTCTACTACCGGGTGGCGCTCGGCGGCATCATCATGGGGCTCCTGGCCGCCGGGACGATCACCGCGACCTGACCCCGCCGGCCGCGCATAAGGTGGCTGACCTCGTATTTGAGACCGTCGCAACACTCCCGATTCACTCCGTGTCGGGCTAGAGTTCGCCACCATGGCGCCGCCGCAGTTTCCGATGTACTCGTCGCAGCCCTTCCCCGGCGACGGCGGGCAGATCGATGAGCCGGTGTTCGGGGCGAGCCGTGCCGACGACCCGGGATTCGCCGCGTCGATGCGGTCGGGGACGCTGCTGGGGCGGCTGCGGACCATGATGCTGGTGCTGATGGTCGCGCCCGTGCTGATCGCCGCCATCACCCCGCTGATCGTCCAGGACGGCAAGGGCCGGCTGGGTGACGCGCCGTGGTGGTTCTACCTGCCGCTGGCCGCAGGCGCCCTCGTGGCGGTGCTGGCCGGCCCTCGCGCGCCGCGGCCGATGGGCGCGGGGCAGGCACCTGCGCAGGCGGTGGAGACGGCGCTGCTGCAGTTCCGTCAGGCGCTGCTGCTGCGGTTCGCCTTGGCGGAGGCGGTCATCCTGCTGGGCCTGCCGCTCGCCATGATCGGCCACAGCGAGATGGTGTTCGTGGCCGGTTTCGTGCTGGGCTATCCGCTGCTGATCCGGCTGGCCCTGCCCACCACCGGGACCGTGGACAGGATCCGCCGCCGGCTGGAGGCCGGGGGAGCCGAGTCCCATCTCTGGGCCGGTCTCCTGGCCCGCGTCCCCCGCAGCAAGGCTTCCAAGTCTTAGAGACCCCGCTTAGAGCCAGCCGTTCTTGCGCAGCTTGCGGTAGACGATCGTGCAGGCGACCACCATGATGACGATGACCAGCGGGTATCCGATCTTCCACTTGAGCTCGGGCATGTAGTCGAAGTTCATGCCGTAGATCCCGGCCAGCGCGGTCGGCACCGCGATGATGGCGGCCCACGAGGAGATCTTGCGCATGTCCTCGTTCTGCTGCTTGCCGAGCAGGGCCAGATGCGCGGTGAGCGCGCTGTTGAGCAGCTCGTTGTGGGCGTCGACCAGGCCGTCCACGCGCAGCAGGTGGTCGAGGACGTCGCGGAAGTACTCGCGGGTCGTCCCGCACTCGGCGACGCGGCCCTTGACGATGTCCTGGAGCACCGGGATCAGCGGGTCCTCCGCGCCGCGGAACTCCAGGACCTCGCGCTTGAGGGAGTAGATGTCCTCGGTGACGTCGGGAGCCTGTGGATCGAAGACCGCGCGTTCCAGATTGATGATGTCCTGCTCGACCTCGTGCGCGACGACGCCGTAGTGGTCCACCACCTCGTCGCAGATGGCATAGAGGACGGAGGTGGCGCCGTGCTGGAGGAGCTCGGGGTCGGTCTCCAGCCGCTTGCGCACCGGGCCGAGCGGGTTGCCGGGGCCGTGCCGGACCGTCACCACGAAGTCCTTGCCGAGGAACAACATGATCTCGCCGACCTCGATGTCGGACGTGTCGTCGTGGTAGGCCAGGGACTTGAGCACGATGAAGAGCGTGTCGTCGTACCGCTCCAGCTTGGGCCGCTGGTGGGCGGAGACCGCGTCCTCGGCGGCCAGCGGGTGGAGCTTGAGCTCCTCGCGGATGAGCTCGAACTCGTCCTCGGTCGGCTCGAACAGGCCGATCCACGCGAAGCAGTCGCCTTTCGTCCTGGCGGCATCGAAAGCGTCGCTGATGTCGCCGTCGATCTCCTGGCGCGTTCCGGCGAGGTAGATCGCCTTGTCCACAATCACGCTTGGCATTGTTCCCGATAATTCCAAGAAGGCGTAATGATCACCCCTGGGCGGCGGGTCTCGTAGAGTGCCTGCTGTGACGACGCTCTTGCTGGTGCGGCACGGCCTCACCGCCCTGACGGGCCCCGTGCTCGCCGGCTGGACCCCCGACCTGCACCTGGACGAGCGCGGCCGCGCCCAGGTCCGGGACCTGGGCGCGCGGATCGCCGCGCTGCCGCTGCGGGCGGTCGTGTCCAGCCCGCTCGACCGGTGCCTGGAGACCGCCGAGGCGATCGCCGCCGGGCACGGCGACCCGATCGAGAAGATCGAGGTGGACGAGCGGTTCGGCGAGGTGCGGTACGGCGACTGGACCGGACGGCGGCTGGAGGAACTGGCCAAGGAGCCGCTGTGGCGGGTCGTGCAGGCGCATCCGAGCGCCGCCCGATTCCCCGGTGAGGACGGCGAGTCCCTGGCCGCCGCGCAACATCGCGCCGTCGCCGGCGTCAGGGAGTGGAACGAACGCGTGGCCGCCGAGCACGGGCCGGACGCGATGTACGCGGTCTGCAGCCACGGCGACATCATCAAGGCGATCGTGGCCGACGCGCTCGGCCTGCACCTCGACCAGTTCCAGCGGATCCAGGCCGACCCCGCCTCGCTCACCGTGATCCGCTACACCGAGCTGCGGCCGTTCGTGGTCCGGCTGAACGACACCGGCGGCGGCGTGGCGGACCTGGTCCCCAAGCCCGCCGCGGACGGCGAGAGACGTGACGGAGGGGACAGTGACGCGCCCGTCGGTGGCGGCGCGTAGGGTCGTGGTCATGCCTGTCATCTCCTATGAACTACCGGACAGGTTCGTCGCCGGCGCCGTCGGGCAGCCAGGGGATCGCGCCTTCTTCCTGCAGGCCCGCTCCGGGCCGCGGGTCACCAGCGTCGGCCTGGAGAAGTTCCAGGTGACCCTGCTCGCTGAACGCCTGGAGGAGCTCCTGGACGAGGTGCTGCGGCGCAGCGGCGGCGACGCCGCGGTGCCCGCTGTCGCCCCGTCCGAGCTGCACGACGACGAGCCGCTCGACCAGCCGGTGGAGGAGGAGTTCAAGGTCGGGACCATGGCGCTCGCCTGGGACCCCGAGGACGAGCGCATCATCATCGAGGCCCAGGAGGTCACCGAGGAGGCCGAGGACGCCGAGGTCGGCGAGGACGATCCGGCCATCGTCGTGCTGCGGGTCCGCATCACCGCCGCCCAGGCACGCGCCTTCGCGGAGCGGGCCCTCAAGGTGGTGGCCGCGGGCCGTCCGCCCTGTCCGCTGTGCGGCCTTCCGCTCGACGCGGCCGGCCACATCTGCCCACGCCAAAACGGGCATCTAGGTTGAGACGGCCCTGTGCTGGATCATGACCGTGGTGCGCTGGAGAATGAACGCATGACGCAGCCCTCCCGGGATCGCACCCCCACCGGCGGCCGGTCCGTCTCGCCGCACGACGTCGAGGGCGCCGAGCGGCTGCTGCTGCAGGGCCGCCTCAACGTGGAAGGCCGCCTCGTCCAGGCTTCCAACGCCACCCTCTACTGCTCGGTGGAATGGGACGGGACACAGGCCGCCTGCGTCTACAAGCCGGTCGCGGGAGAGCGGCCACTGTGGGACTTCCCCGACGGGACGCTGGCCGACCGCGAGGTCGCCGCCTACGCGGTGTCGGAGGTGATGGGCTGGCACCTGGTGCCGCCGACGGTGCACCGCGACGGCCCGTACGGGCCCGGGATGGTGCAGCTGTGGGTCGAGCCCGACCCCGACATCGACCTCGTCGGGCTGTCGCGGTCGAACGACGACCCCATCCGCCGGATGGCGGTGTTCGACGCGGTCGTCAACAACGCCGACCGCAAGATCGGGCATCTCCTGCCGCCGGGCGACGGGCATGTCTACGGCTGCGACCACGGCGTCTGCTTCTCGGTGGAATACAAGCTGCGCACAGTGCTGTGGCAGTGGCGCGGCAAGCCGCTGACCGACGAGGCGCTGGAGGCGCTGGGCCGGGTCGAGTCGGCTCTGCGCGCGGGCTCGCTGGGCACGCGGCTCGCCGAGCTTCTCACCGAGGAGGAGGTGGACGCCACGCGCCGCAGGGTGGAGCTGATGCTCAAGCACCGCATCCACCCCTACCCGCCGGAGGACTGGCCCGCCATCCCCTGGCCGCCCCTCTAGCGCTCACCCTCTGGTCTGTGCGGGACCCGCGCGCCGACGGGTTTGCCCGTAATGCTCCAATGGTCGCCATGTGCACGGCGATCGTCAGCGTTGACCCCTCGTCCCCCGTCCCGGTGCTCCTGGTAGGTGTCCGGGACGAGTTCGTCGCCCGGGCCTGGCAGCCCCCCGGTCCGCACTGGCCCGGCCGGCCCGGCCTGATCGGCGGCCGCGACCTGCGCGCCGGCGGCACCTGGTTCGCCGTCGACCCGGCCGCCCCGCGTGCCTCCTGCGTGCTCAACGGCCGCGGCCGGATGGCCCCGGAGAACGTTCGTGCCTCCCGTGGCGAACTGCCGCTGCTCGTCGCGGCCGGCGGCGGGCTCGACGGCCTCGACCTGCCGCGCTTCGACCCGTTCCACCTCATCGGCGCCGAGCCCGGCGCGGTGCGGATGTGGAGCTGGGACGGCATCGAGCTCACCGGACGAGAGCTCGGCCCGGGGCTGCATCTTGTGGTGAACCGGGGTCTCGAAGGTGAGGGCCCCGAGACGGGCGACTCCGAGGACTCGTTCATGTCGGAGCGCATCGCGCACTTCCGGCCCAGGCTGGCGGCCGCGGTCCGGCCCGAGCCGGGCGGTGGCGGTGGTGCCGCCGAAGTGTGGGGCGAGTGGCTTCCCCTGGTGGACGGTGACGGCATCGCCCGCAACGACAAGCGGGCGCTGCTGCCTCTCCTCGACCTCGGCGGCGGGAGGGTGTGGGGCACCACGTCGGTGAGCCTGGTCGCCATGTCCCGGGAAGGCCTCCGCTACGACTTCTCGTCCGCGCCGGGCGACCCGCGCGCCTGGAGCAGCGTGCGCTGAGAGATCCCGGCAGGCGAGTCGGGTCAGGTTTGTCACGTGTAGGACGCAGATAAGCTTTTCCGTATGCGATCGTGGCCTGCACCCGAAGTGCCCAGCCTTCCCGCCCTCGGACTGCCGGCTCCGGCGCTCCAGCTGCATCTGCACGACACCGGGACAGGGTCAGTCAAGCCCACCCAGCCGGGTGAGACGGCACGGATGTACGTCTGCGGCATCACGCCCTACGACGCCACTCACCTCGGGCACGCCAACACCTATCTTGCGTTCGACCTGGTGAACCGCGTGTGGCGAGACCTTGGTCACACCGTGCACTACGTGCAGAACGCCACTGACGTGGACGACCCGCTGCTGGAGCGGGCGCAGCAGACCGGCCAGGACTGGCGGGAGCTGGCCGACCGGGAGATCGCGCTGTTCCGCGAGGACATGACCGCGCTGCGCGTGCTCCCGCCCGACCAGTACGTCGGCGCCGTCGAGGCGATCCCGCTGATCGTGGAGATGATCGAGAAGCTGCGGGCCAAGGACGCCGCGTACGAGGTGGACGGTGACATCTATTTCCCGGTGGCGGCCGACCCGGACTTCGGCCAGGTCAGCCGGCTGGACCGCGCCGGGATGATGCCGCTGTTCGCCGAGCGCGGCGGCGACCCGGACCGGCCGGGCAAGAAGGACCCGCTGGACGCGCTGCTGTGGTTGTCGCAGCGACCCGGTGAGCCCGGGTGGGAGTCGCCGTTCGGCATGGGCCGCCCCGGCTGGCACGTCGAGTGCTCAGCGATCTCCATCCAGGAGCTGGGCATGGCGTTCGACGTCGAGGGCGGCGGCTCGGACCTGGCGTTCCCCCACCACGAGATGGGCGCCTCGCACGCGCAGGTCGCCACCGGCGAACGGCCGCACGCCAAGGCCTACGTTCACGCGGGGATGGTGGGCCTGGACGGCGAGAAGATGTCCAAGTCCAAGGGCAATCTGGTGTTCGTCTCCAAGCTGCGGCGCTCGGGGACGGACCCGATGGCCATCCGGCTGGGCCTGCTCGCCCACCACTACCGTTCCGACTGGGAGTGGACCGCAGAGCAGCTTGACGCCGCGCAGGCCCGCCTGGGCCGGTGGCGCGAGGCGGTGCGGAGCCCCGCCGGACCGCCCGCGGCCGAGACGGCCGACGAGGTCCGCCGCCACCTGGCCGACGACCTCGACGCGCCCGCCGCGCTGCTCGCGGTGGACCGGTGGGCCGAGCGCGCCGCCGCGGGCGAGGGCCCCGACGAGGCCGCGCCCGGGCAGATCCGCGCCCTCGTGGACGCCCTGCTCGGCGTGTCCCTCTGAGCAAGCCGTGTCCCTCTGAGCAGGCAAGGAGGCCACGGTTCCCTCATTCGATGACGTAGCACTCCCAGTCACCGGGAGCGCTCGCGTCGCCCGTCAGCCTGGCCTCGGCGTACGGGCTCCACTGCGACCGGCACACCTGGGTCATGGTGATCACCGTGTCGACCCCGAGTCCCGTGTCGTGGACGCAGTACCACTGGCCGCTCCGGAAGACGGCGGACTTGTCCGGGTCTCCCGCCTTGCAGTACTGGTCCGGATCGGGGGAGCCGAGGCGGACGGGCCTCGGCTTCGGCGTCGGTGACGCGGAGGGGCCGCCGGACGGCTTGGGCCGCCTGGTGGTCCTGCTCTTCGGCGTGCCGGACGGCGTCGTGGAGACCGTGCCCCGGGAATCGAGCCCGGCGCTCTCCTTCGCGCGTCTCTTGGCCTTCACTCCCGGCGAGACGGCCGACGTGGGGACGCCGCCGCCCTGCGCCGCCACCGCCGGCTCCTGCTCGTCCCGTCCCGTCTCGTCCGGCCAGGACGCGAACGTGAAACCGCCGGCTCCCACCAGCGCGGCGGCACCCACCACGGCGACCGTGCCCGCGAACTTGCTCCTCGGGCGCCGCGGAGGGATGGGCGACGTCTCCTGGGGGTCGGCCTCCTGGGGATCGGCCGTACGCTGCGGGTCGCCGGTGCGCGGCGGCGGCACGAGCGGCCTGCCGTCGGCTCGGGTGGCCAGTGCGTCATCGGGCTGGAACGCCTCGTCGTGCCCGACCATGCGGAGCATCAGCTGCGCCGCGGTGGGCCTGGCCGCCGGGTCCTTGGACATCGCCGCCGCCACCAGCGCGCGCAGGCGGCCGTCGAGCCCGCCGAGGTCCGGCTCGTGGTGGAGCACCCGGTAGATCACCGCGTGGATCGAGTCCGTGCCGAACGGTGGGTGCCCGGTCGCCGCGAACGTCATCGTCGCGCCCCACGCGAACACGTCCGCCGCCGCGCCCACCTCACCGCCGGTGATCTGCTCCGGCGCCATGTACGCGGGTGTGCCGACGGCCTTGCTGCTCGCCGCGGTGGCCACGTCCAGCATCCGGGACAGGCCGAAGTCGATGACCCGCGGCCCGTCCGGGCCCAGCAGCACGTTGGGGGGTTTCAGGTCCCGGTGCACGATGCCGGCCCGGTGGATCGCGGCCAGCGCGCTGGCGGTGCTGACCGCCAGCCGGTCCAGCGCCCCGCCGGAGAGCGGACCGGCCCGCGCCACCTGGGTGCTGAGCGCGGGCCCCGCCACGTACTCGCTGACCAGGTACGGGCTGTCGCCGATCGTGTCGGCGTCGAGGATCTGGGCGGTGCAGAAGCGGGCCACCTGCTTGGCGACCTCGGCCTCCCGGATGAACCGGGTCCGCGCGCTGCCGTCCTCGTCGAACTGCACGCGCAGCAGCTTGACCGCGACCTGCTGCCCGTCCGGGCCCGTGCCGAGGTAGACCGTGCCCTGACCACCCGACCCCAGCCGTCCCACCAGCTCGTACGACCCCAGCGCCCTGGGATCGTGCGGCAGCAGCGGCTGGACCTCCGGCACGGCGCTCCCTCGCGGTCCGCTAATTGGACCTGTCGCATAATGCCACTTAAACCGCCTGCATGGCGATCGATCACGGCAGACCGGCGAGCTTGCGGGGATCTCCAGGCTCCAGCCCGAAGTCGATCAGCCGGCGTCCCTGCGGCGGAGGTAGCGTTCGAACTCGCGGGCGATGGCGTCGCCGCTGGCCTCGGGCAGCTCGGCGGCGTCCTTCTGCTCCTCCAGGGTGCGGACGTATTCGGCGACCTCGGAGTCCTCTTCAGCCAGCTCGTTGACGCCGTTTTCCCAGGCGCGGGCCTCCTCGGGCAGCTCGCCCAGGGGGATCGTGACGTCAAGGAGGTCTTCGACCCGGCGGAGCAGCGCGAGGGTGGCCTTGGGGGAGGGCGGCTGCGCGACGTAGTGCGGCACCGCCGCCCAGAGCGACACGGTGCTCAGATCGGCCTTGGCGCAGGCGTCCTGGAGCACGCCGAGGATGCCGGTCGGGCCCTCGTAGCGAGCGGGCTCCAGGTGGAGGGTAGTGACCAGTCCGGCCTCGGAGGCGGCCCCGGTGACCGGGACGGGCCGGGTGTGCGGGGCGTCGGCGAGCAGGGCGCCCAGCAGCACGACGTTCTCCACGCCGAGCTGGAGCATGAGGCCCACCAGCTCGCGGCAGAACGAGCGCCACCGCATGTTGGGCTCGATGCCGTGCACCAGGACCACGTCGCGGCCGGTGGGAAGGCGCGCCCAGGAGATCCGGGTGGTGGGCCAGGTGATGCCGCGGCTCTCGCCGTCGACCATCTCGACGATCGGCCGGGTCACCTGGAAGTCGTAGTAGTCGTCCGGATCGAGCTCCGCGATGGGCACCGCGTCCCAGATGTTCTCCAGATGCTGGATGACCCCGCTGGCCGCCTCCCCAGCGTCGTTCCACCCTTCAAAAGCGGCCACGAGGACCGGGTCGACGAGTTCCGGCACGCCTTCGAGCTCGACCACGCGCTGCCTCCTTCCGACGTCGGGTACAGCGTCACCGAGGGGGGCGGCATTCCCGGGGGGTTCCGGGGCCCGCTCATGATCGGTGGCTGTCAGCCTACGTCCTGAGGGGGACCTACCCCACCGCCCCGCCGCCCAGACCTCCGGGGTGCCCGGTGGCCGGGTGGAACCGATTACAGTTCGGTCACTTGCCGTCCGTGGTGTGGACGATGAGGATGTCGCAGGGCGAACGGTGCGAAAGGTTCGCCGGGACCGAACCCAGGAGCCGTCCGGCCAGGCTGTTGAGGCCGCGGTTGCCGACCACCACGAGATCCGCTGTCCGCTCCTTGGCGACCCTGGCGATGACGTCGACGGCGTCACCCTCGAGGGCGAGCTCGTCGATGTCCTTGGCGCCGGCCGCGACCGCCCGCTCACGGGCGGCGCGCAGGGCATCTTCCGCAGGTGTGGAGCCCTGCACCTTGTAGGCCAGGTCACCGAGGCGGTCGGCGGCGGTGAGGCGCTCGCGCGTGGGCATGGGGTGGTAGGCGGAGGCGAGCAGCAGCGTGGCGCCGGTGGCGGCGGCAAGCTGGGCGGCCCTGTCGACCGCGCGGAACGAGGTGTCCGAGCCGTCGGTGCCGACGAGGATGGTGCGGTACGCGCTCATGCCGCTCCTTACCGGGGAGTAGTTTCAGGTGGGCACGTTATCGGTCTGATGACCCCCGCGTCACGGGTCAATCTCGTTCCGTACGTGACCTGCGTCGCAGTGTTCCCAGCATCTGGACGCCTCGAGGGAGACTCAGGTGGCCCCGGATAAGGTGGGGCACCATGAGCTCTCCCAACCCACAGTCCTTGCGTGAGGCCCTCCGGAAGCGTGTCGTCGTGGCCGACGGAGGCATGGGGACGATGCTCCAGGACCGCAACCCCACCCTGGACGACTTCCAGGGGCACGAGGGCTGCAACGAGATCCTGAACGTCACCCGGCCTGACATCGTCCGGTCGGTCCACGAGGCCTATTTCGAGGCCGGCGTCGACTGCGTCGAGACCAACACCTTCGGCGCCAACTTCGGCAACCTCGGCGAGTACGACATCACCGAGCGCATCGAGGAGCTGTCGGAGTCCGGGGCGCGCATCGCCCGCGAGGTCGCGGACGCCTACGCCACGCCGGACCGCCCCCGCTGGGTGATCGGGTCGGTCGGGCCCGGCACCAAGCTGCCCACCCTCGGGCACGTGCCGTTCGCCTCGCTGCGCGACGCCTACCAGCGCAACGTCGAGGGACTGATCGCCGGCGGCGCCGACGCCATCCTGGTGGAGACCTGCCAGGACCTCCTCCAGGCCAAGGCCGCGCTGATCGGCGCCAAGCGCGCGATCAAGGCGGCCGGTGCCGACACGGTGCTGATCGGCCAGGTCACGATCGAGCAGAACGGCGCCATGCTGATGGGCTCGGAGATCGGCGCCGCGCTGACCGCGCTGGAGCCGCTGGAGCTCGACCTGATCGGTCTCAACTGCGCCACCGGCCCGGCCGAGATGAGCGAGCACCTGCGTTACCTGGCCCGGCACGCGCGGATCGGCCTGTCCTGCATGCCCAACGCGGGCCTGCCGGAGCTGACCGCCGACGGCGCGCACTACCCGCTGACGCCGGGCGAGCTGGCCGACGCGCACGACACGTTCACGCGCGACTTCGGGTTGTCGCTGGTCGGCGGCTGTTGCGGCACCACCCCCGAGCACCTCCGCCAGGTCGTGGAGCGGGTGCGCGGCCGCGAGGTGGCCGACCGCCGGGCCCGTCCCGAGGCGGGCGCCGCCTCGCTCTACCAGCATGTCCCGTTCCGCCAGGACACCTCCTACCTGGCGATCGGCGAGCGCACCAACGCCAACGGCTCCAAGGCCTTCCGCGAGGCGATGCTGGAGCAGCGCTGGGACGACTGCGTCAGGATCGCCCGTGACCAGGCGCGCGACGGCGCCCACATGATCGACCTGTGCGTCGACTACGTCGGCCGTGACGGCGTCGCCGACATGAAGGAGCTGGCCTTCCGGTTCGCCACCGCGGCCACCCTGCCGATCGTGCTCGACTCCACCGAGACGCCGGTGCTGGAGGCCGGGCTGGAGATGCTCGGCGGCCGCGCCGTGGTCAACTCGGTCAGCCTGGAGGACGGCACGG
Organism: Actinomadura sp. 6N118; assembly: GCF_044326415.1. Lineage (NCBI taxonomy): Bacteria > Bacillati > Actinomycetota > Actinomycetes > Streptosporangiales > Thermomonosporaceae > Actinomadura > Actinomadura sp. 6N118. The sequence goes on along the minus strand of NZ_JBIRAZ010000004.1, from coordinate 238,681 downwards.
GGCCCGACTCCAAGATGGCGCGGCTGATGCCGGTGGTGCGCGAGCACGGCGCCGCGGTCGTGGTCATGTGCATCGACGAGGAGGGCCAGGCCCGCACCGCCGACTGGAAGGTCGACGTCGCCGCCCGCACGATCGAGGAGCTGACCGGTACCTGGGGCATGCGGGTCGAGGACATCATCGTCGACTGCCTCACGTTCACGATCGGCACCGGCCAGGAGGAGTCGCGCCGCGACGCCCTGGAGACCATCGACGCGATCCGCGAGCTCAAGCGCCGCTACCCGACGGTGCAGACGACGCTCGGACTGTCGAACGTGTCGTTCGGGCTCAACCCGGCCGCGCGCATCGTGCTCAACTCGGTGTTCCTGGCCGAGTGCGTGGACGCCGGGCTGGACTCGGCGATCGTGCACGCCTCCAAGATCCTGCCGACGGCGCGGATCCCCGAGGAGCAGCGCAAGGTCGCCTTGGACCTGGTTTACGACCGGCGTGCGGGGGACTACGACCCGCTGATCAAGTTCATGGAGGTGTTCGAGGGCGTCGACACCGCGGCCATGAAGGGCGCACGGGCCGCCGAGCTGCTCGGGCTGCCGCTGTGGGAGCGGCTCAAGCGCCGCATCGTCGACGGCGAGCTGGACGGGCTCAACGCCGACCTGGACGAGGCCCTGAGCCAGCGGCCCGCCCTGGAGATCGTCAACGACGTGCTGCTGGACGGCATGAAGACCGTCGGCGAGCTGTTCGGCTCCGGCCAGATGCAGCTGCCGTTCGTGCTCCAGAGCGCCGAGGTCATGAAGACGGCGGTCGCCTACCTCGAACCGCACATGGAGAAGGCCGAGGACGGCGGCAAGGGCCGCATCGTGCTGGCCACGGTCAAGGGCGACGTCCACGACATCGGCAAGAACCTGGTTGACATCATCCTGTCCAACAACGGCTACGAGGTCGTCAACCTCGGCATCAAGCAGCCGATGTCGTCGATCCTGGAGGCCGCCAAGAACGAGCGCGCCGACGTGATCGGCATGTCCGGCCTGCTGGTGAAGTCGACCGTGATCATGAAGGAGAACCTGGAGGAGCTCAACTCCCGCGGGCTCTCCTCGGAGTGGCCGGTGCTGCTCGGCGGCGCCGCTCTGACGCGGGCGTACGTGGAGCAGGACCTCGCGGGACTCTACGACGGCGAGGTCCGTTACGCCCGCGACGCGTTCGAGGGGTTGCGGCTCATGGACGCGTTCATGGCCGTCAAGCGCGGCGAGGACGGCGCCTCGCTGCCGCCGCTGCGCGAGCGGCGGGTCAAGAAGGGCGCCACCCTCAAGGTCACCGAGCCCGAGGACATGCCCGCGCGCTCCGACGTCGCGGCCGACAACAAGGTGCCCTCACCGCCGTTCTGGGGCGACCGCATCGTCAAGGGCATCCCGCTGGCCGACTACTCGGCCTTCCTCGACGAACGCGCCACCTTCATGGGGCAGTGGGGCCTCAAGCCCGCCCGCGGCGGAGACGGTCCCTCCTACGAGGAGCTCGTCGAGACCGAGGGCCGGCCGCGGCTGCGCATGTGGCTCGACCGCGTCCAGACCGACGGCCTCATCGAGGCCGCGGTCGTCTACGGCTACTTCCCCGCCGTCAGTGAGGGCAACGATCTGGTGATCCTCAACGAGGACGGGTCGGACCGCGAACGGTTCACGTTCCCGCGCCAGCGCCGCGACCGGCACCTGTGCCTCGCGGACTTCTTCCGCTCGCGCGAGTCGGGAGAGACCGACGTGGTCGCCTTCCAGCTGGTCACCGTCGGCTCCAAGATCGCCGAGGCGACCGGGGAGCTGTTCGCCAAGGACGCCTACCGCGACTACCTGGAGCTGCACGGCCTGTCGGTCCAGCTCACCGAGGCGCTGATGGAGTACTGGCACACGCGCGTCCGGTCGGAGATCGGTTTCGGTGCCGAGGACGCCGATGACGTGAGCGACTTCTTCAAGCTCGGCTACCGCGGCGCCCGTTACTCCTTCGGCTACCCGGCCTGCCCCGACCTGGAGGACCGCGCCACCCTCGTACGGCTGCTCAAGCCGGAGCGGATCGGCGTGTCGCTGTCGGAGGAGCTCCAGCTCGTCCCCGAGCAGTCCGCCGACGCGATGGTGGTCCACCACCCCGAGGCCAAATACTTCAACACCTGAGCACGACTTCGACACAGAGCACTTCACCACCTGATGAGAGGAGCTGCGTGAACCCGGCAGGGGGACTGCAGGCCGTATTGGCCGACATGGACGGGACACTGATCGACTCCGAACGGCTCTGGCTCGAGGTCGAGACCGACGTGGTGGCGCGCCTCGGCGGCACCTGGAGCGAGGCCGACCAGCAACATCTGGTCGGCGGCTCGCTGGCGATCGCCGTCGCCTACATGGTCGCCAAGACCGGCACCGACGTCCCCGAGGAGCGGGTGGGGCGGTGGATGCTGGACGGCATGATCGAGCTGCTCTCGACGCACGTCCCGCTGCTGCCCGGCGCCAAGGAGCTGCTGTGCGGCCTGCGGGAGGCCGACATCCCGGTCGCGCTGGTCACCTCCAGCCACCGGGCGCTGACCGAGCCGGTCCTCGACGCCATCGGCCGCGACCTCTTCGCGGTCACGGTCGTGGGTGACGAGGTGACGCACACCAAGCCGCATCCCGAGCCGTACCTGACGGCCGCCGAGCTGCTCGGGGCCGACCCCGCGCGGTGCGTGGCCATCGAGGACTCGCCGAACGGGCTGACCTCGGCGCAGGCTGCCGGGTGCGCGACGGTGGCCGTCCCGGGGGTGCTGCCCCCGCCGCCCGCCCCGCGCCGCACGGTGGTGGGCTCGCTGCAGGAGGTCGACGTGCCGTTCCTGGCCTCACTCGTCTCCAGCGGACGCTGAGCAAGCCTCGTGGCGGGGGCCTGATACCTCCCGGGGTGATCTGCGGGGCGGCTCACGCTTGAGCCCTAGGGGACAGATCACGCTTCCGGATGACACCGCAGGTCCGACAACCGTCCGCTCGGAGGAGTGGCCTTCCGTTCCGGACGTGTGACCATGGGGGAGAGCACTATCGCACGGATTGAGGGGCCCGCATGATCGAGCTGATCAGTTATGGCGTCACCCTGCTGGGGCTGGTCATCAGCTGGGGTGTCTACAAGCGCCGGGGGGCGGCCTCGGGCATGCGCGGCGCCGCCCTGTCCCTGGTGCCCGCCGCAGCGGCGATGACCGGCGTGACCGAGTTCGTGACGGAGCTGGTCTTCAGCCCCGTGAAATGGGCCGGCGTGGCCCTCGTGGGCCTCGCCGTCATGCTCTACCTGGCCTCGGGCGTGATGCTGAGCCGCCGGGCCGAGGCCGGTGCCGCCGTGGACGAGGGCAAGGGGTCCAAGCGCTCCAAGGCGCCCAAGGCCGCCAAGCAGCGCAAGCCGGACAAGGCCGTCGAGCGGTCCAGCGGCGGCGCGCCGGCCGCCATGGATCCCGACCTCGCCGAGATCGAAGAGATCCTCCGCAACCGCGGCATCAAATAACGTTCCGTAACCGCGGGACCGGGTGACGGCGCCGCCCGCCACGACACGGGCGTCACCGGAATTCACGCCTGTCCCGGCCGTCCGCCGGCCGCTGCTTTCCCGAACGTCCCGACAGGGGCCGTCCGGCCGCCTCCGCGCGGCCGGGCGGCCCCTTCGTCTGTGCCGATTCTGCGCCCACCGCCGTTGACCTGCGGACGATCGATCTCAGAACGGCCTCAGAACGGTAAAGCTTCCCCGTGCCGACGGCGTTTCAACTCCGGGCAGGCCGCCCGTCTACGTAATATCTGGGCGGTTTGTCCTGTGTGTTGTCCAGGTCACGTGTGCCCAAGATGACGACGAGATCACAAGTCAGATACGGGTACTAGCAGAGGCCGCCACACGCGATGGACAGTCGTGCCCGAAGGACTAGGTTTCCCTCCAGCAAACACGGCGTAACGGGCACGGGCAGCGGATGATCTCCGCAGCCGCATGACGTTGGGTCGGCGGCGGAGTGGCCAACAGGCCGAACGGCAGGAGGTACGGAGCGTGACCGCACCGATCGAGACGACCGGGTCTGAGGCCGAGGCCCAGCCTGAGGCCGTCCTTGCGGGCGTCGAACGCAAGGCGATCGAGGGCCGCTCGCTCGGGCAGATCGCCTGGCTGCGGCTCAAGCGCGACAAGGTCGCCATGGCCGGCGGCATCCTGGTGGTGCTGCTGATCCTCATGGCGATCGTGGGACCGTTCCTGGTGGGCGACCCCAATGAGCCGCACAACGATCTGATCGACCCGACGCTGTCGCGCCCCAAGACCGGCATCATGCACTCCGGCATCAGCGCCGACCACTGGTTCGGCGTGGACCTGCCGGCGGGCCGGGACATGTTCAGCCGCATCGTCAACGGCGCCAAGTACTCCCTGCTGATCTCGTTCCTCGCGACGATGCTCGCGGTGGTGCTCGGCGTCTTCTTCGGCGTCATCGCCGGCTACTTCGGCGGCTGGGTCGACACCCTCATCGCCCGCGCCATGGACATCTTCCTGGCCTTCCCGCTGCTGCTCTTCGCGATCGCCCTCGTCGGAGTCTTCCCCAACAGCGCGTTCGGGCTGGAGGGCAACGGGCTGCGGGTGGCGTTCCTGATCTTCGTGATCGGGTTCTTCAGCTGGCCCTATATCGGCCGCATCATCCGCGGCCAGACCCTGTCGCTGCGGGAACGCGAGTTCGTGGACGCCGCCCGCAGCATGGGCGCGCGCGCCCCGTACATCCTCTTCCGCGAGCTGCTGCCCAACCTGTGGGCGCCGATCCTCGTCTACGCGACGCTGATGATCCCCACCAACATCATCTTCGAGGCGTCGCTCTCCTTCCTCGGTGTCGGCATCATCCCGCCCACCCCCAGCTGGGGCGGCATGCTGAACGAGGCCAAGGAGGTCTACGAGATCGCGCCGCACTTCATGTTCTTCCCGGGCATGGCGATCTTCGTCACCGTGCTGGCCTTCAACCTCTTCGGCGACGGCCTCCGGGATGCGCTGGACCCGCGGTCCTCGCGCTGACCCTCATCCACTGTCCCTCGAGAAACCATGACCGATCCCAAAGGGAGAGCGAACACAATGAGAAGAACGACACGGAGGGGCACCGCCGTTCTGGCGGCCGGCGTCAGCGCCGCCCTCGTGCTCGCCGCCTGCGGCGGCGGGGATGAGGAAGGCGGCGGCAGCGGCGTCTTCGACCAGGGCAGCAAGTCGATCGTCAACCCGGGCGACGCCAAGGGCGGCACCCTGCAGATGCTCCGGACGGGCGACTTCGACTCGACCGACCCCGGCAACATGTACTACGCCACCGCCTGGAACTTCAGCCGCCTCTACGCGCGCACGCTGGTGACCTTCAAGTCGGTCGGCGGCCAGGGCAACCTGGAGATCACGCCGGACCTGGCGACCGGTCTCGGCCAGCCGAGCGCCGACCTGAAGACCTGGACCTACAAGCTGCGTCCGGGCGTCAAGTTCTCCGACGGCACGCCGGTCACGTCCAAGGACGTGAAGTACGCGGTCGCGCGGAGCAACTACTCGCCCGAGGTCATGGAGAAGGGCCCGGTCTACTTCCGGCAGTACCTGGCCAACCCGAACGGCTACAAGGGCCCGTACAAGGACCCGAACCTCGACAACTTCAAGGGCGTCGAGACCCCTGACGACCAGACCGTGGTCTTCAAGCTGGCGGCTCCGTTCGCCGAGTTCGACTACCTGGCCACGATCCCGCAGACCGCTCCGGTCCCCAAGGCCGCCGACGCCGGCGCCAAGGGCGGCGTCAACTACGCCAAGGGCGTCGTGTCCACCGGCCCGTACAAGCTCGACAGCTACGAGCCCGGTAAGTCGATCAAGCTGAGCAAGAACCCGAACTGGGACGCCAGCGACCCCAACCGCAAGCAGCTCCTGGACAACATCGAGGTGCAGCTGGGCGTCGCGGCCGACGAGGTCGACAACCGCCAGATCGACGGCAGCGCCCACATGGACGTCCAGGGCAACGGCGTCAACGCCGCCGCCCGGTCGAAGATCCTCTCCGACCCGGAGCTGAAGAAGAACGCCGACAACCCGACCTCGGGCTTCCTCTGGTACACGGCCATCAGCCGCCAGGTCGAGCCGTTCACCAACAAGGACTGCCGCATCGCGGTCCAGTACGCCGTGGACAAGACCGGCTACCAGGCCGCCTACGGTGGCACCACCGGCGGTGACGTCGCCTCCACGGTGATGCCGCCGAGCCTCAAGGCGCACCAGAAGTTCGACCTGTACCCGAACAACGGTGGTAAGGGCGACGTGACCAAGGCCAAGGAGCACCTGGCCAAGTGCGGCAAGCCGAACGGCTTCACCACCAACATCTCCTACCGCACCGAGCGGCCCAAGGAGAAGGCGGCGGCCGAGTCCGTGAAGGCCTCGCTGGCCAAGGTCGGCATCACCGTCAACATCAAGAACTACCCGGAGGACGGCTACACCGGCGGTGTGGTCGGCGACCCGAACTTCGTCAAGAAGAACCAGCTCGGCCTGATGGTCTACGGCTGGGCGGCCGACTTCCCGAGCGGTTTCGGCTTCCTGCAGCAGATCACCGACCCGGGCGCGCTCAAGGGCACCGGTAGCTCCAACATCTCGCACATCGACCTCCCCGAGATCGCGAAGAAGTTCAAGGAGGTCGTGCAGCTGAAGGACGAGGCGGAGCGCAACAAGATCTACGCGGAGATCGACAAGATCGTCATGGAGGACGCGTCGATCATCCCGATGTTGTACGCGAAGAACCTGTACTACCGGAACCCGAAGGTGACGAACGTGTTCATCAACTACGGGTACTCCGGCATGGTCGACTACGCCAACCTCGGGCTCGCCAAGTAATTCTGAGAGAGGTGAAGGCAGAGGTGGCCGGCGCGGCGGTGTCCCACAGGACACGCCGCGCCGGCCCCCACCGCCGCTCGAAGTGATCCGATACATCATCCGGCGTCTCCTGGTCGCCGTTCTTCTGCTGGCGATCATCAGCCTGGTGACGTTCGGCATCTTCTTCCTGCTGCCGCAGCTGGCGGGTCAGTCGACCGACGACCTCGCGGCGCGCTACCTGGGCCGTGAGGTCACCCCCGAGGGCCTGGCCGGCGTCAAGGCCAAGCTGGGGCTCGACGACCCGTTCCTGGTCCGCTACTGGGAGTTCGTCCAGGGCATCTTCGTCGGCCAGGAGTACAGGTTCGGCACGAGCATCACCGAGTGTCCCGCGCCGTGCCTGGGGTACTCGTACCGCACGAACGAGCCGGTCTTCGACCTGCTGCTCGACCGTGCGCCCATCACCTTCTCCATCGCGCTCGGCGCCGCCGTCCTGTGGCTGGTCGCCGGCGTCACCATCGGCGTCATCTCGGCGCTGAAGCGGGGGAGCGTCTTCGACCGCGCGTCCATGTCGGCCGCGCTGGCGGGCGTGTCCCTCCCCATGTTCTTCACCGGCCTGGTCTCGATCTGGCTGATCTGCCGGCAGCTGAAGCTGCTGCCGACACCGAGGTACCACGAGTTCCTCGACAACCCGGCGACCTGGGCACAGGCGCTGATCCTGCCCTGGATCACGCTCGCGTTCCTCTACGCGGCCATGTACGCGCGGCTCACCCGCGCGGGCATGCTGGAGACGATGGGCGAGGACTACATCCGCACCGCCCGCGCCAAGGGCCTGCCCGAGCGGACGGTCATCACCAGGCACGGGCTGCGGTCCGCGCTCACCCCCATCATCACGATCTTCGGCCTGGACATCGGCCTGCTGCTCGGCGGCGCCGTGATCACCGAGACCACGTTCTCGTTCGCCGGGCTCGGCCAGCTGATGTTGCAGGGCATCACGCGCAGCGACCTGCCTGTCGCGCTCGGCGTCACGATGGCCACCGGCCTGTTCGTCATCGTCGCCAACCTGGTGGTGGACATCTTGTACGCGGTCGCCGACCCGAGAGTGAGGCTGGGCTGATGGCGGGCAGGGAAAAGACGGGCAAGGAAAAGACGGGCAGGGGCAAGAAGCGGGACAACGAGATGCGCAACGGCACGTCCACGGCGCCCGGCGGGCCCGCGGACTCCCGGCCGCCGTCCTCCTTCCTGGAGGTCCGCGACCTGCGGATCCACTTCCCGACCGACGACGGCCTGGTCAGGTCCGTGGACGGGCTGAGCTTCCAGCTCGAACGCGGCAAGACGCTGGGCATCGTGGGCGAGTCGGGCTCCGGCAAGAGCGTGACGAGCCTCGGCATCCTCGGCCTGCACAACCGGCGCAACGCCAAGGTCTCGGGGGAGATCTGGCTGGACGGCGACGAGCTCGTCGGTGCGAGCGAGGAGCAGGTGCGGCGGCTGCGCGGCCGCGACATGGCGATGATCTTCCAGGACCCGCTGTCCTCGATGCACCCCTTCTACTCGGTGGGGCACCAGATCATCGAGGCCTACCGGATCCACAACGACGTCACCAAGAAGGTCGCGCGCAAGCACGCGATCGACATGCTCGGCCGGGTGGGCATCCCCAAGCCGGACCGGCGCGTGGACGACTACCCGCACCAGTTCTCCGGCGGCATGCGGCAGCGCGCGATGATCGCGATGGCGCTGTCCTGCGACCCGGAGCTGCTGATCGCCGACGAGCCGACCACCGCGCTGGACGTGACGGTGCAGGCGCAGATCCTGGACCTGCTCCGGGACCTGCAGCGCGAGTTCAACTCCGCCATCATCATGATCACCCACGATCTCGGCGTGGTCGCCGAGCTGTCGGACGACATCCTGGTGATGTACGGCGGCCGGTGCGTGGAGTACGGCACCGTGGACGACGTGTTCCACGCGCCCGAGCACCCCTACACGTGGGGGCTGCTGGGCTCGATGCCGCGGCTGGACCGGGAGCGCACCGAGCGGCTGCTGCCCATCAAGGGCACACCGCCGAGCCTCATCAACCTGCCGCAGGGTTGTGCCTTCAACCCGCGCTGCGCCTACGCTGAACTGAACGGCGGCAAGAGCACCGAGGAGCGTCCCGATCTGCGGGACGCGGCCCCCGGCCACCGGGTCGCCTGCCACCTGCCCGCCGAGAAGCGCCGGCAGATCTGGAACGACGAGATCGCGCCCAAGCTGTGATGGGGGACAACGTGAGCACATCCGACAACCCGGCGCCGGGGCCCGAGGAGACCCGGTCGGACGCCGCCGCCTCTGGCAAGGCCGCCTCAGAGGGCGCCGCCGCCGGCGTGGCCGCGGCCGGGGTGGCCGAGGCCGCCGCGCCGGCCAAGGGCACCGGGCGCCGGGGGGAGACGCTGCTGGAGGTCGAGGACCTCGGCAAGCACTTCCCGGTCACCCAGGGCATCGTCTTCAAGCGCCAGGTCGGCGCGGTGAAGGCCGTCGACGGCGTGTCCTTCTCCGTGCGCAAGGGCGAGACGCTCGGCCTGGTGGGCGAGTCCGGCTGCGGCAAGACCACCACCGGCCGCATGATCATGCGGCTGCTGGAGCCCAGCTTCGGGAAGATCACCTTCGAGGGGCACGACATCACCCACATGTCCCAGCGGGACATGCGGCCCCTCCGCCGCGACATCCAGATGATCTTCCAGGATCCGTACTCGTCGCTGAACCCGCGGCAGACCGTCGGCAGCATCGTCGGCGCCGCGTTCCGGCTGCAGGGTGAGCAGCCGAAGCAGGGGCAGAAGGCGGCGGTGCAGGAGCTGCTGGAGATGGTCGGGCTCAGCCCCGAGCACTACAACCGCTATCCCCACGAGTTCTCCGGCGGCCAGCGGCAGCGCATCGGCATCGCCCGCACGCTCGCGCTGCGGCCCAAGCTGATCGTCGCCGACGAGCCGGTGTCGGCCCTCGACGTGTCGGTCCAGGCGCAGGTCGTCAACCTGCTGGAGGACCTGCAGGACGAGCTCGACCTCACCTACGTCGTGATCGCGCACGACCTGTCGGTGGTGCGGCACATCTCCGACCGGGTCGCGGTCATGTACCTCGGCAAGCTCGTCGAGATCGCCGACCGGGCGGACCTGTACGAGCGGCCGATGCACCCGTACACCAACGCGCTGCTGTCGGCGGTGCCGATCCCGGACCCGAGCAAGCGCGAGGGCCGGGACCGGATCCGGCTGCAGGGCGACGTGCCGAGCCCGCTCGACCCCCCGCCCGCCTGCCGTTTCCACACCCGTTGCTGGAAGGCGCAGGAGATCTGCAAGCAGGTCGAGCCGCCGCTGCAGGAGCTCAGCCCGGGACACATGGCGGCGTGCCACTTCCCGGAGAACACCACGGTCAGCGCCACCGACCTGGTGGCCAAGGCCGCGGTCGCCCCGGGCGCGGCCCCCGGCACGGCGGACGCTCCCGTCGGCAAGGACTGACAGCCGGCACACCCACAGCACACCCAGACCGCCTCCCGGCGGCAGATGACCGGCCCGTGCGGAGTTGCTCCGCACGGGCCGTTTTGGATTTACGGTATACCTTAAGTCATGCTCCGGTCACAATCTGTACAGGATGGAGCGGTGCGGGCCTGGGCCCTGCAAGGTCGGCTGTGGGTACGACTCGCGGTCATACGGGAGGGGCGCGTGGTGCGGGGTTACGGGATGGCCGCGCGGGACTGTCCGGCAGCCGTGACGATCGTGCTGGCGACGCTGCTCGCGGGGGCGCTCGCCGCCTGTGACGGTGAGGCGGGCGGCGACCTGGCGGGCGGGGGCGGCACGCTGAGGATCGTGGGCGCCGCGGATCCGGACCATATCGACCCGGCGAGCGGTTACACGTTCGCCTCGCTCTCGCTGAGCCGGATGTTCGCCCGGCCGCTGTTCCTCACCAGGTCGTCCAACACGTTCGAGGAGACGATCCCCCTCCAGCCCGACGTCGCGCGCGAGCTGCCGACGCGGCGGAACGGCGGGATCAGCGCCGACGGCAGGACCTACACCATCACCTTGCGCGACGGCGTCACCTGGAACACGCGGCCGCCGCGCGAAGTGACCGCCGGCGACTATGTCCGCGGCCTGAAGCGGCTCTGCAACCCCGCCTCGCCGTCGGGTGGGCAGGGGTACTACCGATCGACCATCACGGGCATGGAGGCCTACTGCGACGCCTACGCGAAGGTCGACGGCAGGGACGCCAGGGCGATGGCCGACTTCCAGAACAGCCACGACATCGCCGGTCTGAAGGCCAAGGACGCCAAGACCCTCGTCGTGCGCCTCGACCGCCCGGCCGGCGACATGCTCGACCTGCTGGGCCTGCAGTTCGCGACGGCCGCGCCGCGGGAGTACGACCGGTACGTTCCCGACGGGGCCGAATTCCGCCGCAACACCATCTCGAACGGCCCGTACCAGATCACCCGTTACACGCCCGGCACGACGATCGTCCTGGACCGCAACCCGGCCTGGCGGGCCGCCGCCGACCCGCTCCGTCCCGCCCACGTCGACCGGATCCAGATCACCCTCGGGCAGGACACCCCGGACGGCGTGCAGCAGCAACTCGAACAGGGCACCGCCGACCTCGCCTGGGACTCGCCGGTGCCCGTCGCGGCGATCAACCGGCTCAAGGCGGCCCGCGACCCGCGCTTCGCGATCCGGCGTTCCCCGAGCCTCAGCCCGTTCCTCGTCTTCAACCTGCAGAGCCCCAACAACAACCGCGCCCTCGCGGACAGGCGGGTACGGCAGGCGATCACGTACGCCGTCGACAAGTCGGCCCTGGTGAAGATCTACGGTGGCCCCGACGTGGCCGAGCCGTTGAACCAGGTGATCCCGCCGGGCAACGCCGGCCACCGCAGGCACGACCCGTACCCGACGCCCGGCGGCAGGGGAGACGCGGCCAAGTGCCGGAGCCTGCTCGCCGCCGCGGGCCGCGCCGGCGGGCTCACCCTGCGTTTCCCGTACCGGATGAGCGGCAACAACCCGAAGGTCGCCCAGTCGGTGCAGTCCAACCTGGCTGCCTGTGGCATCACCGCGCATCTCATCGCCGACGGCAACGGCACCTTCTACAGCAGCACCCTGGTGACACCGTCCGCCGCCCGTGAGGGGCGCTGGGACGTCGCCGTGCCGAACTGGAGCCCCGACTGGTACGGCAACAACGGCCGGTCGGTGATCCAGCCGATCTTCGACGGCAGGACCTACGGGCCGAACTCGACCAACTACGGCGGCTACGACAACGCCGAGGTCAACAAGCTCATCGACGAGGCGCTCCAGACCGAGCAGCCGGCGAAGGCCGCGGCGCTGTGGCACGCCGCCGACCGGCTCATCATGGCCGACGCGGCGGTGGTGCCGTTCCTCAGCCCGAACTTCCCCATCTTCCACTCGCGCCGCGTTCGCAACCCTCACTTCATCCCGACCATCCAGGCCTATGATTACGCTAAGGTCCGGCTAGCTTCCTAAGAGTCACATCACACAGAGTCACATCACACACATTGATGGACACGTCTTCCCCCACCCGCGAGATCCAGTGCCGCAGCCCGTGGTCGCTGGCGCTGGCGCGGCTGCGCGCGGACCGGCTCGCCATGATCTCCATCGGCGTCATCGCGCTGATGATGGTGTTCGCGCTGACCGCGCCGCTGTGGGCGGCGTGGACCGGCCACACCCATCACTCCACCTATCCGAGGACGGGGCTGGACGAGAGCGGCCTGCCGGCCGGGCCGTCGGGGGAGTTCTGGCTGGGAGCCGACTCGATCGGCCGGGACGTGCTGGTGCGGGCCGCCTACGGCGCGCGGATCTCACTGCTGGTGGGGCTCGCCGCGACCGCGCTGGCGACCTTCTTCGGCGTGGTGACCGGGGTGCTGTCGGGCTTCCTGGGCGGCTGGGCCGACGCGGTGCTCGCACGCGGCATGGACGTGGTGTTGTCGTTCCCCTATCTCCTGGTCGCCATCGTGATCGCGGTGACGTTCGGCGCGAGCGTGCCGCTGACCATCGTCGTGATCGCCTTCTTCATGTTCGCCGCCATGGCGCGGGTGGTCCGCGGCCAGGTGATGTCCATCAAGGAGAAGGAGTACATCGAGGCCGCCCGGTCGCTCGGCGCGAGCACGCCGCGGATCATGGTCGTGGACGTCCTGCCCAACCTGGTCGCGCCGGTGACCGTGCTCGCCTCGCTCCTCGTCCCGCAGGCCATCACGTTCGAGGCGACGCTGTCGTTCCTCGGCGCTGGCGTCGACCCGTCCACACCCAGCTGGGGCGGCATGCTCAACGAGGCGCAGGAGTACTACCAGACCGCGTGGTGGTATCTGCTGGTTCCGGCGGGGCTGCTGCTGGCGACGACGTTCGCGTTCAACATCCTCGGTGACGGCGTCCGCGACGCGTTCGATCCGCGCACCGAACGGCTGCTGAACGCGCGACGTTCCCAGAAGCCGTCCAAAGCGGCGAAGGCGACCAAAACGGTGAAGGCTACGAAGGCGGCGAAGGGATGATCCGGTTCATCGTGCGGCGTTCGCTGTTCGGGATCGTCGTGCTCTGGCTGGTGTCCACCGTGGTGTTCTTCCTTGTCTTCGTCGCGGCGGGCAAGCCCGAACGGGTGATCGGCGGACCGCGCGCCACCACCGAGACGCTCCGGCTCATCCGCGCGAACCTCGGCCTCGACGAGCCGGTCATCGTGCAGTACGGCGCGTTCCTCGGCCGGCTGCTGGGGGGCGACCTCGGCCGGTCCTACATCCACGGCACCCCGGTCACCTCGATGATCGCCGAGCGGCTGGGGACGACGGTCGTGCTCGTGCTGGGCGCGTCGGTGTTGTGGCTCGCCGGCGGCGTCCTCACCGGCGTGCTGAGCGCCACCCGGGCGCGGTCGCTCGTCGACCGGCTGGCCACGTTGTTCGTGCTGGCCGGCCTGTCGATGCCCGCGTTCGTGGTGGCCTTGCTGATGTTGTACGTGCTGTTCAGCAAGGCCGGTGACGCGGGGATCCACCTGTTCGAACCGGGGCCGCCGCTGCAGGAGAACTTCTGGAAGCGGATGACCCTGCCATGGTTCGCGCTGGCCTTCCTCCTGATGGCCGGCTACACGCGGCTGACACGCGGCGCGATGCTCGACGTGCTCGGTGAGGACTACATCCGCACCGCCCGTTCCAAAGGCCTTCCGGAACGGCGAGTCGTCTACAAGCACGGCCTCCGGGCGGCCCTGACGCCGGTGGTGACCCAGTTCGGCGTCGACATCGGCGCCCTCATCGGCTCGACCATCGTCACCGAGAAGGTGTTCGGCCTGCAGGGCATCGGCCAGCTCGTCGTCCAGTCCATCACCGTGGGGGACGCGCCGGTCATCCTCGGGATCGTCCTCGCCGTCGCGCTGTGCGTGGTGGTGGCCAACCTGCTGGTCGACATCGCGTACTCGTTCCTCGACCCGCGCGTCCGGCAGTTCTAGACGGCGGTTCCAGGCGGCGGTTCAGGCGGTGGTTCCCGGCGGTGGTTCTGGAAAGTGGTTCTGGAAAAGGGACACGCCCCGTACGGCCGGCCGGCCGTACGGGGCGTGTCTTTCGTGCCCCCGGATGGGGCGCTCTCCGGTGGAGTGCGTCATCCGCTGGAATGGATCATTCGGTGGAGATGGCCTTCAGGACGTCCATCCGGCCAGCCCGCCACGCGGGCCAGAGCGCGGCCAGCACACCGATGATCGCGGCCACCGCGACGTACACGGCGAGCGTGACGACCGGGATGGAGAGCACCGTGAGCCCTTGGTCCTTCAGCGCGCTCTGCAACGCGGCACCGAACGTGATGCCGATGCCGATGCCGAGCGCCGCGCCGAACACGGCGATGACGATCGACTCGACCCGGATCATGCGGCGCAGCTGGCGGCGGCTGACGCCGATCGCCCGCAGCAGGCCGATCTCGCGAGTGCGTTCGATCACCGACAGGGCCAGCGTGTTGATGACCCCGACGGCCGCGATGATGACCGACATGACCAGCAGGATCGTGAGGAAGGTGACGAACTGGTCGACCTGCTTGCGCGCGTCCTTCTTGAGCGCCGCCTGGTCGGAGACCTTCAGGTTCGGGTAGTCCTGCACCGACCGCTCGATGGCCTGCTTGGTCGCGGCGTCGGTGTTCTTCGCGTTGACGACGATGCCGTCGACGGCCGGCTTGGCCGTGTGGGCCATGTAGACCGGCTGTGCGATGACGCGCGGCCCGAGCATCTGGTTCTTCTCGTAGACGCCCATGACGCGGAGCTGCTGCGTCTTGCCGTCGGGGAACGCCGTCGCGATCGTCGAGCCGACCGCCCACTTGTTGTCCTTGGCGGTGTCCTCGTCGATGAGCATGCCGTCCTGGCCGAGGTCGGTGCCGCCGGTGACCATCTTCAGCCGGACGCCCTCGGCGAGGACCTTCACATCACCCGCCACATAGAAGGCGCGCTTACCGTTGATCTTGGCGTTGCCCGAGTAGAACGGCGAGGCGCTGTCGACACCCGGGGCCGCGGCGATCTTGGTGACGGCGGAGGTGTCCGTGCCGCCCGCGCCGGTCGGCTCGACCACGTAGTCGGCGCCGAACTGCTTGTCGACCTGCGACTCCACCGAGGCGCTCATGGAGGCGCCCATCACGTTCACCGCGGTGATGAGGGCCAGGCCGATCATCAGCGCGGCGGCGGTCGCGGCGGTGCGCCGCGGGTTGCGCAGCGCGTTCTGCTGGGCGAGGCGGCCCGGCATGCCCATGAGGCGGGCGAACGGCGCGCCGAGCAGCCGCACCACCGGCACACTGATCACCGGAGCGAGCATCGCCACGCCGATGAACACCAGCAGGGCGCCGGCCCCGACCGGGACCACCGGGTTGCTCCCGCCGCCGAACAGGCCGAGCGCGATGAGCGCGGCGCCGAGCAGCGTCAGCGTGGAGCCCAGCGCGATCCTGATCCGCAGCGAGCGCTGCGGCAGCGCCACGTCGTCGCGCATCGCGGCGACCGGCGGGATCTTCGCCGCACGGCGGGCCGGGAAGTACGCCGAGACGACCGTGACGACGATGCCCACGACGTACGACCAGATCACCGGTGACGCGGTGAAGACCAGCCCGGACGCGCTGTCCTGCATCATGAAGCCCTGCAACATCAGCGCCAGTCCCGCACCGGCCACCAGACCGATCGACGACCCGATGAAGCCGACCGCGATCGCCTCGCCGATGACGGCCCGGGTCACCTGCGAGCGCCCCGCGCCGATGGCGCGCAGCAGCGCCAGCTCCCGGGTGCGCTGGGCGACCAGCATGGAGAAGGTGTTGAAGATGATGAACGCGCCGACGAAGATCGAGATGAAGGCGAACACGAGCAGGAACGTCCGGAAGAAGTTCATGATCGTGGCGACGTCGCTCTTGGCGTCCTCGCGGAGCTTGGTCCCGGTGATCGCCTCCAGGTTCGCGGGCAGGACCTTGGCGACGCTGTCGCGCAGCTCGGTCTCACCCGGGCCCGACGTGCCCATCTGGATGTCGTTGTAGAACCCCGGCTTGAGCAGCAGCCGCTGCGCGGTCGCGGTGTCGAACGCGGTGACCGTGGCGCCCATCAGATTGCCGGTGTCGATCAGGCCGACGACCTTCAGCTGCTGCGGCGGCCCCTGGATCACGACCTTGGCGGTGTCACCGATCTTCAGCTTGCCCTTCTCGGCCGTCTTGGCGTCGATGGCGACCTCGGCGGGACCGGCCGGCGCCCGGCCCTCCTTCATGTCGTAGTCGCCGCTCGCGGTCCAGTTGACGCCGAACTGGGGCGGCCCATCCTGCTCGGTGCCGACGATCTTGCCGTTCTTCCCGACGACCGCCGCGTAGCCGGAGACGTTGCCCTGGACGTCCTTGACGCCGGGGATCGCGCGGATCCGCTCCATGACCGACGCCGGGACGGGCTGAGCCGACAGGCCGTCGTCCTCGAAGTCGTCGGTGAGCTTCTTGGCGCGCACATCGACGGCCACGCCCTTGCCGACCCGGTTGAAGAGGTCGTCGAACTGCTTGTTCATCGTGTCGGTGAAGATGAGCGTGCCCGACACGAACGCCACGCCGAGGATCACCGCGACCGCGGTGAGGACGAGGCGGATCTTGTGCGCCGCGAGATTGCGGAGCGTCACCTTGGCCATCATCAGGCCTTGACCCCCGGCTGATCGAAGCCCTTCATGCGCTCCAGCACACGCTCGGCCGTCGGGTCGGCCATCGTGTCGACGATCTGGCCGTCGGTCAGGAACAGCACCTGGTCGGCGTAGGCGGCCGCGTTCGGGTCGTGGGTGACCATGACGATGGTCTGGCCCATCTTCCGCACCGAGTCCCGCAGGAAGCCCAGCACCTCGGCACCCGAACGCGAGTCCAGGTTGCCGGTCGGCTCATCGGCGAAGATGATCTCGGGACGGGCGGCGAGGGCGCGGGCGCACGCGACGCGCTGCTGCTGGCCGCCCGACAGCTCACTCGGGCGGTGCTTGAGGCGCGGCCGCAGGCCGACGGTGTCGATGACCGTGTCCAGCCACTGCTTGTCGTACTTGCGGCCGGCGATGTCCATCGGCAGCGTGATGTTCTCCAGCGCGGTCAGCGTCGGCACCAGGTTGAACGCCTGGAAGATGAAGCCGACCTTGTCGCGGCGCAGGCGGGTGAGCTGCTTGTCCTTGAGCCGGGTCAAGTCGGTGTCGCCGATGAAGACCTGACCCGAGTCCACCGAGTCCAGCCCCGCCATGCAGTGCATGAGCGTGGACTTGCCGGACCCCGAGGGGCCCATGATCGCGGTGAAGCGGCCGCGGGGGATGCCGACGGTCACGCCGTCGAGGGCGATGACCTGGGCGTCGCCGGAGCCGTACACCTTGGCGATCTGATGTGCCCGTGCGGCGAAATCGCCCGCCCCGGGCGCGGAGTGCGCGTCAGCGGTGGATGGGGCGGTGTTCGTCACGTGAATTCCCCTGTCTGCGGAAGCTGAGTGCGGATGGAACCTGGAACGGAACGGTTCTCAGGATCTTTCAAGACCGCGCGTTCCCCCGGTGCGATCCATGACACAGAACAGTAGGAGCCAGCGAGGCTCCTGGGATGCACCCAGGGAACGGACTTCGCACTCCACCCTTGGGGGGAGGGGTACCCCCGCCCTCGTCCTCCCGGGGGAGAGACGGACCATCTTCAGTCAGGGGCCTTCCGGAGGAGAAAGCGGGAACTCAGCTCTGGCCAGGCCGGCTCATCCCCGTTTCGTAGGCGTACACCACGGCCTGCACCCGGTCGCGCAGCCCCAGCTTGGCCAGGACGTTGCCCACATGCGTCTTCACCGTCGTCTCGCTGACCACCAGCTCCGCGGCGATCTCGGCGTTCGACAGCCCCCGCGCCACGTGCGACAGCACCTCTCGCTCGCGTTCGGTCAGGGTGTCGAGACCGGGTGGCGGAGAGGAATCGCGGACCGCGGGAAGCCGGGTGGCGAACTTGTCCAGCAGCCGGCGGGTCACGCTCGGCGCCACGATGGCGTCGCCGGCCGCCACGATGCGGATGGCCTGCACCAGGTCCTCCGGCGGCGAGTCCTTGAGCAGGAACCCGCTCGCCCCGGCCCGCACCGCCTCGATCACATACTCGTCCAGGTCGAACGTGGTGAGGATCAGCACCTTCGGATCGTGCGACGCGGCGCCCTCGCGGATGATCCGCCGCGTCGCCTCGATCCCGTCCACGCCCGGCATGCGGATGTCCATCAGCACCACGTCCGGCAGCAGCGACCGCGTCATCTCGACCGCCGCCGCGCCGTCGCCCGCCTCGCCGACGACCGCGAGATCGCCCTCCGCCTCCAGGATCAGCCGGAATCCGGTCCGCAGCAGCGGCTGGTCGTCCACGAGCAGAACCCGCACCGTACTCATGACCTTGCTCCGCTCGACCAGCTCATGACCCTTGCTCCGCTCGTTGTCAACTCATGCCTCCAGGGGGAACCGGGCCCGCACGCCGAAACCGCCGCCGACCCGAGGCCCGATCCGGAGCTCGCCGCCGTACAGGGCGACGCGCTCGTACATGCCGACCAGGCCATGCCCGGGATTGTCCCCGTTGTCAGCCATGATCGTCGCGGTGCCACGCCCGTCGTCCTCGATCTCCACGGTCAGGTCGTCGTCGGTGTAGTACAGCCGGACCCAGGCGCGCGCCTGTGGACCGGCATGCTTGAGCGTATTGGTGAGCGCCTCCTGGATCAGCCGGAACGCGGCGACGTCCACGCCCGGCGAGGGAGTGCGCGCCTCGCCCTCGATCCACAGCTGCACAGACAGGCCTGTCTCCCGCACATGGTCGAGCAGCTCACCGAGGTCGCCCAGACCCGGCTGGGGCGCGAGCTCACCGCCCGCCCGCTCAGGGTCGCGGTCGGTGCGCAGCACCCCCACGATGCGGCGCATCTCGCTCAGAGCCGTCCGGCCGACCTCCTCGATGGTCGTCATGGCCTCACGGGCACTGCCCGGGTTCCGGTCGAGGATGCGCCGCGCGGCGCCCGCCTGGACCGTCATCACACTGACATGGTGGGCGACGACGTCGTGCAGCTCACGCGCGATCCTGGAGCGTTCCTCGACCCTGGCCGCCCGCGCGTCGGTGCCGCGCGCTCGCTCGAGCCGGGCGGCGCGGTCCTCCAGCTCGGCGAAGTAGGCGCGCCGGAGCCGCAGGTTGCGGCCGAGCACCCAGACGCCGATGACCAGCGCGTTGTCCATCAGGTAGGTGATGACGCCCACATCGACCGGAAACATGAGCAGCATCGTGTTGAACGAGACCAGGGCCAGCAGCCCGCCCAGCGCGCTGTGCGCCAGGCCCCGGTGCGCGGCGACGCTGTAGATCGCCAGCAGGAACGCGACCACGTCCGGGACCGTCGCCGGGTACTGCCCGAACGTGATCCAGAACTGGCCGGCCACGATGAGGCACAACACCGTCATCGGATAGCGCTGCCGGAAAGTGATCAACATGGTGATGGCGATGACCAGCACCACATGGGTGGCATCCGTGTTCCCGTAGTACGGCTTCAGCTCGGCCGGGGGGTCCTCGATGAAGAGCTGGAGGAACCCCATGAGCAACAGGGACAGCGCCAGTACGGCGTCAGCCGCCTGCGGGCGTGACTGAAGCCAGGCGCGGAAGGCCGCGAGGCCATGGATGCGGGGTGACACGATTATCACCCTAGGAGGTCGTTCCAGGTGGTGAGCCCTCCTGGACGCGGATCTCAGCTCATCCGCAAGGATGAGTAGGACATCACCGCAGGTCGGCCAGCAGGTGAAGTCACAGGTCGTCGCCGCGCCCGTACGCCGAGACCTCCAGATCCGCGGGGGAGGGGCGGGCGGCCGGCGCCGCTCCGTGCGCGGCGGACAGATCCGGCAGCGGCGGAGGCGTGCCACCCCAGCCCGGGCAGCGCTCCTTGTGATCGCACCAGTCGCACAGGCGGCTGGTGCGGTGGCGCCACTCGCCGGTCTCCATCGCCCGCCGGATCGCCGCCCACAGCGCCTCGACCTTGCGCTCGGTCGCCCGCAGGTCGGCCTCATCGGGCTCATAACGCAGGACTTCGCCGTTGCCGAGGTACATCAACTGGAGCAGCCGCGGCACCCTGCCCTGCAGCCGCCACAACACCAGGGCGTAGAACTTCATCTGGAACAGCGCCCGCGCCTCGAAATCGGCGCGCGGGGCGGTGCCGGTCTTGTAGTCGACGATCCGCACCTCGCCGCTCGGGGCGACGTCGACCCGGTCGATGTAACCGCGCAGCTTGAGCCCCGAGGCCAGCACGGTCTCGACGAACAGCTCCCGCTCGGCGGGCTCCAGGCGGCGCGGGTCTTCGAGCGTGAAGTAGCGCTCGACCATCTGCCGGGCCTGCTCGAACCACTCCCGCTCGACCGCCGCGCCGTCCCGGCTGACCGTGTCATCCTGAACGGCCTGGCCACCTTGATCAGCCTGGCCGCCTTGGTCGGTTTGGCCGTCCGTGTCTGCCGCGTCGTCCTCGGCGGCCGCGGTGAAGAGGCGCGCCAGCTCCGGCTCCTCGGCCTGCAACCGCTCCCACTGCGGAGCCAGCAGGTCCAGGGCGGCAGGCGGCGTGCGCTGCTCCCTGGGCAGATCGTAAAGCCGTTCGAGCACCGCGTGCACCAGCGTGCCGCGCACCGCGGCAGGGCTCGGCTTCTCCGGGATCCGGTCGATCACCCGGAAGCGGTACAGCAGCGGGCAGGTCATGAAATCGCCCGCCCGGGAGGGGGACAGGGAGCCGATCACCTGGGGGCCGTCGGTCGCCCCAGTCTCCGGTGCGGCGCCCGGCGAGCCTGCGGCCTCGGTGGTCGTCATGCCCAGCACCCTAGGGGACGCCACCGACGAAATCCCGTAGCCGCGTAGCATCGTGGTCGTGACAGAGAGCGCACCCCCGACCGAAGGCAAGACCGCACCCGGCGGTGATCCAGCGGGCGCCGGTCCCGGACGGGGCGGGCCGGGTCTTTTCATGGGACGCCCGTTCGGCGTCCCCGTGTACGTGTCCCCCAGCTGGTTCCTCGTCGCGGTGGTCGTCACCATCATGTTCGAGAACCAGGTGCTGAAGACCGGCGTCATCGGGCGTCCCGGGAGCTTCGTGGTCGCGTTCGCCTACGCGGTCCTGCTGTACGCGTCGGTGTTCGTCCACGAGCTGAGCCACGCCGTGACCGCCCGCGCGCTCGGCCTGCCCGTGCGCTCGGTCACCCTGCACATCCTCGGCGGCGAGACCTCCATCGAACGCGAGGCGCCCACGCCCGGCCGGGAGTTCCTGATCGCGTTCGCCGGGCCGCTGGTCAACCTCGTGCTCGCCGGCCTCGGCCTGCTGGCGCATCTGGTGCTGCCGCTCTCCGGCGTCGCCGTGCTGCTCGTCGACGCGCTCACCTTCGCCAACCTGCTCGTCGGCGTGTTCAACCTGCTGCCGGGCCTGCCGCTGGACGGCGGCCGGCTCGTACGGGCCGCGGTCTGGAAGGCCACCGGCCAGAGCCGCAACGGCGCGATCTTCGCCGGCTGGGTCGGGCGCGGTGTCGCGCTGCTCACCCTGCTCGCCGGCGCGATACTCGCCACCCGGCCCGCCGCGGGCGGCGGCGGGTTCGGCTGGCTGGCCCTGCTCTGGTCGGCCCTGGTCGCCTCGTTCATCTGGGTCGGCGCCACCCAGGCCATCCGGGCCGAGAAGGTACGCGACCGCATCCCGCTGCTCGACGCCCGCCGGCTGGCCCGCCGCGCCACCCTGGTGACGGCGGACGTGCCGCTGGCGGAGGCGGTGCGCCGCGCCCAGGAGGACCGGTCCGGCGCCCTCGTGATCGTCGACCACGAGGAGCGCCCGCTCGGCCTGGTGAACGAGAAGGCCGTGACCGCCACGCCCGAGCACCGCCGCCCCTGGATCGAAGTGGGGGAGCTGTCGCGGGGGCTGGACCCGGACCTGTCCCTCTCCGCCGACCTCACCGGCGAGGAACTGATCGTCGCGCTCCGCCGCGCCCCCGCCTCGGAATACCTGCTCGTCGAGCCTGACGGCCGGGTCTACGGGGTGCTCGCGGTGGCCGACGTCGACCGCGCCTTCGCCGGGATCTGAGGCCGCCCGCGGCCAGCCTTGACCGGCCGCTCCGGGCGGTCTGAACGGGGGCTTTCCGCCGATAGCCTTGAACGTTATGAGCGAACCCACGCCGACCCCCGAAGCCGGCGGTCACGATCTCCACCCCCACGACCCGTCCGCCCAGGATTCGTACGGCCGCATCCCCCACGGCCCCTTCCGAGCCGGCGACCAGGTTCAGCTCACCGACCCCAAGGGCCGGATCAACACGATCACCCTCCAGCCCGGCAAGGTCTACCACTCGCACAAGGGCTCGATCCCGCACGAGGAGATCATCGGCAGCCCCGAGGGCACGGTGTTCCGCTCCAGCGGCGGCACCGAGTACCTCGCGTTCCGGCCCCTGCTGGCCGACTTCGCGGTCCGCATGCCGCGCGGCGCGGCCGTGGTCTACCCCAAGGACGCCGGCCAGATCGTCGCGATGGCCGACATCTTCCCCGGCGCCCGCGTCGTCGAGGCGGGCGCCGGCTCGGGCGCGCTGACCTGCTTCCTGCTGCGCGCGGTGGGCGAGCGCGGCATGGTCTCGTCCTACGAGCGGCGCGCGGACTTCGCCGGGGTCGCCAAGGGCAACGTCGAAAAGTTCTTCGGCGGTCCGCACCCGGCGTGGAAGCTGACCGTCGGCTCACTGGAGGACTCCCTCGCCGAGACAGAGGTCGACCGGGTCGTGCTGGACATGCTCGCCCCCTGGGAGTGCCTGGACGCCGTCGCCAAGGCCCTGATCCCCGGCGGGATGATCTGTGCCTACGTCGCCACCACGACGCAGATGTCGCGGGTCGTGGAGGGGCTCCGCGAGCACGGCGCGTTCGCCGAGCCGTACGCGTTCGAGACGATGCTCCGCTCGTGGCACGTCGAGGGCCTGGCCGTCCGGCCCGACCACCGCATGGTGGGGCACACCGGCTTCCTGGTGACCGCCCGCAGGCTGGCCGACGGCGTCACCCCGCCGTTGCGCCGCCGCCGGCCCGCGAAGGGCGCCTACGCCGAGGCCGACGCGCCCGACGCCACCGAGGCGTAGATCACATTTTCGTGACGGCCGGATGCCCGGCCAGGGAGGCCCCGGCGGTCGCCGGCCCCCGCGTAACAGGGAATTCACAAACCGCGCCCGGGGCCCGAAGGGCCCCTTCCGGTAGGGCCGTAATCAGCAAACTTTGCTTGGCTTGGCCCGTGAAAGCCGGGAATTTCATGGTCTGCCGGACGTGTCGGCGGATTCTCTCCCGCGTTGGAACGGGCTATTCCGGGCCGCCCACGACGGGCGTGAAGCACAGGAGAACCGAAGCGGCAGGTTACGGATGCCCGCCAGATAGGTAGGGTCTCAGTAGGTCGTCGGCTCTCTTCGTGAGGAGGTGACGGGGCGTGGCCGCTCGTGACGATGCTGGGGCGCGCAGGGCGCAGCACGACAAGGAGGTTAGGGACCTCCAAACGCAGGTGTCCTTCCTGGAGGAGGAGATCTCCGTGCTGCGCCGCAAGCTCGCGGAATCCCCGCGCCAAGTACGTGTTCTAGAAGAACGACTCCATGAGGCACAGGCCAACCTGGCTGCCGTAACGGGTCAGAACGAGCGTCTCGTAGCGACCCTCAAAGAGGCTCGCGAGCAGATCGTGGCGCTCAAGGAGGAGGTCGACAGGCTCGCCCAACCGCCATCAGGCTTCGGGGTCTTCTTGGAAGCCCGGGACGATGGAACGGTCGACATCTTCACCGGGGGCCGCAAACTGCGGGTCAACGTCAGCCCGGCCGTGGACGTCGACGAACTGCAGCGTGGCCAAGAGGTCATGCTCAACGAGGCGCTCAACATCGTCGAAGCCTTGGAGTTCGAAGAGCAGGGCGAAGTCGTCATGCTCAAGGAACTCTTCGACGACGGCGAACGGGCCCTGGTGATCGCGCACGCCGACGAGGAGCGCGTGATCAAGCTGGCCGAGCCGCTGCGCGGCGTCCCCCTCCGGGCGGGCGACTCGCTGATGCTCGAAACCAGGTCCGGATACGCCTACGAGAAGATCCACAAGGCCGAGGTCGAGGAACTGGTCCTCGAAGAGGTCCCCGACATCTCCTACAACGAGATCGGCGGGCTCGGCTCGCAGATCGAGATGATCAGGGACGCGGTCGAGCTGCCGTACCTGCACGCGGACCTGTTCCGCGAGCACCAGCTGCGCCCACCCAAGGGCGTACTGCTGTACGGCCCGCCCGGCTGCGGCAAGACGCTCATCGCCAAAGCGGTCGCCAACTCGCTGGCCAAGAAGGTCGCCGAGCAGACCGGCGCCGAGGGCAAGAGCTTCTTCCTCAACATCAAGGGCCCCGAGCTGCTCAACAAGTACGTCGGTGAGACCGAGCGGCACATCCGCCTGGTCTTCCAGCGGGCCCGTGAAAAGGCCTCCGCCGGCACTCCCGTGATCGTGTTCTTCGACGAGATGGACTCGATCTTCCGGACCCGCGGCTCCGGCGTCTCCTCCGACGTCGAGAACACCATCGTCCCGCAGCTGCTGAGCGAGATCGACGGTGTCGAAGGCCTGGAGAACGTGATCGTCATCGGTGCCTCCAACCGGGAGGACATGATCGACCCGGCGATCCTGCGGCCCGGCCGGCTGGACGTCAAAATCAAGATCGAGCGTCCGGACGCCGAGGCGGCCAAGGACATCTTCTCCAAGTACATCCTCGAAGGGCTGCCACTGCACCCCGACGACGTCAAGGAGAACGGCGGTTCCGCGGACGCCACCGTGGACGCCATGATCCAGCGGGTCGTCGAACGGATGTACACCGAAAGCGAGGAAAACCGCTTCCTGGAAGTCACCTACGCCAACGGTGACAAGGAAGTCCTCTACTTCAAGGACTTCAACTCCGGAGCGATGATCCAGAACATCGTCGACCGGGCCAAGAAGATGGCCATCAAACAGTTCCTCGACACAGGACAGAAGGGCATGCGCGTGGCGCACCTGCTCGCCGCCTGCGTCGACGAATTCAGCGAGAACGAAGACCTGCCCAACACCACCAACCCGGACGACTGGGCGCGCATCTCCGGCAAGAAGGGCGAACGGATCGTCTACATCCGCACGCTCGTCTCCGGTACCAAGGGCGCCGAAGCCGGCCGTTCGATCGACACGGTGGCTAACACCGGCCAGTACCTGTAAGCAATCGCCCCACATGGTTCGTGAGGAACACGGCGGTCACCCCCTGGTGACCGCCGTGTTCCATCGCCGGCCGTATTTCGCTCCAAGGCTGCGTTTCGTTGCCGGACTGTGACGGTCATCATGGGTGATCCCGGTCGCGCCGCACGCGCCGTTCAGGCGCCTCACCGGACGATCCAGCGGGCCGACACGCCGTACACCAACGAATCGGAGGTACGGCCGCCACCGGCGGCGACACCGCCGCAACGCGGAGTGGAGCCCCATGGCTCCACCCTCTCCGCCCCGATAGGCTCGACGATATGAGTGTTCGGCGGGTGATGGGCATCGAGACCGAGTACGGCATCTCCGTACCCGGTCAGCCAGGGGCCAACGCGATGGTGACCTCCTCCCAGGTCGTCAACGCGTACCTCGCGGCATCAGCAGCACGGGCGCGAAGGGCCCGCTGGGACTTCGAGGAGGAAAACCCGTTGCGCGACGCGCGCGGGTTCGACCTGGCACGTGAGGTGGCCGACCCCACCCAGCTCACCGACGAGGACCTTGGCCTGGCCAACGTCATCCTCACCAACGGCGCCCGGCTCTACGTCGACCACGCACATCCCGAATACTCCGCGCCCGAGTGCACCAACCCCCTCGACGCGGTGATCTGGGACAAGGCAGGGGAGCGGGTGATGGCCGACGCCGCCGCGCGCGCCGCGATGGTGCCCGGCACCCACCCCATCCAGCTCTACAAGAACAACACCGACAACAAGGGCGCCTCGTACGGCTGCCACGAGAACTACCTCATGAAGCGGGAGACGCCGTTCGCCGACGTCGTCCGCCATCTGACCCCCTTCTTCGTCTCCCGCCAGGTCGTGACGGGCGCCGGACGCGTCGGCATCGGCGTGGACGGCCGCGGCGACGGCTTCCAGATCAGCCAGCGCGCCGACTTCTTCGAGGTCGAGGTCGGCCTGGAGACCACGCTCAAGCGCCCGATCATCAACACGCGCGACGAACCGCACGCCGACCCGGAGAAATACCGCCGGCTCCACGTGATCATCGGCGACGCCAACATGAGCGAGGTGTCGACCTACCTCAAGCTCGGCACCACCGCCCTGGTCCTGGCCATGATCGAGGACTCCTTCCTCACCGTGGACCTGTCGGTCGACATGCCGGTGGCCGGCCTGCGCGCGGTCTCGCACGACCCCACCTGCAAGCATCTCCTCACACTGCGTGACGGCCGCAAGATGACCGCCGTTCAACTGCAGATGGAGTACCTGGAGCAGTCGCGCAAGTACGTCGAGGACCGCTTCGGCGCCGACGTCGACGAGATGACCAAGGACGTCCTCGACCGCTGGGAGTCGGTCCTGCACCGCCTCGGTGACGACCCCATGCAGCTCTCCCGGGAACTGGACTGGGTGGCCAAGCTGGAGCTGCTGGAGGGCTACCGCAGCCGCGACGGGCTCGACTGGTCGCACCCGCGCCTGCAGCTGGTCGACCTGCAGTACTCCGACGTCCGTGCCGACAAGGGGCTCTACAACCGCCTGGTGGCCCGCGACCGCATCGAACGGATCGTCACCGAGCCGCAGGTCGACTCCGCCATCGAGGACCCGCCAGAGGACACCAGGGCCTATTTCCGCGGCCGGTGCCTGCGCCAGTACGCCGACTCGGTGGCCGCCGCCTCGTGGGATTCGGTGATCTTCGACGTGCCCGGCCGGGAGTCGTTGCAGCGAGTGCCCACCCTGGAGCCCCTGCGCGGCACCAAGCAGCACGTGGGGCCCCTCCTGGACCGCTGCCGTACCGCCGCGGACCTCGTCGCGACTCTCACCGGCCAGAGCTGATCTCACCGGCCAGAGCTGACGCGGGGCGCTCGTCGTCCCCCGTTCGTGACTGGTTTGCCCGTTTCAGCGATCTTCGGACCGGCGATAACCCCAGCAAGCCCCCGCGCTGTCGTGGAGGCGAAACGGACGGCGATGTCCGCTCGTCTCCGATGATCGGAGATAGGGTTGGGGGCACCGGCAGAGTGGAGGTACGGGATGGCCACGAAGGACAGCGGCGGTCAGAAGCAGACCACGCGGCGCACCGAAGAGGTCGAGGAGACCCAGGCCGCGACCGAAGGTGACGTCCAGGAACGCCAGGACAAGCTCACCGACGACGTAGACGCCATTCTGGACGAAATAGACGAAGTTCTCGAAGAGAACGCAGAGGAATTTATCCGGTCATATGTCCAAAAGGGAGGACAATAGCCGCAAAACGGACATAAAGCCCGGAGCGGAGTTATTGTCATAACGTGACCACCTAACTTCATACAGTCACACCAGGCGTGGATAAACGGTAATCTCCCCGCCATGACATCCAAAAAATGTCGGGACTGCGGCGAGCTCAAGCCCGTCACAGAGTTCTGGAAGCGCAAGGCCTCTCCCGACGGCCTTGCGCTTTACTGCAAGGAATGTTTCGGGCTTCGTAACGCCGGCTACTACCGAGGAGGCCAGGCGAAGCAGGGCAAGAAGGCGAGGCCCTATCGCAGGCACTCGGCAGTGCCGGAGGGCATGAAGTACTGCCCGCAGTGCCAGGAGACCAAGCCTCTGGAAGATTTCGGACGCAATCGGTCTAAGAAGTCAGGGCTCACGGCCTATTGCCGCCCCTGCCACACAGCCGTCATGTCAGAGATCAAACAGCGCACCCATGGCAGCGAGCGCAACTATCTCCTCAAGCTGCGCTACGGCATCACTGAACAGGACGTGGAGCGGATGGCCGCCCAACAGGGCGGCCTATGTGCCATCTGCCTCAGTAGCGCCGCAAAGCATGTGGACCACGACCACAAGACGGGAAAGGTCCGTGGGCTGTTGTGCTTCAGCTGTAATGGCGCACTCGGCCAATTCGGAGACGACTCGCGTCGCATGCGTGCGGCCGCGGCGTATCTGGAACGGCACCCCAAGGGCTTCCAATGGGAGCCGGTCGATGAAGAGTCGTACCGTACTCTGCAGCTCTGGGGGTTCTGGGTTAATCGTGTCAGCGCGCGGGCGATCGCGCGGCATCGTCTCAGCCCCAGGGATGTGATCAGGCTCGGGCTGCAACCGGGGGATGAGTGCCCCATCTGCCTGTCGGCACCTGCCATTCATGTCGATCACTGTCATGAGACAGGGGAAGTGCGAGGGCTGCTCTGCCCGGAGTGCAACACGGGGATGGGACAGCTCAGGGACGATCCGGTCACGTTGCGCCGGGCTGCGGACTATCTGGAGAGAACGGGTGGTCGGCAGGTCGCCAGCGATGACGGGAAGAGGCTGTCGTCCACGGCCCCGGAGGTGGGTCGGGGGCAGTGCCAGCCGGTGGAGCGGCGCTTGCTCTTCAGGAAGAACAGGCTGACGGGTCGGAGGAGGCCGGGCCGCCGTGCGGCGGCGGTCTCTTCTGGCCGTGGATCGGGCAGTGAGACGGGCCTGAGTGGCTTCGAAGGGTCCCAGAGCTGAGGCGGTGGAGGTTCCCCGCCGCGATCGAAGCCCGGATGGCGTGCTTGCCGCCTGGTGAAGGGACCGGTCTCGGCGGGGTTCGCCCTCGGCTGACTACGGTAAGGATCACGAGGTATGCGGCGGCCGTCGTTGGAACAGTAGGGTCATAGGCGTTCGCGCCGGTGAGCTCTCAGGGGGAGCCGGCGCCATGGTGGAGGGAAGGAGTCGCGTGGCGTCCCACGAATCGCACACCGGACGTCTGCCGGGGCTGTTCATTAACCCGGGCACGTCCTCGTTCACGGATTTCCTGGGGGCGTACTCCCCGGAGATGTTGCCCGGGCGGCGGACGCCTCCGGTGTCCCCGGTGGGGGACGATATCCCGCACGGCACGACGATCGTGGCCGTGAGCTTCCCCGGCGGGGTGGTGATGGCGGGAGACCGGCGCGCGACCGCGGGGAATGTGATCGCCCAGCGGGACATCGAGAAGGTGTTCCGGGCGGACGAGTTCTCGGCGATCGCGATCGCCGGCACGGCGGGGATCGGGATCGAGATCGTGCGGTTGTTCCAGGTCGAGCTGGAGCATTACGAGAAGATGGAGGGCCGGACGCTCTCGTTGGAAGGTAAGGCCAACCGGCTGGCGACCATGGTGCGGGGCAACCTGGCCATGGCGATGCAGGGCCTGGCTGTGGTGCCGCTGTTCGCTGGATATGACGAGGAGCGCGACACCGGGCGCATCTTCTCTTACGATCCGGCCGGGGGCCGGTATGAGGAGCGCGACTTCTACTCGATCGGGTCCGGTTCGGTGTTCGCGCGCGGCGCATTGAAGAAGCTCTACCTGCCTGAGCTGCCGGAGGAGGACGCGGCGCTGGCCTGTGTGCAGGCCCTGTACGACGCGGCCGACGACGATTCGGCGACCGGCGGCCCGGATCTGACGCGCCGGATCTTCCCGGTGGTCGCGTCGGTGACGGCCGACGGGTACCGCAGGCTCGGTGAGGACGAGGTCGGCGCCATGGCGCAGGCCGTCGTCGACGGGCGTTACGACTCGCCGGGCGGTCCGACCGCCCCGCTGCGATAGAAGGGATCCAGACCGGTGTCCATGCCGTTCTACGTGTCGCCCGAACAGCAGATGAAGGACAAGGCGGACTACGCGCGCAAGGGGATCGCGCGCGGCCGCAGTGTGGTCGTGCTGCAGTACGACGACGGCATCCTGTTCGTGGCCGACAATCCGTCCCGGGCGCTGCACAAGATCAGCGAGATCTACGACCGCATCGCGTTCGCGGCGGTCGGCAAGTACAACGAGTTCGA
Organism: Actinomadura sp. 6N118; assembly: GCF_044326415.1. Taxonomy (NCBI): domain Bacteria; kingdom Bacillati; phylum Actinomycetota; class Actinomycetes; order Streptosporangiales; family Thermomonosporaceae; genus Actinomadura; species Actinomadura sp. 6N118. Next base: position 208,508 of record NZ_JBIRAZ010000004.1, on the reverse strand, counting down.
GAACCTGCGGCTGGGCGGGGTGCGGTACGCCGATGTGAACGGCTATCAGTACGACCGGCGTGACGTGACGGCGCGGGGTCTGGCCAATGTGTACGCGCAGTCGCTGGGCACGATCTTCACCGAGACCAACAAGCCGTATGAGGTGGAGCTGGTGGTGGCTGAGGTGGGCGCGGAGGCGGCCACCGACCAGATCTACCGGTTGACGTTTGACGGCTCGGTGGCGGACGAGCACGGCTATGTGGCGATGGGGGGCCAGGCCGAGGCGGTGGCGCAGGCGTTGAAGGATCGTTTCCAGGAGGGCATGTCGCTGGCGGAGGCGCTCAAGGCGGCGGTGCAGTCGCTGGAGGCGCAGGACTCCGACCGGCATCTGGAGGCCAAGTCCCTTGAGGTCGCGGTGCTGGACCGCAACCGTGAGCACCGCCTGTTCAGGCGGTTGCCGGCGGCCCGGATCGAGAGCCTTCTCGGCGAGGACGCCTCCTGATTCTGGGCGTCATCCGCATCCTGGGCGTCATCCGCGTGCCGAACCCGTCGTGATCGCGTTGTGCGAGGTCACGGCGGGTTCGCCGTCTCCGCTAATGATCTACATTGTAAAGGCTCCGGCTTCGTGAGCCGGATAGCCCTGCGAAACCAGAGGCTTCAGAGACTGCCAAGTCGACGCCTGGCCGCATAGGGTCTGGGTGTGGACAGGCGCATCTTCGGGCTTGAGAACGAGTACGGCGTCACTTGCACCTTCCGCGGTCAGCGGCGGTTGTCACCGGATGAGGTGGCCCGTTATCTGTTCCGGCGGGTGGTGTCGTGGGGTCGTAGCAGCAATGTGTTCCTTCGTAACGGTGCGCGGTTGTATCTGGATGTGGGTAGCCACCCCGAGTACGCCACGCCTGAATGTGACAGCGTCATCGATCTGGTGACGCATGACAAGGCGGGCGAGCGGATCCTGGAGGGGCTGCTGGTCGACGCTGAGCGGCGGCTCCGCGAGGAGGGCATCGCAGGCGACATCTACCTGTTCAAAAACAACACCGACTCGGCCGGTAACTCCTACGGCTGCCACGAGAACTACCTAGTCGGACGGCACGGTGAGTTCGGCCGTCTGGCCGACGTGCTGATCCCCTATCTCGTCACCCGGCAGATCATCTGTGGGGCCGGCAAGGTGCTGCAGACACCTCGCGGCGCTGTTTACTGCGTGTCGCAGCGCGCCGAGCACATCTGGGAGGGCGTGTCGTCGGCCACCACCCGGTCCCGGCCGATCATCAACACCCGCGATGAGCCGCATGCCGACGCCGAGCGGTTCCGGCGACTGCACGTGATCGTCGGTGACTCCAACATGAGTGAGACCACGATGTTGCTGAAGGTCGGCGCGACCGACCTGGTGTTGCGGATGATCGAGGCCGGCGTGGTGATGCGCGACCTCACCCTCGAAAACCCCATCCGGGCGATCCGTGAGGTGAGTCATGACATGACCGGTCGCCGTAAGGTGCGGCTGGCCAACGGCCGTGAGGCCAGCTCGCTGGAGATTCAGAAGGAGTATTTCGGCAAGGCCAAGGATTTTGTCGACCGGCGTGGTGGCGATGAGGTCGCGATGCGGGTGCTGGAGCTGTGGGAGCGGACGCTGCGCGCGGTGGAGACCGGTGATCTGGATCTGGTCGCGCGGGAGATCGACTGGGTGACCAAGTATCAGCTGATCGAGCGTTACCGGCGCAAGTACGATCTGCCGTTGTCCTCGCCGCGGGTGGCTCAGCTGGATCTGGCCTACCACGATGTGCACCGCGAACGTGGCCTGTATTACCTGCTGGAAAAGCGCGGCTCGGTGGAACGGGTGGCCAAGGATCTGGAGATTTTCGAGGCCAAGTCGGTGCCGCCGCAGACCACCCGGGCGCGGCTGCGCGGTGAGTTCATTCGCAAGGCGCAGGAGAAGCGCCGCGACTTCACCGTTGACTGGGTCCACCTCAAGCTCAACGACCAGGCCCAGCGCACCGTCCTGTGCAAGGACCCGTTCCGATCCGTCGACGAGAGGGTGGACAAGCTCATCGCCGGGATGTGACCGGTCCGGGATGTGACCAGGGGGTAAGGTGAGCGCCTGTCGGGCTCACCACCCCCAGGCTCACCCGCAAGGACCTGCACCCCGAAGGACCCGTATGCGCCGTCGTCCCACCGGTCTCCGCCGTTTGGCGGCGGCCGTCCTGATCATGCCCCTGCTGCTCACCGGCTGCTCGCTCTTCGGCGATGACATCGGCGACATCCAGGTCGCGGTCAAGGGCGATGTGGGGCAGCGGCCGGATGTCTCGTTCCCCAAGGACAAGCCGGGCGACGAGCTGGCGGTCAAGGTCCTGGAGAAGGGCAAGGGCGCCGCGGCGCGCAAGGGTGACCTGGTGGTCGCGGACTATGTCGGCTACCGGTGGAGCGACGGCGGCTACAAGCTCCTCGCCAACACCTACATGGCCGGTCAGCCCGGGGCGTTCCCCGTGGGGCAGCTCGTGAAGGGGCTGGACAAGGCGCTGGAGGGCAGCCGGGCCGGCGGCCGCGTCGCGGCCAAGATCCCGCCGAAGGACGGTTACGGGACCAAGGGTGACGCCCAGCACCAGGTCGGCGCCGGCGACTCGCTGGTCTACGTTCTCGACGTCCGGGCGGTCTATCCCTCGACCGCCGGGGCGCAGGGCCGCGAGCAGCCGCTGGACGACCCGAAGCTGCCGAAGGTGCAGGGTGCTGCGGGCAAGGCGCCCACGGTGACCGTGCCGCGCGTAACCGCGCCGAAGAAGCTGGCGATGAAGGTCCTTGTCGAAGGCACCGGGCCCGAGGTGCGCAAGGGGCAGTTGCTGGCCTTGCAGTACGTGGGCTTGTTCTGGCGGGACGGCAAGGTCTTCGACTCGTCCTGGAGCGGCGGCCGTCCGTATGCCACGACCATCGGCACGGGCCAGGTCGTGAGGGGCTGGGACGACGGTCTGCTCGGCCGCAAGGTGGGCAGCCGGGTCCTGCTGGTCGTTCCGCCGGCGATGGGGTACGGCGCGAAGGGCCTGCCGCAGGCCGGGATCAAGGGCAACGACACCCTGGTCTTCGTCGTCGACATCCTCGGCGCGCACTAGGGCAGCCCTAGACCACCCAGCTAGGGCAGCACTAAGGTCCGTCCGGCATTTCTATCACCCGGCCCGGTTGTTCTTAGAATGGCCGGGTGGAGGACATCGACGCGATCGCCGTGCTGCAGGACCCGGTCCGGCGGCGCCTGTACGAGTATGTGGCCGCCCAGGACCATGAGGTGAGCCGTAACCAGGCGGCGGAGGGCACGGGAGTTCAGCGCACTCTCGCGGCGTTCCATCTCGACAAGCTCGCCGCCGCGGGCCTGCTGGAGACCGAGAGCAGGCGCCTGACCGGGCGGTCGGGGCCTGGGGCGGGGCGTCCGGCCAAGCTTTATCGCCGGGCCGCCGCTGAGCACGAGTTCTCGCTGCCTGCGAGGGACTACCGCACGGCCGCCGATTTGCTGGCCGAGGTGGCGGAGTCCGCCCGTCTGGACGTCGAGCTCCAGGAGGCCGCGCGCAGGCAGGGGCGTGCCCTGCGCGGCGATGAGCGGCCGGAGGAGGGTTTGGAGGCCGTCGCCGGGCTGCTGGCCCGCCGTGGCTACGAGCCGCGGTTGGAGGAGGGTGAGGGCGGTGCGGTGATCCGCATGCGCAACTGCCCGTTCCATGCCCTCTCGGAGCGCTTCCCGCCGCTGGTGTGCGGAATGAACCTGGCCTTGCTCGAAGGACTTCTGGAGGGTGCTGAGGGCTTCCACGTGCGAATGGATGCGAAGCCGGGACTGTGCTGCTGCACGGTGGTGGAAGACTCTAAAAATAATGGAGATTGACATAGAAGCGGAAGGCATGGTGAGGTGAGTCGCATGACTGGACATCACCCTGCTCAGTTCCATCTGGCTCAGCTCAACCTCGCCAAGCTCAAGCACCCCATCGACGACCCCCGCCTGCAGGAGTTCGTGGCGTGGCTCGAGCCGATCAACGAGATCGCCGAACGCTCACCCGGCTATGTCTGGCGTCTGGTGGGGGAGTCGGGGGTGGACGCCACCTCGATCAAGCCGCTCGGTCCCGACATCTTCGTCAACATGTCGGTGTGGGAGAGCCAGGACGCGCTCTGGGACTACGTCTACCGGAGCGGGCACCTCGACGTGCTGCGCCGGCGCGGGGAGTGGGTCGAACGGCCCACACGGCCGGAGCAGGTGCTCTGGTGGATCCCCGCCGGCCACATCCCGACGGTCGACGAGGCCCTGGAACGCCTGGAGCTGCTGCGTGCGGAGGGCCCCTCGCCGCGCGCCTTCACGTTCCGGGAGACGTTCACCCCGGCGGACCTGGAGGCCCCGGCGGCCTGAACGCCGGCGGGGCCAGGCCGACGGTGGCCAGACGTCAGGCCAGGAGGGCCGCGGTGTGGCGGCCTGCCGCCGCGGCGGTCAGGAAGTAGGAGAGGTCCTCGTCGAGCCGCCGGCCCATCGTGGACATCCGTACGCCCCAGTCCTTCTCGGCTGTGCGCAGCACGTCCTCCAGGCCCTCCACGCCCACCGGGATCAGGTCGTGGCGCTCGCCCAGCGTCGCGGCCTGCGCGGCGACCTTGGTGCCGAACTCGCCGCCGAGCTCCGGGACGACGATCTCGGCCCGGGCCAGCGCGACCCGCCCGTACGCGGTGAGGCTGTGGTGGGAGACGCCCTGGTGGCGTTCGCGCAGGTCGCCCTCGCTGACCCGCAGTGACCCGACCGGGCGGCCCGACAGGACGGCCGCCGCGTTGATCGCCTCCCCGGCCGACACGCCCGAGAATCCCCAGCGGGTGCCGGTGCCGAGGTTGCCCGGCCCCTGGGCCAGCACCACGGCGTCGGCACCGAGGACCAGCCGGGCGCCCAGCAGGCCGGTGTGGACCGTGACGGCCTCCAGATCGCCGCCGAAGGCCTGGCCCGCGGTCACCACCCCGCCGAGGACCCCGGCGTCCCGCAGCCGCCCGATCGACATGGAGAACCAGGAGGGCAGCGCGCCGCCGTCGGGCATCACGTACACGACCTTGGCGTCCGGCCAGCCGGCCAGCAGACCCGCCAGGATCGGCGGCAGCGCCGAATGCAGGTCCGCGACGATCACCGGCATCCCGTCCAGGGAGTCGGCCTCGCGCATCAGCTCGTGGTGCGGGGAGTCCTGCTCGTCGGCGCCGAGCACGGTGGCCTGGAGCGGCGTGTAGCGGGCCTTGACCAGGTGACCCGGCCCGGACGGGTCGGGCGGCAGCCGGTCGGGGATCGCGATGACCATGGCGTAGCCGCCGGTGCCCAACCCCATCGCCAAGGCCGTAGTGTTGAGCAGGACGGCGTCGCCCGGCTCCGGCCTTCCCACCAGCGCGGGATAGGCCAGCGCCCGGCGGAGGCCGTCACCCTCGACAGTGACGTCAAGCTCCACCGCCCCCGGCCATTCACGGCGGATGCCCTCTACTGTGCCTTTGCGCCATCGGATCACGCCGAAAACGGTAGCGTCCTGATCGGGAGAAGTGGCTCATTGCGGAGAGGGTGGTGGCGAAGTGTCGCGGCGCAAGACCGAGCGTCTGCTCAACCTGGTGGTCTGCCTGCTCGCCACCCGGCGTTATCTGACGGCGGAGCAGATCCGCCGGGCGGTGCCGGGCTATCCCGACTCCGACGAAGCGTTCAAGCGCATGTTCGAACGCGACAAGGAGGAATTGCGCGAGCTCGGCGTGCCCCTGGAGGTCGGCAGTGACCAGCAGGGTGGCGGCGGCGAGGAGATCGGCTATCGCATCCCCCCGCAGGCCTACGAGCTTCCCGACATCCATCTGACGCCGGACGAGGCCGCCGTGCTGGGCCTGGCCGCGCGGGTCTGGCAGCGGGCCAGCATGGCCGACGCCGCCTCGGGCGCGCTGCTGAAGCTGCGCGCGGCGGGCGTCGAGACCGACGGTTCCACCGGCCTCGGCATCGAGCCGCGGGTCGACACCGGCGATCCCGCCTTCCCGGCACTGTGGGAAGCCGTGCGGGACGGCCGTCCGGTGGCGTTCGACTACCAGGGCATCGGCCGGACCTCGGTCGCGCGCCGGCACCTGGAGCCCTGGGGGGTCGTGAGCCGCCGCGGCCGCTGGTACGCCGTCGGCCATGACCGGGACCGCGAGGAGACGCGGGTGTTCAGGCTGAGCCGCATCACCGGCGAGGTCGCCGCCGACGGGCCCGCGGGCAGCGTCACCGTGCCGCCGGGCGTGGACGTGCGCAGCATCGCGTTCACCTGGGGCGACCCGGTGGCCGAGCCGCGCCCGGCCACCGTCCGGCTGCGGACCGGCGCCGCGCAGGGCCCCCGGCAGTGGGCCAAGGACGTGCACCCGGTGGGGGAGGGCTGGGACGAGGCCGTCCTCACGTTCCGTGACGTGGACCGGTTCGCGCCCTACCTGGCCCGGTTCGCCGACGACATCGTGGTCGTCGATCCACCGGACCTGCGCGAGGCGGTCATCCAGCAGCTGAAGGCGGTCCTGGCGGGGAGCGACCAATGAGCAAGACGACACAGGGCAAAACGACGCAGGGCAAGACGAGCAGCACGACCTCCACCGACCGGCTGGGACGGCTGCTTGCTCTGGTGCCCTACGTGGTCAACCGCGACTCGGTGGCCCTCGACCAGGCCGCCGCGGCGTTCGGCGTCACCGAGAAGCAGCTGATCGACGATCTGAATCTGCTCTGGTGCGTGGAGTTGCGCGCGCCCGATCCGTACTGCCCGATCGACCTGTCCTACGAGGGCGGCGAGATCATCGTCACCGAGGCCGAGTCGATCGCCCGGCCGCTGCGGCTCAAGGTGGACGAGGCCAGCGCGCTGCTGGTGGCGCTGCGGATGCTGGCGGGCATCCCCGACCTGGAGGACCGCGACGCCCTCAGCCGCGTGATCGCCAAGCTGGAGAGCGCCGCCGGTGCCGCCGCCACGGTGAGCAGCCAGGTCTCGGTCGAGGTCGACGCCCGCGGCGACACGCTGGCCACCCTCCGGGAGGCCGTGTCCGCCGGGCGCCGGGTGCACATGAGCTACTACGTGCCCGCCCGCGACGAGAACACCGAGCGCGACGTCGACCCCATGCGGCTGCTGGTCGTGGAGGGCAACACCTACCTGGAGGGCTGGTGCCGGCGTGCCGAGGCGGTCCGGGTGTTCCGCCTCGACCGGATCCGCGACCTGACGGTGCTGGACGTGCCCGCCGAGGTACCCGACGACGCCGAGCCGATCGACGTCGACGCCGGGCTGTTCCGCCCCTCGCCGGGTGACGTGCGGGTCACCCTCGACCTGACCCCGCAGGGCCGCTGGGTCGCCGACTACTACCCCTGCGAGAGCGTCGAGGAGCTGGGGGAGGGGCGGCTGCGCATCGTCCTCCGCACGCCCGACACGCGATGGGTGCGGGGGCTCGCGCTGCGGCTGGGCGACCAGGGCCGGGTGGTGGCCCCGCCCGAGCTGGCTGCGGAGATCCGATCCGACGCGGTCCGAGCGCTCGCCCAGTACGACGCGACCGCCCGATACGACGCGACGGCCCGTACGACGTGACCACCCGATACGACGCGGCTGCACGGCACGACGCGGCCGCCCAGCACGACAAGGCGTGAGGCCTTCCGCTACCGTGACGGACGTGGCGTGGGTTCCTGTGTCGGTGGCGATGGGCTTTGTCGGCATCGCCATCCTCGCCTACTGCAGTTTCAAGGTCTACCTGGGCGTTCGCCGGCTGGGACGTGAACTCGACCGGACCCGGCGGCGGCTCGAGCCCAAACAGTCCACGCTGCAGGATGAACTTCATACACTCAGGGACGCACGAGAGACACAAGACCCCGAAGACGGCGTACGATCGACCTGAGTACCACCTGCTCTGAAAAGGATTGCGCATGCCGAACATCGGGACCCCCGAGCTGCTGATCATCTTGCTGGTCGTCGTTCTGATCTTCGGATCGGCGAAGTTGCCGCAGCTCGCGCGCTCCCTTGGCAAGTCGGCCCGGATTCTGAAGGCCGAGACCAAGGGCCTGCGGGAGGACGACGACGAGCAGTCAGACGACAAGCAGGCCTCCCAGTCCAAGGCCGCCGGCACGGCCGATGCCACCGGGCAGGACGCCGCGCGCGACCGCGCCGCCCAGCTGCGGGCCGAGGCGGCCCGTCTGGAGCGCGAGGCCGCCGCCGGGCAGGACCCCGCGCCCCGGTCGCAGAGCGCCCTTCCCTCGGGTGAGCCCATCCAGGGCGTCCCCGTGGACCCGAGCCGCACGCGCCAGTCCTGACCTCCTCCCAGCGCAAAGACGGGCCGATCCACTCCCCACGACGATGACGACGATGAGCAACCAGGCCGCCAACTCCGAAGGCCGCATGCCGCTCATGGACCACCTCCGTGAGCTGCGCAACCGTCTGATCAAGGCGATCCTCGCCCTGCTCGTCGGCACCGTGATCGGGTGGATCTTCTTTTCACCGGTCTGGGACTTCCTCAAGGAGCCCTACTGCTCCCTGCCGCAGTCCAAGGACCTCAACGGCAAGACGTGCTCGCTGGTCGTCAACGGGATCTTCTCCTCGTTCTTCCTGCGGCTGAAGATCGCCTTCATCATCGGCATGGTGATCTCCTCGCCGGTCTGGCTGTTCCAGCTGTGGGCCTTCGTGGCGCCGGGCCTGTACCGGCGGGAGCGCCGGTGGACCTACGTGTTCATGGGCGCGGCCATCCCGCTGTTCTTCGTCGGCACGGCGCTGGCCTACATCACGGTCGACAAGGGCCTGTCGATCTTCCTGGGCTTCGTCCCCGATGACGTCTCGGCGCTCATCACGGTCGACCACTACCTCGGCTACGTGCTGGCGATGTTGCTGGTCTTCGGCCTGACGTTCGAGCTGCCGCTGTTCGTGGTGATCCTCAACCTGGCCGGGGTGCTGAGCTCGTCCCGCATCCGCCGCTCCCAGCGGATGATCATTTTCGGGATCTTCGTCTTCAGCGCGGTGGCCACGCCGAGCGCCGACCCGTTCACGATGCTGGCGCTGGCACTGCCGACCGTGGTGCTGTTCGAGGTGTCGGCGTTCCTGGCCTTCGTCAACGACCGGCGCAAGGCCCGGCGGCCCGACCCCTACGAGGGTCTGTCGGACGACGAGATCTCCCCGCTCGGCCTGGAGGAGATCGACGCCGAGCTGGAGAGGGAAGAGCAGGGCCGCGGAGACCGGCGGCACTGAACGCACCCCGAACGGCACCGAACGCACCCCGAATGGCACGGAACGCATCCTGAATTGGGTATCGGGCCGGTCGAAACCGTAGGCTCGACATATGACCTCCCCCGACGCGCCGTCGGCCGATGAGAGCCCTTCAGAGCGGTACGCCGCCTTTCGCAAGCGCACCGCCGGCAACGGGCCAGCCCTGCTGGACTTCCAAACCCTCTACGACTTCGAGCTGGACCAGTTCCAGCTTGAGGCATGCCGAGCCCTGGAGAGCGGCAGCGGGGTGCTGGTCGCGGCGCCCACCGGTTCCGGCAAGACCGTGGTCGGGGAATTCGCCGTCCACCTCGCCCTGACCGGCAAGCAAAAGTGTTTCTACACCACCCCGATCAAGGCTCTGTCGAACCAGAAATACGCTGACCTGGTCAAACGCTACGGGCCTGAAAAGGTGGGGCTCCTCACCGGCGACAACAGCGTCAACGGCGAGGCGCCGATCGTCGTGATGACGACCGAGGTGCTCCGCAACATGCTCTACGCCCAGTCGCCGACGCTGGCGGGGCTGGCGTTCGTGGTCATGGACGAGGTCCACTACCTCGCCGACCGCTTCCGCGGGGCCGTCTGGGAAGAAGTGATCATCCACGTGCCGGACTCGGTGCGGATCGTGGCCCTGTCGGCGACCGTCAGCAACGCCGAGGAGTTCGGCGAGTGGCTGCGGGAAGTGCGAGGCACGGCGACACCGGACGCAGAGACACCGGACGCAGGGACACCGGACGCAGGGACACCGGACGCAGGGACACCGGACGCAGGGACACCGGACGCGGGGAGGCTGGGCGACACCGCGGTGATCGTCGACGAGCACCGGCCGGTGCCGCTGTTCCAGCACATGATGGTCGGCACCCGGCTCTACGACCTGTTCGTCGACACCGGCAAGGGCAAGGACCGGCAGGCCAAGGTCAACCCGGAGTTGCGCCGGATCTCGCTCGACGAGGTACGGCGCAACAAGGTCAACCAGGGCCGCCGGACCGGGCGGCGCCGCACCGCCCGGCCGCAGCGGTACCGCCCGCCCGCGCGCCCCGACGTGATCGAACGGCTGGACCGCGCCGGTCTGCTGCCCGCCATCACGTTCATCTTCAGCCGGGCCGGATGTGACGCCGCCGTCATGCAGTGCCTGTACGCGGGCACGCGGCTGACCTCCAAGGAGGAGGCCGAGGAGATCCGCGCCCACGTCGAGCTGCGGACCGCCGACATCGCCCCCGACGACCTGGCCATCCTCGGCTACGACGACTTCCTGGCCGGCCTTGAACGCGGCGTCGCCGCCCACCACGCCGGGATGCTCCCCACGTTCAAGGAGATCGTGGAGGAACTGTTCACGCGCGGCCTGATCAGGGCGGTGTTCGCCACCGAGACGCTGGCGCTGGGCATCAACATGCCGGCCCGCACGGTGGTGATCGAGAAGCTCGACAAGTGGAACGGCGAGGCCCACGTCGACCTGACGCCGGGGGAGTACACGCAGCTCACCGGACGCGCCGGCCGCCGCGGGATCGACGTCGAGGGCCACGCCGTCGTCCTCTGGAACCCCAGCGCCGAGCCCGGCTCGGTGGCGGGCCTGGCCAGCACCCGCACCTACCCGCTCAACTCCAGTTTCCGGCCCTCGTACAACATGGCCGTCAACCTGGTCGGCGCGGTCGGCATCGAGCGTGCCCGGACGCTGCTGGAGGAGTCGTTCGCGCAATTCCAGGCCGACCGCGCGGTCGTCGGGCTCGCCCGGCAGGTCCACAAGAACGAGGAGGCCCTGGAGGGCTACGCCAAGGCCGCCAAGTGCCACCTGGGTGACTTCATGGAGTACGCGGCGCTGCGCCGGCGCCTGTCGGACCGCGAGGCCGAGCTCGCCCGCGAGCGGTCCTCTGAGCGGCGTGCCGAGGCTGCCAGGTCCCTGGAGCACCTGCGGCCCGGCGACGTCGTCCTGGTCCCCAGCGGGCGCCGGTCGGGCGTCGCGGTGGTCCTGGATCCCGGCGTCGGTAAACGGTCCGACGGCCCGGCGCCGCTCGTGCTCACCATCAGCGGGTCGGTGCAGCGGCTGTCGATCCTGGACTTCCCGCGCCCGGTCGAGCCGATCGAGCGCGTCCGCATCCCCACGTCGTTCAGCCCGCGCAACCCGCAGGCCCGCCGCGACCTGGCGTCCACGCTGCGCAACAAGATCCCCGAGGACGCCCGGGAGCGCAGGCGCGGCGGCCGGGGCGAGTCCAAGGCGTCCGACGACGCCGAGATCACGAGGCTGCGGGCGGAGCTGCGGCAGCACCCGGTGCACGGCTGTGACGAGCGCGAGGACCACGCGCGGTGGGCCGAGCGGTACTTCCGGCTGCAGCGCGAGACCGATCAGCTGCGCCGCCGTGTCGAGGGCCGCTCGCAGGTCATCGCCCGGACGTTCGACCGGGTGTGCGCGGTGCTCCAGCAGCTCGGCTATCTCGACGGCGACGCCGTGACCGAGGAGGGACGCCGGCTCGGCCGCATCTACAACGAGCTCGACCTGCTGACGGCCGAGAGCCTGCGCGCCGGGATCTGGGAGAGGCTCGACCATGCCGAGCTGGCGGCGTGCGTGTCCGCGCTGGTGTACGAGTCGCGGCAGCCCGACGACGCCGCGCCGCCCAAGACGCCCGCCGGCGCGGCCCAGGACGCGCTGGCCGCCATGGTGGGGCTCTGGGGCGATCTCGACGCCATCGAGAAGGACAACCGGGTGTCGTTCCTGCGCGAGCCCGATCTCGGGTTCGCCTGGACCGCCTACCGGTGGGCGAAGGGCCATGACCTCGACGCGGTGCTGCTGGAGACCGACATGACCGCCGGTGACTTCGTCCGCGCGGTCAAGCAGCTCCTGGACCTGCTCGGTCAGGTCACCGACGCCGCGCCGCAGAACAGCCACATCCGCAAGACCGCGCGCCGGGCCATGGACGCCATGCGCCGGGGTGTCGTCGCCTACTCCTCGGTGACCTGACCCTCACGGAGGCATGGCCGCGGCCGTTTTGGAAAGGGACGTCCACAGAGGGATTCGACAGAGGGATTCGACACGCACAGGGCTTCCGACATGCCAAGGGGCAGAGGTGGTTGAGATGGCCGACGGATCGATGGTGGTCGGCGTGCTCCTTCTCCTCGCAGGGCTGGCCGTCCTGGTGCTGGCCGCCGTGTTCTACCTGGGGCGCCGCGACCCGCACCAGTGATGCGGCCGAGGTGGCGCGGGGGAGGTTAGGGTTGCCTTACCGCGGCGGGTCGCCGGCGCGGCACCGAGCGCGAGAGGCGGGATCCATGACCGAGGCCGACCCCTTCACCGAGGATGTGGTGGCGCAGATCATGCGGCACATGAACGAGGACCACGCCGGGGACTCGCGCATGATCGTCCAGGCGCTGGGTGGCCGGCCGGACGCCGAGTCGGCGCGGATGAGCGGGATGGACGCGGACGGCATCGACTTCGTCGCCGTGGTCGGAGGCGAGAAGGTGCCGGTGCGGGTCCCGTGGAGCGAGCGGCTGACCGAACGCATCCAGGTGCGCCGTGAGGTGGTCCGGATGACGGACGAGGCGCGCGACGTCCTCGGGCTGGCGCCGCGCGACGGCCGCTGAGGGCGCGCTGGGCCGCTTCCTATTCCGACGCCGCGTCGGTAAAGTAGCCGACGTCACGTCGGAAACTTGACGGAGGCCCTTCCGTTGAAAGTTAGGTGAGGCTAACCTAACTCTAGATCGGGTCGTGCGGGCGAGTGAAGGGGATGTGCATGGGTGCGGTCGAGCCGGACCAGGGATTCTCGGGGGCGTTGCGGACGGCGACCTGGAGCGACCACGGGGACAACGAAGGCTCGTCCTACATGAGCGCCCTGGTCGAAGGCCGGCTCGGCCAGGCGGAGTACGCGGTCCTCGTGGCGCAGCTCTACCACGTGTACGACGTCCTGGAGCAGGCCGCCGACCGGATGGCGGGCCACTCCGTGGCCGCGGCGTTCGACTTCGCGGATCTGCGCCGCCGTGCGGCCCTCCAGACTGACCTCGCGTTCTTCTACGGGCCGGACTGGGCCGAGCGGATCAGCCCCAACGAGGCCACCAGGCGCTACTGCGACCGTCTGGGCGAGGTCTGCTTCGACTGGGCGGGCGGTTTCGTCGCCCATCACTACACCCGCTATCTCGGCGACCTGTCGGGCGGCCAGTACATCGCGCGGCAGGTGGAGCGCTCCCTCGGCATCGGCGCCGGGGACGACGGGGTGCGCTTCTACCGCTTCCCGGGCAAGCCCAAGGGCTACAAGGAGCGTTACCGCGCCCTGCTCGACGCGGCGCCCTGGGACGAGCGTGAGCAGGCCCGGATCATCGCCGAGGTGAAGCTCGCCTACCGCCTGAACGCCGAGGTCACGGCCGAGCTGAGCCGCGAGCTGCACATCGAGCCCGCCGCCTGAACCTGACCGGAATCCGGCCCTGGTTTGAAGGGGCGTTTTCCGGACATCCCGGTTGTGCGTCGGGGGATACGCCCTACACGCACCGGAGGTCAACCATGCTCGCGATCGTCGCGGCGATCGTTTTCGGTATCGCCCTGCTGCTCGACCTGGCCGACTACGCGTCGGACGCCCTCAACTACCAGACCCTGATCGTGGTGGGCCTGCTGCTGCTCGCCCTCCACATGGCGGGATTCGGCACGTCCACCAGCTGGCGCGGCCGGTCCTGGTCCCGCACCCGCAGGCGGTGACGCCGCCCCGCTCGTGAAATGCCGTCAGGCCGTCCGGATGAACCGGACCTGGCGGCGTACGGGGTCGGACTCCGTCAGGCGGACCTTGACCGGGTCGCCGAGCGGCAGTCCGTCCCCGTCACAGCGGGCCAGCACGGCCGGGCTCAGCAACTGGACGACCCCGCCTGAGCCGTTGCCCGACACGTCCACCACCACCGCGTCGAACACCTCGCCGATGTGGTCGCGCAGCAACAGCGCCTCGACGAGGTCGACGCAGGCGCGGTCGACCGACGCGCTCCGCTGCAGGCTCCGCCTCATGAGGTCGGGCAGCCCGTGGAGCGCCGACCGTACCCAGCCGGGGATCTCGCTGCCCGCGGTCAGCGACAGGCAGATCTCGGCCGCGTAGCGGTCGGCGAGACGGCGCAGCGGCGCGGTCACATGCGCGTAGGGCGCCGCGACGGCGGCGTGGACGAGCGCGGCCGGGTCATCCGGCCCTGCCGCCTCCGATGCCGTCCCGTCGAAGGCGGTGTAGCCGGCGCCGCGCATCAGCCCCACGGCCTCGTGCAGGAACGCCGCGTGCCGGGAGTCGGCCGGGTCAAGGCCGCGGACGACCTCCCCGTATGAGCGGTCCTCGGGCCAGCCGATGCCGAGCGCCGTCGCGGACCTGCGCAGCCGGGAGACCGCCTCGGCCGGTGGCGGCGGCATCGTGCGCAGCAACCCGATCCCGCCGTCCAACATCAGCCCGGCGGCGGCCCTGCCGGTGAGCAGCGAGATCTGCGCGTTCCACGCCTCGCTCGGCAGCCCGCCGCGGAACGCCAGCTCCCAGCCGTCGTCGCCGCGGATCACCTCCTGCTCGGGCACCGGGAGGCTGACCCCGCCCCGTTCCGCCTCCGCCTCGAGCAGCAGGGTGCCGATCTCGGCGAGCAGCGCGAGACGCGGATCGGCGGTGGCCGCGCGCTGGGCGCCGTCGTAGTCGAGGCGCTCGCGGCTGGTCACCAGCCGCCGCCGGACGTCCACGCCGGTGATCTTGCCGTCGCCGCCCAGGTCGATCGTCCAGACGACGGCGGGCCGCTGCTGCCCGGGCAGGAGGCTGGCCGCAGCTTCCGACAGCTGCGGTGGATGCAGCGGCGCCTTGGCGTCGGGCAGATAGAGCGTCACGCCACGGGCGTGCGACTCGGCGTCGATGGCGCCGCCCGGCTGGACGAACGAGGCGACGTCGGCGATCGCGTAGTGCACGCGGTAGCCCGCTCCTCGTCGTTCCAGATGCATGGCCTGGTCGAGGTCCATCGACCCCGGCGGGTCCAGGGTGAAGAACGGCAGATCCGACGTCTCAGGCACCGGGCTGGGTGTCAGCCGCGCCGCGTGGACCGCCTCGGCCGTGACGGCGGCCGGGAAGGCACCGGGCACCGCCAGCTCCTGGCGGATGCGGTCGAGGCCTGCGCGGACCTCGCTGTCGGCCTCCTCGGAACGGAGGCGTATCGGCCGTTGGAGCACTCCACGAGCGTAGGGGACCGGCCCGGCAACGCCGGGCAAAGGACGGTGACCTTCCGGGTAAACCCGGTCGGCGTCCTCCCCGGCAGCCGTCAATGCGTACCCGAAGGGGCCGGGGTGTGCGCGAACTCCCGCAGGCCGGACAGATCGACCACGGTGATGCGGCGCCAGCCGGTGCGGACCAGCCCGTGTCCGCGCAGGTCGCTGAGGGCGCGGGCGACGGTCTCGCGGGAGGCGTCCATCCAGCTGCCCAGCTCTTCCTGCGACAGTGGCGGTGCGATGTCGATGCTGCCGTCGCGGCTCGGCGGGCATCGTTTGGCCGAGAGCTCGGCGAGGTCGGCCAGCAACAGCGCGAGCCGCTGGGTGCCTTTGGCGGAGACATGTGCCTGCAGGCGGCGGTCGGCGTCGTCCTGCCGCCGGACCAGGGTGCTGCTGACCAGCATCCACACGCGCGGGTAGGCGTCCAGGAACGCGGTGAAGCGGGCCGCGGGGACCACCAGCGCCGACAGCGGGCTCAGCGCGGTGACGGTCGCCGACCTGCGGCGGCTGCCCAGCACCGCGCTCTCGCAGACCAGGTCGCCGGGGCCGCGGACGGCCAGGACGACGTCGTGGCCGTCTTCGGTGGTCGAGGTGACCTTGGCCCAGCCGTCTTTGATGATGATGATGTGGTCGGATTCTTCGCCCTGGTAGCACAGCGGCGCGCGGGAGGCGTAGCCGCGCGGGCGGGCCACCTGGCGCAGCGCGGTGCGCTGCGTGTCGTCCAGAGCGTTCCAGAAGCCGTCCCAGGAGGAATCGGCGGCGGTGTTGTCATGCGGGGCGGCGGCGGGCGGGGTACCGCGCGGCTGGGAGTTCCTTTCGATCACCGGGGGTCCGTTTTCTGAGCGCTTCGGGGGCGGAGGCTCGCGGGTCGGGGTGGAGTCCACTCCAGTGGACAATCGGGCCATGGGGTCTGGCAAGGCTGCGCGCCGCTTTGGGCGGTCTCAGGTCTGACATTCGCGGAAACCGGTACCCGTGGCAGGTGGCGCAGCGGAGTGGGGCGGTCCACCGCAATGGCTGTGTTCGCGGAAACCGGTACCCGTGGCAGTTGGGGGGAGTGGGGCGGTGAGGCCCAGTGCCGCGGGTACCGGCCGTTCACGAGACGGCCCCGCGGACGCCGATCGGCAACATGTCCATGGCCCTCCAGCGGGGCGGTCGTTCTGCTCACCCGTCCAGCAAAACCCACCACTGATCACGATGTTGCGCCCATGGGGACACGTAGTCTGCGTCACCTGACACAGTGGACAGGCCCGGCTTGCTGCCAGGATCGGCCGGTTGTACCCGGCGGTCAGGCGCTGAGGGCGTTGAGCAGGCGGTTGACCGGGCTCTCCAGGGCCCAGCGGTCGGCGAGCTCGATGAGCGCTTCGGGGTCGCGCGGTGTGCGGGGCAGCGCGTCGTCGAGGTCGCGCAGATCGGGGGAGTCGATGTCGGTGACGACCCGGACCACGGTCTCGGCGGCGGTGAGATAGTCGCGGGCGCCCTCCAGGCGCCGCCGGGCACCGGCCGGGAATCCCTCGGCCGTGCCGGCCTCCAGGGCGGCGACGATGCCGTCGACCGAGCCGAAGCGGGTGATGAGCGCGGCGGCGGTCTTGTCGCCGATGCCCGGCACGCCCGGCAGCCCGTCGCTGGGGTCGCCGCGCAGCGTCGCGTAGTCACCGTAGCCGCGGCCCGGGATGCCGTACTTCTCGGCGACCTCCTTCTCGCCCATGATCTGGAGGTTGCGGATGCCGCGGGCGGTGTAGAGCACCAGGACCGGCCCGCGCTCGTCGACGAGCTGGAACAGGTCCCGGTCGCCGGTCACGATGTCGACGGGGCCCTGGGCGGCCCCGCGCACGGCCAGCGTGCCGATGACGTCGTCGGCCTCGTAGCCCGCCACGCCCACCCGGGCCAGCCCCACCGCGTCGAGGACCGCGTCGATGATGGGCAGCTGGACCTCGAGGGGATCGGGGGTCTGGTCGCCGCCGTCCTCGGCGACCCGGTGCGCCTTGTAGGAGGGCAGCGCCTCGACGCGGAACGCGGGCCGCCAGTCGGCGTCCATGCAGCAGACCAGGCGGTCGGGGGACCGGTCCTGCACGAGCCGGGCGATCATGTCGATCAGCCCCCGGACCGCGTTGACGGGCGTCCCGTCCGGCGCCTTGACCGATTCGGGCACCCCGAAGAAGGCGCGGAAGTACAACGACGGCGTGTCCAGCAGCATGAGCCCGCTCATGGGGCTCATCGTGCCATGTTGGGGGACCGCCGTGTCCCATTGGCGGCCGCCGCCGGGCTCGGGCCCGGCGTGGGGGAGCGCGACGGCGCTTGCCATGCTGGTCCCTGGGATCCTTGTTCGTATCCGAAGCGGAATGGAGACGGATGTGACGACGGAGTTGTATCCGCGTGAGC
Source organism: Actinomadura sp. 6N118 (assembly GCF_044326415.1). Classification (NCBI taxonomy): domain Bacteria; kingdom Bacillati; phylum Actinomycetota; class Actinomycetes; order Streptosporangiales; family Thermomonosporaceae; genus Actinomadura; species Actinomadura sp. 6N118. Next base: position 190,769 of record NZ_JBIRAZ010000004.1, on the reverse strand, counting down.
GGCTTGCACAGGTGCAGCAGGCGACGGCTGAGGCGGGGCTGGGAGCGCTGCTGCTGACGCCGGGCCCCGATCTGCGGTACGTGACGGGCTACAACGCGCTGCCGTTGGAGCGGCTCACGTGCCTTGTGGTGCCTTCGTCGGGCGACCCGTTCCTGGTGGTGCCCCGGCTGGAGCTGCCCGCCGCGAAAGAGTCGCCCGCCGGTGACCTGGACGTGGAACTGGTCCCGTGGGACGAGACCGACGACCCCTACGCGCTGGTGGCGGGGCGGCTGCCGGGCCAGGTGGGAACGGTGGGGCTGGCAGACCGGATGTGGGCGATGATGGTGCTCCGCTTCCGGGCCGCGATGCCCGGCGCCGAGCAGGTCCTCGCCGGGAAGGTGCTGCGGGAGCTGCGCATGCGCAAGAGCGCCGCCGAGGTCGCGGCGCTGCGTGAGGCGGGCGCCGCGATCGACCGGGTGCACCGCCGCGTGCCGGACTTCCTCAAGCCCGGCCGTACGGAACGCGAGGTCGGCCGCGACATCGCCGACGCCATCATCGCCGAAGGCCACGAGACGGTGGACTTCGTCATCGTCGGCTCCGGCCCCAACGGAGCCAATCCCCACGCGGAACTGTCGGACCGGGTGATCCGGCCGGGCGAGCCGGTCGTGGTCGACATCGGCGGGACCATGCCCAGCGGCTACTGCTCCGACTCCACCCGCAACTACTGCGTCGGGACGCCGCCGGACGGCTACCTGGCGTACTACCGGGTGCTCCGGGAGGCGCAGCAGGCGTCCTGCGACGCGGTGAAGCCGGGCGTGACGCCCGAGGCGGTCGACGCCGCCGGGCGCGAGGTGATCGCGGCGGCCGGGTACGGCGAGTACTTCATCCACCGCACCGGGCACGGCATCGGGCTGGAGTCGCACGAGGAGCCCTACATCGTCGCGGGCAACACCGAGCCGCTCGAACCGGGGATGGCGTTCTCGATCGAGCCGGGCATCTACCCGGGGGCGCACGGCGCCCGGATCGAGGACATCGTGGTGTGCACCGGGAGCGGCGCCGACCGGATGAACACCACCGACCGGGACGTGATCATCGTCGGCTGACGACGGACGCGCGGCGAGCGGCGGACGCGCGGCGAACGGGGGCGGATCAGCGCTGGTCCGCCCCCGTTGCCGTCTCTTGCCGGACCCCTGACGGCGTGTCCGGCCGCGCGGTCGCGCCGCCCCACGGGGAGATAACGATCTCTACACCAAATGTCTCAGTACGTGCTGTGCCGGTTGCGGCCCGGCTTCGCCGCGATGTACCTAAGTCCTTGTTCCGCCGGGGTTACGGACGGATGTCCCCCAGGTTGACGGACGAAGAGGAGACGCCGTGGCAGAGGTGGCCCTGACGGGCGTCGGGAAGGTCTATCCCGACGGGACCCGGGCCGTGACCGACCTGAATCTGGCCGTCGCCGACGGGGAGTTCCTCGTCCTGGTCGGGCCGTCCGGATGCGGGAAGACGACCGCGCTGCGGATGGTGGCCGGCCTGGAGGAGATATCCGAGGGCGAGGTCACGATCGGCAGCCGGGTGGTGAACCGGATCCCCTCCCGCGACCGCGACGTCGCGATGGTCTTCCAGAGCTACGCGCTCTACCCGCACCTGTCGGTGCGCGACAACATCGGGTTCGGGCTGTCGCTGCGCAAGCTGCCCAAGACCGAGATCCGCGCCAAGGTCGACCAGGCCGCGGAGATCCTCGGCCTCACCGACCACCTGGGCCGCAGGCCCCGCAACCTGTCCGGCGGCCAGCGGCAGCGGGTGGCGATGGGCCGCGCGATCGTGCGCGAGCCCCAGGCGTTCCTGATGGACGAGCCGCTGTCCAACCTGGACGCCAAGCTCCGCGTCCAGATGCGCGCCGAGATCGCCCGCATCCAGCGCGACCTCGGCGTCACCACGATCTACGTCACCCACGACCAGACCGAGGCGATGACGCTCGGCGACCGGGTCGCGGTGATGAAGAAGGGCGAGCTCCAGCAGGTGGCACCGCCACAGGAGCTCTACGACCGGCCGGCGAACCTGTTCGTCGCCGGCTTCATCGGCTCACCCGCCATGAACCTGCTTCAGGGCACGCTGGCCGGGGACGCGGCGAACCCGCGCATCGAGGTCGGCGGCCAGACGCTGACCCTGCCAGGGGAGGCGCTGGCGGACCGCGAGGGCCTCGGCGCCTACCTCGGCAAGGCCGTCGTCGTCGGGATCCGCCCTGAGGACATGGAGGACGCCGAGCTCATCGGCACCGCTGACGGCGCGCGGCTCACCTCCACCGCGGAACTGGTGGAGGCGATGGGCTCGGACGTGCTCGTGCACTTCGCGGTCGAGGCCGCTCAGGTCGTCACCGAGGACACCAAGGAGCTGGCCCGGGACGCGGGCACCGACGTGCTCGGTTCCCTGGACGCGCCGCGCACCGACATGGTCGCGCGGTTCAGCCCCCGTACCCGCGTGAAGGTCGGCGACCCGCTCGACATCCACGTGGACACCGGCCGACTGCATTTCTTCGACCCCGAGAGCGGTGCGTCGATCTGGTGATCGGCCGCACCCTCGTCCAGGAAGGAAACGAATGCGCAGCAACCGTTTTGCCGTGATGCGGGGCACCGCCCTCGCGACCGGCCTGCTCCTCGCCCTCGCCGCCTGCGGCGGCGACGACTCCGGTGACAAGGGCGGTGACTCCGGCGGCCAGACGCTCAAGGGCGTCAAGCTCGAGGTGGCGGCGGTGTGGACCGGCGCCGAGGGCAACGGCTTCAAGAAGGTGCTGGAGGGCTTCCAGAAGAAGACCGGGGCGACCGTCACGCTCACCCCGACCGGTGACAACACCGCCACGTTCCTGCAGACGAAGATCCAGGGCGGTGCGCCGCCGGACGTGGCGATGCTGCCCCAGCAGGGCGTCATCGCCGAGTTCGCCAAGAAGGGGTGGATCAAGCCGCTGAGCCCCGAGGTCCAGACGCTGGTCAAGCAGAACTACGCCAAGGTGTGGCAGGACTTCGGCACCGCCGACGGCAAGCTCTACGGCCTGTACTTCAAGGCCGGCAACAAGTCGCTGGTCTGGTACCGCACCAAGGCGTTCCAGGACGCCGGGGTGCAGCCGCCCGCCGACTGGGCGAGTTTCGTGAAGGCCGCGCAGACCCTCTCCGACGCCGGCACGACCCCGCTGGCGATCGCGGGCGGCGACGGCTGGACGCTGACCGACTGGTTCGAGAACGTCTACGCCTCGCAGGCCGGCGTGGAGAAGTACCGCCAGCTGTCCAAGCACGAGATCAAGTGGACCGACCCGTCGGTGAAGCAGGCGCTGAAGACGCTCGCCGAGCTCTGGGGCAAGCCCACCTTGATGTCCGGCGGCGCGGCAGGGGCCAACAGCCTGCTCATGGACCAGGCGGTCACCAGCGTCTTCGGCGCCGAGCCCAAGGCCGCCATGCTCTCGGGCGCCGACGTCGTCTCGGCGAACATCACCGAGACCAAGTCCAAGGTCGGCACCGACGCGCTGGTCTTCCCGTTCCCCAAGACCGGGGAGAAGCCGCCGCTGGTCGGCGCGGGCGACGCCGCGGTCATGCTCAAGGACAACAAGGGCAGCCAGGAGTTCATGAAGTACCTGGCGTCGCCGGAGGCGGCCGCGCACTGGGCCAAGGTGGGCGGCTACATCTCGCCGAACAAGGGGCTCGACGTGTCGAACTACCCCGACGAGGTGCAGCGCACCAGCGCCAAGGCCGTCATCGATGCGGGTGACGACTTCCTGTTCGACATGTCCGACCTCTACCCGGCGGCCTTCGGCGGCACCAAGGGCTCGGGCGAGTGGAAGCGCCTCCAGGACTTCCTGAAGAACCCGTCCAGCGTGGACGCGACGGCGGCGGGCCTGGAGTCCGACGCCGCCAAGGCCATGAAGAGCTGACCACCATCACACTGACGGGACAACGGAGAAGCTGATGACCGACTCCCCCGAGAGTCCGGCCGCGCCCGAGCCCTCGGGGGACGGGTCCGAGAAGAAGGCAGTCTCTGGGAAGACCCGGACGGAGCCGTCTGCTGAGGGCGGGCGGCTCGGTCCGGCGCCGTGGATGTCCGGAGGGTTCCTCCTCCCGGCGCTCCTGGTGCTGGGCCTGCTGGTCGTCTACCCGATCCTCTACACGCTCTGGCGGAGCCTGTACGACGGCTCCGGCGAGAAGCTGGTGTGGTTCGGCAACTACACCGACATGTTCACCGACGACGTCACGGTCAGCTGGGGCCCGACCGCGGGCAAGCTGATCGTGACCCTGCTGGTGCTGCTGGTCGCGGCGGGCACGGTCTTCGCCGCGTACCTCGGCATCACCGACCGGCGGCGGGCCGGGATCATCCTCGTGGCCCTGCCGCTGGCCCTGCTGGTGATGTGGGCGCTGCTGTCGGCCAAGTCGCCGATGTACACCGCGTTCCGCAACAACCTGATCTGGGTCATCGCGGCGCCGTCCATCATCGTCGCGCTCGGGCTCATCTTCGCGGTGGTGACCGAGCGCATCCGCTGGGCGGCGGCGTTCAAGCTCATCGTCTTCATGCCGATGGCGATCTCGATGCTCGCCGCCGGCGTCATCTTCACGCTGGTGTACGACCGGGCGCCCGAACGCGGCGTGCTGAACGCGGTCGCCGTCGGCGTGCACGACACGTTCAAGGAGTCCTCCGCTTTCCCGGGCGTCCGCCCGCGCGAGAGCGGCGGCCCGCTGAAGGCGGAGAAGACCCCCGACGGCACCGCCTACGTGACCCGTGAGGCGGTGCAACCCGGCGCGACGGTGCTGCTGCCGCTCGTCGCGGTCAAGCCCGAGGTGCAGCGGACGCTGGGGCCCGCCAAGGCGAACACGCCCCGGCCCGGCACCATCACCGGCACGGTGTGGTCGGACTTCACGCCGGGCGCCGCGGCCAAGCCCAACCAGGTCGACCCACCCGAGAAGGGCCTCGGGAAGATCAAGGTCGAGGCGGTCTCGGGAGGCAAGGTGGCCGCGACCACGACGTCCGCCGCGGACGGCACGTTCGCCTTCAAGGACCTGCCGGCCGGGGCCTACACCGTCCGCCTGGCCGCCTCGAACTTCGCCGAGCCGTACAACGGCATCGACTGGCTCGGCTCCAGCCTGGTCACCGCGTCCATCATCGGCGCGTACATCTGGATGTGGGCGGGCTTCGCGATGGTCCTCATCGGCGCGGGGCTGGCCGCGATCCCGCGCGACGCCCTGGAGGCGGCGCGCGTCGACGGCGCGACCGAGCTCCAGGTGTTCTGGCGGGTGACGATGCCGCTGCTGGCGCCGGTGCTGGTGGTCGTGCTCGTCACCCTGGTCATCAACGTGCTGAAGGTGTTCGACCTCGTCTACATCATCGCGCCGGGCGCCACGCAGCAGGACGCCAACGTGCTGGCCCTGCAGATGTACCTCAAGTCGTTCACCGGTGAGGGCGCCGACCAGGGCATGGGCAGCGCGATCGCGATCGTGCTCTTCCTGCTGGTGCTGCCCGCGATGATCTTCAACATCCGCCGATTCCGCCGGGAGCAGGGATGACCGAGAGCACCGAGTCTGACAGCGCCGGGTCCGTGGACGCGGCGGGCACCGGTGTGGCCACCGGCGGCGCGGCGGCGAGGGTTCCGGCGGCCGCCGGCGATCCGGTGGGGCGTGCCGCGCGGGGCGTGTCGGGGGCGCCGCGGCGGAGCGTCGCGTCCCGGATCGTGAACCGGCTGGGCGGCGGCGCAGTGCAGATCGCCCTGATCCTGATCGCGGTCGTCTGGCTGGTGCCGACGATCGGGTTGTTCATCGCCTCGCTGCGCGGCCAGGCCGACAACACCGAGAGCGGCTGGTGGAAGATCTTCACCAAGCCCACCGAGCTGACCCTGAAGAACTACACCGACGTCATGTCCAACGACGACATGACCACCGGGTTCGTGAACACCGTCCTCATCACGGTGCCGACGACGGTGCTGGTCGTGGTCATCGCGTCGCTGGCGGCGTACGCGTTCGCCTGGATCGAGTTCCCGGGGCGCGACTGGCTGTTCCTGGGCGTGGTGGGCCTGCTGGTGGTGCCGATCCAGGTAGGCCTCATCCCGATCGCCAAGCTCTACGGCGGGATCGAGATCGGCGGGTTCAAGATGTTCGGGTCGATCACCGGCGTGGTGCTGTTCCACGTCGCGTACGGCCTGCCGTTCGCCATCTTCCTGCTGCGCAACTACTTCGCCGGGATCCCGCGGGACCTGCTGGAGGCGGCGCGGATGGACGGCGGCACCGAGTGGACCATCTTCCGCCGGGTGATCTTCCCGCTGGGCGGCCCGGCGATCGCGTCGCTGAGCATCTTCCAGTTCCTGTGGGTGTGGAACGACATGCTGATCGCGCTGATCTTCGCCAACCGGGACTCCCAGCCCCTGACGGTGGCGATCCAGCAGCAGGTCCGGCAGTTCGGCTCCAACATCGACATCATCGCGCCTGGGGCGTTCCTGTCGCTGGTGGTGCCGCTGGCCGTGTTCTTCGCCTTCCAGCGGTACTTCGTGCAAGGGGTGCTCGCCGGCTCGGTGAAGTGAGAGATGAAGCGCCGCATACCGTGATGTGAACGGCATGCGGCGCGTATCTGAAAAATGTGACGCGCATCACGTTCCCCACAGCCTGTGGATGAGGCTGTGGGAAAACGTGATGCGTTCGTTAGGCCGGGACCTCGTCGTCGTCGGCGGGCTCGACCGCCGCCGCGTCGGCGTGGCCGATCGCCAGGCCGCTCGCCTGGTCGAAGAAGTGCAGGCGGCGGGTGTCGACGGCCAGCTCGATGTCCTGGCCGGGCCGCACGTGGGACCGCGCGTTGACGCGCGCCGTCCACAGCGCCTTGTTCTCGATCAGCGGGATCGCCATGTCGGCCGCCTCGCCCTCGGCCGCGTCCTCGGCCAGGTCGGCGGTGTCCTTGTGCTCGACCGGCGGGGCGTCGATGGTGAAAATGACGTTGATCTCGCTGCCGAGCTCCTCGGTGACGCTGCTCTTGGCGGCCAGCGGCGCCCATTCGGGCTTGGCGTGCGCGGCGTCCTCGAAGTCCGACGGGCGGATGCCAAGGATGATCTTCTTGCCGATGTAGCCCTCAAGCCCGGGCTTGTCGGCCAGCAGCGCGTCCGGCACCGGCAGGGTGTAGCCGGCGAAGGTGACCTGCGCGCCGCCGTCGCCGCGGCTGAGCTCGGCGGTCACGAAGTTCATGGCGGGGGAGCCGATGAAGCCCGCGACGAACAGGTTGACCGGGTTGTCGAACAGGCGCTGCGGGGTGTCGACCTGCTGCAGCCTGCCCTCGCGCAGCACGCAGACCCGGTCGCCCAGCGTCATGGCCTCGACCTGGTCGTGCGTGACGTACACGGTGGTGACGCCGAGGCGCTCGTGCAGCTGGCTCAGCGAGGCGCGCATCGACACGCGCAGCTTGGCGTCCAGGTTGGACAGCGGCTCGTCCATGAGGAACGCCTGGGGCTGGCGCACGATCGCGCGGCCCATCGCCACGCGCTGGCGCTGGCCGCCCGACAGCGCGGCGGGCTTGCGCGCCAGGAACTGCTCGAGACCGAGCATCTTGGCCGCATCGAGGACCTTCTGCTTGATCTCGGCCTTGGGGGTGCCGCGCAGCTTCAGGCCGAACGCCAGGTTCTGCTCGACCGTCATGTGCGGGTAGAGGGCGTAGTTCTGGAAGACCATCGCGATGTCGCGGTCCTTGGGCGCGAGATCGTTGACGATCTGGTCGCCGATCGAGATCTTGCCGTCGCTGATCTCCTCCAGCCCGGCGATCATCCGCAGCGCGGTCGACTTGCCGCAGCCGGACGGGCCGACCAGCACCATGAACTCGCCGTCGCGGATCTCCAGGTCCAGGGAGTCCACGGCCTTGACGCCACCCGAATAGATCTTGTCGACCTTGTCCAGCACGATCTTGGCCATCGTCTGCCTCTCACCTCACCCGCACGCCGTCGCACGGGCCCCCCGATCACCGGCCGGTGCCGGTGTCGGATGGAAACGTTTCCAACCCACTCGGTTAAGCAGGCCCTTTACTTGTTCATCGGATTAAACCTCATGGAAACGTTTCCACAACACGCAAGATCATGAAAAAATGCGGAGGCGGTTGACATGGTCGACAGAGGAGAAGTGAGTGGCGGACATGGCCGACAGGGGTGAATCGCGAGAGCGTGCGGTGGGGCGGCGTGGGGCGCGGCCTGCGACGATCAAAGACGTCGCGGCTGCGGCGGGGGTCGGGATCGCCACGGTCTCGCGGGTGTTCTCGGGCGGCTCGGTCAGCGCGGCGACGCGGGAACGGGTGCTCGCCGCCGCCGGGGATCTCGACTACCGGCCGAGCGCGGTGGGCCGCAGCCTCAAGCTCCAGCGGACGGGCGGGATCGGGCTGATCGTCCCCGACGTGACCGACCCGTTCTGCGCCGATCTGATCGCGGGCGTGCTGGAGTGCGCGCGGACGTTCGGCGAGCACGTCCTGCTGGACGCGGCGCACGGCGACGCCGGGCGGGAGGCCGCGATCGCCGACCGGATGATGGAACAGCGCCTCGATGGGATCATCGCCGTGCCGGAGGGGGATCCGGCGGCGTGGCACTCGGTGGCCCGCGCCGGGGGGTGGGTCGTCTCCGTGGACCGGGTGCTCCCCGGGCCGCCGGACGTCCTCACGGTGCTCATCGACGACCGTGCCGGGGTGCGGGCCCTGGTGGAGTATCTGGTGGGCCTCGGGCACCGGCGGATCGCGTTCCTCGGGGCCGCGTCACCGGGGGCGCCGATGGGGGTGCGGGAGCGTGCGTTCCGCGACACGCTCACCCAGCTGGGCGTCGCGGTGGACGAGGACCTGGTCGTCGCGGCCAGGCCCGAGCGCGACAGCGCCTACGCGGCGGCGGCCGGGCTGCTGCAGCGGCGGGCCGGCGCGTCGGCCGTGCTGGCCGCCGGGCACCTGATCGGCGAGGCGGCCGTGCTGGTGGCGCGCGAACTGGACCTGCGGGTGCCCGCGGACGTGTCGATCGCGATGGTCGGGGACGTGTCGTGGGCCGAGCTGTGCGACCCGCCGCTGACGGCGGTGGCGCGCCCCGGCCACGACGCCGGATACCGGGCCTGTGAACTGCTGCTGCGAGACCGCACGCGGGCCCGGGGCGGGCCGGTGCTGCTGCCCACGGAGCTGGTGATCCGCGGCAGCTGCGGGCCACCGCGCAGGTCCTGACCGATCTGTGACCGTAACCGGGTCGGCACCGGCCTCCCGCGCAAGCTAGATTTTCCCGCGTGGAGGAGATCGATCGTCAGATCATGACACTGCTGGCCGACGACGGGCGGATGAGCTTCACCGACCTCGCCAAGGAGACCGGGCTGTCAGTGTCCGCCGTGCACCAGCGGGTGCGCAGGCTGCAGAAACGCGGCATCGTCAAGGGCTTCACCGCGCAACTCGATCATGAGCAGATCGGGTTGCCGATGACCGCGTTCGTGTCGATCAAGCCGATCGACCCGTCCGCTCCTGACGACGCCCCCCATCGGCTCAGGGACCTGACCGCGATCGAGGCCTGTCACTCGGTGGCGGGCGAGGAGAGCTACATCCTCAAGGTGCGGGTCGCCACGCCGAACGAGCTCGAGGACCTGCTCCAGAAGATCCGGGCCGCGGCCAACGTGGCCACCCGGACCACGGTCGTCCTCAGCACTCCCTGGGAGGGCCGCCGCCCCCAGATTTAGAACGCCGCCCCCAGATTTTAGAACGGTGCAAAGGCCTCCAGGGCCTCGCCTGCGAGGCGCATCGCCTCGTGCGGGTCCGCGACGCGCGGGTCGAAGTTCAGGTCGACGAACAGCTCCGTGACGCCCTGCCGCGCGAGAGCGGCGAAGTCGTCGCGGATCTCGTCGTAGGTGCCGGTGAGGGGCCGCCGGCGTGGGCCGGGCCGGACGGCGGCGCGGCAGACGAAGCGCAGCGCGTCCACGTCGCGCCCGGCCTTCGCGGCGGCGTCGCGGACGATGCCGATCGACTGGCCGAGGCTCGCCGGGTCGGCCCGGCTGGAGCTCACCCAGCCGGCCGCCAGGCGGCCGGCGCGGCGCAGCGCGGGCTCGGACGCGCCGCCGAGCAAGATCGGCGGTTCGGGGGACTGGAACGGCGCGGGGTCCATCCGGACCGGCGGGAAGTCGTAGAACTCGCCGTGGAACTCGCTCACCTCGTCGTGCCACAGCGCGCGCAGCGCCGCGAGGAACTCCTCGGCGCGGGCGCCGCGCCGCTCGTACGGCGCGCCCGCCGCGGCGAACTCCTCGCGCATCCAGCCCAGCCCCAAGCCGAGATCCAGGCGTCCGCCGGCGACGTGGTCGAGCGTCGCGGCCTGCTTGGCCAGGAGCGCGGGGGAGAAGTACGGCAGGTTGACGACGGCCACGCCGAGCCTGGCCGTGCTAGTGAATCCGGCCAGGTAGGCGAGCGTGACAAATGGATCGGGAACGTTGCGGTACGTGTCGTCGGTGGATCCGGCCGGGTTGAGGAGCCGCTGCAGCGTCCACAGCGAGTGGTAGCCGAGACCCTCGGCCCTCTGGGCGATCTCGACCTGGTGGGCGGGAGTGGCCCACGCCCCTGATACCGGCACGGCGAACCCGATGTGCACGACGTTCCTTCCGTTGCGGATCGTTTGTGGAGTGTTGTCGACTCCTCGGGCCGAACCTTACAACGTCAAGGTCCGTGGCTAGGGCGCCGCAACGCGGAGCGCCATTATGAGCGGATTGGTGGCTGCCATGGCGTACTGAACGCGGCGCGGGCTGCTTCGTAGGCGGCGAGGGGTGCGTTGAGCAGGTCCAGGCCCAGCAATGTGGCGCCAAGCACCGGGGGGCTGTCCGCGACGATCAGGCGCGCCCATGGCGCCCGCGCCGAATAGCGCCATTCGATGGTGTCCATGAGCACCGGGCGGCGGGAGGTGAGCACGCCTCCGCCGAGCACGACCTCGGCGGGGGAGCCGAGAAGATCGAGCCTGCGGAGCGCCGTGACCCCGAGGAGCATGATCTCCTCGGCCAGTCGTTCGGCGATCCCGCGTGCCACCGGGTCGCCTGCTTCGGCTGTGTCGAGGAGTACCGGAGTGAGCGTTGCCAGCCGTCCAGGCGGGATGTCGCCCCGGTGCACGCCGAGGCCCACGTCCTCCGCGCGGGACAGGCCGAAGTGCGCCGCGACGGCGGCGGTCAGCGCCGTCTGAGGCCCGCGTCCGTCCTCGCCGCGGACGGCGTGCCACAACGCCTCGGCGCCGAGGTCGGCGCCGCCGCCCCAGTCGCCGGTGATCCGCCCGAGCGAGGGGAACCGGGCGGTGCGCCCGTCCGGGCCGACACCCAGGCAGTTGATGCCCGCGCCGCAGACGATCGCGACGCCCCATCCCATCGTGGAGCCGGTGCGGAGGAGGGCGAACGTGTCGTTGGCGACCCGGACGCGCCGGGCGAGCCCGCGGGCGGCCAGAGCCTTCTCCAGCCGTTCCTCCTCCTCGGGGAAGTCCGCTCCGGCCAGGAAGGCGGCGAGCTGGTCGGCCGTGCCGCGGCCGGCGCGTGCGACGGCGTCGGTGATGAGACCGCTCAGCATCGCGACGGCGTCGTCCACTCCGTGCGCCTGCGGCTGGAACCCCGGGCCGCGGACGGCGGCGAGCAGCTCGCCGCCGTCCGACACCACGGCGACGTCGGTCTTGCTGTTGCCGCCGTCGACCGCCACCAGCGTGCGGCTCATCCGTTCGCCGCCCAGGGGAGGTGAGCCCGGCCTTCGTTGATCAGTTCGCGCGCCAGCCGCTCGGCCGCGTCCGCCTGGCCGACCAGCGGGTGGCCCAGGAGCGCGTCCGTCACCCGGTCGGCGCCCCCGTGGCGGGCGGCGGCGACGGCGAGCTCCTCGTACGCGGAGACATGCGCGATCAGGCCTGCCAGCAACGGTTCGACCGGCGGGACGGGAAGCGGCGCCGCACCGGCGGCGGTGATCCGGGCGGGAACCTCGATGACGGCCTCCGGCGGCAGGAAGGGCAGCGTCCCCTCGTTTTGCACGTTCACCACCTGTACGCCCGGCGCCTCACCGAGCAGCGCGGCCAGCAGGTCGGCGGCGGCCTCGGAGTAGTGCGCCCCGCCGCGTTCGCCCAGCAGCGCCGGTTTGGTGTCGAGCGCGGGGTCGGCGTACATCTCCATCAGGCGACGCTCGATCTCCGCCACCTTCGCGGCCCGTGCCGGCGCGGCGCGCTGCTCGCCGACGACGCGGTCGTGCTCGTAGTAGTAGCGCAGGTAGTACGAGGGGACGGCGCCCAGCCTCCGGATCAGCCCGGCGGGCAGTCCGATCTCCACCGCGAGCGCGCCGAGGTGCTCCTCCAGGAGCCGGGGGAGGACGTCGGAGCCGTCTACCTGGACCGCGCGTTCCCAGGTGAGGTGGTTGAGGCCGACATGCCCGAGACTCACCCGCCCCGGGTCCACTCCGAGCAGGCCGGCGAAGCGGCGCTGGAACGTGATCGCGACGTTGCAGAGGCCGATGGCGCGGTGGCCCTCGTCCAGCAGCGCGCGCGTGATGATGCCGACCGGGTTGGTGAAGTCGACGATCCACGCGCCGGGCGCGCGTTCGCGCACCCGTTCGGCCAGCTCCAGCACGACCGGGACGGTCCGCAGCGCCTTGGCCAGCCCGCCCGCCCCGGTGGTCTCCTGGCCGACGCATCCGCAGGCCAGCGGGAACGTCTCGTCGCTCAGCCGTGCGGCCTGCCCGCCGACCCGGAGCTGGACGAGCACGGCGGCGGCGCCGTCGAGCGCGCCGTCCAGGCCGGAGCCCATGCCGGTGACCGTGCGCACGGTCACCGGGCTGCCCGCGCGGGCGAGCATCCGGGCGGCCAGCCCGCCGACGACCGCCAGCCGGTCCGCGGCGGGGTCGACGAGCACGAGTTCCTCGACCGGCAGCGTCCCGGCACGCCGCGCGATCCCTTCGACGAGCTCGGGGGTGTAGGTCGAACCCCCGCCGATGACGGCCAGCTTCACCCTTTCACTCCTGTCAGCGTCACGCCCTGGATGAACACCCGCTGGGCGAGGAAGAACACCACGATCACCGGCAGCACGGTCAGCAGGGTCGCCGCCATCGTCAGGTTCCACTCGACGTTGTGCGCGGCGCGGAACGTGGCGATGCCGACGGCGAGCGGGCGGTGGTCAGGGTCGGCGTAGACCAGCGGCCCGAAGTAGTCGTTCCAGCAGTAGAAGAACTGGAACAGCGCCACGGCGGCGATCGCGGGCCGGGCCATCGGGAGGACGACGCGGATCATGGCGGCGAACTCCCCGCAGCCGTCCACCCGCGCCGCGTCGGCGTAGTCCTTGGGAATCGTCACCAGGAACTGCCGGAGCAGGAAGATGGAGTACGCGTCGCCGAACAGCAGCGGGATGATCAGCGGCCACAACGAGCCGGTCAGCTCGAACCGCGCCCACACGATGTACATCGGGACGACCACGACCTGCGGCGGCAACATCATCGTCGTGATGACCAGCACGAGCGCGAGCTTGCGCCCGCGGAACCTGAACCGCGCGAGCGCGTACGCCACCGGCACGCTCGACACGAGCATGAAGGCCGTCCCGAGCCCGGCGTACAGCAGGGTGTTGCCGAGCCACCGCAGCATCTCGGACGACATCACGTCGGCGAAGTTGCCCCACGCCCACTCCGAGGGCCACAGCGCGCCGCTCAGCGCCTGGTCGTCGGTCATCACGGCGGTGAGGAACATGAACGTCACCGGCGCCATGAACATGAGGCCCAGGGCGATGGCGATCGCGTGCGTGGCGACCCAGTAGAGGACACGCCGCCCGCGCGTCCCGCCCGCGGCGCGGCGCCGTGCGGGCGGCGGCGCCTCGCCGGGACCGGGGGACGGACGCAGGCCCTCGGCTGGCTCGCGCATCCGGACACCGTCAGTCATCCGGACACCTCCTCGTCGGCGAAGGCGTGGAACTGGCGGAGCAGGACCAGCGTGAAGGCCATCGAGACCGCCAGCAGGACCAGCGCCAGCACGCAGGCGTAGCCCATGTTGAACTGCCGGAACCCTTCGTCGTACAGCCATTGCGGAAACGTCAGCGTCGACCCGTCCGGGTAGCCCGGCGCGGTCGTCGTGCCGGGCTGGTCGGCCTGCCCGGCGGCGACCTTGGCCGCGACCATCGCCTGCGTGAAGTACTGGAGGGTCTGGATGACGCCGGTGACAGCAGCGAAGAGCAACACCGGCGAGATGGTGGGCAGCGTGATGTGACGGAAGCGCTGCCAGGGCCCGGCGCCGTCGATGGCGGACGCCTCGTACAACTGCCGCGGCACGTCCAGCAGCGCCGCCAGCAAGATGATCATGACGTCGCCGACCGCCCACAGCCCGAGCAGCGTGAGCCCGGGCTTGCTCCACTCCGGCTCGTTGAACCAGTCGGGCACGGGGACGCCGAGGGCGCTGGCGAACTGTTCGACCGGCCCGGTGCCGGGGTTGAGCAGGAACACGAACGCCACCGTCGCGGCCACCGGCGGCACCAGGTACGGCAGGTAGATGATCGACCGCAGCACGCTCCCGCCCGCCTTGAGCTGGGTGAGCAGCTGCGCGGTGCCGAGCCCGAACAGCACCCGCAGCGGCACCATGACCACGACGAGCCACATGGTGTTGCGCATCGACCGCCAGGCGTCCTCGTCCTGGAGGAGGAAGCGGTAGTTGGTCAGCCCGACGTACTCCAGTGAGAACAGGTCGTACCGGGTGAACGAGAAGTACACGGTGGCCAGCAAGGGGTAGGCGAAGAAGACGCCGAAGCCGATCAGCCAGGGTGACAGGAACGCCAGCACCCGGAGGCGGTGGCGGCGGCGCGCGCGGGGCGCCGCCACCGGCCGGCGTCCCCCGCGTGCGCGCCGCGCGGACAGGACGGTCATGTCAGCCGCCGGAGAGCCGAAGGGCCTTGTCGATCTTCACGTCGAGGTCGCGCAGGCCTTTGTCGAGATCGGAGACCTTGCCGGGCTCCCACTGGTCCTGGACGAACTCCTGGAACTGGACGATGTAGTCGCCGCCGTTCGGGCTGGACGGGCTGGTACTGGTGCCGGGATGCCGGAAGACGTCCATGAACGTCTTGAACTGCGGCGGCAGTTTCAGAGCAGGTGAGGCGAGCGCGTCGCGCGTGCTCGGCACGTTGCCCAGGGCGTTGGCCAGCGTCACCACGGCCTGCGTGTCGGTCGTCAGGTACTTGACCAGCGCCCAGGCGGCCTCGGGGTGCTTGGCGCCGCGCGGGATGCCCATGATGGTGCCGAGCGTGAAGCCGCTGCCGTACTGGTCCTTGCGGTCGTCGGCGACGGGCGGCGGGGCCGTCCCGTAGTCCAGCGTGGGCGCCTCCTTCTCGATGAACTTGGTGCGCCACTCGCCGTCGATGGCCATGGCGACCTTGCCTTTCTGGAAGGGGTTGGACGCCTCGAACTCCTGGCCCATCGACCGCATGAACTTGCGCGCGTTCTGCAGGCCGTACCAGTCGAGCAGGTCCTTGGACCACCGCAGGTACGCCTTGAACCCCGGGTCCTTGGAGAAGTTGGCCTTGCCGTCGGCACCCAGCCACTTCACCCCGAAGCTGGGGGCGATGTGCTGCGGCGTGTGCTCGTAGTACTGCGTCGAGGGCATGAACCCGGCGACCTTGATGGTGCCGTCGGGATCGCGGACGGTCAGCTTCTTGGCCAGCGCGGCGAGCTCGCTCATCGTCGTCGGCGGCTTCTCGCCCTTCATCAGCTTCTTGTTGTAGTAGAGGCCGTAGGCGTCGGCGAGCAGTGGCAGCGCGCACCGCTTGCCCTTGAACTGCGTGTAGTCCTGGACGGCCTTCGGGAAGATGCCGAGGTCGACCTTGTCCTTCTGCAACCGCGGGGTCAGCTCCTGCCACGCGCCGCTCTGGCAGAACTGGCCGAGGTTGTCGGTGGTGAAGGAGGAGACGACATCGGGCGGGTTGCCGCCGCGGATCGCGTTGGTGATCTGGTCGTCGAGCTGGTTGCCGGTGATCTTGACGGTGATGTTCGGATGGGCGCGGCGGAAACCGGCGACGGCGTCCTCGAACGCCTTGACCTCGTGGTCGGCGCTCCATCCGTGCCAGACCTGGATCGTCTGCGGGGCGTCCGCCGCAGGCCCGCTGTCCTTGTCCTTGTCGCCGCCGGCCGTGCAAGCCGAGGCCGCGGTGAGGGCGAGGACGGCCGTCAGGGCCACTGCGCGGGGCGAGGGTTGGATGCGCACTCCGGTTCCTCCTTAGGGGAGGGCGGCAGGGGGGACCGCCCGGATCAGGGAGTGGTGCTGGAGAAGACCTCGTCGCGGGCGTCGCCGAGCGCCAGGTGCAGGGCGCCCGCCAGGACGGGGTTGCCTTCGACCGAGCTGAGCCGGACCGGAGGCCTGGGGATGGTCATGGTGTGCAGCTCGCGCTCGACGAGCGCGCGCAGCGGCTCGCCGCCCGACCGCAGCACGTCGCCGGTGAGGACGATCAGCTGCGGGTCCAGGACGGCGACGACGGTCGCGAGGGTGGCGCCCAGCCGGGTGGCCAGTTCGGTGAGCGCGGCGTGGGCGGGGCCGGACTCCACGGCGGCGGCGCGGCCGAGGGCGGTCGCGGCGTCCCGTCCCCGGAAGCCGTGCGCCCGCATCAGCTTGAGCACGGCGGCGCCGCCGGTGAGGCTGTGCACGCCGCCGCTGTGCGTGCGCCTGACGTCGCGCCTGAGCGGCGCGCCCGCGACGGGCATGTAGCCGATCTCGCCCGCGCCGCCCGTGGCGCCCCGGTGCAGCACGCCGCCGAGCACGACCGCCATGCCGACGCCCTCGGCGACCCACAACAGCACGAAGTCGCGGGCGTCACCCGCCTCCCCACCTGACAGCTCGGCGAGAGCGGACAGGTTGACGTCGTTCTCGATCGAGACCGGCGCGCCGAGCGCGCCGGTCAGGCGCTTGCCGAGGTCGGGTACGTGCCAGCCGGGGATGTGCGCGGCGTAGCCGAGCTTGCCGGTGGTGGGATCGACCGCGCCGCCGATGCCGATGACCACACGCCGGAGCCGGTCGCGCGGGATCCCGACAGAGGCGGATTCGAGGGCGGCCTGGACCCGCGCCACCGCGTCCACGCCGGAACGCGCCGGTGTGGGCAGCGTGTGCTCGCCCGCCACGGCCCCCGTCAGGTCGGCCACGACGGCGCGGATCCGCGCCGGGGTCACATCGAGGGCGGCGACGTAGGCCGCGGCCGGGTTGACGCGGTAGAGCTCGGCGGTGCGGCCCGGCTGCCCCTCCCGTATCCCGTCCTGGACGACGAGTCCCGCCTCTTCCAGCCGGGCCAGCAGCTGCGACGCCGTGGGCTTGGAGATGCCGGTGAGCTCGGACAGCTGCGGCCGGGTGAGCGGCCCGCGTTCCAGCAGCACCTTGAGCGCCGCACGGTCGTTGATCGCCCGCATCAGGCTCGGTCTGCCGGGGACAGGTGCAGCCACGAGATCGCCTCCGCCCACGCGGGACCGGCCGTCAAGTTAGGAAGGTTTCCTAACTTGGAAGTGAAAGTAAGGAACCCTGCCGAATCCGTCAAGACCCCGATTTCAGAACGGTGCGGTTCCTTCAGCCGGAGGCGCCGCCGCGCGGCCGGACCCGCAGGACGAGCACGCCGCAGACGGCGGCCAGCAGGATCGCCGCAGACGCCAGCCAATGTGCCGCGTTCAGCATGAACAGAACGTCATTCATCGACCCCCTGGCCACGGGGATCCAGGCAGGCACTTCCACTTCCTCCTCGACGCTCGCCGTGTCTATGGCCTCACCGTCCGTAGGTGCGGTCAGCAAGGTCGTCCAGAGTTTCGAGAGCGTTACCGCGACCGGTATGAGCAGCAGGGCGGTCCCTGCGAGGCGCCGTATGCTCCCCGTCTGCAGAGCCACGAGGCCGAGCGTCCCGGACATCAGCAGGCAGAAGCATACGGGGACGATAGAGGTCTGCACGTCGATGGAGACGTCTGCAGCGGCATTGTCGTCGGGCCCGACCAAGAACGAGGCGGCGAAGACCGCGAGAGCGGTCACCGCCAGGACGAGCTGGCTCCACAACAGCCAATGTGCGGCACGGACTCCGGTGATCATCGGAGCGATCCTAAACGGCCCCCGCTTCTTCGGCCAGCCGGTCGCGGTCGTGGTGGCCGAAACCCTCTCACGGCGCGTTCACGCCGAAGGAGCCGATCAGGCGGCCGTTCCTGATCGCAGCGTCGAGCCGGGTCATCACGTCGATCATGTCGTGTGGCGACGTTGCGATGGCGTCCTGGACGCGGTCATCGTTGATCGCTGCGCGGAACGCGTCGCCGAGCGGGCCTTCGAGAGGAGGGGTCGACCAGGCCCGACGTCGTGAAGCCGTCGTAGACACCCTGCGCGAATTCGACCGCTGCGGCCTTGACGGCCTGCGCCTGCGGCGCGTCGCTCGTCAGGAACCCGGCCAGCCGCGTGCTGGACGAGACGGCCGCTGACAGCGGGAACGGGACGAACACGGAGAGGTCGGCAGCCGACTGCAGCGCCGCGCTCACGAGATTCTCCCGGCCGGCGACGTGGTCGACGATCGGCGATGTGACCGGCAGGGCGCCGGCCACGGCGCCCGCCCGCTCGAGCGCTGGGCCGAGCTGCACCAGCGCGTAGCCGACCAGCCCTCGAACGAGTGCCGCGCGGGGGGCGAGGTTGTCGAGCAGGTCCTGGCCGTCAAGGCCCGTGGCCGCCGCCAGCAGCGCATCAAGCTGGGTCAGCAGCGCCGCCGGCTGGCGGACATCGAGCCCTGCGGCGACGAGGCCGTCCCACCAGGCCTCCACGTCCGCGCTGGTCGGCTCCGTCCGCAACGCCGACGGGTCGAGCCGCGGGGGACCCCCGTTCACCGCTGCGAACGGCGAGGGGACCACGTCGGCGGGCGAGGCCGCCGGGGTGTCGAGCGCCGACGTGGCGCGCACGCCCGTGGCGCCGTTCATGCCGGCGGCTGGGTCTCGGGCGTCTCCTCGACGGTGGGCGCCGGGTTCTGCATGCGTGCCCATGCGGCAGCCTGGGCCTGCGGTACGTCACAGTGTCCTACCCCGTGCACCTCACCCGGGACAGCCCTTACGTGACCGGATGAGGACCGAGGTCCAGTCCAACTACTCCATTTCAGGAAGCGGGCGGGCCGGGTGCGTCCGCGATCAGCGAGACGATGGTGCCCTCGCCGCGCTTGGCGGCCAGTTGCAGCGCGGCCTGCAGGCAGGCACCGCTGGACGGACCCGCAGGCACCCCGGTCGCCTCGTGCAGGTGGCGGGTCATGGCGAGGCTCGTCTCGTCCGGCACCGGGATCACGACATCGACGACCGAGGCGTCGAACGCCGGCTCGACGCGTGGCCGCCCGATCCCGTCGATGCGCGACGGCATCCCGGTGGCGTAGTCGTCCACGTCGTAGGCCCACGCCGCGAAGTAGGCCGAGTGCTCCGGGTCGGCCACCGCGAGCCGCGTGGACAGGCCGCCGTCCCTGATGTGGCGGCCGAGCGCCGCGCTGGTGACGCCGCTGCCCGCGCCCGTCACCACCCAGGCGGGCGGCTCGGCGAGCTGGCCGAACAGCTCGGTGGCGAGCGACCGGTCGTCGACCGGGGTGAAGGGGTCGAGCACGTAGCCGCCGATCTCGTCCGCGAGCCGCCCGGCCTCCTCGTAGACGGCCAGTGGCGGGTCGTGGCGGCGGCACTCGCCGCCGAGCCGCTCGATGCGGGCCGCCTTGTCCGGCCGGGTCCGGCCAGGGACCACGGCGACCATCGGCAGGTCCAGCAGACGTGCGAACCAGGCGGCGGCGATCGCTGTGTTGCCGCTCGTCGGCGTCACGATCGCCTGTCCCTCACGCAATGCGCCGGACTTGACCGCGGCGCGCAGCAGCGCGCGGACGGGCCGGTGCTTGAGGCTGCCGGAGGGCTGCGCCGACTCGTCCTTGAGCAGGATCCGGGAGTCGCCGGGGTAGGGCCGCAGGGGAGTGACCGGGGCGTCCTCGTCGAGCTGCCGGAGCGCCGCGGCGGTCCAGCTCAGGGTGCCGCCACGATGAAGCTGGAGTTGCCGAAGCCGACCTCGTCACCGGGACGCACCCGGGCTGGGCCGGTCAGCCTCCAGCCGTTGACGCGGGTGCCGTTCATGGAACCCAGATCGGAGATCATCCAGCCCTCGTCACCGCGGTAGATCTCGGCGTGAAAACGGGAGACGGTGAGGTCGGTGAGGATGAACTGGCAGCCCGGTGCGCGCCCGACGACGATGCGGCTGAGGTCGGACGGCGGGAGCATGAACCGAGGCAGCCGCGGCGCCCGCCAGGCCGCCTCGATGCGCGCGGTGACCTGCGAGACCGACGTGATGATCCCGGTCAGCCGGTTGACGACGCGATTGGTGGACGGCAGGTCGTGCACGATGTCGGCGAGCTCGGCCTGGCTCTGCGCGCGCAGCACCTGGTCGACCCGCCGTTCGAACGTCTCGTGGGACATCCGGCCTTCGGCCACTCGATCGCTGAGCACACGCAACACTCGGTCGCGCTCCATATCGGACGCTCTCACCGGATATGAGGGCTGACCGTCCATAGCTGTGAGTATCCAGATCCCGTCGTCGCCTGTCCAGGAAAGCCCGCATCCCCAGGATAAGTGATCATCGTTGCTGATCCCTTACCTTCGGCCCCGCCTTTTGGCCGGGCTGTCTGTTGGATGCCCGGCGGTGACCCGGAGTTCGGATGGCCGCCGATCTTTCGGTGGGCGCGGGTGTCAGCGCGACAGGAGATCCCGGGCGATGTGGGTCACCTGGATCTCGTCGGTGCCCGCGTAGATCTGGAACGACTTGGCGTCGCGGGCGAGCTGCTCCACGCGGTACTCGCTCATGTAGCCGTTGCCGCCGAACAGCTGCACGGCCTCCATCGCGACCTCGCTGGCGGCCTGCGCGGTGTAGAGCTTCATCGCCGACGCCTCGGCCAGCGTGGGGGTGCGCCCGGCGCGCTGCATCTCGATGTGCCGGAAGACGAGGTTCTGCACGTTGATGCGCGCGACCTCCATCTTCGCCAGCTTCAGCTGGATGAGCTGGAAGTCGCCGATCGGCTGCCCCCACAGCTCGCGCTTCTTGGCGTAGTCGACCGACAGCTTCAGGCACTCCTCGATGACGCCGAGGGACATGGCCGCGACGCCGGCGCGTTCGGTGACGAAGTTCTGCTTCGCCGACTCCTTGCCACCGCCCGACCCGCCGGTGAGCAGCCGGTCCGCGCCCGCCCGCACGTCGTTGAGGAACAGTTCGCCGGTGGGGGAGGAGTGCAGGCCCATCTTGCGCAGCGGCTTGCTCTGGTCGAGGCCGGGCATGCCGCGGTCGAGCACGAACGTGAGGATCTCGCGGTCGCGGGGCGCCCGCCCGTTGTCGAGCTTGCAGTAGAAGACGATCGTGTCGGCGTAGGGGCCGTTGGTGATGAAGGTCTTGCTGCCGTTGAGGACGTACTCGTCGCCGGCCTTGCGCGCGGTCGCCTGCATGCCGCCGAACGCGTCCGAGCCGGAGCCGGGCTCGGTGATCGCCCAGGCGCCGACCTTGTCCATCGTGAGCAGGTCGAGGCCCCAGCGCTCCTTCTGCTCGACCGTGCCGCGCTTCATGATCGTGCCGGCCGCGAGACCCAGGCTGACGCCCATCGCGGTGACCAGGCCGGGGGAGACCTTGCACAGCTCGATGATGGGCAGCATGTTCATCGCGGCGTTCCCGCCCCCCGGCCGGTCCTCGCCGGAGTCGCCGCCTTCGCCGGAGTGGCCACCCTCGCGGGGGCTGCCGCCGTCGCGTTCCTTCTGGATGCGGGAGGCGAACGAGGACCGGGCCAGCTCGTCCAACCCGAAGGTCTTGAACAGGCTGCGGATCAGGTCGTACGGCGGCAGCTCCCCGGCGTCGAGGGCGTCCAGGTTCGGCCGGACCTCCGCGTCGATCCAGCCGCGCACGGCGTCCCGGATCATGACGTCCTCGTCGGACCATTCGATCATGCCTGCCCCGCCTTTCGACTCCCGCTCGGTTCCCAGGTCCCATCCAAGCAGAGGTCGAAAGTAAGCGCTTATTTCGGGTCGGCTACTTCTCGAAGGAGACGACGTCGGCGAGGATCCCGCCGTCCGCGGTCTGCCGTTCGGCCGACGGGCTGTCGTAGACCACCAGCAGCTTGGGGCCGACGGCGTCGGACTCCTCCAGCACCGCGATGCCCTCGGCGTGGTCGTCGCCGTCCCCGTACGGGAGTTCGCCGACGAGCTGCAGCTCTTCGGCGGGCACGATGTCGGCGGCGGCGACCTTGGCGGCGCCGGGCCAGCGCATCACGCGCACCGGGCCGTCCAGGTCCATCGTCGGGCCCGTGAGGATCAGCAGGTCGTCGCCGTGCGGGCACAGGTCGCGGATGCCGAGGCCGCCCAGGTCCAGGAAGTGGGTCCGGTACAGCGCCTTGCCCTCCCCGATGGGGCGCAGCCGGAGGCGGTGCGGATCGTCCGGGTGCGTCTCGGGGTGGATCTCGATCAGCGCGGCCCAGCCGCGCAGCACCGGCCCGCGCAGGCCGATGTAGAGGCGGTCGCCCTGGGCGGCGATCCCCTCGATGTCGATGCCGTTGTCCTTGCTCGGGATCGGAAGGAACGGGCCCAGGTGCGGGTCGTCGGCGAGCAGATCGGTGATGGAGTCGCCATGCCCGCCCAGCACGGCGGCGGTGTGCTCGCCGCGCCGCTTGACCACCTCGGGCAGGCCGTCGTCGCCGGTCACCAGGGGCAGCCGGGCCAGGATGAACCGGTTCTCCTCGCGGACGACCGAGGCGAGCCGCTTGCGCGACTTGGCGTCGGACTGCCCGGCCTTGACCTTCTTGCGCTTGAGGCTGTGCGAGCCGATCGCCCACAGCCAGCCGTTGGCGCGGGCGAGGCCCTCGATGTCGGCCTCCTCGTCCGGTCCGGCCGGGAGCTCCACCAGGTCGGCGAGGGCGACCGAACGATGGTCGTCGTAGGCGGCGACCCGCCCGAGCCCGTCGGTGGTCGCGGTGAGCCGCTCGATGGTGGCGGTCTCGTCGCCCGCGAGCCACAGGCAGGAGCCGTCCTGGCGGACGGCGGAGAGATTGGTGTGCGTCTCGGCTTCACGGCTCTCATGCCCGAAGCGGAGCTCGACCCGGCGTTCCACGATCATGCGCCGATGTTCCCACACAACCAGGGCCGAAATCGCTGCTATCGGCCCAGGTCATTTGTGATCTACAATGTAAAGGCCGCATCCCAGCGCACCGGCAGCCGCACTGGCTTCCTAAAGACCAACCCTCGCGCCGACACCGTGGCGGCGGGATCGAGCCGCAGCCCGGGCAGCCGGTCGAGCAGCGCCGCCAGGGCGGTGCGGGTCTCCAGGCGCGCCAGGTGCGCGCCGAAGCAGAAGTGCGGTCCGTGCGCGAACGCGAGGTGCTCGGCGGCGTTCGCGCGGCGGACGTCGAACCGGTCGGGGTCGGGGAAGACCGCCGGATCGCGGTTGGCGCCGGCGATGGACACGCGCACCAGGTCGCCCTTGCTGATCGCCGCCCCGCCGAGCGTGACGTCCCGGGTGGCGTAGCGGTCCACGACCGAGGCCGACGGCTCGAACCGGAGCGATTCCTCGATCGCGGCGTCCAGCAGGCCGGGGTCGGCCCGGACGAGCGCGAGCTGTTCCGGGTGCCCGAGCAGGTGCAGCGCGGCGTTGGAGATCATGCCCTCGGTCGTGTCGATGCCGCCGAACATCAGCACCGCCGCGTTCGAGGTGACCTCCTCGGCGGTGAGGCCCTCCTCCTGGTGCGCGGCCTCGGCGAGCAGCGACGCGGACCCTGGGACGCCGATCGCCTCATGGACGGCCTCGCTCAGCCGCGCGTAGGCGTCGCCCGCCTGGCCCTGCCGCCCGGCGGTGATGTCGGAGACCGCCACCACGAACGCCTCGTACCAGGACCGCACGGTGGTGGCGTCGGCGCCCTCCAGCCCGAGCGCCTCGGCCACGACGGCGACGGCGAGCGGGCCCGCCAGGTCGCCGCGCAGTTCGGCCCGCCCGGCGGGCGCGATCCCGGTGATGAGACGGTCCACCTCCGCCTGGACGAACGCGGTGAAGCGGGCACGGGTCTGGGCCGGGCGGAACGGGCGGGCGAACGGCTCGCGGTGGCGGGTGTGGGTCCGCCCGTCCAGCGACAACATGCTGGGGCCGACGACCTGCGCCGTGGAGAAACGCGGATCGTCGACCGTGAACGCCGCCGCGTCGCGCATCACCCGTACGGCCAGTTCGTGTGAGGTGACGAGCCAGCCGTCGAAGGCGGGCAGCCAGGAGACCGGCTCGCCGGCGCGCAGCCGGGCCAGGAGCGGGTGCGGATCGGTCTCCAGCTCCTCGACCGTGGCCGCCGCGCCGAGCGGGAACGTTGCTGGTGGAGGCGTCACGCTAGCGAGCGTAGCCCCGCGGCAATCATGCGGCGGCAATCAGTCGGGCGTGATCATGCGGCGGAGGGGCGCTCCTGCCACCAGGTGCGTCCGGGCTCGGGGAGGGTGTGGATCGGGTCGTAGTACTCGTACTGGCGGTTGAGCGCCTCGGGGTCGGTGGCCTCCAAGGCGGTGCGGTAGTTCTTCGTCCAGTACGAGATGCCGCGCTCGCGGTCGTAGTCGGCGAGCTGGTGCACCCAGCGTTTCCCGACGTACGGCACGTCACAGACGATCCGCGGGGTGGCGAATCCGGGCAGGTAACCCATGATGGCGTGCTGCAGTTCCTGCGCCTCCCACACCGCGATCCGCCAGTGCTCGCTGTAGGGGATCATGTCGCACATGTAGAGGTAGTACGGCAGGATCGCGGCCTCGTCGAGCAGCGCGAACGACAGGTCCAGCAGCTGCTCGGGCGTGGTGTTGACGCCGCGGAGCAGGACGCCCTGGTTGCGGACGTCGCGGATGCCGGTGTCGAGCATCGCCTTGGCCGCGCGGGCGACGAGCGGCGTGACCGACTGGGCGGCGTTGACGTGGGTGTGGATGGCGATCTGCACGCCTCGTTGCTGCGCCTTGGCCGCCAGGCGCTCCATCCCGGCCCGGACCTCATCCTGCAGCCAGTGCTGCGGCAGCCCCATCAGCGCCTTGGTGGCCAGCCGGATATCGCGGATGTTGCCGATGTCCAGGAGGGCGTCCACGAACGACTCCAGGCGGGGCCAGGGCAGGTTGGCCACGTCACCGCCGGAGACCACCACGTCACGGACGCCGGGGGTGCGGCGCAGATAGTCGAGCATCGCGCCGTGCCGGTCGGGCGCCTTGATCGTGAACTTGTGCTTGTCCACGGCCGGGGTGGACGTCCCGACCAGGTCCATGCGGGTGCAGTGCCCGCAGTACTGCGGGCAGGTCGGCAGCAGCTCGGCCAGCACCTTGGTGGGGTAGCGGTGGGTGAGCCCCTCGACCGCCCACATCTCCGCCTCGTGCAGAGAGTCGCGCGCCGCGTAGGGATGGGACGGCCAGTCGGTCCTGCGGTCGCTGAAGACCGGGATCATGTAGAGGCGCACCGGGTCGGCGAGGAAGGACTCGGTGGAGGTCACGTCCATCGTGTTGAGCATCTGCGGCGTGACCAGCATCGACATGGTGGCGCGTTCGGCCTGGTCACGTTCCAGGTCGGCGTAGAACGACTCGTCGAGCAGGTCGCCCATGACGGTGCGCAGCTGCCGGATGTTCTTGACGCAATGCGCTCGCTGCCACTGCGCGGATTCCCACTGCTCGGCCGTGACGTCGCGCCAGCCCGGGAGGCGCCGCCAGTCGGGCTCCTCCAACGGCCGCCGGCGGTACACATACGGCTGATCCGAAATCCCGGCGTCGTTCCCCTCGGGCAGGGCTTCGGGATGCAGAGCAGCAGTGGTCATCGTTGACCCCCCTCGTGCGACGCGTCTTAACTATATCTTGTCCGAGACGGACGTTACGGGAAGAATTCCGTATGAACCAGTGGTACCCCGGATATCCTCCGGGATGCCAATCCGGACAAGAGAGGCGAGGCGGGCGGATATATGGGTGATCCACGCATGAGCACGTCCCCGGTGGGGCTCCACCGGGTCCTGGATCCGCCGGGGGTGCTGCCCCAGGCCGCCGCGCGGCTCGACACCGATCCCCGGATCCGCCCGGACGAGGTGCGCGTACGGGTGGAGCGGCTCAACCTGGACGCCGCCTCCTACCGGCAGCTGCACACCGCGCACGGCGGCGATCCCGATGCCGTCCGCCGCGAGGTACTGGCGATCATCGGCGCGCGCGGCAAGATGCAGAACCCGGTGACCGGCTCGGGCGGCATGCTGGTCGGCGTCGTCGACGAGGCGGGGCCGGACTCGCCGCTGGGCCTCAAGCCGGGGGACCGGATCGCGACGCTGGTCTCGCTCACCCTCACCCCGCTCGCCATCACCGACGGGCTGGCCCGCTGGGACGGGCGGTCCGAACAGATCCCGGCCGAGGGGCACGCGATCCTCTTCGCGTGTTCCATCGCCGCCGTCCTCCCCGCCGACCTGCCCGTGCCGCTGGCGCTGTCGGTGATGGACGTGTGCGGCGCGCCGGCACTCACCCATCGCGTGGTCCGCCGGCACGAGGGGCCCGGCGGACCCGCGCCGGGGGGTGTGGAGGGTCGTTCCCCCTCTGGTGGCTCAGCCTCTGGTGGCTCAGCGCGCGGCGGACCGGTGGTGGCGGTGCTGGGCGCGGCGGGCAAGAGCGGGTCGCTGTCGCTGGCGGCGGCCCGCCGCGCCGGCGCGGCCCGCACGATCGGGCTGGTGCCCACGGAAGAGGAGGAGCGCCGCCTGGCGGCCACCGGCCTCGCCGACACGGTCGTCCGGGCGGACGCGCGCGACCCGGTCGCCGTGGCCGCGGCCCTGGGTGAGCCCGCCGATGTGACCGTGGTCTGCGTGGACGTGCCCGGCTGCGAGCACGGCGCGATCCTGGCCACCGCGCCCGGCGGCACGGTGATCTTCTTCTCGATGGCCACCTCGTTCGCCGCCGCCGCGCTGGGCGCCGAGGGCCTGGCGGCGGACGTCACGATGCTGATCGGGAACGGCTATGTCCCGGGGCACGTCGATCTGGCATTGGACTTGTTCAGGTCGGAACCGGCGATTCGCGCGTTGTTCACCGCCCGAGAGGCTGGGAACCAACCACAATGACCGGGACGACCCACCGGATCATCGAGGAGCACTGTGATGGCGAGCATCACCCGGTCACTGCGCGAGCGTGACCCCAAGCAACGTCAGGGCCAGATCGTGGAGGTCCTGGTCGACGCCTTCTCCGACTTGATGGAGCGCAGTCCCGCCGAGTTCCGCCGCCGTTTCCGCAAGATGGCGTCCGACCCGTTCGCGTTCTACCGGGGAAGTGCCTGCCTGTTCTACGCCGACATCATCCACGACGAGGACCCCTGGGCCGACGAGCGCACCGGCCGCGTCTGGATCCAGGGTGACCTGCACGCGCAGAACTTCGGCACCTACATGAACGACGACGGCATCTTCATCTTCGACGTCAACGACTTCGACGAGGCCTACGTCGGGCACTTCACCTGGGACGTGAAGCGCCTGGTGGCCAGCCTGGCGCTGATGGCGTGGGGCAAGGCCATCTCCGACTCCGACATCCAGCGCCTGATCGAGACCTACGTCCGCGCCTACGTGGACCAGGTGAGGCACTTCGCCGAGCACGACGACGACCACGAGTTCGCGCTCACCCTCGACAACACCGACGGCTACATCCGCGCCGTGCTGGTGGCGGCGCTGGCCAACACCCGCATCGAGTTGCTCGACGAGATGACGCTGGTGGACCAGCAGGAGCGGCGGTTCCGCAACCGGCCGGGCGTGCGCCGCCTCGGCGAGGCCGAGCGGGCCAAGGTGGAGCGGGCGTACGAGGCGTACCTGCAGACGATCCCCGTCGACAAGCGGCTGCGTCCCATCACCTACCAGGTGAAGGACATCGTGGGCGCCTCCGGGTTCGGCATCGGCTCGGCCGGGCTGTCGGCGTACAACATCCTGGTGGAGGGCAACACCCAGGCTCTGGAGAACGACGTCGTCCTGTCGATGAAGCAGGGCAACGTCGCCGCGCCCAGCCGCGTCGTCGACGACCCCCGCATCCGCGACTACTTCCACCACCACGGCCACCGCACCGCCGTCTCACGGCGCGCGCTGCAGGCCAACACCGACCCGTGGCTGGGCTACACCGAGCTGGACGGGGTCGGCTACGTCGTGCAGGAGCTCTCGCCCTACGAGGAGGACCTGGACTGGTCGACCCTCACCGAGCCCGAGGAGATGCTCTCGGTGCTCGACGACCTGGGCCGCGCCACCGCCAAGATCCACTGTGTGTCCGACACCGATTCCGACCACACCCTGGTCGGGTTCCAGGTGGAGGACGCCATCAACGCGGCGGTCGGCCCGGACGAGAAGGCGTTCGTCGAGGCGATGGTGGCGTTCGGCATGGAGTACGCCTCGGTCGTCCGCGACGATCACAGGCTCTTCGTGGACGCCTTCAGGAACGGCCAGATCCCCGGCCTGTAGCGGCACGGGGGCGGCACAGGGGTGACACGCCGCGTCGTCGGCCTCCTCGGCAGGTTCGGTTGAGATAGTTGAGGTTCTTGCGGATCGGGGTCTGTTTGCCGGAGGATCTCCCGTAGGAAGCCCATCAATACGGACGATTGTTCGAGGGGGTCGGCAATGACGCCGCAGCGAAAACTCGATCTCGACCCGGCGGTGGCAGGGCGCGCCAGACGGTTGGCCGCCCGCGCCGCCGAGCCGATCATCGAGATGGCCCGGACCCACACGACGGTCTCGGTGGAACGGGCACTGCTGCGGCTGGCGGGCCTCGCCGGCGCCGACAGCGACGGCCGCCCCTGGGCCAACCATCTCGCCGACGCCGTCCGCGACCAGGTCGGCCTGGAGCACGGCGTAGCGCTCCCGGTGTGGGACGCGCTGGTGAACGGGTCGCACGGCTCCCTGATCGAGCTCGCCGAGGCCGCCGCGAGGGGACGGGTGTCCTTCCGGCTCCCCGCCGGGACCGACGAGGTGAACGCGCGAGAAGCGGCGCGGCGGGCGGCCCGGGCCGGGATCACCGCGATCGACCGGCGGCGCGCCGAACGCGACCGGGTGCTGGCGGAGGTGGGCGATCCGGCGCAGCCCTGGATCTACCTGATCGTGGCCACGGGAGACATCTACGAGGACATCCCGCAGGCGCAGGCGGCGGCTCGGGAGGGCGCCGATGTCGTCGCGGTGATCCGCTCGACCGGGCAGTCGCTGCTGGACTTCGTGCCGGAGGGGGCGACGCGGGAGGGCTACGCCGGCACGTACGCCACGCAGGAGAACTTCCGGCTGATGCGGGCGGCCCTGGACGACGTCTCGCGGGAGCTGGGGCGTTACGTGAGGCTCACCAACTACGCCTCGGGGCTGTGCATGCCCGAGATCGCGACGCTGGCCGGGCTCGAACGCCTGGACATGATGCTCAACGACTGCATGTACGGGATCATCTTCCGCGACATCAACCCGCGCCGGACGTTCATCGACCAGCGCTTCTCGCGGCAGATCCACGCGCGGGCCGGGATCGTCATCAACACCGGCGAGGACAACTACCTCACCACGGCCGACGCGGTCGACGCCGCGCACACCGTCATCGTCAGCCAGCTGTTGAACGAGCGGTTCGGGCACGAGGCGGGGCTCGCCGACGCCCAGCTCGGGCTCGGCCACGCGTTCGAGATCAACCCGGCGATCCCCGAGTCGTTCCGGCTGGAGCTCGCGCACGCGCAGCTCGTCCGCGAGCTGTTCCCGGACGCGCCGCTGAAGTACATGCCGCCGACCAAGCACATGACCGGCAACATCTTCGCCGGCTACCTGCTGGACGCGTTCTTCAACCTGGCCGGCGTCATGACCGGGCAGTCGATCATCCTGATCGGGATGATGACCGAGGGCATCCACACGCCCTGGCTGTCGGACCGCGACCTGGCGCTGGAGAACGTCCGTTACGTCCGGGACGCCTGCGGCGGCCTCGCCGACGACTTCGTGCCGCGCCCCGGCGGGTTCGTCGCGCAGCGGGCCCGCCAGGTGCTGTCGGAGTCCATCGACCTGCTCGACCGGATCTGCGACGACGGGCTGCTCAACGCGATCGCCGACGGCACGTTCGGCATCACCCGCCGCCCCGCCGACCGCGGCAAGGGCCTGGACGGCGTCGCCGAACGCGCCGGCGGGTACTTCAACCCCGCGATCGAGATCCTCGACGCCGAGGATCCGCATGCCCACCACGGCGTTCACACAGAGGAGGTGCCGGCATGACCCCACCGCCAGGAAGCACGCATCCCGCAGGGAGCACCCACACCCAGGCCCCGGCCGAGCCCGCCGACACCCGGCAGGTCATCCGGCCCTACGGCGACACCACCGGCGACGGCATGGTGCAGGTGTCGTTCACGCTGCCCGTCCCGGCCGGCAAGCGCGCCGACGCGGCCGCGCTCCAGCTCGCCGGGAAGATGGGGCTGGACCCGGCCAGCGTGGTGCACGCCAAGCCGATGGGCCCCGACTTCACGTTCTTCATCGTCTACGGCCGGGTCGGCCACCTGATCGACTACGCCTCCATCCCGGTGCCGGAAGGGCGGGAGTACCCCCTGCTGAGCGCCAACGAGGTCAACCTGGCGATCCGCGCCGCCCTGGGCCGGCGCCTGGTGATCGTCGGCGCCTGCATCGGCACCGACGCCCACACCGTCGGGATCGACGCGATCCTCAACGTCAAGGGCTTCGCGGGGGAGAAGGGCCTGGAGTACTACCGCGAGGTCCAGGTGGTCAACATGGGCGCCCAGGTCACGGTCGAAGAGCTGGTCGAACGCGCCAAGGCCGAGAACGCCGACGCCGTGCTGGTCTCCCAGGTCGTCACGCAGAGGAACGCCCACCTGCACAACACCAAGCAGATGGCGGCCGCGTTCCACGCCGAGTACCCCACGGCCGTCGCCGCCGGGATGGGCCGCCCGCTGCTGGTTGTGGGCGGGCCCCGCTTCGATACCGTCACGCCCGAGGACCTCGGCGTCGACCGGATCTTCGGCAAGGGCACCACGCCCGCCGAGGTCGCCAGCTATCTCGTCCACGCGCTGCTGCCCGGGGAGGCGACCCAGTGACCGGCCAGAGCATCGAGGGGCAGAGCATCGAGGGGCAGAGCATCGAGGGGCAGAGCCTCGAAGGGCAGGGTTTCGAAGGGCTGGTGGTCACGCACCGCCGGTACGTGCCGTACGCCCACGCCCACTACGCCGGCGATCTCGTGGACGGCGCCTACGTCCTCGGGCTGTTCGGCGACGTCGCCACCGAGGTCTGCATCCGCACCGACAACGACGAGGGGCTGTTCGCGTCCTACTCCGACGTGCAGTTCCGCGCGCCGCTGCGGGCCGGTGACGTGGTCGAGGCCACCGCGACCGTCGCCCGGGTGGGCCGCCGCAGCCGCACCCTGGAGTTCGAGGCGCGGGTGGTGTGCCGGGGCACCCCGGGCAAGGGCGAGTCGGCCGCCGAAGTGCTCAGCGAACCGATCATCGTGGTCACCGCGACCGGCACGGTGGTGGTGCCCGAACCGGCGCCGCCGCAGTTGTGACCCTTGTGACCACCGTGATTTGCGAACGTGTCCCGATCATGGTTTTCACCTTGTGAAACAAGGGGTCCGCGCAGGACGTGAAGCGGTTGACAAGGGCCCGGAAGCCGGTAGTTTTGCTGCAGTCCAGCACGGGACTCACCGATCGGCCGCCCGAGGCGCCACCGGACACCGCGCCGCGACGGGCACGAGTGCGGATTCGCGCCCGATCCCGTCCGAGCCAGGTGCAGGTGACCGGCAGCCGCGTCACGGCGGAGCCGCCCGATCGGGCGGGGGCTTGGACCCGGGAAGGGCCCGGACATCCAGTAGAAAACGGAGCATCATCGTTCTCACCGCCTGTGAGACGACTCCGGCCCGATGGATGTCACGGGCCCTCTTCCGTGCCCCGGCGCTCCTGTTCCGTTGCCCCGGCGCCTCTCCCTTGCCACCTCCTGGTCGTGTCAGGCCCGCGTGAGCGGTAGCGTTCCCGCCAGTGGTGTTTTCGACCCAGTGGTGTTGCGACAGGAGCCATGGTGGCGCAGGAGACCCTCCCGGACCGGACACCGGCGGCGGCCGGTTCCGGCGGCGAGCCCGATTCCGCCGGCAAGCCCGGCGCCGACGCCCCTCGCGGGCGCACCGCGCGCCTGGTGGCGTTCGGGCGGACGAACGGCCGCGCCGGGTGGCCGCGGACACTGCTGGCGATCGCGTCGGGCCTGGTCATGTGGCTGGCGTTCCCGCCGATCGACCTGTGGCCGCTCACGCCCGTGGGCGTGGCGATGTTCACCCTGGCGCTGCGCGGCCTGCGCGGCCGCACCGCCGCCTGGCTCGGCTTCGTCGGCGGTGCCGCGTTCTTCCTGCCCGTCCTCACCGGCATCGCCAAGATCGGCCCCGACGGCTGGATCCTCCTGAGCCTGGTCCAGGCGCTGTACTTCATACCGCTGGGCGCCGCGATCGCGCTGGTGATCCGGCTGCCCGCCTGGCCGGTGTGGGCCGCCGCCCTGTGGGTCGCCGAGGAGCTGCTGCGCGGCAACGTGCCGTTCGGCGGCTTCCCCTGGGCCCGGCTGGCGTTCAGCCAGACCGCGACCCCGCTCACCCCCTACGCCTCGCTCGGCGGCGCGCCGCTGGTCACCTTCCTCACGGCCCTGATCGGCGGCCTCCTGGCGTACGCCGCGGTGATCGTGCTCGACCACCGCAAGGGCTCACTGCGGACGGCCGCACGGCCGCTGGCGGTCGCGCTGGGCGCCGCCGCCGCGATCGTCGGGGGCGGGTTCGCCATCCCGACGCCGACCGCGGGCGACCCGGTCACCGTCGCCGTCGTCCAGGGCAACGTGCCGAGGCTCGGCCTGGACTTCCTCGGGCAGCGCAAGGCCGTGCTCGACAACCACGTGCGGCAGACCCGCGAGCTGGCCCGGCTGGTCCGCGCCGGGCAGGTCGCGCGGCCCGAGCTGGTGGTGTGGCCGGAGAACGCCAGCGACCTGGACCCGTACGCCGAGCCCGACGCCTACACCGCGATCGACGGCGCCGTCCGCGACATCGGCGTCCCGGTGCTGGTCGGCGCCCTCGTCGACACCCCGGACGGCGAGCGCGTGGAGAACCGCGGCATCGTCTGGGACCCGCGCAGCGGCCCCGGTGACTACTACGTCAAGCGGCATCCGGTGCCGTTCGGGGAGTACCTGCCGTTCCGCGACGTCCTCACCAAGCTGATCACCCGCTTCGAGCGCATCCCGCGCGACTTCGCCAGGGGCACCCGCTCGGGCGTCATGCGGCTGGGACCGGTCACGGTCGGGGATGTGATCTGTTTCGAGGTCGCCTATGACAAGGAGGTCCGCGACGTCGCCGCGGGCAACCTCCTGGTGGTGCAGACCAACAACGCCACCTACGGCAAGACCAGCCTGCCGCCGCAGCAGATCGCGATGTCCCGGCTGCGCGCGGTCGAGCATGGCCGTACGATCTTGGTTGCGGCGACGAGCGGCATCAGCGCGATCGTGGCGCCGGACGGGACGATGATCGACAAGTCCCGGGAGTTCACCCCCGACATCCAGGTGGCGAGCGTGCCGGCGCGCACCTCGCGTACGCTGTCGGACCGGCTCGGGGCCAAGCCGGAGTGGGTGCTGGCGTTGCTGGCCGTCGGCGCGGCCGGTGTTGCCGTGGCGACCACCCGCAGGAAGAACGAGGGGAAGTAGACACCGATGGAGATCCCAGCCGAGCTCGGCAGGGTGCTCGTGATCATCCCGACCTACAACGAGCGGGACAACATCAAGAGCATCGTCGTGCGGGTGCGAGAGGCCGCGCCGTCGGTGGACCTGCTCGTGGTCGACGACGCCAGCCCGGACGGCACCGGCGAGCTCGCCGACGCCCTCGCCGAGTCCGACGAGCACGTCAAGGTGCTGCACCGGACCGGCAAGGAGGGGCTGGGCCCCGCCTACATCGCGGGCTTCCGGTGGGCTCTGGAACGCGGCTACGACGTCATCGTCGAGATGGACGCCGACGGCTCCCACCAGCCCGAGGAGCTGCCGCGCCTGCTCGCCGCGCTCGTCGACGCCGACCTGGTGATCGGGGCGCGCTGGGTGCCGGGCGGCAAGGTCCTCAACTGGCCCAAGAGCCGGGAGGCTCTGTCGCGCGGCGCCAACACCTACACCCGGCTCATGCTGGGCGTGCCGCTGCACGACGCGACCGGCGGCTACCGCGCGTTCCGCGCCGCGACCCTGCAGAAGATCGGCCTGGAGGGGGTCGACTCGCGCGGCTACTGCTTCCAGATCGACCTGGCGCTGCGCGCGCTGCGGCAGGGCCTGAAGGTCGACGAGGTGCCGATCACGTTCGTGGAACGCACCCACGGCAGCAGCAAGATGAGCCGCGACATCATGGCCGAGGCGATGCTGCGCATCACCCGGTGGGGTGTGGAGGCCCGGACGGCCAAGCTGCGCTCCCGCCGCTGAGCCGGCGGGACTGAGCCGACGGCGCTGGATCGGCGGCTTGGGCCGGCGCTGGACCGGCCCTGTTTTCGTCCTGCGCAGCGTTTCGCCCTGCGCATACTCGCGCGGCCGGGGAAACGATCGGCTGATCCCCGGCGTTGACAGGGGCAGAGACAACCCTCCTACGCGAAGATGGAACCATGCTTGCGCTCGTGATGGTCCTGGCCTTCCTGGTGATGCCGATCCTGGAGATCTACGTGATCATTCAGGTGGGCGAGGTGATCGGCGGCTGGTGGACCGTGGCGCTGCTGCTGGTCGAGAGCCTGCTGGGCGGCTGGATCGTCCGGCGTGAGGGCAGGCGTGCGTGGCGGGCGCTGCAGGACACGCTCCAGCGCGGCGTCATGCCCGACCGGGAGCTGGCCGACGCGGCGCTGGTCCTGGTCGGCGGCGTGCTGCTGCTGACGCCGGGGTTCGTGACCGACTTCTTCGGCTTCCTGTTCGTGCTGCCGTTCACCCGGCCGGGGGTCCGGCGGCTGCTGGCCGCGTACGCGGGGCGGCGGGTGAAGATCGCGCAGACACGGGCCGGGCCGATGTTCCCCGGGCCGGGCTTCGACCCGTTCGGCGCCGCCTCCGGCGGCTCTCAGGGCGCCGGGACGCCGCGCGGGCCGGTCGTCCGGGGCGAGGTCGTCGACGACGACGAAAAGCGCCCCTGAGACCTCCTCAGCGCCCGGCGGTGCAGCATCACCGCCCAGTGGCGCAGCCCGGCCAGACACAGCAGCCCGGGCACAGCAGCTCCGACGCGGCAGCTCCGACGCGGCAATCCGGGCGCGTCAAATCCGGACAAGCAGCAGGGCCCGTACCGTCTGCAGACGGTACGGGCCCTTTCAGCTGATCACGCAGTCGGGCTGATCATGCGGTGCTGATCATGCGGTCTTCCTGCGCCCTGCTCTCAGGATCGCCAGGCGCTCGGCGAGGACCTCCTCCAAGTCCTCGAGTGTCCTGCGCTCCATGAGCATGTCCCAATGGGTGCGCGGAGGCTTGCCCTTCTTGGTTTGGGGCAGTTCTCCGTCCACCCGCAGCGCGGTGGCGCCGCAGCTGCGGCATTCCCAGGTCATCGGCACCTCGGCCTCGGCTGCGAGCGTCACGGTGAACCGGTGGCCCTTTGTACAGGTGTAGTCCACCTCTTGCCGAGGGGCCAGATCGGTGTTGCGATCGTTCTCGTAGCTCGTAGCTCCGAGTCGGGTGCCGCGAAGTGCGCGCTCGGCCATCGTCACGTGCCTCCCAGACGGCTTGCGGTCTTGTAATCCCCAACGCTCTATGCCGAGACAAGATTCCCGCAGGAGACCGGATCCAACCCTGTAGTTTCGGCCGTACTGCGCCGCGCGGGAGAAAGTTTCAGCGGCCGTATCCCTTGCGGGAACTGAGAACCTCGTCTATCAGGCCGTATTCGCGGGCCTCGGCGGCGGTGAAGAACCGGTCGCGGTCGATGTCGGCCGCGACCTCGGCCAGGTCCCGGCCGGTCGCCTCGGCGAGGATCTCCTCCATCCGCTCCCGCATCCGGATGATCTCCCGTGCCTGGATCTCCAGGTCGCTGGACTGGCCGCGCTGGACGTCGGTGGCCGGCTGCTGGAGCAGGATCCGGGAGTTGACCAGCGCGGCCCGCCGGCCGGGGGTGCCCGCGGCGAGCAGGATCGCCGCGGCCGAGCTCGCCTGCCCGACGCAGGTGGTCTCGATCTCCGGCCGGATGTACTGCATGGTGTCGTGGACGGCCAGCATCGAGGTCAGGGAGCCGCCGGGGGAGTTGATGTAGAGGCTGATGGGCCGGTCGGGGTCGATGCCCTCCAGCGCCAGCAGCTGGGCGGTGATGTCGTTGGCCGCGGTGTCGTCGACGGGCGTGCCGAGGAAGATGATGCGGTCCTCGAACAGCTTGTTGTACGGGTTCATCTCCTTGATCCCGTACGAGGTGCGCTCGACGAACGACGGCAGCACGTAGCGTCCTTCCGTCATGCTCCCACCCGCTCGGTGCTGTCGATGACGTGGTCGACGAACCCGTACTCGCGGGCCTGCTCGGCGGTGAACCAGCGGTCCCGGTCGGAGTCGGCCTCGATCTTCTCCAGCGGCTGCCCGGTGTGGAACGCGGTCCGTTCGGCCAGGGTCCGTTTGAGGTACAGCGTCTGCTCGGCCTGGATCTTGATGTCGGAGGCGGTGCCGCCGATGCCGCCGTGCGGCTGGTGCATCATGATCCGCGCGTGCCGCAGCGCGTACCGCTTGCCCGCCGTGCCCGCGCACAGCAGCGACTGCCCCATCGAGGCCGCCATGCCCAGCGCGACGGTCGAGACGTCGTTGGGCACGAACTGCATCATGTCGTAGATCGCCATCCCGGCGTCGACCACGCCGCCGGGGGAGTTGATGTAGAGCGTGATGTCGCGCCGCCCGTCCTGCGCCGACAGCAGGAGGAGCTGCCCGCAGACGCGGTTGGCGAGCTGGTCGTCGACCTCCTGCCCCACGAAGATGATCCGCTCGGCGAGCAGCCGCTCGTACAGCGCCGCCTCCGCCAGCATGGGCGCCTCCGCCACTGTGGCCCTCATCCGCGGCGCGAACACCTCCGCGCCTTCGCCGCCGAACCCCGGCATCGCCACATCCATGAGTGACTCCCTTTCTCTCTGTACAGTAGGTACGAGATGTCCGAAGCGTACGTTTCGTACTCACGGGAGGCCAGAGGAGTTCGCTATACGATGAATCCTGTGGATGTGCCGGTTACGGAAGCGCGAGCGAACTTTGCAGATCTGGTCAACCGGGTCTCGTACACGGGCGAGCCGATCGCGCTGACCCGCCGTGGCAGGGTGATGGCCGCCATCGTCTCCGCGGAGGACCTTGAGCTGCTGCGGTTGCTCAAGGACGGCCGGATCGACCTGACGCAGTCCGGCCCCGTCCCGGAGGAGACCGAGCAGCAGCAGGTGACGCGGGCGCAGCCGATGCGCATCGCCGCTCAGTACCGTCCAGGAGGCCCGCCGCGCCCACCACGCCCGCCGGGCTTCACCCGGTGACGCCGAGCGGCGCACAGGGCGCCTGGGGGCGCTAGGCCTGGGGCTGGGCGGTGGCGCGGGGCCAGAGGTCGCGCGCGGTCATGACCTGGCGGAGGGTGATGAGCTCGTCGGTCATGATGCCGTCGATGCCCAGGTCGAGGAGCCGGTCCATGTCGGGCGCGTCGTTGACGGTCCAGGCGTGGACCTTGAGGCCGAGGTCGTGGGCCTTGGAGACGAACGCCTCGGTGACGAACGGGACGGGGCCGAGGCCGTGGGGGACCTGGGCGCAGGCGATGCCGGTCGCGGCGAGGCGGACGAGCTTGTCGGTGGCGCCGCCGTAGGACTTGGCGCGCAGCGCCATCACGCCGCGCGGGCCGAGGGACATGCACACGTCGCGGTCGGTGAACAGCGGCAGGCGGGCGCGCATCTGGGCGAGGCGGCGGGTCGAGAACGAGGTGATGCAGACCCGGTCCCAGGCCTGGGTGCGGTGCAGTGCCTGGGCGAGGGGGCCGATGACCGGGGCGTCCTTGAGGTCGATGTTGACTCGGGCCTCGGGCCAGGTGCCGAGGATGTCCTCGAGGCGGGGGATGGGCTCGGTGCCGCCGATGCGGGCCTTGGCGACCCGGGCGTAGGGGAGGCGGGCGATCGCGCCGGAACTGTCGGTCACCCGGTCCAGCGTGCGGTCGTGGAAGGCGACCACGACGCCGTCGGTGGTGGCGTGCGCGTCGGTCTCCAGGTAGCGGTAGCCGAGGTCGATGGCGCGCTGGAAGGCGGCCATGGAATTTTCGGGACGGCCCCCGGCGCCGCCTCGGTGGGCGAACGGGATCGGGCCGGCGTGGTCCAGGAATGCATAGCTGCGCGGCACTCACCCGAGTATGGCGGGCGCCGCGGTCTTGTGCGACCTTACTTTGTCAAGGCGGTGGGCTGCGCTACCGTCCTGAGGCTGGAAGATCCATGACGAGAGGTGCGCCTAGTGGCTGACGTGAACGACTACAGGGCGGCGTTCGAGATGGTCGACGCCGACGGTGACGGTTACATCTCGACGGCCGAGCTGCAGAACCTCATGCGCGCGCTGGGGCAGGACGTCAGCAGCACGCGTGCGGTGGAGGTCGTGGTCCAGGCCGACGCGAACGGGGACGGCAAGATCTCGCTGGAGGAGTTCGCGGCGCTGCTGGGCGGGTAGCCGCGCGGAACCGCTGGCCGGCCCGGGAGTCGCTAGCCGGCCCATTCGCGGCGGCGGGCCTCGCCCAGGGCGATCGCGGTGGCGACGGCGACGTTGAGCGAGCCGACGCGGCCGATCTGCGGGATGTAGGCGACCGCGTCGGCGGCGGCGAGCAGGGCGGGGGAGCAGCCGTGGTCCTCGCCGCCGACGGCGAGGCACACGTCGCCGTCCAGGGGTGCCTCGTGCAGCGGGACGGCGTCGGTGGTGAGCTCGATCGCGATGAGGCGCATGCCTTCCTTGCGCACCGCCGCGGCGGCCTCGGCGGGCGTGCCGGCGTGTTCCCAGGGGACGAGGCGTTCGGTGCCGAGGGCGGTCTTGGCGACGTTGCGGTGGGTCGGGGGAGTGGAGTTGCCGGCCAGCCAGAGGTGGTCGACGCCGAACACCGCGGCGCTGCGGACGATCGAGCCGATGTTGAACGGCTGGGTGACCGATTCCACCAGCAGGCCGAGCCGCGCCTCGGTGCGCCGGCGCCAGTCCCGGTTGAGGCGTTTGACGTCGGTGGGGCGCAGCTGCCTGCGCTCGGCGGGCGTGCTCATGAGGTCTGGCCTTCTGTACGGGCGGACACGGCGAGGATCCGGTAGGCGGAGCGGGAGGCGATCCGCCGGGTGGGGAAGCCCTGGTCGTTCAGCCACCGCTGCAGGGAGTCGGAGCCGAGGTGTTTCTGGACGACGAGGTGGGCGGTCCCGGCGGGGGTGAGGCGGGGGAGCCAGGTGAGCAGGAGGTCGTGCAGGGCGGCCTTGCCGATGCGGATCGGCGGGTTGGACCAGATGGCGTCGAAGCGCAGCCCGGGGTCGGCCTCGTCCACCAGGCAGAACCTTACATTGTCAAGGCCCGCGGCTGTGGCATTGCGTGCAGCCGTGGCGAGCGCTCGCTCATTGACGTCTACCCCTACAACGCTCGCCTGCGGCGAGCGTGTGGCCATGGTGAGGGCGATGGGGCCGTATCCGCAGCCCAGGTCCAGCAGGGTGCCGGTGGCGGGCGGCGGGGGGACGGTTTCGAGCAGGATGCGGGTCCCGAGGTCGATGCGGTCGGGTGAGAACATCCCGCGGTCGGTCTCCAGCCGCAGGTGCAGGTCGGGCAGGACGAGATCGACGCTGCGCGGTTTGCTGGCGGCCTCAGGCCGGTTCGCGAAGTAATGTTCCCCCACGTCGGCCGACCGTATCAGCGCCGGGCGTGTTGCGCGGCCTTGAGGTCCCCGGCGCTCGGTTGCGCGGGGTTCGGTTGCGCGGCGTTCAGGGGAGGCGGGAGAACCAGGCGAGGGAGGCGCCGCCGGCGGCGATGGCGAAGAGCAGGGCGATGCCGGTGTAGCGGGCGGAGACGTCGCGGTGTTCGGTCTTCCAGCCGAGGGAGCTGCCGATGTTGGCGTAGACCTCTGACAGCTGGTTGCCGTCGGCGGCTTCGTAGGCTTTGCCGGTGGTGCCTTCGGCGAGGGTGCGGAGGGTTTCCTTGTTGACCGAGACGCTGGTGGTCTCGCCTTCGATGTCGACGGTGCCGTAGGGGGTGCCGAAGGCGATGGTGGAGACGGGGACGTGGGCGGCGCGGCCGGCGTCGATGGCTTCCTGGACGGTGCGGCCGGTGGTGTTGTCGCCGTCGGACAGCAGCACGATGTGGGCGGGTGGCGGGTCGTTGCTGGCTTGCGCGTCGAAGGAGCGGATGCCCTGCAGGGAGGTGAAGACGGCTTCGCCGATGGCGGTGCGTTTGGCCAGGACGAGCCGGTCGATGGAGTTGATGGCGGCCTCACGGTCGGCCGAGGGCGCGGCGACGAGGTTGGCGTTGCCGGCGAACGAGACGACGCCGACGTTGAACCGGCGGGGCAGGTCCTGGATGAACTTCTTGGCGGCTTCCTTGGCGGCGCCGAACCGGTCGGGGGCCACGTCCTTGGCCATCATCGACAGGGAGACGTCGACGGCGACCATGATGGTGGCGCGGTCGCGGGGGACCTTGACCGCGGTCGCCGGCCGCGCGAACCCGATCATCATCAGGAGCAGCATGGTGAGGAAGAGCCCCGCGGCAACGTGGCGGCGCCAGCCCGGCCGCTTGGGTGCGACCTGGGAGAGCAGGGCGAGGTTGGTGAAACGGACCGCGTAGTGGCGGCGGCGCAGCTGCAAGACGATGTAGGCGCCGGCCAGGATCGGGAGCAGGCCGAGCAGGAAGAGCCGTTCGGGTGACAGGAACGTCATGGGCGGACCCCCGGCGCGACGGTGCGGCCGGCGGCGCGGCGCTGACGGAGTGCGAAGCGGGCGACGTCGGCGATCCAGTCGCGGTCGGTGCGCAGGACGAGATGGTGGGCGCCGCTGCGGCGGAGCGCGGCGCGGGTGTGCTCGCGCTGGGCGGCGGCGGCTGCGGCGTAGCGGGCGCGGACCTTCTTGTTGAGGACGATCTCGTGGACGGCGCCGGTCTCGGGGTCGGTCATCTCGACCAGGCCGATGTCGGGCAGGTCCAGCTCACGGGGGTCGATGATCTCCACGGCGAGGACCTGGTGGCGGGCGGCGAGGCGGCGCATGGGCCGTTCCCAGGGCGGGGCCGTGCCGGGGCCGGCGGCCGCGGTGAGCGCGGTGTCGTGGGGTGGGAGGAAATCGGAGATGATCACGCGGAGGCCGCGGCGGGCCTGGCCGCGGTCCAGGGCGGTGATCCCGGCGGCGAGGTCGGGGGCGCCGTCGGCGCGGGGGCCGGGTTCGGCGTCGAGGATGGCCTGGAGCATGGAGTACATGGCGGCTTTGCCGGTGCGGGCGGGGCGGCGGCGGAGCCCGTCGGGCTGCAGCAGGTAGGAGCCGACGCGGTCGCCTAGCCGGATGGTGAGGAACCCGACGGCGGCGAGGGCGGCTACGGCGAGGTCGCGTTTGACCATGGTGCCGGTGCCGAAGTCCATGCTGGGGGTGAGGTCGACCAGCGCCCACGCTTCGAGTTCGTGGTCGGCGATGAGGTCGCGGACGTGGGGTGTGGTGGTGCGGGCGGTGACGGCCCAGTCCATGTGGCGGATGTCGTCCTCGCCGGGCTGGTAGAGGCGGGCTTCGGCGAGTTCGGTGCCGGGGCCGGGGATCAGGCCCATGTGCTCGCCGTGCAGGAGCCCGTCGAGGCGGCGGGTGACGGCCAGCTCCAGCCGTTTGAGGGTGCGTTCGGGAGCGAGGGCCGCCAGCTTCGGGCCGTTGCGGGACCGCCGGAGGGAGATCATGGTGTCGCCACCGCGACGCCGTGGTTCCACACCACGCGGGGTGGCGGGACGGCAACAAGGATCTGGTTGATGACGTCGGCGGTCTCGACGCCGTCGGCGAGGGCGTCGAAGGTGAGCACGACGCGGTGCGACATGACGTCGCGGGCGACGGCGCGGACGTCGTCGGGCAGGACGTAGTCGCGGCCGTTGAGCAGGGCGAGGCCGCGGGCGGCGGCGACCAGGCCGAGGGTGGCGCGGGGGCTGGCGCCGATCTCGATGACGCGGCGCAGGTCGGGCAGGCGGTACTGCTCGGGTTCGCGGGTGGCCATGACGAGCCGGACGATGTAGTCGGCGACCAGTTCGTGCACCGAGACCTCTTCGGCGGCGCGCTGGAGGGTGGTGAGCTGCTCGGGGTCGAGCACCTCGGCGGCCTCGGGCGGGTCGACGCTCATGCGCTGGAGGATCTGGAGCTCCTCATGGGCGCCGGGGTAGTGCACGTCGATCTTCATGAGGAAGCGGTCGCGCTGCGCCTCGGGCAGGGGGTAGACACCCTCGGACTCGATGGGGTTCTGGGTGGCCAGGACGATGAACGGCTTGGGCAGGGGGTAGGTCTTGCCGCCGAGGGAGACCTGGCGTTCGGCCATGACCTCCAGCAGCGCCGACTGGACCTTGGCGGGGGCGCGGTTGATCTCGTCGGCGAGGACGAAGTTGACGAAGACCGGGCCGAGCTCGACGTCGAACTGCTCGGTGGAGGGGTGGTAGATGCGGGTGCCGACGATGTCGGAGGGCACCAGGTCGGGGGTGAACTGCAGGCGGGCGAACGTGCCGCCGACGACCTGCGCGAGGGTGCCGACGGCGAGGGTCTTGGCGACGCCGGGCACGCCTTCGACGAGGCAGTGGCCTTTGGCGAGCAGGGCCACGACCATCCGTTCGACCATGTGCTCCTGCCCGACGATGACCTTCTTGACCTCGGCCACGGTGTGCTGCAGCAGCGCAGCGGCCTGGTCGACGTCGTGGGCGGCCACGGTCATCTGGGAGTCCTCGTCGTCTGGGAGGCCACACGGTCCTCCGGGTGCGGTCGGGCGCCTTTCGACCCTACGCGATCATCTGTACCCAATCGCGCAGTATCCCCACGTCCATCCCCACGTCCATCCCCACGTCCATCCCACGTCCTTGGTGATCTGTGTGGCCGCCGGGGTGGTCGGTTTGGCGGCGTTGTTAGTCTGACGGCCATGTCGAGGCCGTTGCCACCGGGAGACCCCGCCCAGCTGGGGCCGTACCGGCTTTCGGCGCGGCTGTCGGAGACCTCCGCCGGGATCGTGTTCCTGGGTGAGGATCATGAGGGCCGCCGGGCCAGCGTGGCGGTGCTGACGCGGGGCGCGGCGGGTGACGCGGCCGCGCGGGACCGGTTCCGCGCGGCGATCACGGCGGCGCTGCCGGGGTCGGGGCGGCCGCCGGAGTTCGGGCCGGACGGGCCGGCGCCGGTGGTGGCCGCGCAGCCGGACGGCCCGGCGCCGTGGGTGGCGGTGCTGTACGACGCGGGCAGACCCGATCGGGTGGGCGCGGAGCGCTTCCTGGATTCGGTGATGCTGGAGGGGGCGTTCCGGAGCCGCTGGGGCGGCCGCCGCCGGGGGCCGCAGTTCCAGCCGTACTGGCAGGGGTCGAGCGCGCCGGCGCTGCAACGGCCGCCCGAGCCTGCGCCGCCGCAAATGGTCACGGTGGAACGGACCGAGCGCGGCCTGGTGTCTGCGATCTTGACGTTGGCGGCGGTGCTGGTGGTGCTGGCGCTGCTCATGCTGGTGCTGTTCGCGTGCCAGCCGAAGGTGAAGGATCCGCCACCGCCGCCGCCCGAGCCGACGTTGCAGACGCCGACTCCGTCGCCGACCACCCCGTCCCCCTCGCCGACCCCGACTCCGACGCCGTCCCCCGGGAATTCCGACGACGGGGGCGGCCCGGTCTGAGCCGGGGGCGGGTCTGGACCGGCGCGATATGCGTTGCGTTCACCGTGGACGCCACGCGATCATGGCTGGATGCTGGAGAGTCTTCTCGCCTTCACCGGCGCCGCGTTCCTGATCGCCATGGCCCCGGGGCCGAGCACGGTCGTGATCATGCGGCAGTCGATGCGGTCGCGCCGCGCCGGGGTGCTGACGACGCTGGGGAACGAGGCGGGTGTGGTGGTGTGGGGCGTGGCCGCCGCGCTGGGCCTGTCGGCGCTGCTGGCGGCGTCCCAGCTCGCCTACGACGCGCTGCGGATCGCGGGGGCGGCCGTCCTGGTCTATTTCGGCGCCAAGGCGCTGTGGCAGGCGCGCCGCGGGGGCCCGGCGACGCAGACGCCGGAGTTCGAGGCGGCGGACGTCCCGGTGCCGGGGTGGCGGTCGTTCCGGCTCGGCCTGATCACCAACTTCGCGAACCCGAAGGCCGGGGTGTTCGCGGTGTCGTTCCTGCCGCAGTTCGTACCGGAGGGCGCGCCGGTGCTGGTGACGCTGATCGCGTTCTCGGTGTTGTGGGCCCTGATCGACCTGATCTGGTACTCGGGGGTCGTGTGGCTGGTGGTCGCGGCGCGGCGGCTGTTCGAGCGGCCGGGAGCGCGGCGCCGCCTGGAGCAGGTCTCGGGCGTGGTGCTGGTGGGCCTGGGCATCCGGCTGGCGGCCG
The DNA here is from genome assembly GCF_044326415.1 of Actinomadura sp. 6N118. NCBI lineage: Bacteria > Bacillati > Actinomycetota > Actinomycetes > Streptosporangiales > Thermomonosporaceae > Actinomadura > Actinomadura sp. 6N118. Next base: position 146,402 of record NZ_JBIRAZ010000004.1, on the reverse strand, counting down.
AATCACGCTGACGCCGAAGCACGCTGACCCGGCGGGCGGGTCACGCTGATGGGCGCCCCGGTCGTAGCCTGAGATCATGATCGCTTTGGATGTCCTCGCTGACCGGTACGTGGACGGCTTCGCCGCCCTGGACCCGTGCCGCGCGGCGATGATGGGGATCGCCGGGCAGGAGGCGAACCTCACTGATTACAGCCCGGAGGGTTTCGCCGCGCGCGCCGACCTGTCCCGCCGTACCCTCGCCGAGCTGAACGCGTTGACGGCGGGCGGGCCGGCCGGGGACGGCGGGCGGGTCGCGGCCGGGGTGCTGCGTGAGCGCTTGGAGGTCGAGCTCGCGCTGGAGGAGGCGAAGGTCAACGACAGCTTCCTGGACACCACCGACGGGCCGCTGCAGCGGCTGCGGCAGGCGTTCGAGCTGCTGGACGACGGCCCGCGCACGCCGTGGGAGGCGATGGCGTCGCGGCTGCGGGCGTTGCCGGGCACGCTTGAGGGGTTGCGGACGAGCTTGTCGCTGGCGCGGCGGGACGGCCGGGTGGCGGCGCGGCGGCAGGTGCTGCGGAACGCCCGCGCCTGCGCGCAGATGGAGCCCTACCTGGCGAGTCTGGGGGCCGGGTATGGCGACGGTCCGCTGCGCGGGGAGCTCGACGAGGCGGCGCGTGCCGCCGCGCGGGCCACGGCCGGGTTCGCGGCTTTCCTGACCGGTGAGCTGGCGCCCGCCGCGCCCGAACGTGACGCGCTCGGCCGGGAACGCTACGAGCTGGGTGTACGGGACTTCCTGGGGACACGGCTGGATCTGGAGGAGACCTACGCGTGGGGGTGGGAGGAGCTCGCCCGGATCGGCACCGAGATCGACAACGCGGCGGAGCGGATCGTGCCGGCTGAGCCGCTGCGGGTGGTGCTGGCGGCGCTGGACTCCGACCCGGCGTACCGGGTCCGCGGCGCCGAGCGGTTCCGCGCGTGGCTGCAGGAACTGGCCGACCAGGCCATCGACGATCTGGACGGGACGCATTTCGACATTCCCGCGCCGCTGCGCCGGGTCGAGTGCCGGATCCCGAACGAGGAGGGGATCTACTACCTGGCGCCGGCCGAGGACCTGTCGCGGCCCGGCACGGTGTGGTGGGGCGTCGCCGACCCGGACCAGGAGATCGTGACCTGGGGCGTCCCGGCGACGATGTTCCATGAGGGCGTGCCCGGCCATCACCTGCAGCTGGGGGTCACCACGCTCAACACCACGACGCTCAACCGGTTCCAGCGGCTGGCCGGTGAGCTGTTCCCGGGCCACTGCGAGGGCTGGGGCCTGTACGCCGAGCGGCTGATGGACGAGCTGGGCTATTTCACCGACCCGGCGTACCGGCTGGGCATGTGGGCGGGCGGCCAGCGGTTCCGCGCGGCGCGGATCGTGCTGGACATCGGCCTGCACCTGGAGCTGGAGATCCCCAAGGGCGTGCGGTTCCACGCGGGGGAGCGGTGGACGCCGGATCTGGCGCTGTCGTTCTTGCGCGGTCACACCACGCCCGACATCCCGGTGGAGTTCGAGATCGACCGGTATCTGGGGCGTCCGGCGCAGGCGATCGCGTACAAGCTGGGGGAGAAGGTGTGGCTGGAGGCGCGGGAGGCGGCCCGGCGCCGCGAGGGCGCGGCGTTCGACCTCAAGGCCTTCCACCGCCGTGCGCTGGACCTGGGCCCGATGGGGCTGGACATGCTGCGCGCCGAGCTCGCCGCCGCCTGACCGTGGGGCGGACGCGCCGGTGAGGGCTTCCGGCCGGTGACGGCTTTCAGGCCGGTGCCGGCATCACGCCCGTGACGGGCCTGTTTCGGCTTCGCCGGCGCGGGTGGTGAGGAAGTCGCGTTCGACGGGATTGCGGGCGGCCTCGGCGGCGCGGCGGTACGCGGCGCGTGCCTCGGTGTGCCGGCCGAGGCGTTCCAGCATCTGGGCGCGGGCGGCGTCGAGGCGGTGGTAGTGCGCGAATCGGGGGTCGCCGGCGATGCGGTCGAGCTCGGCGAGGCCCGCCGAGGGGCCGGCCGCCATCGACACCGCGACGGCGCGGCCGAGCGCGGCGACGGGGGAGGGATGCACCCGCAGCAGCACGTCGTAGAGCGCGACGATCTGGGGCCAGTCGGTGTCGGCGGCGGTGGGCGCCTCGGCATGCAGCGCGGCGATCGCGGCCTGCACGGTGTAGGGGCCGGCGCCGGCGGGGCGGGCCGTGCGCAGCGCGCGTTCGACCAGGGCGCGTCCCTCGGCGATCGCGTCGGTGTTCCAGCGGGAGCGGTCCTGGTCGGCCAGCAGGATCAGGTCGCCGCCGGGGCCGACGCGGGTGGCGCGGCGGGAGTCCAGCAGGAGCAGCAGCGCGAGCAGGCCGGTGACCTCGCTTTCGCCGGGCAGCAGCTCGGCCAGGAGCCGGGCGAGCCGGATCGCCTGGTCGAGCAGCTCGGGCCGCGTGAGGGTGGTGCCCTGGCTGCCGGTGTGCCCCTCGGTGAACAGCAGCGAGATCACAGCCAGGACGGCCGGGAGGCGTTCGGTGAGCTCGTCGCCGCCAGGAGAGCGGTAGGGGATGCCGGCTTCCTGGATCTTCTTCTTGGCGCGGGTGAGGCGGGCGGCCATGGTCGGCTCGGTCACCAGGAACAACCGGGCGATCTCGGGGACGTGCAGGCCGCACACCAGCCGCAGGGTGAGGGCGACCGCCGCCTGCGGCGCGATCGCCGGATGGCAGCAGGTGAAGATGAGCCGCAGCCTGTCGTCCTGTGGTCCCGCCGCCGCTGTGCTTTCGCCGCGGTCGGGACTTTCGAAGCCGTCGAAGTCGTCGGGCTCGGCGGGGACGATGAGCAGCGGGAGCTTGCGGGCGAGTGTGGCGCGGCGGCGCATCCGGTCCAGGGCTTTGCGGCGGGCGGTGGTGGTGATCCAGGCGACGGGGTTGCGGGGCACGCCGGTGCGCGGCCAGGTGGCGAGCGCGGAGACGAACGCCTCCTGCACGGCGTCCTCGGCCTCGTCCAGGTCGCGGGTGAGGCGCACCACGGTGGCGAGCGTCTCCGCCCACCCCCGCTGGTGCGCCTCCGCCACGGCGGCGTCGACGCCGGTCACGCGTTCCGCGCCTCCTGTTCCAGGGTGTCGACGTCCCAGATCGGGCGTACTTCGATGCCGGTGGCCATGGGGCAGCGCCGGGCGATGTCCAGGGCGTCGTCCAGGTCGCGGGCCTCGATGACGTAGAAGCCGCCCAGATGCTCGGTCAGCTCGACGTAGGGGCCGTCGGTGACGGCCAGCCCGTCGGCGCTGGGCCGCAGTGTGGTCGCCGACGTCGAGGGCCGCAGTGCCTCCCCCGACCAGGCGACGCCGCGTCCGTCCAGGTATTGGGTGAACGCGATGTGCTCGTTCATGGAGTCCTGGATTTCCTGTTCGGGTGCGCCGACCCAGTCCTTGTCGGTCTCGTACATCATCAACATGTACTTCATCGCGTTCGTCCTTCCCGCTGGTGGATCGTTTCGCTCATACGACGATCGGGTTCCGCCGGAATCGACAGCCACTCGATCAGATACGGGCGAAGAGGGCGCGGACTTCGGCGCCGATGCGGGCGATGCCTTCGGCGGGCCTGCGGGCGAACGATCCCAAGCCGAGGAAGCCGTGGTCGAGGCCGCTGCCGGTGACGAGGGTGACGTCGACGCCGGCGTCGGTGAGGCGCGCCGCGTACTGCTCGGCCTGGGGGCGCAGCCGGTCGTGTTCGGCGGTGGCGACGATCGTCGGGGGCATGCCGGTGAGGTCGGGGGCGAGCAGCGGCGACACCTCGGGGAGGGAGCGGTCGGTGTCGCGCAGGTACAGCTCCAGGATCCGGGCGACGCCCGCTCGCGGGAACTGCAGGCCGTCGGGGTCGGGCAGGTCGGGCGGTACGTCGCGCAGGTCGACGGCCGGATAGACCAGGAGCTGCAGGGCGGGCCGCAGGTCCGTGCCGCGCAGGCGCCAGGCGGCTGCGGCGGCGATCTGACCGCCGGCGCTGTCGCCTGCGATGCCGAGGCGGGCGGGATCCAGGCCGTGGGCGGGAGCGTTGGCGGCGGTCCAGCTGACGGCTGCGACGGCGTCGTCCACCGGGGCGGGGAAGGGGTGCTCGGGCGGGCGCCGGTAGTCCACGGAGAGCAGGGCGACGTCGCAGGCGAGGGTGAGGGCGCGGACGACAGGGTCGTAGGACTCCACGTCACCGAGGGCCCAGCCGCCGCCGTGGAAGTACACCAGGCAGGGGGAGGGCGTGGTGCAGGCGGGGCGGTAGAGGCGGGCGTGCAGCGGCCCGCCGGGTCCGTCGATGGTGATGTCTTTGACGAGGTCGACCGTGGGGCGGGGGAGGGCGGCCAGGGCGGCGGCGTGTTCCTGGCGGAGCTCGGTGAGGGACCTGCTGCCGGAAGGCGGTTCGGCGGCAAGGCGCTGCCGCAGGTAGGCCAGGTAGTCGGGGTCGCGGCCCATGGCTCTCCCGGGAGTTCGTCTGTCGGATTGAACCTTACATTGTCAAGCTGGCGGGTCAGTAAAGCTCACCACCATTTCCTATCTATCCCCATCACCCAGACCAGATTCGCGGAGAGTGATGTTAAGACGGCCGCTGTCCAGACCGATGCCCGGCGGTCCGGAGCCGGGCAGGATCTTGGTGACGCCGTGGTAGGCCAGGCGGGAGGATCCGCCGAACACCAGGAGGTCGCCCGATTCCAGTTCCAGGTCGGTCCAGGGACGTCCGCGGTTCTCGGTGTTGCCCAGGCGGAAGACGCCGGTGTCGCCGAGGCTGAACGATACGACCGGGGCGGGGCTGCGTTCGTCGCGGTCCTGGTGCAAGCCCATCCTGGCCGCGGCGTCGTAGAAGTTCACGAGGGCGACATCCGGCAGATACTCGCCGTCGTCGCCGTAGGCCTCGGCGACGGCGCGTCTTCCCAGGTCTGCCAGCCAGCCGGGGAGGGGCTTGACCGGCTGGCCGTCCACGTGGCGCACGTAGCGGTAGGGCTCCCAGTGCCACCCCAGGCACACGGTCTGCACGGACATGACGCCGCCACCGGGCAGTCTGGTGTGGCGCATGCCCGCCGGTGGCCGCGCCCACGTGCGGCAGGCCTCGACGAGACGCCGCTGCATGGCGGTGTCGAGCCAGCCAGGGACGTGTACGGCGCCGGGCGCGGGTTCGGACCGTGGCCGGGGGATGAGCGCCGTCATGGCCCCACCGTACGGCGGCGCCGGCCGGTGGGTGATCTAGGGTCGGGGCGGTGGACGTGGATGAGGTGCGGCTGCGTGGGACGGGCCTTTCGGCGATGCCGGCGGATGTGTGGGATCACGCGGGGCTGCGCTGCCTGGATGTGGGTGAGAACGCGCTGACGGAGATCTCCGGGCGGCTGGTGGGGTTGACGGCGCTGGAGGAGCTGTACGTCGACAACAACCGGCTTGAGGCGTTGCCGCCTGTTGGGTCGATGCCGGGCCTGCGGGTGCTGGACCTGAGCGGCAACCAGCTGGCGGAGTTGCCGGAGGGTCTGGGTGTGCTGCGGCGGCTCCGGTTCCTGTATGCGGCGGACCTGCGCCTGGCACGCATCCCGGAGGAGATCGGCGCCCTGGCCGATCTCGCCTACCTGAACGTGAACGGCAACGAGCTGACAGCGTTGCCTGACGCGATCGGCGCTCTGAGCCGCCTGCGGGAGTTGCGGGCGATGCGGAACGCCCTGACCGGGCTTCCCGTGGAGATCGAGGGGCTGACGGGCCTTCGCGAGCTGCACGTGGAGGGCAACCGGCTGGCGAGCGTTCCGGGCACGTTGGGTGAGTTGGCGGAGCTGAGGGTCCTCAACCTGCGCCGCAACCGCCTCACCGCGGTACCGGAGGGAGTGCGGCGGCTCCGGTCGCTGCGTCATCTTGATCTGCGGGCCAACGGCCTGCGGATGCTTCCGGGGTGGCTGGGCGAGCTGCCCGCGCTCGACAAGCTCGATGTGCGCTGGAATCCCCTCGATGCGAGGTCCGGCGCCTTGGTCGCCGGGCTTGAGGAGCGCGGGTGCGTCGTCTACGCCTGAGAACGTCTTCGCCTAAGTGGTGAGGACGAGGCGTCCGCGCAGCCCGCCTTCGTCGAGTTTGCGGTGGGCGAGCGCGGCCTCCTTGAGGGGGAGGGTGTCCGCGACGCGGAGCGTGAGGTGGCCGTCTGCGGCGAGCGCGGACAGTTCGGCCAGCTGCGCGCCGTCGGCGGTGATCCACACGTTGGAGACGCGGGTGCCGCGCAGGGGGACGGGTGCGGCTCCCCCGGCGACGGCGACGAACGCGCCGCGGTTGCGGACGGCCTCCAGGGCGCGGGGGCCGATGATGGCGGCGTCCACGGCTCCGTCGACGCCGCCGGGGACGAGGGCGCGGACGTCGGCGGGCAGGTCGGGGGAGGTGCGGGGAACGAACCACTCGGCGCCCAGGTCACGCACGAGGTGTTCGTCGCCGGGTCCCGCGACCGCGGCGACGCGCAGGCCGCGGTGGGCGGCCAGTTCGACGGTGAAGCCGCCGAGGGCACCGGCGGCGCCGGTGACGAGCAGCGTCGCGCCGCGGGGGAGATCCAGCAGGTCGAGTGCCTGGGCGGCGGTGAGGCCGTTGAGCGGCAGCGTCGCCGCGTGGGTGGCGGGGATGCCGGCGGGGGCGGGTGCGACGGCGCTCGCGTCCAGCACCACGTAGTCGGCGTGGGTGCCGAGGGGGACGTCGAGCCGGTCTGACAGGCCGATGACGTTGTCGCCGGTGGTGAACGCGGTGACGCCGGGTCCGGTGGCGTCGATGGTCCCGGCGGCGTCCCAGCCGATCCCGATGGTGTCGCGGGGCGCCATCAGGCCGCCTTCGGTGATGAGCCCGGCGCGGGTGGCGGTGTCGACGGGGTTGACGGTGGCGGCCTGGACGCGGATGCGGACCTGCCCGGGCCCGGGGGCGGGCACGGGAACGTCGATGATCTCGAGAACGTCAGGTCCGCCGAAGGTACGGGCGACGACTGCGCGCATGGCCATCTCCAAATGTCGGTTGGTGAATTCCTTGCAAACCTAGGGAGAGGTACTCTCTGTCGGGAAGTAGGCACCTGGGAGTGCGTACCGGACGTGGAAGTGAGCGATGGCGACGCGGACGGCGGCGCAGCGGCGCGCGGAGGCGGCGGTCGCCTATGACGCCTACATCGCCGAGTGCCCGACGCGGCAGTTGCTGGACCGCATCAGCGACAAGTGGGTGAGCCTGGTGGTGAACGCGCTGGCCGGGGGGCCGCTGCGGTACGGCGAGCTGGCGCGGGTGGTCGCCAGCATCAGCCAGAAGATGCTGACGCAGACGCTGCGCAACCTGGAGCGCGACGGCTTGGTGTCGCGCACGGTGACGCCGTCGGTGCCGGTGCGCGTGGACTATGAGCTGACGCCGCTCGGTGCCGGCCTGCTACCGGTGATGCAGGCGGTGAAGAGCTGGGCCGAGGCGAACATGGACGACGTTCTCGAGGCCCGCGCCACCTACGACGCCGATACCACCTGAGACCCTTGGCGTTTCGCGTGGCGGTTAGCGGGTGGTGGATTCCCAGGTGGGGGCGGTGATGCGGTAGAGGACGTGGCGTTTGAGGTGGTGGCCGTCGGGGAGGGCGGGGTGGTCGAAGTCGCCGACGGGGTGGCGGGTCATGCCGATGCGGCGCATGACGGCCTGGGAGCGGTGGTTGGTGGTCGTGGTGAACGAGACGATCTCTGTGAGGCCGGCGTTCTGGAAGCCGTACGCCAGGGCGCGGCGGGCGGCCTCGGTGGCGTAGCCGTGGCCTTGGGCGGTGGTGGACAGCCGCCATCCGATCTCGACGCCGGGCAGGAACGGCGCGTCGAAGGCGGGGACCGACAGGCCGGTGAAGCCGATGAACGTGCCGGTGCGGGTGATTTCCAGGGCCCACAGGCCGAAGCCGTGGCGGTCGAAGCCGGCGGTGACGCGGTTGATGAGGGCGTCGCTTTCGGCGCGGGTGAGCGGGGCGGGGAAGTGTTCCATGACGGCGGGGTCGGCGTTCATGTGGGCGAACGGGGCGCGGTCGCTGTCGCGCCAGCCTCGCAGGGTCAGCCGTTCGGTGGTGAGGACGGGTGCCGCGGCCATTCCGGTGACTTTACAGCGCGGGAAAATGCGTTGAAACCGGGGTGGTGCGGCGGGCATTCTGGTGGTCAAGGACGCCGCGTCGGACGGGAAGGGAGCCGGGACATGAGCTGTATCCGGTGGTTCCGGCCGGGCGGGCCGGTGAGTTCTGTGTGACGACAGGCTCGGCCGCCTTCCGGATTCCGGAACGGCGGCTTTTTTGTTTTTCTGGACGCAGTGGCCGAGTGGTCAGGCGGCGGTCTGCAAAACCGTGTACGCGGGTTCGAATCCCGCCTGCGTCTCCAGGCCCGTTCGCGGGTCTTCTCCCCGTAGCTCAGCGGACAGAGCTCCGGTTTCCGAAGCCGGGTGCCGCAGGTTCGATTCCTGCCGGGGAGGCAGTCGATCTCTGCCGGGGAGGCAGCGGTCAGGAGACGGTGAGCAGCGCGATGGCGGTGCCCGCGCCGCACAGGCCGAGGGCTTGCTTGCGGGTGAGCCGTTCCCGCAGGAAGATCAGCGCGAGGACGACCGGGATGACGGGGTAGAGCGCGGCGAGCACGGACGCGACGGCGAGCAGTTCGCGGTGCGCGGCGATCCAGAACAGCGCGATCGCGGAGCTGCCGACGGTGCCGACGGCCAGCGCCGGCAGTGCGTGCCGCGCGGGGATGCGCAGGGGGACGCCTGCGGCGGCGAGTACCCAGGGGACGGTGACAGCGACGGACGCGGCGCGGCTGGCGGCGATGGGCCACAGCCCGGCGTCCAGGGGGACGGGTTTGAGGGCGAGGAACTGCACGGCGAAGCCCGTTCCGGCCAGCAGCGCGTCGCCGACGCCGGGTGACAGCCAGCGGCGGCGGCCGGGGTGCTCGGATGGCGTGGCGGGGCCGGTGGCCGCCAGCCAGATGGCGGGGATCGTGATGGCGATGCCGGCCAGGCCGAGGAGTGAGGGCCGGTCGCCGAGCACGGCGAGGCCGACCAGCACCGGGATCGCGACCGCGCCGACGTCGCTGAGCGGCACCACCACCGAGAGCGAGCCGCGGCTCATGGCACGGTAGAGGAACGCCACGCCGATGCCCGACCCGGCGCCCGACAGCGCACCCCATGCGAGGTCGGCCGGGCCAGGCGTCCCGAACGTCCAGATGAGCGCGGCGGCGACCGCGATCACGGTGCCGCCGAGCTGGGTGTGGAGCGCGACCGTCACGCCGGGGACGCGGCGGGCGAGCAGCCCGGCGGCGAAGTGGGTGATTCCGAACCCGGCGGCGGCCGCCAGCGCCAGCAGCTCTCCCGGCATCATCGTGTTCCCCGCATGGTCCTTTGCATAACCGTGGTCACGGCCGTAAACGTCCGTGACCCGGAACCGGACCCGTACCGGACCCGTTCCGCGCCCTCGCGGGGGCGCATGTTTGCCGGTGACGGGCCGGGTAGGGCGCTGGGTGAACTCCCGTGACATCCGGTACCCACAGGAGGAGCGAACGATGACTCAGGTCTCCGACTTTGTCCTCTCGCGGCTGCGCGAGTGGGGTGTGCACCGGGTGTACGGCTATCCGGGGGACGGCATCAACGGTTTCCTCGGCGCGTTCGAGCGTGCCAAGAACGATCCGGAGTTCCTGCAGCCGCGGCATGAGGAGATGGCGGCGTTCATGGCGTGCGGCCACGCCAAGTTCACCGACGAGGTCGGGGTGTGCATGGCCACGTCCGGGCCGGGCGCGATCCATCTGCTGAACGGGCTGTACGACGCCAAGCTCGACCACGCGCCGGTCGTGGCGCTGGTGGGGCAGCAGCGGCGTACCTCGCTGGGCGCCGACTATCAGCAGGAAGTGGACCTGGCGTCGTTGTTCAAGGACGTGTCGGAGTACGTGCAGGTGTGCATGACGGCGGCGCAGGCGCGGCATCTGGTGGACCAGGCGATGCGGACGGCCGCCGCCACCCGCGGCGTCGCGACGCTGATCTTCCCTGAGGACGTGCAGGAGGAGGACGCGGTGACCACGCCGGGGCGGGCGCACGGCAGCGTGTTCTCCGGCGTCGGCTTCTACCGCGGGCAGGTGATCCCGCGGGTCGACGACGTGCGGCACGCCGCTGAGATCCTCAACGACGGGAAGAAGGTGGCGATCCTGGCCGGGCAGGGCGCCCGCGGCGCCGCCGTGGAGCTCACCGAGGTCGCCGAGCTGCTGGGCGCCGGGGTCGCCAAGGCGCTGCTGGGCCGTGACGTGCTGCCCGACGATCTGCCGTTCGTCACCGGGCCGGTCGGGCTGCTCGGATCCCGCGCCAGCGACGACATGATCATGAAGTGTGACACGTTGCTGATGGTCGGCACTGGGTTCCCCTACGCCGAGTGGCTGCCTGAGGAGGGCAAGACGCGGGTCGTGCAGATCGACCAGGACGCACGCCGCATCGGCCGCCGCGTCCCGGTCGACGCGGGGCTGGCCGGGGACGCGCGGGAGGCGCTGCGGCTGCTGATCCCCTATCTGGAGCGCAAGGAGGACCGGACGTGGCGGCAGGGCGTCGAGGCCGACGTGGGGGAGTGGTGGCGGATCATGGAACGCCAGGCGCGCCAGCGGTTCGACGCGATCAACCCGCAGCTGGTGGCGTGGGAGCTGAGCGACCGGCTGCCCGGCGGCGCCATCCTCACCGCCGACTCCGGGTCGGGCACCACCTGGTGGGCGCGGCAGCTGCGGCTGCGCGCCGGGATGCGCGCGTCGCTGTCGGGCACGCTGGCGACGATGGGGCCGGGTGTGCCGTACGCGATCGCGGCGCGGTTCGCCCATCCCGACCGGCCGGTGGTGGCGTTCGTCGGGGACGGCGCGTTCCAGATGAACGGCATGAACGAGATGATCACGGTGGCGCGGTACGCCGCTCGGCTTTCGGGGCCGCCGCTGGTGTTCTGCGTCCTCAACAACCAGGACCTGAACATGGTCACCTGGGAGCAGCGCGCGATGGGCGGCGACCCGAAGTTCCCGGCGTCGCAGGACGTGCCTGACGTGCCGTACGCGGCGTACGCCGAGCTGCTGGGGCTGACCGGTATCCGCTGCACCGATCCCGACGAGGTCGGCGCCGCGTGGGACCGGGCCCTGGGCGCCGGCGGGCCCGTCGTGCTGGAGTTCGTCGTCGACCCCAACGTGGCGCCGCTGCCTCCGCACATCATGTTCGACCAGGCCAAGCACACCGCCAGGGCGCTGTGGCATGACCCCGACCGGGTGGGGGTCGCCGCGGTGGCGTTCCGGCAGAAGCTCGCCGAGTTCTTCGAGATCCGCCGCCACGGCTGACCCCCGGGGGGCGTTCGGCGATCCCGAGATCCACTGGAAAATCGTTCATCATGGCAAGGAGAAGACAATGAAGACCCCGTCGGTCCCCGGTAAGGGAACCGAGCAGGTGAAGCAACGCGCCGCCGGCGCAAAGAACCGCGCTGCCGACGCAAAGAACCGCGTCGCCGAGGCGGCTCGCGGCACCGCGAAATCCGCAGCGGAATCCACGGCGGAATCCACGTCAAGGGGCGTGTCGAAGGGAGCCGAGCAGGTCCGGTCGGATGTCCGGGCGGTGGAGAAGGTGGCCGCCGTCCCGCAGAAGCTGGGCCGCCTCACCCGGCTGCTGACGATGCACAAGCTGCTGCGCGCCGCGCCCGCCGCGGCGGCGACCGTCGTCGCCACCGGCGCCGCGGTGTGGGCCGTGCGCCGCGCCCGCAAGCGCTGACCACCGCGGAACGATCGCGAACGATCGCGAACGGCTGCGGGCAGGCCACCGCCGGTCCGCGGCCGTTCGCGATCCGGGTGTCTCGTTTAGGTGGAACAGGAGGGGTAGGGGTCGAACTGAACATCGAAAAATTCCCGACTTCCCAAGGAGTGATGACATGTCTGGGCCCATCGCCCAGCAGACGTCGGGCACGACCTATACGCAGGGCGGCGGCGGCCGGTCGGGTAGCGGCCTGGCCGACGTCGTCGACCTGATCCTGGAAAAGGGACTGGTCATTGACGTGTACGCCCGGGTCTCGCTGGTCGGCATTGAGATCCTCACCGTCGACGTGCGGATCGTGGTAGCCAGCGTCGACACCTATCTGCGGTTCGCCGAGGCGGTCAACCGCCTGGACATCGCCCACGACGGAACGTCCAAGGGCCTCCCGCAGATGATCGACACCATGACCGAGTCCGGCGCCAACAAGAAGACCAAGGGTGCCCTGGAAGGCGCCTCGGAGAAGTTGAAGGAGACGTTCGGCGGCTCCGAAGAGGAAGAAGAGGAGAAGCAGGGCGCGCGGTCACGCCGTGGCGGCAGCCGGAGCAGCAAGAAGGAGGAGGAGTAAACGATGACCACTCCTTCCTACGTTTATGGTGTGACCCGCGCAGGCACGCCCGTTCCCAAGGGGCTGACCGGGCTGGACGACAAACCGGTCGAGCTCGTCCAGGGCGACGGCGTCGGCGCGATCATCAGTGATCTGCCGCAGGGCCGCCCGCTCGGTGAACGCGCCGACCTGGTCGCCCATCAGAAGGTCCTCAACGAGTTCCTGGACGCCGCCGCGGTCGTCGTCCCGTTCCGTTTCGGCGCCGCGCTGAGCGGCCGCGAGGCGGTGGAGAAGGAACTGCTGGCCGCCAACTCCGACCGTCTCGGGCAGGTCCTGGACGGCCTCGACGGCCGCCTGGAGCTGCGGCTGAAGGGCACCTACGTGCAGGACAGCGTGCTGCGGGAGGTGATGGAGCAGGAACCGGAGATCGCGCAGCTGAGCGAACGGATCCGGCAGGTGCCGGCCGACGCCGCCGACGCGGTCTACTACGACCGGATCCGCCTCGGCGAGATGATCGCGCAGGCGCTGGAGCGGCGCCGTGACCACGACGGCCGTGCGCTGATCGACCCGCTCGCGCCCGTCGCCGAGTCGGTGGTCAACAAGCCGCCGGCCCGTGAGGAGGACGTGCTGGACGCCGCGTTCCTCATCGACCGCGCCAAGCGCGAGGAGTTCGAGTCGGCGGTCGACAAGCTCGGCCAGGCTCACGGCGACCGCATCAAGCTGCGGCTGGTCGGGCCGCTGCCGCCCTACGACTTCGTCCCGGAGGCCTGACATGGGTCTTTTCACCGGGTTGGTGACCCTTCCGCTCGCTCCCGTCCGCGGGGTCGTGTGGATCGCCGAGGTGCTCAAGGAGCAGGCCGAGGCGCAGCTGTACGACCCCGGCAGGATCGCCGCGGAGATGCAGTACATCGCGGACGCGGTCGCCGCCGGTGAGATCACCGAGGAGGAGGCCGCCGAGCGGGAAGAGGAACTCATCGCCCGGCTGACCCAGAACCGGTCCCAGGGGAGCTGAACACGATGATCTCCGCGTCCGAGGCCGCCAAGTACGCCGTCGGCCATGTCACCCGGCTCACCGGCCGGGACGCCGAGTGCGTCGTGGGCGTCGAACGCGCCGACGACGGCTGGCACATCGCGGTGGAGATCGTGGAGACCCATCGCATCCCCGACTCGGCCGACATCCTCGCGGTCTACGAGACCGCGCTGGACGGCGACGGCGAGCTGTCGTCGTACCGGCGCAGGCGCCGTTACCTGCGCGGCCAGGTCGACAGATGCGGACGGGACTGACCAGGAAAAGGGGGCTGCACACGTGAGCGATGATCTGTCCTGGACCGGTGCCCGTTCACCGGCCCGCTCGATGGGCATGGAACAGCGGCCCTCGGCGAACCTCGCCGACCTGCTGGAACGCATCCTCGACAAGGGAATCGTCATCGTCGGGGACATCCGGGTGAACCTCCTGGACATCGAGCTGCTCACCATCAAGCTGCGGCTGCTCGTCGCCTCCGTCGACCGCGCCAAGGAGATGGGCATCGACTGGTGGGAACACGACCCGTCACTGTCGTCCCGCGCGCGGAAGCCCGCCGCAGGCGGCCCATCCGACGCCGAGCTCGACCAGCAGCGGCAGATCCTTGAGGAGAACGAGCGGCTGCGGGAACGCATCGCGGCGCTGGAAGCCGGACAGCACAACGGGTCCGCCGGGAACGAGACGACCGGCAAGAACACCAAGACCGGGAAGGGTGGTGACGCACAGTGACCGGACCTGCCGGGACCGGCACGCCGGGCAGCGGCACCGCCGTCTACCTGTACGGGGTGTCGCGCGGCCTGGACCTTGCGGCGCTCCCGGCCACGCCCGGCGTCGGCGGCGCCCCTGTCCGCGCCGTCACAGTCGGTGACCTCACCGCGCTGGTGAGCACGGTACGTGAGGCCGACTACGGAGAGGAGGCACTGCGCGTCAACCTGGAGGACCTGTCGTTCCTGGAGGCCACCGCGCGCGCCCACCACGATGTCGTCGACCAGGCAGCCCGCTCCGCACCGACCGCGCCGGTGCGGATCGCCACCCTCTACCGCGACGACGACCGCGTGGCGCGGCTGCTCACCGAGCAGCACGACACGTTCACCCGCGCGCTGGACCGCATCACCGGCCGGTCCGAATGGGGCGTCAAGGCCTACGCCTACGCCGAGGCCCTGTCCGCCGCGCCCGCCACCTCCGCCGGCGCTGACGCGCCGGTCGGCGGATCCGGGGCGGGCGCCGCGTACCTGCGTAACCGGCAGGCGCAGCGCAAGCAGCGCGAGGACGCCGGCCGCCGCATCACCGCGCAGGCCCAGGCCATCCACGCCGAGCTCGCCGACCACGCCGTCGCCACGCGCCAGCACCCGCCGCAGGACCCGAAGCTGTCAGGCCACGACGGCACCCAGATCCTCAACGTCGCCTACCTGCTGGACGACGACCACGTGGAGGGGTTCCTGGCGGCGGTCAAGGACATCGACGCGCGCCTGCCCGGCATCGGCGCCGAGGTCACCGGCCCGTGGCCGCCGTACTCGTTCATCGACACCGGCGACGCCGAGGCGGGCGAGCGCCGATGACGGTCACCCTGGATCCCGGCCACCCGTCGGTTCCCGCCGAGCGGGTGGCGCTGGTGGACCTGCTGGACCGGCTGCTGGCCGGCGGGGTGGTCATCACCGGCGACCTGGTCATCTCCATCGCCGAGGTCGACCTGGTGCACATCTCGCTGCGCGCCCTCATCACCTCCGTCCGCGACGAGCTCATGGGGGAGGAGGACCAGTGACCGACAACCGGCCCGCGCGCGAGCGCCCTGACGACCACCGCCCCGCACGGCACCTCACGCACGAGGACTCCGTGACCTACCCCCTTGCCAGCCGCGCGGCGGCCGCAGAGCCGCTGCGGTCAGCGCCGATACGCGCCACGCAAGGCACGTCAGGTACGTCGGGCACCTCGAGTGTGATGCAGCGGCTGCGTTCCGACCCTGAGACCGTCGAACGCGACCTGGTGAAGCTGGTCCTCACCCTCGTCGAGCTGATCCGGCAGCTGATGGAACGGCAGGCGCTGCGCCGCGTCGAGGGCGGCGGCCTCACCGACGACCAGGTCGAGGACCTCGGCCTCGCGCTGATGCGGCTGGAACAGGCCATGGAACGGCTGAAGGACCACTTCGACCTGGAGGACCACGACCTCAACCTCGACCTGGGCCCGCTCGGCCCGCTGCTGCCCGAAGCATGACCCCGCGGTGATCAGGCCATAGGCCCGGTGGTGCGTGGACAGGGGCGCCACCGGGCCTTTCCCTTGCCCGCGCGCTGGGAGCGGGCGCCGCCGGCGTCGCTGCCCGTCCGGCGCCCGCACGCATGACGGCTGACCGCCGCCGCGATCAGCTCTTCTCGGCCTTGCTGATCGCGTCGGCCAGCTGCTGCTTGCTCATCTTGGACCGGCCGGGGATGTCCAGCTCCCGCGCCCGCTCGTACAGGTCCCGCTTGGCCAGGCCGTCACCGTTGGAGCCGGCCGGCTCAGACCGCGCGGGAGCGCTCGCGGCCGCCGGTGCCTGCTTGGCGGGAGCCTTCTTCGCCCCGGCGGGCTGGGAACCCTTGGCGGACTTCTCAGCCGGACCTTTCTTCCTTGCCGGAGCCTTCTTGGGTGTGTCCGCCTTGCGCGGCTGGGGCGGCTCGGGGCCCCGTGCCTCCTCCGGCTCCTCCAGCGGCGCGGGCCCCGGCTGCATGTTGCCGGGCCCGTTGGGCCGCAGGTTACGGCGCAGCGCCGGCCGCCACCGTTCACCGAGCCGGCCGAGGCGGTCCCTGGCCTTGCCCAGCAGTTCCTGAGCCACCTGCGGAGTGCGCCGGAAGGCCGACGGTACGTCGCGTGATCGCGGCATTGAACGCTCGCCCCCTCCCGGGAGATTGCACGATTCGTCGGTGCGCGCCCTACCCGGTGCGGCGCCCTCCATGCGTCCACACCCACGACCTGCATGAACGGGCGTTCACACGAACTCGGCGGCGTGGTCGGCCACCCATCGTCGCAGCGGGCGCGCGGGGGAGCCGGTGACGTCCTCGACGGTGGTGGTGAGCGTGGGCGGCGGCCCGGCGAGCATCGCGGCGTACCCGTCGAGGAGCACGTCCGCGAACGAGTCGGGGAACGAGTCGTCGGCGAGCAGGCGCCGGTACGCCTGCTCGCGGGTGAGTTCCCGCCAGCGCAGCGGCCGCCCGAGCGTCTCGCCGATGACGCGGACCTGCTCGGCCTGGGTGAGCACCTCGGGGCCGGTGAGGGTGTAGGTGGCGCCGTCATGGCCGGGTGAAGTGAGGGCGCGGGCGGCGACGGCGGCCAGGTCGGCTTCATGGATCAGCGACATCGGGAGCTGCCCGTAGGCGCCTTCGACGGTGTCGCCGGCGCGGATCTGGCCCGCCCACCACAGCAGGTTGACCGCGAACGTGGTCGGCCGCAGCACGGTCGACTCGATGCCGAGGCCGTGCACGAGCGCGTCCTGCTTCTCGAACGGCAGATCGGGGACGCCGCCGGTGCCGAGGAACACCACGCGGCCGGCACGGCGCGCGATGGCTTCCAGCACCGCGGGCAGCCGGTCACCGGTGTGCAGCGGCCACAGCAGGAACACCGCGCCGACGCCGGCCAGGCAGGCCTCGACGCTGCCGGGGTCAGCGAGGTCGCCGCGCGCCACCTCCACACCAGCGGGGACACGGGCGCGGCCAGGGTCGCGGGTCACCGCCCGCACGGCATGGCCCGCCGCGTGGAGCCCGGTGACCAGGTGCCGCCCGACATTCCCGGTGGCAGCCAGGACGAGGATCTTCGTGTCATCTGTCATGCGCCGATGCTCACCCTGGCCGCCGCCACATCCCAGCCGTGCCTTTAGAATCGGTGGAAACCGTCATTCGCAGCGGGGAAGATGATGGATGCCGTCGACCGTGGCCTGATCCACGCCTTGCAGATCGACGGGCGGGCGTCGTTCCGCGCCATCGCCGGCGCGCTGGAGGTCTCGGAGAACACCGTGGCGCGCCGCTACCGGCGGATGCACAGCCAGGGCATGGTGCGGGTCGTGGGGCTGGTGAACGGCCGCCGCCTCGGATACCTGCAATGGACGATCCGGCTGACCTGCACACCGGACGCCGCCATGCCGGTCGCCAGGGCCCTCGCCGCCCGCGACGACACCTCGTTCGTGTACCTGCTGTCGGGCGGCACGGAGGTGTCCTGCACCGTGCAGACCCGCAGCACCCGCGACCAGGACGCGCTGCTGCTGGACAAGCTGCCCCGCACCGGCCGTGTGGTGTCGGTGTCGGCCCACCTGCTGCTGCGCGGCTTCGTGCTTCCCGGCGGCTGGAGCGGCCTGGCCTGCCTGCCCCCCGACGCGGCCGGACGGCTGCGTCCGCCGCCACCTGAACCCGGCGACGGCCCTGTCGACCTCGGCGACGGCGACAGAACGCTGCTGCGGGCGCTCACCCTGGACGGCCGCGCGCCCTACGCCGACCTCGCCGCGGTGACCGGCTGGTCGGAGACCACCGTGAAACGCCGCATGGACACGCTGCGCCGCACCGGCGTCCTCAGCTACCAGCTCGACCTCCCGCCCGCCGCGGCCGGCTACCGCACCCAGGCGCGGCTGTGGATCGCCGCGCGCCCCGCCCGCGCCGCCGAGGTCGGCCAGGCACTGGCGTCCCACCCCGAGATCTCGTTCGCCGCGCTCACCACCGGCCCCACCAACCTGGTAGCGGCCTTGAACTGCCGCGACCCCCACGACCTGGGCCGCTACCTCACCGAACGGATCGCGGCGCTGGACGCCATCACCACCATGGAGACCGCCCCCGTCATCCGCACCGTCAGACGCGCCGCACCGCTGCCGCTGTAGCCGCGCGGTCAGCGGCAGGGTCAGGTGGCCGGGGGAAGTCAGGTGGTGAGGAGCTCGGACTCCCACAGGTCGCGGTAGGCGCCGGGGCGGGCGAGGAGGTTCTCGTGGCGGCCGCGCTGCACGACCTTCCCGCGGTCCAGCACGATCACCTCGTCGGCGGCGCCGAGGGCGGCCAGGCGGTGCGTGACCAGTATCAGGGTGCCGCCGCCCGGCAGCGTCAGGAGCTCCCGGGTGATCTCGTCGGCGGTGGCCGGGTCCAGCGCCTCGGCGGGCTCGTCCAGCAGCAGCACCGGCGGGTCGGCCAGCAGGGCGCGCGCCAGCAGCAGCCGCTGCCGCTGCCCGCCCGACAGGCCACGGCCACCCTCACCCACGACGGTGTCCCACCCATCGGGCAGCCCGTCGACGACCTCCAGCAGCCGCGCCCGCCGCGCCGCGGCCTCCAGCTGCGCCTGCGTGGCGTCCGGGCGGGCCAGCATCAGGTTGCCGCGGACGGTGGTGGCGAACACGTGCGCGTCCTGCGTGAGCCCGCGCACCGCCGAACGCACCTCGTCCGGGTCGCAGGAAGCCACATCGTGGCCGCCGAGCCGAACCGTCCCCGACGCCGCCCGGACCTCACCGGACACCACGGCGAGCAGCGTGCTCTTGCCCGCGCCGCTGGCGCCCACCACCGCGACGCGCCGCCCGCGTTCCACCGTCAAGTCCACACCGTCCAGCGCGTACCCGCCGTGGCCTTTGTAGGTGACGCCTTTGTAAGTGACGCCTTCGTAGGCGACGCGGACACCGAGGAAGTCCACCGCGAGCGGCCCGCGCGGCAGCGGCCTGGGCCGTGCCGGACGGGACGGCGGGGGAGCGGCCAGCAGTGACGCCACGCGCCGCGACGCCGGCAGTACCTCACGCAGCCGCTGCGCCGCCGACGCCAGCGGCAGCACCGCCTCCACCGCGACCAGCGCGGTCAAGGCGACGACCGCCACGGCGACCTCGTCCGCACCTGCGTTCATCGCCGCCCACGCCGCCCCGGCCGCAGTCAGACCCTGCAGCAGGAATCCGGCCGCCGTCACCGCGCCCGTGACCCGCGTGGTGACCCGCTCGGCATCCTCCAGCCGCGCCGCCGACTCCCGCGCCGCCTCGGTGAACCGCCCGGACGCGCCGAACACCGCCAGTTCCGCGGCGCCCTCCAGCACGTCCAGCGCCCGCACCGCCAGCCGTTCACGCTCGGCCGCCGCGCGCGCCGCCGCGCGGCCACCCGCCGCCCACGCCGCCCACGGCACCACCACCCCGGCGACCAGCAGCCCACCGGCCACCACGAACGCCGCGGCCGGCGCCGCGACCGCGCACACCACGACCCCGGCCGCGCCGCACACCACCGCAGCGGCCCCCGGAAGCAGGCACCGCAGCAGCAGATCCTGCACCGCGTCGACATCGGACACCATCCGCGTCAGCGCGTCCCCGTCACGCGACGCCAGACCCCGCCGCCGCGCCGCCAGCGCGTCGAACACCCGCCCGCGCAGCTCCGCCAGCGCCCGCAACGCCACATCGTGCCCCGCCAGCCGCTCCGCATACCGCAGCGACCCCTTGGCCAGCGCGAACCCCCGCACCGCCACGATCGCCAGCGACAACGCCGCCAGCGCCGGCTGCTGCGCCGCCCGCGCGATCAGCCACGCCGCCGCCGCGACCAGCCCGAGCCCGCACAGCTCCGCCGCCACCCCGGCCAGCCCCGCCGCCAGCAACCGCGCTGTGTACGGCCGCACCGCCCTCCACATGCCGATCACGCCGCAGCCTCCCTGCCGGACTCCGTGCCGTCCTCGGCAAGGCGGCCGTCCCTCATCCGCACCACACGGCCCGCCAACCCCAGCAGCGCCGGCCGGTGCGCCACGATCAGAGCCGTACGGCCCGCCAGCAGCCGCTCCGCCCCCTCCACCAGCGCCCGCTCACTCGCCAGATCCAGCCGCGCCGACGGCTCGTCCAGCACCATCAGCGGCGCACCCGTCACATAGGCGCGCGCCACCGCCAGCCGCTGCCGCTGACCCGCCGACAGGCCCGCGCCGCCCTCACCGAGCACCGTCGCGTACCCATCCGGCAACGCCCCGATGAACCCGTCCGCCGCCGCAGCCCGCGCCGCCTCCACCACGCGCTCATCCGGCGCGTCCGGCGCACCGAGCCTGATGTTGTCGGCCACCGACGCCGCGAACAGATGCGGCGCCTGCGGCACCCACCCGATCCGGCGCCGCCATTCCGCCAGATCCAGCTCCGCCAAGTCCACGCCGTCCACCAGCACCCGGCCTGACTCCGGCGTCACCAAACCCAGCAGCACCAGCAGCAACGTCGACTTGCCCGCGCCCGACGGCCCCGCCACCGCGACCCGCTCACCCGGCGCGATCCGCAACGACACCCCCTCCAGCGCCACCCGTTCCGACCCCGGATACCGCACCGTGACGTCCTCCAGCACGATCTCCGGCGCCACCGCCCGATCGCGGGGGAGGAGCCCGCCGCCGCGTTCCACAGGGGCGTCCAGCGCCGCGAACGCCTGCTCCGCCGCCGCCACCCCCTCCGCGCTCGCGTGGAACCGTGCGCCCAGCGCCCGCAACGGCAGATACGCCTCCGGCGTGAGGATCAGCACCAGCAGCCCCGTCGACAACGCCATGGCGCCATCCATCAGCCGCAAACCCACCGGCACCGCGACCAGCGCCACCGACAGCGCGCACACCAGCTCCAGCACCAGCGACGACAAGAACGCCACCCGCAGCGCCCCCACCGTCGCGCGGCGGTGCTCACCCGCCAGCTCCCGCACCACCACCGACTGATGACCGGTCCGCCCGAACTCCCGCAACGTCGGCAGCCCCGCCAGCACATCCCGGAAATGACCACCCAGCCGCTGCAGCAGCCCCCACTGCCGGCCCGTCAGCGCCGCCGTCCGCATCCCCACCAGCGCACCGAACACCGGCACCAGCGGCACCGTCGCCGCCACCACCAGCGCCGACGCCCAATCAGCGGTGAACAGCCGCGCCAGCACCAGCACCGGCACCACGCACGCCGCCAGCAACTGCGGCACGTACCCGGTGAAGAACGGATCCAGCGCGTCCAGGCCCCGCGTCAGCAACGTCACCCGCTCACCCGCACTGGCACCACCGCCACCGGCTGAAGTCCCCACCAAGCCTCCCGCAGAGGTCCCGGCGGAGGGCTCGGGGCAGGTGCCGGCGGAGGTCCCTGCGGGGCGTGCCAGCAGCGCGTCGCGCAGCTCCCGCTTCGCCGTGGCCGCCGCGCGCCCCGCGACACCGCTGGTCACCCACGCCAGCACCGCACGGCCCGCCACCACCCCGGCCAGCGGCAGCAGCGGCCACGCCTCCAGACCGGCGATCGCACGCGCCAGCAGATCCGCCTGCGTGACCAGCAACACCCCCTGCCCCACCGCCAGCGCGGCCAGCACCACGACCACGCGGCGGGGGAGACGGCGCAGCAGACGCCGCTCGACCGGCTTCACCACGACCTCCCGAACATCACACCGGACAGCACAGACACGCCGGACATCACAGATATGAGGGAGAGTCGACACGGCCGCGGAACGTCCACCACACCAGCGCCTGCGCGGCCACCAGCACCGGCAGCACCACCGCCGTCGTCACCGCCGTGACCGCCAGCCCCGATCCCGCCGCCGCCGCGTCCGACCACGGCAACCGCGTCCCCGCCACCAGCATCACCGTCGCCAGCGCCGCGCCCGTCAGCGGATACGGCGCCGGGAACCGGTCGGCGCGCGCCGCCGGCGCGCCCGTCAGCCGCCACCGCGCCAGCGCCACACCGTGCGCCGCGAACAACGCCGCCAGCGGCAACCCCGCCACCGACCCCGCGTTCAGCCCCTCACCACCGGCCAACACCGACCCCAGCACCGACGCCCACGCCAGCGCCAGCGCCCAACTGCCCGCCACGATCGCGCCGTCGCACACCCGCCGCCACGCCGCCGCGTCCACCCGCCCCCGCAGCCACAAACCCATGTCGCGCACCACCCACCCGAGCAGCAACACCGCGAACAAGGGGAACAGCCCCTCCAGCAGGTGATGTTCCAGCCCCGGGAACGCTCCGGCCACGATCCCCGCCGTCGACACCAGCCACACCTCGTTCCCGAGGAAGAACGGCGCGATCGCCGCGATCACCACCCGCCGCTCCTGCTGCGAACGGCCCAGCACCGGCAGCAGCATGCCCACCCCGATGTCGGCTCCCGCCAGCACCAGATACGCACCGGCGAACACCGCCAGCATCACGATCGCCAGAATCTCCATCGTCAGGCTCCACTCAGACCGAAGTACGAAGGCCAGGTCAAGAAAGACCGGTCAACACGCCGGGATCAGAACGTCGGGGCGAACGCCGGCGCCGCGGACTCCACCGGGGGAGCCGCACCGAGCTGCGCCGCGTCCGGCCCCCGCCGCGCATACCGCGCCAGCAGCCACGTGTTCACCATGATCAGGACCGCGAACAGCGCCGTGAACGCCACGAACGACGTCGTGATCAACCCGGGGCTCACGTCCGACAGCGCGTCCTTGGTCTTCAGCACCCCGTACACCGTCCACGGCTGCCGCCCGACCTCACGGAACACCCAGCCCGCCAGCATCGCGACATAGGGAAGCGGCACCGCCACCATCATCAGCACGTGGAACACCCGGCCCCGCACCAGCCAGCGCCCGAACGGGAACTTCACCAACGCCACCAGCGCCACCAGGACCATCACGACCCACACCATGATCATCGTCGCCAGGCCCGCGTCCGTCAGCCCCGGCGCCAGGTAGTCATCCGGCCCGAACCGCGCCGTGAACTCCGCCGCCTTCGCCGCCGCGTCGTCCGACCCCGGGTTCTTCGTCGGCTGCAGATGACCGAACTGCATCCCGCCGAACACCACCACCGGGAACACCGACAAGATCACAGTCAGCAGCCCGATCCGCATCGACCGGCGGAAGAACTCCACCTCCGCCGTCCGCCGGAACAGATGGAACGCGCTCACCCCCGCCATGAAGAACCCCGCGGTCAGCAACCCGCCGAACAGCACATGGAAGAACGCCAGCACCGCCGTCGGGTTCGCCATCACCGCGCCCAGATCCGTCAGCCGCGCGACGCCGTCCACCATCTCGTAGCCCACCGGCCGCTGCAGCCACCCGTTCGCCACCAGCACGAAATACGCCGAGAAGTACGCCGTCAGCGTCACCACCCAGATCAGCGCCAGATGCGCCCACCGGTTCAGCCGATCCCACCCGAAGATCCACAGACCCAGGAACGTCGACTCGATGAAGAACGCCACGATCGTCTCCATCGCCAGCGGCGCCCCGAACACCCCGCCGACCATCCGCGACATGCCGCCCCAGTTCAACCCGAACTGGAACTCCATCACCAGCCCGGTGACGATCCCCACCGCATAATTGATCACATACAGCTGGCCCCAGAACCGCGTCATCCGCGCGTGCACCACGCTGCCCGACACCGTCGCACGGGTCTGCATCACCGCCACCAGCGTCGCCAGGCCCAGCGTCAACGCGACGAACAGGAAATGCGAACCCGCCGTCAACGCGAACTGCACCCGGGCCAGCATCAGCGCATCCATCAGCTCACGCCCCAAACCAGGATCGTTCCAGTACGCCCCGATCCTGACCGGGACACCCGCACCGCCGAATCCGGCGCGAGCGTTCACCCGCCGTGCACCTTTCGCGCAGCGCCGCCCACCCGGCTACATCCCGAGATGTACACCGCCCACGACCCTGTACACCCGCCGTCAGCGGCGCCCTCGCCCCGGCACCCACAACGCCAGCCCCATCACCACGAACGGCACCGACGCGACCGCGAACAACACCCCGGGTCCCGCCCACGCCGACCCCAGCGCGTACCCCGCGAACACCAGCACCGCCACCACCTCCGACCCGAACCCCGCCATCGACATCACCGTCGCCCGCGACCGGTCCGAGATCCGCTCCTGCAGCCGCGCCTCCGCCGCCACGACCGCCCACTGGATCACGCCGAACGCCACCGCGATCAGCGCCATCCCCTCCGGCCGGCCGCTCAGCGCCCCCGCCGCCATGCACACCGCCGCGACCACCAACGCCGGCGCCAGCCACCGCACACCCCGGCCCGCCAGCCACCCGCCCGCCGTCTCACCCACGCCGACCACCAGCATCAGCAACGGCACCACCGCCACCGCCGCGCCCGTCGAACGCCCCAGCACCGGCAGGTACTCATCCAGCGCACCGAACCCCATCACCGCCGTCGTCAGCACCAGCGCGCCCCGCACCCGCGGCACCCGCCGGACCTGCGTCACCCCGTCCCGCAGCACCTCCAGGAACGACCCATCGCCGTCCCCTCCGTTACCTTCGTCCTCGCCGGAACCCGCACCCGAGACCGAGCCTGTGCCTGCGCCCCGTGACTCCGGCAGCGACCACGACACCACCGCGCACAGCAGGCACGCCACGACGCTCGCCACCCCCGCCGCCCGGTAACCCCCGGCGGCCATCACCGGCGCCGCCACCCCGTTCGCCAGCATGATCGCCGTCGTGCCCAGCGCCTGCGACCGTCCCATCACCCGCGCGTACGAACCCGCCGCCCCCACGCGCCCGAGCTCCTCGTACACCAGCGCCTGCAACGTCCCCGAACGCAGCGCCGTCCCCACACCCCACAACACGAACCCCGCCGCGAACGCCGGATACGACGGCACCAACGTCCACAGCGCGAAACCCGCACCGGTCAGCAGGGGAGCGGCCACCAGCAGCCGGCGGCGCGAGAACACATCGGCGAACAGACCCGACGGCAACTCGAACACGAAACCCGCGACCGACCAGATGACGAACAGCGACGAGATCGCCGCGGGGGAGAGGCCGGTGTCGGCGAACAGCAGCGCGTACACCGGATACAGAAGAACGAAGTCCTCAAGGAACGCACACGCGTACAGCCGGCGCGCCAGCCCGGACCCAGGCCCAGTGGAAGATCAATGTCGCCATGTCATGGCCGCAGCCTATCCCGCCGCACCCGGCAGCGGCACCGCCAATCCCGACTTCACCGTCTCATACGCCGGCAACGTCTCAAACCGCCGCACATGCGTCGCGTCCCCGACGAACAACCGCCGCGACACCTCCCGGTTCGCCGCCAGATCCGCCGTCACCAGCACCACCACGTAATCCCACTGCCCGACGATGTTGAAGCACTGCTGCACCGCCGGCTCGGCCCGCATCCGCGCCCGGAACGCCTCATGATGCGCCGCGTCATCGTCCGCCAGCGCCACCAGCACCACCGCCGTCAACGCCGCGCCCACAGCACGCGGCTCCAGCACAGCGACCTGCGACCGGATCACCCCCGCCGCGCGCAGCCGCGTCAGCCGCCGCTGAACGGCGCTGGGGGACAGGCCCACCTCATCACCCAGCTCGTGCAGCGGACGCGCCGCGTCCACCTGCACCAGCCCGAGCAGCAGATAGTCGATCTCATCAAGGCTGTACGCGACGTCCACGCAAGAATCTTGCACGGCGCCGGGAAAATCTTCAATCGCGTCCACTGGCGGCCCGCCTACCGTTCCACCCATGACCTACCACGCACCCGGCCTCAACGCAGACCTCGAGCACAACCTCGACCACGACATTGACCTAGGCCTTGATCTTGGCCCGGGCCTCGGCCTGGACCTGGACCGCATCGCCCACGCCGCCACCACCATCGACCCCGCGTTCCGCGACAGCCCCCAGTACGCCGACGAACAGCTCCAGGCACGCCTCGGCCGCCGCGTCATCACCAAGGTCGAGACCCTCAACCCGCTGCGCAGCTTCAAAGGCCGCGGCGCCGACCTGCTCGTCAGCGGGCTGGCCCGGGGGAGCACCGTGGTGTGCGGCTCGGGCGGCGGCAACTTCGGCCAGGCCATCGCCTACGCCGCCCGCCGCCACGGCCTGCGCGCCGACGTGTTCGTCCCCGCCGACGCCTCCCAGATCAAGACCCGCCGCATGGCGGCGTTCGGCGCCCACGTCCACCGTGTCGTAGGCTCCCACAAGGACCACGCCGCGGCCTACGCCGCCGCCGAGGTGCCCGGCCGGTACTACGCCGTCGACGGCAGCGACACCGCCGTGTACGAGGGCAACGCCACCATCGGCGTCGAACTCCTGCGCGGTGAACCGTTCGACACGCTCGTGGTGCCGGTCGGCGACGGCGCGCTCATCGCCGGCGTCGCGCGCTGGGTGAAGGCCCACGCGCCGCACGTCCGCATCGTCGGCGTCACCTCGGCCGCCGCACCCGCGCTGGAACGCTCCTGGCGCAGCGGCGCGCGTGTCGCCGTCGAACACGGCGCCACCATCGCCGCCGGCATCTCCATCAGCGAGCCCGAACCTGAGGCGGTCGTCCGCACCCGCGCGCTCGTCGACGATTTCCTGCTGATCGACGACGACGAGCTGCTCGCCGCGATGCACCTGGCGGCCGAGACGCTCGGGCTGCTGCTGGAACCCGCCGGAGCGGCGGGCCTGGCCGCGATCGCCGCCCGGGACATTCCCGGCGATGTGATCGCCACCGTGCTCACCGGAGCCAACGCCGATCTCAGCCTCTACCAGCTTACTTAACATAATGTACATTATCGACCAAGTGTGAGAACGCGAGAAGAGGGGCGCGAAACCGCGGAAACCGGCGGGAAGAAGGCGTGCCCGCGGCGGCTTGACCTTGACGCCGGTGTCAAGCGTTACCGTCGCTGACGGCTGATGATCAGGGAGGGCCGATGCGGATCGGTGAGCTGGCCGAACGAGCCGGCGTCAGCACCCGCTCGCTGCGTTACTACGAGCAACAGGGACTGCTGACGGCGCGGCGCGCCGGAAACGGCTACCGCGAATACGACGAGTCGGACGTGCGGCTCGTCGCGGAGATCCGCACGCTGCTGGCCGCCGGGTTCACGCTGGACGACGCCCGCCCGTTCGTGGAATGCCTGCGGGCCGGCCATGACACCGGCGGCTCCTGCCCCCAGTCCATAGCGGTCTACCAGCGCAAACTCGCCGAGATCGACACCGAGATCCGCGCCCTGATCAGGCGCCGGGCCGACATGGCCGGCCAGCTGGCGCGTGCCTGCCCAGGCTGCGCCCTCCCTGGAAAGACGGCACGGAAGGCAGACAACGATGATCGAGCTGACCAGCGAGACCTTCGACGAGCAGGTACTCCGCGGCGGCACACCGGTACTGGTCGACTTCTGGGCGGAGTGGTGCCCGCCCTGCCGGATGATCTCACCGATCCTTGAGGAGATCGAGGACGAGTACCGCGGCCGCCTCACGATCGCCAAACTCAACGGCGACGACCACCCCGGCATCGCCCAGCGGTATGGCGTGATGGGCTTCCCCACCCTCAACCTCTACCGCGACGGCCAGGTCGCCCTGCAGATCGTCGGCGCCAGGTCCAAGCGGCGCCTGCTCGCCGACCTGGCCCCGCACCTCTAACGCCGCACATCAGGGATGACGGTGTTCGTTCGGATGAACGGTGTTCGATGACCGGTGTTCAGGGCGTGCGGCGGAGCGGCTCGAGCGCCGTCATGTAGTCGACGAGGCGCACCCCGATCTCGAAGGCGATGTCGCCGTCGGCGAGGTCGGGGTCGAGCCAGAGCTCGGAGACGCGGCGCCAGTTGGCGGGGCCGATGAACGGGCCGGCGACCGCGTCGTCCCCCAGCGCCGGGCGCCATCTGTCCTGGCGGGTGGTGAGGCGTTCGAGCGCGGCGTCGTTGTCGGCGGCCTTGGGGTGCTCGGCGTGGAACCCGATCTCGACGGCGAACTCGCGGGCGGCGGTGACGATGTCGGCGTTGATGACCTGGGCCTCGTAGTGCTCGCGGTGCGGCGCGGCGTCGCCGAACCAGGCCTTGACGCCGGTGCGGCGCACCATGAGGCGCAGCTCTCCCAGGTCGCGTGGCGCCGATCCCCTGACGACCTCGCCGACCTGCTCGAACAGTCCCTCGTCCAGCACCGCTGACCTCCTCGTGATCATTATGGGGGAACGGCTCGCCGGGCCGTCCGATTCCACCGGACCTGCACTCCTGTACTCATTATCTGAACTCTTTTCAAAACCAGACAGAATGAGGGTTCTGTCTGGTTTTGTATCTAATGTCCGATTCTAGATTTGTCGGAGGCGGCCGGTAGCGTCCGGCGGGTGCGTCCAGCCGATGTTCAGCGTCTCACCGTGGCCGAGTGTGTCGACCGTTATACCGACATGGTCCGCGCCAAGACGGCGACGGGGGCGCTGGCTCCCGGCAGCGCCGAGGTGTACGCGCGGGACGTGCACACCTTCGCCGACCTGGCCGGGCCCGACCACGTCCTCGACGACCTGGACGGCGCCGACGTCGACGAGGTGCTGCTGCGGTTCGCGCGCAAACCGGACGGGCGCCGCGCGCCCGAGCGTGGCGGCGTGCCGGCCGGTGGTGCCGCTCCGCTGCAGAGCGCGGCGTCGCAGGCGCGGTTCCGCCGGTCGGTGTCGGCGTTCTTCCAGCACGCGGCGCTCTCCGGGTGGGTCCAGCTCAACCCGATGCTCACGGTGACGGTCCGGCCCAAGCAGCGCGGCGGGCTGCGCGCCGAACGCCGCGCGCTGACGTCGGAGCAGGCGGCGGGGCTGGTGGGCGCGGCGCGGGAGCTCGGCACCGGCCAGCGGGAGCAGCGGCGTGGCCGGTCCGACCAGCGGACCGAGCTGCGGGACGCGCTGATCGTGCTGGTGCTGGCGGCGGTGGGGCCGCGGGTGTCGGAGCTGACGGGTGCCAACTCCGAGGACTTCTTCGTGAACGCGGGCACCCGCTACTGGCGGATCTTCGGCAAGGGCGGGCGGACCAGGGACGTGCCTCTCCCCCGGCCGGTGGCGCAGGTGCTGGACGCCTATCTGGAGGAGGGACGCCCGCTGCTCGATCGCGGGCTCGAGCCGAAGGCGCTGCTGCTGTCATGGCGGGGGCGGCGGCTGGCGCGCGGTGACGTGCAGGCGGTGATCGACCGGGTGCTGGCGCGGGTGGAGCCGGACCGGCGGCGCAGCGTCACCCCGCATGGCCTGCGGCATACGACGGCGACGCATCTGCTGGCGGCGGCGACCGACATGGACGCGGTGCGGCGCGTGCTCGGCCACGCGGACCTGTCCACGCTGGGCCGATACCGCGACGAGCTGCCGGGTGAGCTGGAGGCGGCGATGCGCATTCACCCGCTGCTGGGCCGCGACGACGCCTGAACAAGCCCCCCGCTCCCCCGGCGGCGCCGTCACGGACGGTTGGTGATCTGCTGGACCGCCCAGGAGTTGCCGTCCGGGTCGGAGAAGAAAACGAAGCCGGCGTTGTTGAGGTCGTCTCCTTCCTGCTCCGGGCGTTTGCCTTCGGGGCCGAAGACCGTGATCTCGCTGACGTCGACGCCGCGTTCGACCAGCTGGGCGCGGGCCTTGTGCAGGTCGTTGACGACCAGCTGCAGGCCTTGCAGCGAGCCGGGCTTCATCGAGTGGATCCCGGTGCCGATGACGACCGAGCAGCCCGAACCCGGCGGGGTCAGCTGGATGATCCGCTGATCCTCGCCGACCTTGGTGTCGTGGTCGACGTTGAAGCCGAGCTGGTCGGCATAGAACTCCTTGGCGGCGTCGAGGTCGGTGACGGGGACGATGACCACTTCGAGGGTCCAGTTCATGAGGTTCTCCTTGAGTGCCTGATCGAGTCGTGTGTAGCCCTCGGCGACTCCGCGGGCCATCGGGTGGGCGAGCACCCGGTCGCGTGCCTCGCGCGAGGCGAACCGGAGCGTGCTGGTCACCGTCGTGGTGCCGCCGAGTTCGGTGAAGTCGTGGGTGATGAGGGTTTCGCCCGGATAGGACTGGTCGTCGAACCGCTCGGTGAACACCAGCCGCGCGGGCGCTGCGACCGTCCGGTAGACGCCGCCGTTGGCCATGAACTGCCCGTCAGGGCCGGCCCATTCGAACCGGTAGCGACCGCCGGCCCTCAGGTCGACCTCGCATCGGGTCAGGTGCCAGCCGCGGGCGCCGAGCCAGCGGCGCAGCAGCTCCGGCCGTGTCCAAGCGGCGAAGACGAGCTCGCGCGGGGCGTCGAACTCCCGGGACATGACGATGTCGGTTTCGCCAGGGGTGTCGACGTGCAGGGTGCTCATGTCTCCCCCTTGAGCTCGCGCAGGAGTGCGTCCAGGTTCTGGTAGCGCTCCTCCCAGAAGTCCCGGTAGTCCTCCAGCCAGTTGGTGGCCTCCTTGAGCGGCGCCGCCTGCAGCCGGACCGGGCGGCGCTGGGCGTCCCGGCCGCGGGAGACCAGCCCGGCCCGCTCCAGCACCTTGAGATGCTTGGAGATCGCGGGCTGGCTCATCGTGAACGGCTCGGTCAGCTCCCCGACCGTGGCCTCGCCCCGCGCGAGCCGTCCGAGGATGGCCCGTCGGGTCGGGTCGGCCAGCGCCGCGAAGGTCGCATCCAGCCGTTCTGTGTCAGTGTCAGTCATACTCTCTCTACCTGGTTATATAACCAACTGGTTTTCGACCATAGGGGGTGCGGGGCTGCCGGTCAAGGCCGCCCTGATCCGGGATGTCGACCGGCGCAACCCCGTTCAAGGTTTGGCACGGCGCCACCGGCAGGGAGGAGCGATCCGCCTTCATGGCGGTGAGCGGCCTGGGGTCAGACCCAGCCGATGTCGGAGGGTTCGGGGAAGCCGCCGTGCATGATGCCGTAGGCGATGAGCAGGACCACCGCGGGCGCGAACGTGTAGATCATGACGCGGCCGAGGCTGCCGCGGGTGCGCCAGCCCCAGGCGGTGAAGGCCGCCGCGACGGCGATCCCGGCGACGGCGGTGCCGCCCTCCAGGGCGTTGGTGGTGAACGTGACGCCGGTGATGAGGGAGAGGAGGGCGGGCAGCGGCCCGCGTGCAGGTGGCCGGCGGGCCAGGGCGGCGCCGAGTGCGGCGAAGACGACGGCGAGGCCGCCGTACCAGACGTAGTGGCCGACGACCTCGTCCCACAGATGCACCAGGTCGCTGGGTTCGGCGTTGCTGACGGAGTTGGCGGCCAGGTGGATGCCGTGGCCTTCGACGTAGGTGAGGGCGCCGGCGAGGTAGAGGATCCAGAGGCGCGGTGCCGCTCCCCCGGCGCGCAGGGCCGCGGCGGCGGGGAGGAGGACGGCGTAGGGGGTGATGAGGTCGACCCAGTCGGCCCATCGGGTCTCCCCCGCGTTGCCGAGCCAGGCCAGTCCGAACCCGATGTGGTGGGTGAGGGCGTAGGCGATGGCGGTGACGAGGAGCCAGGGCAGGTAAGCAGAGCCGCTGGGAGGGGCATCAGGGGCACTTGGGGTGCCTGGGGCCGCAGGGGCTCTCATGAGTGCTCCTGGGCCTGGACGAGAGCGTCGCCGGGGACGGTCCGGTAATAGAGGACCGAGCGTCCCGCGCGGCGGCGCTCCACGAGGTGCGCGTCGAGCAGGACCTTGAGGTGGCGGCCGACCGAGCCGAGGCCGTATCCGGTGAGGGCGACGAGCTGGGTGGTGCTCTTCGGGGCGTCCAGGAGGGTCAGGACGGCGGCTCGCACGGGTCCGAGGAGGGCGGCGAGTGACGCGGCGGCGGGGCTCTGCCGCGCGGTGGTGAGGGTGGCGGAGCAGGGATAGACGACGGCGGAGCGCCGGTGGGCGTCGTCCCAGGCGAGCCACGTCCGGTGAGGGGTGACGGGGACGAACACGAGCTGGTCGCCGGTGAGATGCCGGGGCGGGTGGTCGCGGGTGGTGATCTGGAGGCGGTCGCCGCCGAGCCAGCGCATGCCGGGGCGCAGGTCGCCGAGGGCGGCCGACCAGCCGCCGTGGCCGAGATGGACGGTGCGGGCGACGATGTCGGCCTCGATGACGCGGCGGCGGTGCGGCCAGGTGGGGTGGACGGTGCTGGTCCAGACCCAGTGGAGGAGGTTCGCGGCGCGTTCGGGCAGGTCGTCGCGGTCGAGAGCGGCGGGGAGCGGGCCGCGCAGGGAAGGTCCGAGGTCGGTGCGTGCGGCATCGGGCGCGGTGGCGCGGACGCGGGCGAGTTCCTGGTCGAACGCGGAGCCGTCGTCGAACGTGGAGTCGCCGTCGGGCGTGGGGGTGAGGAAGGTGGCGTTCCAGGTGGGGCCCAGGGCGGCGTGGATCAGGAGCGCGGTGACGGGATCGGCGGCGAGGCGCCGGCGGTAGGCGGGCAGGTGCGTGTCGAGCCAGGTGCGTTCACCGGGGTGGGCCGCCGCCGCGTGGTGAAGGGTCTTGAGCGCGGCGATGGTCTCCGCCAAAGGTGAGATGACGAAGCGGCCCCGCGCGAGCGTGTCCGCGTCAATCTGCCACCAGCCCATCGTCGCGCCTCCTGGCGCGACGATATCGGTCGCCCCGGGACGACCGCACATGCCTGGGCGTGGTCCTCGCGGGGCCGGGGCCGGATCGCCCGGCCGTCCCCTGGGCAGTCTGCTGAACGGCACGCCCCGTGCATGCACACGGGGCGTGTACGAGGTGGTCGTGGCGGCCTCCATGAGCGGGGAGGACGCTGGCACTCGCGCACGCAGGTCGCAGCGTAGTCGTCCTGGTCGAAACGTCGCCATGAGCGCGATCACCATGACGGGCGGGCACGGGGGCTCGGCGCAAACGACCTCGGCCGGCCAAGGGTCGGGTTGCCGCGGTGGAGGGCCTATGCGCCCGTGCGGGCGATCTCGGGGTGTCAGCGGCCGAGGGTCTGCTGGAGGTGGATGACGCAGGCGGAGCGGCGCGGGCCGTCTTCGAAGCGGCGTGCGCATTCGCTGCGGATCCAGGCGGGTACCTGAGGTTGCGCGGGCTTGCGTGGTTTGGCCTGGAGTGGGCGGCGCGGCAGCTTGCGCGAAGGCCGTGGCGGAACAGGGCGCGGCGTGCGGGCTTCTGGCATGCGGTCATCTGGCGTGCCAGCGCGTGCCCGGGCGCGTGCGGGAGCGGGGTCGGGGCGGGTGGTGTCCTGCTGGCCGATCAACGCTGAGGCGGTGGCGTGCGGGGATGGCGGTGCGCCGCTGCGGCGCGCGGACGGCGTGCCCGGCCCGGACGGCGTGCCCGGTCCGGAGGGCGCGAGGTCGCCGTGGCCGCTGCGCGGGGTGTGGTGGGCGGCCTGGACGGTGACCCAGACGGCTGTGGCGGCGGCGACCGTGAAGAGAATGAGAGCCGCGGTGGACCGGGCCCCCGCCGTGCGGCGCGGCCTGGGCGGGTGCGGGGGCCAGGTCATGTAACCCACGGTAAGTGGACGAACGCAGATCGCGATGGTGGTTGCGGGATTTGCTCCCGGCCAATCCGGATGCCGCCCACTCCAGATGCAGGGGCGAGGCAGCCTCGGCGGTCACGTCCTGGTGAGCCGCAGGCGCGTTCACCCGGTGTGGCCCTGCTCGGGCCGGGGCCCCCGCGACTGAACGTGCACGGCTCGTCTTGGTGGTCAGGCGGGGGTGTCGAGGAGACTGCGGCCGAGGCGGTAGGCCTGGGTGAGGTCGTTGCCGCGGTAGTCGGCGGCGGCGATGCCGGCGAGGTGGTGGTCGGCGTTGACGGCGACGGTGTGGGTGAGGTGGCGGAAGAGGGGGCCGTCGGACACGGAGTCGCCGTAGGCGACGCACTGGGCGCGGGTGAGGCCGTAGCGGGTGCGCAGGTCGTCGGCGATGCGGACCTTGTCGGCCGGGGTGAGGATGCCGGCGGGGTCGAGCGGGGCGGTGAACGGCAGCGGCGGGAAGCGGGACGCGACGACCTCGTCGAAGCCCAGGTCGAGCAGGTGGCGGGCGAAGAAGTCGGGCGACATGGTGATGACCGCGGAGCGTTCGCCGCGGCGGCGGATGTCGGCAGCGACGTCGGCGATGCCGTTGAGCCAGGGCCCGGCGGTGTAGGCGGCGGCGACCTGGGCTGGCGTGAGGGTGCGCCAGAGGGCGTGGATGGCGGCGGAGAAGCCGCGGGTGTCCAGGGTGCCGTCGGCGAACCGGGCTTCGAGGGCGTGGAGTTCGGGGAGGGTGCCGAGCTGCCGGGCCACCTCGAGGTTGGCGGTGGACCCGGCGAGAAGCGTGCCGTCCATGTCGAAGATGTGCAGGTTGCTCACGATCAGCCAAGTGTGGTGCATCGTGGGCGGAGGGGGCTAACGGGTTTTGCGGCGCCCGTCAGTGGCGGATGGACCTGCGGTGTTTGTCCTTGGCGTCCGGCCAGATGGCGTACGACACCAGGACCGCGGCCCAGATGCCGAGGGGCGCGATGGGCCAGAACCACTTGAGCTCCCCCGCGTTCAGTGAGGAGACGCCCCAGATGACCGTCATGATGAGGGCGCCGGCGCCCCAGTAGCCCCATTCGTTGAGCCATTCGCGCTTGTCGGCCTCTTCTCGGGCGGCTTCGGCCTTGGCCTGGGCGGCGCGGGAGACCGGCAGGTCGGCGGTGAGCAGCTCGAGCCGGTCCATGGTGACGGCGGTGGCGGCCAGTTCGAGACGGCGGTTGTACTCGGCGGTGTCCAGAGCGCCCTCGGCGAGGGCGTCGCCGAGACGTTCGATCACGGCGTTGCGTTCGGCGTCGCCCGCGCGCAGGGCCGTGGCGGGCTTGGTGAAGTCGGGCGTGGTCATCGGGTTTCCTCCCCGTTCGTGCTGGGTGTTTCCAGCATGGCCGCGGGGGGCGCCGTGGTCGTCCTCCGGCATGACGAACCGGGTGTACATCGTTCGCAGGACCCTGCCGAAAGTAGGGGCAAAGTTCTGCCTTCCGGATGATCCGCCGCCTAATGATCACTCTTTAGCCTGACATTCACCACATTTCGATGAACGTGGGGTGAACTTTCCCGGTCTGCTGGAGGATCTCACCTTGCGAGTGGCCGTTCCGTACGTGAGGGAGAGCATGCAAGCGCCTGGATTCAGCGCCGACTGGTACCGCGCTATCACCGAGTTCGCCGACGGGCTGCCGTCATGGGTGCACGTGGTGGCCGAGATCGGCACCGACGCGGGCCTCCTGCTGTTCGCCGCGCTGTTCGTGGCGGGCTGGTGGCGCGCCCGCGGCGGGACAGGCCGGGCGATGGGACTGGCGCTGGCGGCGCCGTTCGCGGTGGTCGCCGCCTACCTTGTCAGCGAGGTCTCCAAGACCTTCCTGGAGGAGGAACGGCCCTGCCGGGCGGTGGTGGACGCGGCCAACATCGCGGCGTGCCCGTCACCGGGCGACTGGTCGTTCCCCAGCAACCACGCGACGATCGCGGCGGCGTCGGCGGCCGTGATCGTGGTGGCGAGGCGGTCGATGGCGGCGGTGGTGCTGCCGCTGGCGGCGCTGATGGCGTTCTCCCGGGTGTTCGTGGGTGTGCACTACCCGCATGACGTCGCGGTGGGGTTCCTGCTCGGCGTGGCGGTGGCGCCGGTGGTCGTGCTGCTGATGGCGCGGCTGCTGGCCCCGCTGGTGGAGTCGATGCGGATGCGGCCGGGTGCCGCGTTCCTGCTCGGGACGCCGCCTGCGATCCTCGACCGGGCTCCGGTCCCGGTGCCCGCGCGAGCCGAGCCCGGCGGGCTCGCCGCGCCCACGACGGCGGCCGAG
The DNA here is from genome assembly GCF_044326415.1 of Actinomadura sp. 6N118. Taxonomy (NCBI): domain Bacteria; kingdom Bacillati; phylum Actinomycetota; class Actinomycetes; order Streptosporangiales; family Thermomonosporaceae; genus Actinomadura; species Actinomadura sp. 6N118. The sequence continues at coordinate 110,797 of NZ_JBIRAZ010000004.1, read as the reverse complement.
ACATTGCCGGACGTGATGTCGGGCAACGGCCGCAAGGGCCACTACCCGCCCGCCTGACCGATCCGCGCCCAAGATCCCGGTGCCGGGCGGCACCGGGATCTTGGGACGGCGGGACGTTGGAGCGGCGGCGGGCTCAGCGCAGCTTGCGGAAGAACGCGCGGACGTCGTCGACCAGCAGGTCCGGTGCCTCCATCGCCAGGAAGTGGCCGCCGCGGCCCAGCTCTGTCCAGTGGACGATGTTGTGGTCGCGTTCGGCCCACCGGCGGATGGTCACATCGTGATTGGAGACGAGCACCCCGGTCGGCACCGTCCCGCGCTCGGGCGCCCATCCGCCCCCGCCGTCCTCGCCGGTGTCCCCGGTTGCGGAGGAGTCCCACTCGGCGCTGCCGGCGTCCCACTCCCCCGCTTCGCCTGCTTCGGCCGTGCTGCTCCAGGAAGCGGCGGACATCTCCTCGTAGTAGACCTGCGCGGCCGATCCGGCGGTGCCGGTCAGCCAGTAGATCGAGACGTCGGTGAGGATGCGGTCGCGGTCGACGCTGTCCTCGGGCAGGCCGTCCTCGGGGTCGGTGAGCTCCTTGAACTTCTCCACGATCCAGGCGAGCTGCCCGGCGGGCGAATCGTGCAGGCCGTAGGCGACGGTCTGCGGCCTCTTGGAGTTGCACTGCAGGTAGCCGTCATTGAAGTCCTGCATCGCCTGCCAGCGGCGCTGCTCGGTCTCGGTGAGGCCGTCCATCTCACCGTCCGCACCGACCGGGAACGTGATCATTGCGTTGAGGTGGACGCCGGTGACGTGCGCGGGGTCCTGCTTGCCCATCTCCGGGCCGACCCACGAACCGGTGTCATAGCCCTGCACCCCGTACCGCCCGTATCCGAGCGCCGCCATCAGCCGCACCAGCACGCCCGCCATCCCGGCCGCGCTCATGCCGGGCCCGGCCAGCGGCGTGGAGAACCCGAACCCCGGCAGCGACGGGATCACCAGGTGGAACGCCTCGGCCGGATCACCGCCGTGCGCACGCGGGTCCGACAGCGGCCCGATCACGTCCAGGAAGTCGGTGACGCCGCCGGGCCAGCCGTGCAGCAGGATGAGCGGGGTCGCGTCCGGCTCGGGTGAGCGCACGTGCAGGAAGTGGATGTTCTGGCCGTCGATGGTGGTCATGAACTGCGGGTGCTCGTTGAGCGCGGCCTCGTGCACCCGCCAGTCATAACGGGTGCGCCAGTGCTCAGCCAGGTCCTTCAGGTACGCCACCGGGACGCCCCGGTCCCAGCCGACGCCGGGCAGCTCGTCTGGCCAGCGCGTGTTGGCCAGCCGTGCGTTGAGGTCGTCGAGCTGCGCCTGCGGGATGTCGATGCGGAACGGGCGGATGTCCTGCTGCGAGTTCGTCATGCCCCGACGGTAGGAGCCCAGTAGGACAGGTTCGTTCCTACTGGTGCGTGATGGTCCAGATGGCCGGGATGAAGCCGAGGTTGACGAAAGTCAGGGAACGCGGGTGGCGTTCGCGCACTGTGGCGGCACTCCCCCGGTTCCTAGCGTCGAGACCGACATCGGAACGGCATGACAGAGAGAGCCGGGAGGCTCGATGATCACATTGCGAGGACTCACCAAGCGGTACGGGGACAAGGACGCGGTCAGCGACCTGTCCCTGGAGATCGCGCCGGGGAAGGTGACGGGGTTCCTCGGCCCGAACGGGGCGGGCAAGACCGTCACCGGATTGTGACACTTCTTCCGGTGACGTGTGCGATGGTCTCGTTTCGCCAGAGTAGCGCCGTTTGGGTGGACGGATGCGGCCTTGACCGGGGTTGCGGGCCGCTTAGCCTGTCCCGGCGAACGGGTGCCCCTTGGGGGTCCCCGGCGAAACGCCCGCTGTGCGGTCCGCTAAGGGGTCCCCGGTCAAGGACGCATCCGGCCACCCGTGCGCACGCTCAGCCCTCGGAATAGGCAGCGCCTAGTTGGGGCTGCGGGTCGGTGGCTTAGCGGGCTGGCAGGGTCGCACAGCTCTTATAGGTACTGCCCTACGCCGGAGGCGGGTCCGTGTCAGGGGTGGGGGTCGGGGTTGGTTGGGAAGCGAATGAAGCTCAAGGTTGGTCGCCTACTGGGGCGCTGAGCGCTGGGCAAGGGGCGTCTTACAACTCTGCCCATTGCCTGCCCTTTGCCGAGTGCCTGGTGACCTGGAGTCATGAAGACCAAGACCGTGCTGGCGGTGATCGGACTGGTGGCGGTGATTGGACTGGTGGCGTTGGAGGTGGCGTTGGGCGCTGCGGCGCTCCACTTCTATGAGCCCTGGGCGTGGACAGGTGGACAGGAATCCACGGGGTGGTAGCCCTCGAAAGGGTATGGACTTCTGTCCGCCTGAGGAGCCCTCCGGCGAAAGAGCGAGGGGAGAGGCAACCTGGGGACTTGGCGTAGCGGTTGGGGGGGTGGGGTATCACTCGCGCCTGGAGTTGATGCAGTGGGAGGCGGCGGCGTGAAATTGGTGCTGACGTTTACGAGTCCTCAGAAGTTCGGTGCGGTCGAGGCGGAGCGGCTGGACGTTGAGGCAGCCGAGCTGGTGTTGCTGGACGCGTCAGGCGAAGCGGTGCTGCGTGTGCCTGCCGAGGTGATCCAGAGCGTGAACCCCGGTGCAGCGGCCCGGACGGAACGACTGCGTGATCATGCACCAAACCACGGCAGGCCGTGGACTGATGCCGAGCGGGCGACGCTACGCGAGTTGGTGAGTGCGGGCGCGTCGATGGTGGAGATTTGCGAACGGCTGGGGCGCAGTAGCAACGGCATCCGTTCGGAGATGCGACGGCTAGGACTGACGGGATAGCCCTTCAGAGCGCGGGCGATGAACGGTGTGGACGTCGGGGCGGAGCTGGACGCACGGACGGTCAGGCGACGCGCTGCACGGCCGCCGGGAAGCGGCCCACGCGACGCACGCGACGGGCCGCGTGGGGTAGGGGCCCCGCGCGGTCCCGGACGCGATGCGGCAGACGTGGGGCGCTGACCCGGCGAAGCCGGGTCAGCGCGGAGACTGAAGTCGGACGGGCGGACAGAGCCAACCCCGGCGGATCCGCCGTGAGTCAGGGCCGCGCGATGGGAGGGCGTTGCCGTCGGATCTGGCCGGAGGCCACCCCGTAGGGGCGACCGTTAAGGGAGGTGCGCCGGCGACGCCTGGCCGTGAGACTGCCCCGGCCCGCGCCGTAGGCGCGGGCTCTTGACCCTGGTAGGGAAAAGCCTCACACGTTCGGCGTGGCCGATCAGTCCTGCTTGATCTTCACGCGGTAGATGAACTCGCCCCACAGGTGGACCGGGCCTCGGTGCCAGGAGACTTCCACGGCGCGTCCGTTTGCGTCGTAGGCGACGTGATACATCTCGAAGACCGGTTGGTCATCCTGGATGTCGAAGTACTGCTGCTCCTCGCCTGTGGGTGGCCGGGACAGTGTGAGGTACTCGTCGGCCTCGACCTCTTCGTAGCCGAGTTCCTTCATGCGGGTAAGCATGCCTCCGGGTGGCTGGGTGAGATCTTCCAACTGCGTCCCGAACGCAATGTCACCCGGGATGAAGCTGGGTGCCTTCTGCACAAGGACATCGTCGGCGTACATGTCGCGGTCGCGGACAAGCACCTCAGCGTCCGGGTCAATGCCGAGCAACTCGGCAACCCGGGCTGGCGGCACCTCGCGGCGCACAGTGGTTTCTGAGCGCGGGGTCATGCCTTGACGGCGTACCTCGGCGGCGAAACCGCCACGGTCCTCGACGCGCTTAGACGCGGCGTAGCGGTCGCGCGCGTCGCGGGTGATCTGGGGCATGTAGGTCACCTTCGTCTTTCTTCCTTGGCCCAGGCTGATCAAGCCCTGTCTGCGCAGTCCTTGGAGTGCGCGGTTGATCGTGCTGTCACTGACGCCGAACTCAGCCGCCAGCGTTCTCTGACTAGGGAAGTCGGTCCCCCGGGGATATGGCGAGTCCTCCCTGAGGATGCGATCCCGTAGGACCGCCGCGATGTCGTTGGCGCTTAGACCCGGCATGCGCGCACTTCCTCCTCCTTAAGCAGCTTCCCCGATCAGTTGGGGCAAACGTTGAGCCAGCGGGCGAAGTGATTGAAGCTCATACCACTTCTGGCATGGAACGTTGACCCACCTGTACAGGTGCGGCGACGCTAGGCAACTCAGTAAACGTTTAATCAGTGAAGCACACCAGGAGTGATTCCCACCAGAATCCGCCCCAATCACGTGGGAGACGTGCCGTATCTCGGCACGTCACAAAGGGGCCGTAGGAAGCAGGCGGCCCCGGCCCGGTGGTGGAAACACCGGGACCCCGGGGCCTGACCGGACAAGGGAGGTCCGGCTATGGGCAAGGTATCCGATGCGTCGGCATCGTCACGTGGGTCTGTCCCGGTAGATCCGGGGAGGCTGGCGTGGGAACTGGAGCGGCGCTACCCCGATGTGTGTGCGTGGCTGGGTCGGGTCACGGGTTCGTGGTGGGCGTTTGCGCCGAACCATGAGCGGCTGATCGAGGCGAAGACGGCGGCGGCGCTGGGGCGTCGGCTGGATGAACTCGGCGCGCGGCGTCTGGTGACCATCGCGGGCGACAACTCCGCGCAGACGAACGGGACTCAGACGGAGACGGCGGCGCGGTTGGTGGTCACGCCGGGGCCGGAGGAAGCGCCCGGTGTGGGGCGGCGGGTTCGGTGGGGCCGTCGTGCCCATGGGACACATGCGGCGAATCGTGAGGTGCGGTGATGAGCATGTCAAGCCACGGCGAGTGGGTTGGCGGCGGGGACGTCGCGATTGACCGAGAGCTGTGGGCGCTGTTGGTGCGGGGCATGGATGGCGATCCGGACGCACGGCAGGCCGCTCGGGAGGGACTGATCAAAAGGGCTCCGGCCGCGTGGGATGAGGAGTCGGAGCGCGGCGGAGGAAGTGCGGTGCGGTGGATACCGCTGGAGACGGCGCGTGTGCTTGTGTTCGGTGCCTTTGAGGGGGCGATGCGGGCGCAGGGGCTGTCGGATGGCTTGCAAGTGGCGATCAGTGCTGAGGCGGCGCGCAGGCTGGAGGCGCGGGGCGAGCGGATCAGTCACGAGGGGCCGCACGCGATCACGGCGGGCTGTCCGGTGCGGTGCCTGCTGTGGGTGCTGGACTCGCGGGTGGCCGGAAGGGTGTGCCGGGGGGCGGTGAGCCTGTCGGCCTGGTGCACGGTGGGTGAGGTGGCCAAGCTCGCGGTGTCGGGTGAGCTGACCGATTTCCGCAATGTGGGATCGGGGACGTTGGCGCATGTGCGCGAGCGGCTGGGGCTGCTGGGCCTGCTGCCTGAAGGCGTCGCCGAGAGCGCACAGGATGCCCAGGGCGGTGGCCGGGATGGGTGAGCAGGCCGCCGATGGCGCGCCCCGTGACGACCGGAACCGGGACATCGGTGAGGCGGTGTGGGCCTACAACCGGCTGCTGGCGCTGCTGCCGGTGGTGCGGCTGCCGGGCGAGATGCCACCGACGTCGGGTGATGGCTGGGGGCCGCCGCAAGAGGTGGTGGAGGCGATCACGGGAGTGCCGGGCGTCACGGCCAAGGAAGCGGTCGCGGCGTATGGGTCGATCATCGAGCGGGCGGCGGCGCGTCAGCGCGCGCGGGAAGGCGGCGGCGCGTGAATGAGACGGGCGTGAGCGGGGGCTCTGGATAGGTGAGTCCCCTTGTCATTGAACCGGTCCTCGCTTGGCACCTGCGGCGGATGAGGCGTAGGTACCCGCAATGGGAGTTCAAGCGTATTGGGAACGAGTTCCAAGCTAAACGCGGGTCCGTGCAGATCGGATTCAAGTACCTGCATCATCTGGAGAAGCGCGTCCTGGAATTGGACCACAAAATCGCTGAGTGGGGAATTGAACCTCGCGGCAAGGCTTCTCCCGACTAAGACACCCCTGACCGGGGGGATCAGGCTCTTGAAGGGAGGGGGAATGTCTAGGGATACATGACTGTGGAGTCCAAAACGTGCGGAGCCCTCTTGTGCTGCTCAGTTAATCAGGGGGGCTCTGTGCTTTCTGTCAGCGAGTTCCCAAGAGAAACGAAAGGACATAGGCCGTTGGACGGACTCTCCCTTACCGACGTCATGTGGCTTGTGTGGTTTAGCGGTGCCTCCTTCTACTCGTGGCATGCCTGGAGGCTTCTGCAGCGTGTAGCGGCAGGCAACTCCACAAGTAGCGAGGCACAGGCGGCGGCGGATCTGGCGGTGATCAGACCGCTAGGTCTGATCATCCTTCTCGTTGTGCAGTCCCTGGTTTTCTCCGGCTGGCCAGCTGTGACGCTGGCGCAGGCCGCGAGCAAATTCAGGCGCCGGGCCTAACCCCCGACAGCACGCCCCGGTCACCGCGCTCTGGATGGCAGGGAAAGCACGGTGACCGGGGTTTCCTTCTCAGGCAACACCGGATGTGACTCGTGAAACAAGCCAGCGCGACCATCAAAGCGGCGATCACAGACTTTCTCGCTGAGCAAACCCAACCGGCCCGCGTATGGGATATCGCACGCGGGGTCGGCTACGGGATCGACCAAACCAGAATCGCTCTCAGGTGCATGGTCAAAGACGGAACCGTTGAGCGACTCGACAGCAGGGGAACGGCATACCTCAACCCCAGGCATGCCAGAACAACCACGGGGTTTGATACCAACCCAGCACGGTCCAGCTACCTCTACCGGCTCCCCGCCTCCGCAGGCGGATCGCAGGCCGGACCGCAAGGCGGGATGGAGAGCGCTGGTGAGTGATCCGGTGCGGTCGGTGGAGATGGTGTTGGCGGTCGAAACGGCGTTGCGCGACCTCATACGGGCCATGCGCGAGGAGGAGGCAGAGGCGATGCGTCCAGCCTTCGAGGCGTTCGCGGAACTTGAGGACACTTTCGGGGCCGCCCCGGTGCGGCGGCTGATGGGTGGGATGGCGGCCGGGGTTGTGGCTGAGGTGGCGCGGGTGTCGGGGCTGTCGCCTGCGGCGGTGGCCAAGCAGTACGCCCGCGAGGGGTGCATCGATCGGCGGCTACGGCAGTGGCTGATCAAGGTGCTGACGGTGAAGGTGGCCGGTGACGCTCGCGCTCCGGCCGGGACGGATGTGCGTCCTGCTGAGGTGCTGGCAGGTGTGTTCGTGGCTTTGGTGACCTATCTGGCGGCCGATCCCGGCAAACGCCCCTTCTAGCGCGATGCTGGGTGACGATGATCCGCTGTGTATGCGGTGGGGGTGGGTGTGCTGCACTGCGGCTGGCCATGCGAGTGAGCCTGAGGGGTGAAGGGGCCGCGGCTTCCCGGTTCGGTGGCAGGGTCGGGGCCGTCCGGTATGGCCGTAGGCCACCCCGTAGGGGCAGCCGTTCAGGCGAGTCCGGCCGGCGCCGTTGCGGCAATTCCAGGCAAGTGTGTGGAGTGCTAGAAGCCGCTGCCCCGGCGCTGACCGCCACCAGACGGGCCCTTTGGGCCGGGCCTGTACGTTGACCGGTTGCCCGACCGGCGCGGTACGTGAAGTGGATGACGTACCGCTGTCCTGGCGCCTGGCGGGGTTCAGTGGGTGGCGTGGTCGTCGGCCTGGACGCGGGTGGATTCGGCGGGCCACACGCTGACGGTGTAGTCGATGGGTGTGCCGGTGGCGGCGCGGGTGGTGGTGTCGCGTACGAGCACGATGGCGTCTGCGGCCAGGTGGAGGGCGCCTGCCTCGAAGGGCTGGGGGTGGCGGGCGTGGATGTGGCTGGTGGCGGTGGCGGGCGCGCGGCCGGTGTGCGTGGCTAGCGCCTGGGGCCAGGGTTCGGTGATGACGTCGGGCCGGGCGAGCGCGCTGGCCGGGTCGATGGCGGGTGTGTAGCTGGTGCGCAACTCCAGCGGGATCTGTCCGGTGGTGTCGGTGATGACACGGCGCCGGACGTGGATGGGGCCGGGCGTGCCGGTGATCTGCAGGGCGTGGGCGACTTCGGGCGGCGTGGGCTCGATGCTGACTTGCACGTGGTGCACGGCGGTGAGTTCGGCGGGGATGCCGCCCCCCAGCGGGATGGTGTGCACGGGCCGGGGCGGGCTGTAGGGGGCCGCGCCCGGTGCGGCGGCGGGCGGGTATCCGGTGGCCTGGCCGGGGCCGGGGTGGCCCGGTGGTGGCTGTCCCGGTGCTGGTCCGCCGGGTTCCATTTGGCCGGGTGTGGGCTGGCCGGTGTAGTAGGCGGGTGGTGGCGGGGTGGGTCCGGTGTAGCCGGGCTGGGTGTGTCCGGACGGGGCGGGTCCGGACGGGGTGAAGCTGCGGGGGTCGGGCATGGTTGCGTCGCTGTGGTCGGGTTCGGTGGGGCCGTACCGGTTGTAGGCGTCGGTGGTGCCTTGGGCGGCGATGTAGCCGCGTGTTCCGGCTGAGCGTGCCCACCCGAGTTCGGCGAGCTCGGAAAGGACGCGGCGGCTGGTGCGGTGGGAGACCTGCCAGCGCTCACAGATCTGGGCGTTGGAGGGGAGCAGGGAGCCCAGCGGGTAGGTGCCGCTGAGGATGTCTCCGATGATCTCGTCTCGGATGACGGCGTACAGCGCGGGGGCGCTGCCGGTGGTGGTGTCGCGTGAGCCCGTGGTGGGGCTGGGGCTAAACGCGTCGTCTTGGCCCAATGCGGCCACCGCCTTGTAGGTGCCTAGTCGATATCCAGCGTCTTTACCGTTCCGGCCCTACCTTAGCGTGCCTAGCTTGGCACGCAAGTGGTGCCGAGTGGGTTTACGAATGCCCGCACTTCGGGACAACCTAGGTGCAAAGGTGCCTAGCTTGGCACCATCCGAGGTGTGGAGGTGTGCACGTGGAATTCCGTGTGCAGATGGAGCGGCTCACGTTCTTGGTGGCGGACCTGCCGGAACAGCGCCGCAAGTTCGAGACCGGTGAGCTCCGGACGTCTGATGACGGCAGGCCGCTGTTTCAGGTGCGGTTGCTGGCGATGGACGGGCAGGGGTCGGCACCGATCAAGGTCGGGGTCGAGGGTGACCCGGGCCTGGGACAGGGCGCGTTCGTGCGGCCGGTGGGCCTGGTGCTCAACTCGATCGAGCGCAAGGGCGATGTGGTGATGTGGTGGACGGCCGATCGGCTGGAGATCACCGCGCCCCCGAACGCGGCGGCGAACCTGCCCGACAGCGCGGCGGGCACGGCGGTGGCTGCGTCGGGGAAGGCGGCGCAGAAGTGATCGGGCGTGTGGTGGGGCGGCTGTCGGGCCGGGCCGGGCTGGCGGCGGACACGATGGTGGCGGTCGGCGCGAGCGATGACGGCTGGGACGGTGGGGTGTCGGCGTCGGTGGTGACGGTCGGCATGACGGGGCCGGTGCGGGTGCATTACTCGCTGGCTGAACCGGCGGGCCCGACGTGGCTGCGGCACGTGCACATCTCCGAGCGGCAGCGGCGGCGGGTGCTGTCGGCGGCGCTGGGGTGCGGCGCGCTGGAGGGTGCTGGGGTGCGGCTGGGGCCGGACCAGGCGGCGCCGCATGGCTGGCTGCATGTGCGCTCGGGCGGCCGGAACGCCTGGACGCATCTACCGGAAGGCCGGTGCCTGGGCGGGATCGCGGTGTTCGACATGGTCATCAGCCTGGTACCCGAGAACGTGTGGCAGGAGCTGCACGGGCTGTGCTGGCAGGCATATGCCGCCTGGGTGCACGAGCGGCGCGGCGACGCGCGGGAACTGAACGGCGAACGCACGCTGCCTGATCCCTACCCGCCCGGGCAGAGCGGGGAGTCGGGCGGCGACCGGCACAGCGAATACAGCCGCGATTTCAGCCGGGAACGCAACGAGGACCAGACGGTGAACGACCCGCCTGACCTGAGCGTGGCGCCGGAAGACAGGCGGGTGGCTCCCATCCCGCCTGGTGAGGCTGGCCAGGGTGAGGGGTGGCCGGGGGCGCGGCGTGGCGGTGGTCGTGGGGGCGTGTGGTGAGCGGGCCGGACCGCCGCTACAGCGGGGTGGAGGCGCCGGGGCGGGTCGGGCTGCCTCCGGTGCTGCAACGCCCGGAACTGCCGGTGCGCGCCCGGCTGACGGTCGGGTCCGCGCTGATGTTGTGGGTGGTGCGGCCGTCGTGGCTGTGGCGCCGTGAGATCGGCGCGGCCCTGGTGCTCGCACTTCTGGCTGCGGCCGGATGGCTCTCGCGCGGCTGGCCCGGTGCGGTGGCGGCACCGCTGGGTCCGGCTGTGATCGCAGGGCTGGTGCCCTGGACACGTCGGGCGGCGGCGCGGGTCTGGCGGCGGGGTCGGCTGCGGCGCAAGTGGGATCGGGCGTGCCGGTTCGCGATGCTGACCACGGTCAATGACCGGATACCGCGCATCCGCAAGGCTCGGCGGGTGCCGGGCGGTGATCGGCTGCTGGTGCGGGTGCCGCGCGGCTCGACGGTGGAGGAGCTGGAGGCCGAAGCGGAACGGGTCGCGGCGGTGCTGCGGGTGCGTGAGGTCCGGGTGTCACGCGACATGGATCGCGCGGATCTGGCGCATGTGGACATCGTGCGGCGTGACCCGTTCGCCAACCCCGCCGATCCGGAGGTGTCGGTGCCGATCCGGTGGCCGTGGGCGGGCGGCGGTCAACGCTCGTTCGGTGCTGCGGTGCCGCTGGGTGTGGACGACATGGGTGATCCGGTGGCGGTGCGGTTCGAGGGCAAGAACATCGTGCTGGGTGGTGAGCCGGAGGCGGGCAAGTCGGCGGCGTTGTCGCTGATCCTGGCCGCTGCGGCGCTGGACCCCTACACACAGATCTGGGGGTGGGACGCCAAACGGGTCGAGCTGGCGCTGTGGCGGCCGGTGATGACCCGCATCACCTACGCCGACATGGACGCCGCGATCGCGCAGCTAGAGGACCTGATCAAGGAAATGGACCGGCGGTATGAGCTGCTGGAATCGGCCGGACGCCGGATGCTGCTGGCCCAGGACGCGCCGATGATCGTGGTGGCGGTGGATGAGTTGCGGTTCTTCACCGCGCATCTGGATCTGGCGGCGCGGCGGCACTTCAACGGGCTGGCGATCGATGTGATCGCGCGGGGCCGGGCGGCGCGGATCTTCGCCGCGCTGGCGACGCAGAAACCCAGCGGCGATGTGGTCCCTACGGCGTTGCGGGATCTGGTGGCGCTGCGGTGGGCGATGCGGTGCAACACCCCGCAAGCCTCCGACACCATCCTCGGTTCCGGGATGGCCAGCGCGGGCTATTCAGCGGCCGATATCGACCGCCGCACACGCGGCGTGGGGTGGCTGCACGCTGAGGGGTCGTGGCCGCGTCGGGTGAAGTCCTACTACCTCAACGATGACGAGATCCGGTCGATCGTGGCCCAAGGCGCGGCGCTACGGCGGCTGGTCGCGGGTGACGCCTGGGTGTAACCCGGCGCCCCTCTTCTTCCCCTTCTTCTCTCTGTCTGTTTCTCGGGCTCCGCGTGGCGGGGTCGGCGGCAGCGTGCCCGCCGCGCGGAGCCCAACCCCCTTTCGAAGGGAGCACGCGATGGCGTTTTCTCAAGCGCTGGTAGAGCAGGTGTGTCCGTGCGCGGCCAAGGTGGCGGGCCGGGTGTATCCGGTGAACCATCCCGGGCCGGGACAACCGGCGGCGTTCTCGATGGACCTGGTACGTCAAGTGGCAGACGTACTGACGGCCTACGACTTCCCGTTGATCGAGGACGACTCTCCCGATTGGTACGCGCTGGTGTGGTGTCTGTGGCGGTACTGCTACGGCCACAGCCCCTACGGCCGCCACACGCAGCACCCGGGAAACGCGGGTGACGACCCGGCGTCCGAGTGCGGCACGGGCGGGCAGGCATGAGCGGCCGGCGGAATGGCCGCAGGCCACCCCGAAGGGGCGAAGTTCGGCCGGCGGCGGACCCCGCACGGGTGAACCCTGGCCCAGAACGGGGCGGCGTGCTGGCCGGGATGCTGGCACGGGTCGCTGACCCTGAGGGTTGGCGGGCGTGGTCGCGTCAAGTCGAGCATGCCGGGCATTGCGCGCGGCCGGTTCGGGTGCGCGGTGGTGCGGCGGCGGTGGACACGGGCACGGGTGAGGTGCTGGCGGAGTACTCCACGGCGGGTCAGCCGGATGGGGCGTTGCTGCTGGCGTGCAAGGACCGCCGCGCGGCGGTGTGCGCGTCCTGTGCGGAGACCTACCGGCGCGATACCTGGCATGTGATCGCGGCCGGGCTGCGTGGCCGGACCCCCAGCGTCACGGCGGCCGGTCCGGGGCTCGATGGGGTGCCGGTCACGGTGGCGGGGCATCCGGTGGTGCTGGCGACCTTCACGGCGCCCGGCTTCGGGGCGGTGCACCGGGTGGCGGGTGAGGGGCCGTGTCGCAAGCGGGTCGGGCCGCTGGTGTGCGCGCATGCCATGCGGGCGTGGTGCGACGAGCGGCACAGCGCCGGGGATGCGGTGGTGGGGTCGCCGCTGTGCTGGGACTGCTACGACTACACCGGTCACGTGCTGTGGCACGGCGCGGTCCCCGAACTGTGGCGCCGCACCGTGATCTACCTGTATCGGGCGCTGGCCCGGCTGGGTGGGGAGCGGACGGGGACGCCGATCACGGTACGGGCGGTGCGGGACCTGATCCGGGTGTCGTATGTCAAGGTCGCCGAATTTCAGAAGCGCGCGGCGGTGCACCTGCACGCGGTGATCCGGCTGGACGGTGTGCACCCCGATGACCCGGACCGGGTGGTGGCGCCTCCGGCGTGGGCGGATGTGACGGTGCTGGAGGCGGCGATCCGGTACGCCGCTGGCCGGGTAGCCGTCCCGCTGCCCGAGGTGGCCTCGCGGGTGCGGACGGCGCGGTGGGGTGCGCAACTGGATGTGGCGCCGGTCAGCGATCCGGAGCGGGCGGCGGCGTATCTGGCCAAGTACGCCACCAAGACCGCCGGGGATGTACTCGGCGGCCTGCCACCCCGCAAGTTCGGCCGCACCGATGCGGCGCGGATCAGTCGGCGGGTGGCCTCCCCGCACGTGATGCTGCTGGTCGCGGCCTGCTTCCGGCTATCACGCCTGCCCGAATGCGCCGCGTACCGGTTCGCCGACCACGTACACACGCTGGGGTTCGCGGGCCACTTCGCCACCAAATCGCGCCGCTACTCCATCACCCTGACCGTGCTTCGCGCGGTCCGGCGGGCCTGGCGGAGCACGACACGCACCGATGACGGCGCGGCGGGTGATCCGTGGGCGGCGGCCAGGACCGATGACGGCGGCACGGTGATCGTGCGGGACTGGCGGTACCTGGGCACCGGCTGGGCCCGCCCCGGGGACGCCGATCTCGCGGCGACGCTAGCGCGTGATCACGCAGCGGTGCGGGCGGCGGCCGATCTGGCGACGCGGGCGCGGGCGGGTGAGCAGCCGTGATCGAGGTGATCGGAATCGTGGTCGGGCTGTGGCTGCTGCGGTACCTGGTGTACCTGCCGTTCCTGACCAGCAGCCGCAGAAGCAACCGGTTCACGGTGCGGCTGCGGGTGCCCTTCCGCGACCGCTACCCCCGTTTGTGGCGGGCGCTGGTGGTGTTCGGGCTGGTGGTGGTGGCGCCGGTCGGGCTGCTGGCCTCGGCGTGTGACTGGTGGGGGCTGTGATGAGCGGCCCGTACCGCAGCCGGGGCGTGCTGCGCGGGCTGGCCGATGTGCGGTTCGAGCAGATGGTCACCCCCCGGTTGATCGGCTGCCTGTACGTGGTCGGCGCGGCGGTCGCAGCGCTGGCGGGGCTGGCGGCGGTGGCGTTCATCGCGGGCCTGGCGTCCTGGCTGGGCGCGGGGTGGTGGATCTTCGCGCCGGTGGTGGTGCTGGCCGCGATCGCGGCGGTCCTGATGACCCGGGTGGTCTGTGAGTGGGTGCTGATGGCCTTCACACGCGGCCGTCCCATCGTGCCCCGTGCCCCGGCGGCAGACCAGCGCGCACGCACACGACCAGGCACGGACCAAGACGGCAGAGGGCGGCAGGAAGGAAGGCACGATGCGTGAGCAGGCAGGCAAAGCGATCACAGCGACGGCGCGGCGCGTGATGGCCGGGTACCGGCGGTTCTGGCGGCGCGTGGACGCGATCACGGCGCGGGTGTTCGCGCGCGGCAAGCGGTTCTGGACGACGGCGGCGACGGTCGTCATGGTCGGGGTGGTGCTGGTGCAACTGGTGCTGATCTTCGGCCCTGCGGCGGGGACATCGAAGCAGGCAACCCGCACGGGCGCGACGCCTGGCGCATCGCGGGGCTTGCCCAAGCGGGTGCCTGTGGTGATGCCGTATCGGACGCATGGGCAGGTGCGGCGGGCACTTACGCGGCCCGAACAGGCGGGTCGGTTCCGGCCGGGCAAGCTGGAACGGCATCGGCTCGGCCTGGTGCGTGTGCTGGGTGTGCCGGTGTGTGGCTGGGGTGGGGTGAAGATCCCGGGCAAGGTGATCGAGATGTACGGGCGGCAGGCGCGGCGCGGCGCGATCGGCCAGGACGCCTACGCGGTGCACGCGGTGGCCTATCCCAGCCTGGGACAGGCACGGCAAGCGTTCACCACGCTGGAGCAGGCCGCGCGGGCATGTCCGGCCCGAAAGTGGAGCAAACGCAGACAGTGGCCAGACGGGATGATCGGCTTCGAGCACACGCAGCGGTGGCAGATCACCGGCAGTGGCAAGGGCCCGAACTGGGCCAGCCTGCGGGCGATCGAACACGACACCTACCCGCGCGGCAACTGGACCTGGACAGTGGCATACCGGGTGATCGACTACATCCAGCGCGGCAACGTGCTGGTGGTCCAAACTCTGCACATGTACCGCACGCCACACACCCCGGACGGGCCAACCCTGACGTGGGCGGCCAACCTGCTCAACCGCACCGTGCACAACCTAGGCGGCACCCCGTTCACCTGGCTGGACGGCAACCGGCGGTGCGACATCTCCCGCTACGGCAACTGAGGTAGGCGGTATCCGGGGCTTACGCCTGTTCTGCGGGACGGCGCGCGGGTGTCGCTGACAGGGGCGCATGAGGGAAAGGGGGTGCCGCATGGCGGCGCGATATTGAGGGCGGCGGGTGGGGGTTTGTGGGACGGAGTCGGCGCAGGACTGTCCAGGTGATCATGGGCCCTGGGGTGTGGTGCTTGTGGAACAGAGCGGGGACGGCACCGAGCCGAACGCCACGGCGGGTGAGCGGGCGGTGGTGTTGTCCGATGAGGATCGTGAGTGGGTGCGGCAGACGGCGGCGGGGCTGGCTCCGCTGACCGATGACGAGCGAGGCTGGCTGGCCGGGGTGTTCCAACGGGTCAAGCGTCCCGGTCGCTGAAACCAGCAGGGGCCGTCTCGTCCGGATGCGGGTCCGGGCGGGGCGGCCCTGTGGCGTGCCGGGGCGTCCTGGCCTAGGCGGCGTGGGCTGCTTGGGTGGCGGGCGGGGGGCTGGTGCGTGGGGCGCGGGTGATGCTGACGCGGTCGCGGACTGGCAGGCGGGTGCCGCGTCCGATCGCCCGCACCTTCACGCGCAGCATCCGGCGTACGATCTCGCGTTGCTGGCTCCACTCCAGCTCATCCCATGCGGCCTGGATGTCGTCGGCGCCGATCACGCGGGCGGCCGGGTGGAGGTTGGCCAAAGCGGCCTCTAGGTCGGCCTGGGCTCGCTCCAGCTTGGCGCGGCGCTTGGCGGTCTGGGTGAGCATCTGCGAGCGGGTGATCAGGTCTTCGTCGCGGTCGGCGGCGATCTCGTTCAACCGCTCCTTGTGCCGCGCGATCTCAGCACGCAGGGCGGGGACACTGGCCGTGGCTGAGGACGGCCCGATGATGTCGGCGGGGTCGCTGTTGGCCAGCAACTCCAGCACGGTACCGATCACCAGGGCGTCAAGCTCCTGCATGGGGCACGTCGCGTGTCCGGAATCCGTGCTCTGGCAGCGATAGATGTGCCGTTCCACCTGTCGTTGCTCGCCCGTGCGGCGGTCGGTGCGGGTGTGCTCCCTGCGTTGCACACGCATGGTGTCCCCACACGGGCACTGGTAGATGCCGCTGCCGAACCACTTGGGCGTGGTCCCCGCGTTGGTGGTGCGGTCGGGATCGGTCAGCTTGTGCACCACACTCCAGTACTCATCCGGCTCGACGATGCGATGCGGCAGGGAGCCCACCACGTCATCAGGGGTGTAATAGACCCGGCCGCGCACGCCCGAGCGGTGCACCGACAACCCCGCGTTGCATGGCCGCAACAGCAGGTCGCGGAACTGCTCGGAGCGGAACGGCCTGCCGTTGGCGTCCCGGTAACCCCGGGCGTTGACGTCCCGGGTGATCTCACGAAGCATGGGCTTGGCCTGCGCCACCGTCAGCTCGGTACCAAGCCGGATGGCACCCGCTTCCGACTCGCGCAGCGACCCGTCCGGCTCAAACCCGTAACGGCGCGGGCCTCCGCCGAACCTGCCCTCTTCGGCCTGCTCACGGCGCTTTTCCCGCACCCGGCGGGCGGTGTCCCGGCTGGCCTGGTTGGCCACGGCGACCAAGATTCGGGCGGTGGTGACGTCGCTGTCATTGGCCAGACGCAGACTGCCCGTCACCGAATCACACACGACTCGGGGGCTGGACTCCTCGACCACGTCGATCAGGTCCTCAAGGTCACGCGGGTCCCTCACGGTCCGGTCCAGGTGGTAGGTGGTCAGACGGCGGACTATCCCACCGGCCAGCAGGGACAACGCGCGGCGGAACTTGGGACGCACCGTGCGCAACTGCTTGTCGCCGTTGGGAAGCACGATCTTGCGGCGCTTGAACGCGCTGGTGTCGTTCTCCACCAGGATCATCCGGACCCGTGCCCCGGTCTGGGCGGCGTGCGCACACGTGCGGGCAATCTGCCGTGCCACCCCCTGAACGTCACCGGGGTCAGCGTCGGAGATCCTGACCATGATCAGAGTGTCCGTGTCGTGTGGGTCATCAGCCGTCCACTCGTCCCCGGCCTCGTTCCAACGTCCCGCGACACCGTTGATCTCCATCGTCCCGGCCGTGCTCATCGCGTGCCGGACCTCTGCGGCTCGGATGTCCTCGCGCGTCTGCATCCCGTCGCCTCCCGCTTCTCCGTTTCCGCTGGTCATACCTCTATTCTTCCCCAAAAGAGTGTCGTAATACTGTTACAGGCAAATCCACCACCATGCGAATGATCCTGGGCCTGGACCGGCCCACCGCGGGCGAGGCGCTCATCGGCGGCCGCCCGTACGCGGCGCTGCCGCGGCCGCTGGCGGAGGTCGGCGCGCTGCTGGACGCCAAGGCGGTGCATCCCGGCCGGTCGGCGCGGGCGCACCTGAAGGCGATGGCGCGCAGCAACGGCATCCCGGTGCGGCGCGTCGACGAGGTGCTGGAGACCGTGGGCCTGACGGCGGTGGCGGGCAAGCGCGCCGGGTCGTTCTCCCTCGGCATGGGGCAGCGGCTGGGCATCGCCGGGGCGCTGCTGGGCGACCCGCAGGTGCTGATGTTCGACGAGCCGGTGAACGGGCTGGACCCCGACGGGGTGCTGTGGGTGCGGCAGCTGATGCGGTCGCTGGCCGCCGAGGGCCGCACCGTGTTCGTCTCCAGCCACCTGATGAGCGAGATGCAGCTGACCGCCGACCGGCTGGTGGTGATCGGGAAGGGCCGGCTGCTGGCCGACGCGCCGGTCGCCGAGGTGATCGCGGCCAGCTCGCGGAACGCGGTGCGGATCCGCACGCCGCGGCCCGGCGAGCTCGCCGCGCGGCTGGCCGCCGAACCGGCGCCGCTACAGGTCACGCGGTCGGGCGACGGCGAGTCCGTGGGCGACGGCGAGCTGGTCGGCGAGCTGGTGGTGGCGGGCGCGCCGATCGAACGGATCGGGATGATCTGCCATGAGATCGGGGTGCCGGTGTACGAGCTGAGCCCGCAAGAGGCCTCGCTCGAGGAGGCCTACATGGAGCTGACGGGGACGAGCGTGGAGTACGGCGCGGGCGCACCGCAGAAGGCAGGGGTGTGACCGGTGGCGAACCTGACCGGACTACGAGCACAAGGCGACCATCACAACGGCGACGGGAACGACAGCGCACACGGCAAGGCCGACGGCGCTGGCGCTGGCGGCGGTGGGCTGCCGGGAGCGGTCGCGGCCGAGTGGACCAAGTTGTGGTCGCTGCGTTCCACATGGTGGGGGCTGTTCGCGGCGTTCGGGCTGATGGGGTTGATGAGCGCGATCCTGGCGACTTCGACCGCGTCCAACAACACCAACGCCATCACCACCGACGACCAGGGCGTGGTGGAGGTCAGCGGGGTCGCGGTCGGCGCGACCGACCTGGTGCAGTTCGTCCTGATCGCGCTGGCGATCCTGATGATCACCGGGGAGTACGCGACCGGCAGTGTCCGCACCACGCTGCAGTGGGTGCCGTTGCGCGGCCGGATGCTGGCGGCCAAGGCAGCGGTGGTGGCGGCCGCGGTGCTGCCCGCCGGAGTGGCCTTGGGCCTGGTGGGGACCGCGGTGGCCAAGCCGCTGCTGGGCCGGTGGGGGCGGTTCTCCGCCGGTGACGCGGCCGGCGACGTGCTCGCGGTCGGCGTGTATCTGGCGCTGACCTGCGTCTTCATCCTGGGTGTCGGGACCATGCTGCGCAGCACCGCCGGGGCGCTGACGACGGCGTTCCTGCTGCTGATGGCCGTTCCCATGCTCCTGGAGAACAGCAGCGTCAAGGCGTTGAGGCACGTGTCGGATGCGCTGCCGAGCACGGCCGGGCGGAATTTCATGAGCGGTGAGGCCGGCCCGTACCCGCCGGGTGTCGGGCTGCTGATCTTGGCCGCCTGGGCGGTGGGGTCGCTGGCGCTGGGCACGGTGGTGCTGCGCCGCCGCGACGCCTGACGGGCGGCAACGGGCGGTCTCGAGCCGGAGGCCCGGAGGCGGGCTGATCGGCGATGCGCCGCGGTGTCACCGCAGGGTGTCGTCGACCAGCCCCGCCTCGTAGGCGATGATCGCGGCTTGGACGCGGTTCCTGACCTCCAGCCGCGTGAGGATCGCGCTGACGTAGGCCTTCACGGTGCCCTCGACGACGTGCAGGCGGGAGGCGATCTCAGCGTTGGACAACCCTGCGCCGACCAGCGCCAACACCTCGCGTTCGCGCGGGGTGAGGGCGCCGGTGCGCCGGCGGGCGGTGGTGCCGTGCGCCAGCCGGCCGCCGCCGCTCAGCTCGGCGATGACCCGGTGGGCGACCTTGGGCGACAGGTAGGCGGCGCCCTCGGCGACGGCGTGAACGCCCGCCAGCAGCTCGCGCGGGTCACCGGACTTCAGCAGGAACCCCGCGGCGCCGCCTGACAGGGCGCGGGCGATGTACTCGTCCTCCCCGAACGTCGTCAGCATCAGCACGGACGCGGCGGGGGCGACGCGGCGCAGCTCTACGGCCGCGGCCAGCCCGTCCATGCGCGGCATGCGGATGTCCAGGAGCACCACGTCGGGCCGGTGCGCGAGCGTCAGCTCCACGGCCTGGTGTCCGTCGGCGGCCTCGGCGACGACCTCGATGCCGGCGTCGGCCGACAGGATCGCCCGTACGCCGGCGCGGATCATCGCCTCGTCGTCGGCGAGCAGTACCCGGATCACCTGTGTCCTCTCGTTCGGATCATGGAAGTCCCGTCCGTCCTGGAGCGCCGGTCAGGGTGTGCCTGACGGCGAGGGGGCGGGGTCGGAGGTCACGCGCACGGCGTGCTTGCTGGCCAGGCGGTCACCGGCGAAGCACAGCCGGTACACGGTGCCGATGCCCAGCAGGTTGCCGTCGGCGCGGTAATACTCGCAGTGCGCGCCGGGCGGCGGCTTGGGGAACTCGGTGCGGCCCACATCGGAGTTGATGAGCTCGGTCGCCGGCAGCACCTTGTCGACCTGTGCGCGCGGCTGCCCCACCCGCAGCGCCTCGTACTCGGCTGGTGGCAGCACCGAGTTGAGCGTGGCGTAGGCGTAGTAGCCCAGGATGATCGCCGACAGGACGGTGACGAGGCCCGCCGGGACCGCGATGGCGGTGATCAGGCCCCGGCGGACCTGGCGCCGGCCGCGGTCCAGCCGCCAGGCGGTCTCGTGCTCGGCGTCCGGCACCGGCGCCACGGCCGGGACGTCGGGCAGCTCGGCCTCGACCCGGAACCCTCCGTCGGCGGTGGGGCCGGTGTGCAGGGTGCCGCCGGCCAGGCGGACCCGCTCGGCCAGCCCGGTCAGGCCGCGGCCTCCCGACGGCAGCAGCGGCGGCCCGGCGGGCGGCGGCGCGTTGGTGACGGTCACGGTGGTCGCGCCGGTCCCCTTGCGCGCGTCCTTAGCGCCGTCGGAGCGGGCCAGCCGGACCGTCACGGCGGCGCCGGGAGCGTGTTTGGCGGCGTTGGTGAGGGCTTCCTGCACCACCCGGTGCGCGGCGAGGGCGACCATCGGCGCGGCGCCGGCGGGGGGCGCGGCGTCGCCGGTGAGGTGGACCGGTATGCCTGAGGTGCGGGCGCGTTCCACCAGATCGGTGATGCTCTCGCGGGCGGGCCGGATGGGCGCCCCGTCCGGCGCCTCAGCCGCGTTCTTGCCCGCTGGGGTCCCGTCCGCCGCGTCCTGCTCACCGGGCCGGCCGACCGAATTGCGGCCCGCGATGTCGTGAGCGGTCTCCTCGCGCAGGACTCCGATGATCTCCCGGAGGTGCTCGGTGGCGTCGGCGGCGCTGGCGCGCAGCTCGGCGGCCTGGCCGCGGTGCCGTTCGGGCAGGTCGGGTGCGACCTGCAGGGCGCCCGCGCGGACGGCGATGAGGGCCAGCTCGTGACCGAGGGAGTCGTGCATGTCCTGGGCGATGCGGGCGCGTTCACGCAGCCGTTCTCGCTCGGCGACGATGCGCTGCTCGCGTTCCAGCTGCCCGGCGCGTTCCCATCCGGCGTCCACCAGCTCCTGGTACTGCCGCCAGTAGCGGCCGACCAGCCACGGCAGCACGCCGAGCAGCACCAGGTAGAGGGTCAGCGGGAACCAGCTGGTGACGTCGATGCCGCGGACGATGTTGAGCACCGAGCCCGCGACGAACACGGCGGTGAACGTCCACAGCACCGGGCGGGCGTGCGCGGTGCGGCGGCCGGTGAGATAGGCCATCACCGGGACGCCGAACGCGAAGTTGCCCTGCACCGGCACCAGCACCAGCACGATCACCAGCGACAGCAACGGCCATGTGCGGCTGGCCGCGACCGCGCCGCCCAGCGCCGCCACCCCGGCGGCCGTCGCCCACCAGCCCGCTCCCCCTTGGGTCGGCGGCAGCAGCACGCCGTAGACCAGCGGCAGCGCCAGCACCGCGAACAGCAGCGCGTCCTTCACCCTGGTGTGGCGGGGCCCCGAGTCGTTCACGCCGTCCACGCTACAAGCGGTTGATCAGCGCTGATACTGCCGAAAGTCAGGTGTGCAATAGGTTGGTGGCCGTGACCCGGAGCTGGTGGACGCCCGCGCGCGCCGACATCGCGCTGGCCGTGCTCGCCTTGATCGTCAACCTGGTCGCGGCGGCGGCCAACACCAAGACGCAGGACAACGCGCTGTTCCCGGTCGGCGCCGCGATGATCGCGGTGGGGTCGGGCGCGCTGGCGTTCCGGCGCCGCCACCCCGTCATCGTCCTCGTGGTCACGCTGCTGGTGTCGGTCGCCTACTACCCGATGGGCTACCCCGACGGGCCGCTGGCGTTCGTGTTCGTCATCGCGCTCTACACCGCGGCGGTGCAGTGCCGCCTGTACGTCCCGCTCAGCGCCGCAGCTGCGATCAACGCCGGGTTCGTCGTCGTCAACCTCTCCAGGGGCGCGAGCGGCAACGAGGACGCCGACATGGTCATGGGCGCGGAGTCGGTCGCCGGCCTCACGTTCTGGCTGCTGCTGGTGACCGCGCTCGGCCAGTACGTGCGCAACCGCCGTGACGCCCTCGCCGCCGCCGAGAGGCGCGCGCTGGAGGCCGAGCAGTCCCGCGAGCAGGAGGCGCTGCGGCGCGCCACCGAGGAACGGCTGCGCATCGCCCGCGAGCTGCACGACGTCCTCGCCCACCAGATCTCGCTGATCAACGTGCAGGCCGGGGCGGCGCTGCACCGCCGCGACGACCCCGCCAAGGCCTACGCCGCGCTCGAGGCGATCAAGCTCGCGAGCAAGGACACGCTGCGGGAACTGCGCGGGGTGCTGGGTGTGCTGCGGCAGGTCGACGGCGACGACGACGGCAGCCCGGTCGCACCCGCGCCGTCGCTGGCGCGCGTCGGTGAACTGCTGACGCAGACGTCGGCGGCCGGGCTGCCGGTCACCCTGGTCGGGCAGGTGCCCGCCGGGCCGCTGCCCGCGCCGGTGGACCTGGCCGGGTACCGCATCGTGCAGGAGGCGCTCACCAACGCGGTCCGGCACGCCCACGCGAGCAAGGCCACCGTGGAGATCAACGCCACGGCGGATGCGGTGGTCGTGCAGATCGACGACGATGGGACCGGTCCGGCGGACCCGGCCGCGCTCGAGAGCGGCAACGGGCTGCGCGGGATCAGGGAGCGCGCCGCCACAGTCGGCGGTGAGGTGACCGCCGGGCCCGGCCCGGCGGGCGGATTCCGGGTACGGGCGCGGCTGCCGCTGCGCCGCCCGGTGGGGCAGATGGAGGAGACTACGTGATCCGGGTGCTGCTGGCCGACGACCAGACTCTGGTGCGGGCGGGGTTCCGGTCGATCCTCGAAGGCGAGGACGACATCGAGATCGTCGCCGAGGCCGGTGACGGCGAGCGGGCGGTCCGGCTGGCCGACGAGCTGCGGCCGGACGTGGTGCTGATGGACATCCGGATGCCGGTGCTGGACGGGCTGGAGGCCACCCGCCGCATCGTCACCGACCCGCGGCTGGCCGACGTCAAGGTCGTGATCCTCACGACCTTCGACCTCGATGACTACGTGTACGGGGCGATCAAGGCGGGTGCCAGCGGGTTCCTGGTGAAGGACACCGAGCCGCCCGAGCTGATCCACGGTGTGCGGGTCGTGGCGCGCGGCGACGCGCTGCTCGCCCCCACCGTGACCAGGCGGCTCATCGCCGAGTTCGCCTCCCGCATCACCGCGCCGCCGCCGTCGGTCGAGCTGAACGCCCTCACCGACCGCGAACGCGAGGTGCTGGAGCTGGTCGCCGCCGGCCTGTCCAACGAGGAGATCGCCGCGCGGCTGGTGCTGAGCCCCGCCACCGCCAAGACCCACGTCAGCCGCATCCTGTCCAAGCTCGGCGCCCGCGACCGCGCCCAGCTCGTCGTCCTCGCCTACGAAAGCGGCATGATCAGACCCGGGTGGCTCAGCTGACCCCGGGTGCAACCGGGCGCGGCGGGCCGGTGTTGAACGGATGTGACGGTTACGGACGAAGAGGTCTCCGCCCCTGACACCAGCACGGCACCCGGCGCGGCTGACGAGGTCGCCGCCCAGGTCGTGACGGCGCTCGCCCGCGACCTCGACCACGGTTTCACGGTCCTGTACGACGCCTACCGCGGCGCGGTGTTCTCCACCGCGCTGCGGCTGTGCGGCCGCTGGGCCGAGGCCGAGGACCTGGCGGCCGAGGCGTTCCTGCGCGCCTACCGCGCGCTGGCCGGCTACGGCACCGGCCGGATCGCCGAGCTGCGGCCGCGGGCCTGGCTGCTGACGATCCTGATGAATCTGTGGCGCAACAGCCGCCGCGGCGCCGCCCGGCGGCCGCCGCCAGGCCCGCTGGAGAACGCGCCCGACCCCGCCGACCCCGCCGAGGGCGTCGAGGCGGCCGCCGCGCGGCACGAGACCGGCCGGGAACTGGCCGGGCTCCTGGAGAAGCTGCCGGAGGCGCAACGCGCCGCCGTGGTGCTCCGACACGTCGCGGACCTGCCGATCGCCGAGATCGCCGTCGTGCTCGCCGTTCCCGAGGGCACCGTGAAATCACACATCTCCCGGGGACTGGCCCGGCTCCGCAAGCTGCACACCACCCAGGGGGCACCCCATGCGTTCTGACCCGCTCACCACCGGCCTGGCCGGGCTGGCCGCCGACGCGCCCGACACCCTGCTCGACCGGATCGTCGCCCGCCGCGTCCACGTCCCCGCGCCACTGGACGGCGTCCAGGTCGCCTTCACCGACCACGGCGTCGCCTACCTGCGCGCCGGACTGGACGACGAGGAGTTCACCGCCGCGTTCCGCACCCGGTTCGGCCGGCCGCTGCTGCCCGCCGCCAAGCCGCCCCCCGGGCTGCTGCCCGCGCTGCGCACCGGAAAGCTCGGCGGGCTGCGGCTCGACCTGCGCGGCCTCAGCGACTTCGAAGCCGCCGTGCTGCGCGCCGCCGCCGCGATCCCGCGCGGCCAGACCCGCCCCTACGCCTGGGTGGCGCGGCAGGCCGGCCGGCCCAAGGCCGTCCGCGCCGTCGGCTCCGCCCTCGGCCGCAACCCGGTGCCGCTGCTGATCCCCTGCCACCGCGTCACCCGCTCCGACGGCGCCATCGGCGAATACGTGTTCGGCGCCGGCGCGAAGGAACGGCTCCTGCGCGCCGAGAACGTCAACCTCGACGAGGTCGCGGCGCTCGCCGACGCCGGCGTGTTCTACCTCGGCAGCGACACCACCGGCATCGTGTGCTACCCCACCTGCGCCGACGCCCGCCGCATCACCCCCGAGCACCGGCACGGGTTCCGCACCCTCCCAGCCGCCCGAGCCGCCGGTTACCGCCCCTGCCACCGCTGCCGCCCCGGCCAGCCCGAACCCGCCTGACCCAGCTCGACAGGCGCTCCGCGATCGCGGGCCGGGGCCGCAGAACCATCGGCTCCTGAAGGGCGGCTCATCAAGCACCGGGTGCGGACGTCACCCATGCTCGCTGACCGGTGGGGTGTCCGATGGCGAAGCGGCCGGTTCTTCTTCATCCACCAGGCCCAGGCCGTCCGCGCCGACCTCCGGTTCACCGCCAGTGAGTTCCTGCACGCGACGTTCGGCGAGTTCCTGATCGCCCGGTTGATCTCCCGTGAGCTGGCCGGTCTGGCCGCGGTCACCGCCGTGGCCACGGCCAGGTCGAGCGGGAAGCCGGATCACCAGCAGCGAGCTCTTCCCGGACGCGCCGTACCCGGTCGAGGAGTGGCGCCGCCACACTCTGCTCTGGCGAGCGCAGTTCAAGACCGAAGGATGGCGCAACATCGAACCGTTCATCACCATGGCCGACCCGAACCCGCGCGACCCGCAGACCGAAGGGACCACCGAGTTCGGCATCGTGTCCGCGGACCCCGGCATCGCCCTGTCCGTCACGCACGCCATGGTCAGCATGTGGCTCCGGTCGAGTGAGGGTGCCGGTCCAGACGAGCTGGAACGGGCCTACCGCGACTGCCTGAACGTGATTTCGAACAGCCGTCCGGACGAGGACGTCCTCAGCAGGGACTTGCATTACTCGCGGGTGCTGCGGCAACTGGCCGCCGACGCAGACCGCCTCCCCCGCAGCTTCCGCGCCGAGGTGCTGGAGATCTTCCGTGGCAGCGGGCTGCTCGATGACCCCCGCGCCGAGGTCGAGGTCTGGGCGGCGCGCGCCTTCGGCGACCTCGCCGAAGGCTGACCGGACGGCGCGGCTGGACGGGGCGCGTGACCGGTCGCTAGCGTGTGCGCGATGGACGAGGTGTGGCGGTTGATCGAGGCGTACCACGCGCCCATCTATTTCTCCGACGAGGCCGCGGCCGCCTATAAGGCCGCCGGGCTCAAGGGATACTGGATGGGTTACTTCGCCTCCCGGTCGGCCGCCATGGGGGAGCCCGGGCCCGAGATGGTCACGGCCACCTTCTACAACTTCGCGCCGCGCCGCGTCGAGCGGGCGATCCCCGACGCCTGGCGGTTCTGCGCGCCCGGCAAGGTCCTGGACGCGCGGCTCGAGGCCGCCGACCGGACACTGCGGCGCCTGCTCGGCGACCTGATCACCGCGCCCGAGGTCGCCGAGGCGGCCGGGCTCGCCACCCAGGCGGCCGCGGCGTGCCCGCCGCAGGGACGTCCCCTGGCGGCCGCGCACGCGGCGCTTCCCGTGCCCGCCGAGCCGCACCTGGCGCTGTGGTGGGCGGCGACGGTGCTGCGGGAATTCCGCGGCGACGGGCACATCGCCGCGCTGGTCACCGGCGGGCTGGACGGCTGCGAGGCCAACCGCGTCTCCGTCGCGGTCGGCACCTCCTCCCCGCAGCAGCGCGAGCAGCGCGGCTGGACCGAGCAGGAGTGGGACGCCTGCACCGAACGGCTCGCCGCACGCGGCTGGCTCACCGCCGACGGCGCCCTGACCGAACAGGGACGCGCCGACCGCGCCGCCATCGAGGACACCACCGACCGGCTCGCCGCACCCGCGCTCGGCCCCGCAGCCACCGCGCGGCTCACCGAGTGCCTGCGGCCCCTGGCCCACCGCATCGTCGGCTCCGGCGGCGCCATTCCGTTCCCCAACGCCATGGCGCTGCCCCCGATCTGAACGGTCAGCGGGCGTTGTGGAAGATGACGCCCAGCACGTGACGGTCGCCCGACAGCACCTCGCTCACGCCGTGCCGCATCGCCACCCGCTTGAAACCGCGGGCCGACGGCACCGGCCGGTGCCGCACCGGGAACACCACACCCCGCCCCAGGCCCGGCCGCGCCACGATCGGACGGGACTGCGCGCGGGGACGCTGCTCCACGAACACGCTCTCCCCGCCGGTGAAGTCCACATCCGGCGTGCTCAGCATCACCGCCACCTGCAGCGGGAACGTCAGCTCGCCGTACACGTCCTGGTGCAGGCAGTTGTAGCCGCCGGGCCCGTACCGCAGCAGCAGCGGCGTCGGCCGGTGCTGGCCCGCCGCCGCGCACGCCTCCAGCAACCCCTCGAGATCACCCGGGTACGCCTCCTCGCCCAGCCGCTCGGCCCACCGGTTGGCGATGGCCGCGAGCGGCGGATACAGCCGCGTGCGCAGCTCCTGCACCAGCGGCGGCAACGGGTCGCCGAAATACCGGTACTCGCCCTCACCGAACGCGTGCCGCGCCATCACCACCGTGCTGCGGAACACCCCGCCCGCGCCGTACATCCCGATCAACTCCGCGCACTCCTGCGGGCTCAGCAGCGGCGGCGTCAGAGCGAACCCGGCACGATCCAGGTCCTCCTCCGCCCGCACCCAGTCCACAGCGAACGTCTCCTGGACTGACACAAGGGGTCCTTCCTGTCAGAGGTGTTTCTCTGGAGAACCCCACCGAACCCCCAGCGGTTGCAGGCACGTTCACGCGCGATTGGCCAGCAGCACCCCCACGCCGCCCAGCACCAGCCCCGCCACCGCCGGCACAGCCAGGGACTCGCCGATGGCGACCCATGCCAGCAGCGCCGTCACCGACGGAGTCAGAAAGAACAACGTGCTCACGCGGCTTGCCGACGAACGCCGCAGCATCGTGTTCAGCAGCAGGAACACCCCGACCGAGTTCACCAGCACGATCCACGCCAGCGCCCCGCCGAACGCCGGCCAGTCCGCCACCCGCGGCGTCTCCACCACCAGCGACGACACCCCGATCACCGGCGCCGCCACCAGGAACTGCACCGCCGTGCCCGAGAACACGTTCATGTCCGCCGCGAACCGCTTCTGATAGAGGGTGCCCACGCTCAGCCCCAGCAGACCCACCACGCACAGCACCACGCCCAGCGCCGAGAACGCCACCCTGTCCGCGACCGCGAGCACCACCCCCGCCGCGCCCAGCGCGAACCCCGCCCACTGCCGGGCCGTCACCCGCTCCCCCAGCGCCGACGCCGCCAGCAGCGCGATCACCACCGGGTTCAGGCCCTGCACCAGCGCCACCACCCCGGCGGGCAGCCCCAGCCCCAGCGCGCTGTAGAGCGCGCCGAACTGCACCGCCTGGATCAGCAGACCCGTCACGGCGATGTGCCCCAGCCGCCGCCCGCGCGGCCACGGCGCACGCAACACGACCGCCAGCCCCGCCAGCAGCACCCCCGCCAGCGCGAACCGCGCGAACGTCAGCAACAACGGCGGCGCCGCGCCCACCCCGATCGCCCCCGCGATGAACGCGCTGCTCCACAACACCACGAACACCGGCGGCATCACCGCCGCCCACCCGGCCCCGGTCACCGGCGCGGCCTGCGCGGGCGGAGCCTCCTCGATCCCGACCGGCACGACCACACCCTCCCGAGTAACCTTCTAGAACGGTTATTCAGTCTTGTGATCACATCGATAACCTGTCAAGCCGGTTATGATGGGGTGATGGGTTTCACGTTCGTCAGCGGTGACCCCGCGCTCGACTTCGCCGGCACCGTGCGGCACCGGCGCGACGACCGCACCGACCAGCTCGCCGCCCCCGCCGACCTCGCGCGCTGGACGGTGGAGGCGGGCCTGCTCACCACCGCGCCCCCGGCCGACGGCGCCGGGCTCGACGCCGCCGTGGCGCTCCGCGAGGCCATCTACCGCCTGGCCGCCCGCACCGGCGGCCGCCACGACCGGGACCTGGTCAACCGGCACGCCGCCGCGGCCCCCGTCACCGTCCGCCTCACCGCAGGCGGCACCGTCGAACGCACCGGCGATCTGCGCGCCGCGCTGGCCACCCTCGCGCGCAGCGCCGTCGAGCTCCTCGGCGGCCCCGACGCCCCCGACGTGAAGGAATGCGAGGCCGACCTGTGCACCCGCCTCTACCTGGACACTTCCCGCCTCCGCTCCCGCCGCTGGTGCGACATGCGCGAATGCGGCAACCGCGCCAAGGCCGCCGCATTCCGAGCCCGCCACCGCCCCGGCCCCTGACCCACCCCGGCATCTGAATCGCGGGTGGGCGGTGCCGCCGCGACATCACATGAACCGCGACATCACATGAACATGGCACGGCATGGGGCGGGGGATGTGACCGGATCGTTCCGGCAGGGGGCCTGATCGTGTCTGCCGTGGCCGGCCGGGGGACGTCAGGATCGGGGCATGAGCACCGCACTCCTTGTCGTCGACGTTCAAGAGTCCTTCCGTATGCGGCCCAGCTGGCAGGCGGTCTCCGCACCCGACATCGCCGACCGGGCGGGGCGACTGGTGGACGCCGCCCGCACCCGCGGGGATCTGGTGGTGTGGGTGCTGCACGCCGAGCCCGGGACCGGCGGCGTCTTCGACCCCGCGACCGGGCACGTCCGCCTCATGGACGGCCTGGAGCCCCGCCCCGGTGAGCCCCTCGTCACCAAGACCAGCCGCAACGCCTTCACCACCACCAACCTCCAGCAGCTCCTCACCGCCGCAGGCGTCACCGACGTGGTCATCTGCGGCATCCAGACCGAGCAGTGCTGCGAGACCACCGCCCGCCTGGCCGCCGACCTCGGCTACACCGTCACCTTCGTCACCGACGCCACCGCCACCTTCCCCATCCCGCACCGCGACGCCCCGCCCTACGCGACCGCCGCCGACCTGATCGCCGACCCCCGTACCCTGCCCACCGCCGACATCATCGCGCGTACCGAATACGCCCTGGCCGGCCGCTTCGCCACCATCGCCACCCTGGACGAGCTCACGGTAGCCTGACCAGATCGTGACCCAGATCGTCTTCCTGCTCGTCCCCGGGCTGCACCTGCTGGACCTGGCCGGGCCCGCCCAGGTCTTCTCCACCGCCGCCGACGGCCTCGACGGCGCGCCCTACCGGCTGCGGTACGTGGCCGAGCAGCACGACGTCCCCACCGCGCAAGGCCTGCCGGTACGGGCCACCACTACCTGGCCCGATCTGGAACCCGGCGACATCGTCATGGTCCCCGGCTGGCGGTGGGGCACCGGCGACCCCCGATGGGGCCGCGTCGGCGCCGCCACCGCCGGCCGCCTGGCCGCCCACCACCAGGGCGGCGGCACCGTCGCCAGCGTCTGCGCCGGCGCGTTCGCGCTCGCCGCCGCCGGGCTGCTGGACGGCCGCCGCTGCACCACCCACCACGAACTCCAGGACGAGCTCGCACGCCGCCACCCGCACGCCGCCGTCGTCCGTGACGTGCTGCACGTGACCGACGGCCGCGTCGTCACCTCCGCCGGCATCGCCAGCGGCATCGACTTGGCCCTGCACCTGGTCGCCGTCCGGCACGGACCCGGCGCCGCCGCCCGCGTCGCCCGCGCCATGGTCGTCTACGCCCGCCGCAACGGCGACGACCAGCAGATCGGAGCCATGCTCCGGCACCGCTCCCACCTCAGCGACGCCGTCCACCGCGTCCAGGACCTCATCGACGCCCGCTTCGCCGAACCGCTCCCGCTGGCCGCGCTCGCCGCCGCAGGCGTCAGCGAACGCACCCTCACCCGCCTGTTCGGCGCCGCCACCGGCCTCACCCCGCTGCGCTACCAGCAACTGCTCCGCCTGGAACACGCCGGGCACCTCATCGGCCAGGGCGTCACCGCCGAGGCCGCCGCCCGCGCCGTCGGCTTCCAGGACGCCCGCATGCTGCGCCGCCTGCGCTCCCGCACCGGCGGCACCGCCGCCCGGCCGTAGACTCGGGATTCCATGCGCATGATCAGGAACGCGGGCTCCCATGAGCTGGAGATCCGCAAGTCGAGGTTCATCTGCACGCTGGCCCGCGTTCATTCCGAGGCCGAGGCGGCGGAGTTCCTGGCCGGGCACCGCCGTGCGCACCGCGACGCCACGCACAACTGCACCGCCTACGTACTGGGAGAACGCGGCGAGATCACCAAGAGCAGCGACGACGGCGAGCCCGCCGGGACGGCCGGGATCCCGATGCTGGAGGTGCTGGTGCGGCGTGGGCTGACCGACACCGCCGCGGTGGTGACGCGGTACTTCGGCGGCGTGAAGCTGGGCGCGGGCGGGCTGGTCCGCGCGTACGGGCAGGCCGTGGCGGCGGCGGTGGACGCCGTCGGGGTGGTGGAGCTGCAGCCGGTCGTGACCATGACCGTACGGGTCGGCCACGCGCTGGCCGGCCGGTTCCTGGGAGATCTGCACGGCAGCGGCAGGCAGCCGGGCGACGTCCGTTACGGGGACCGCGTCGAGGCCGACGTGGCGGTGCCGGTGGAAGACCTGGAAGCCTTCGAGGCCTGGGCGGCCGAGGTCACGGCAGGCCAGGCCCAGCTGACTCGCGGAGCCACAGGGCACATCGAAGTGCCGGTGAAGGACTGAGGACAGAACCCGACCCTGCGGCCGGGACCTCAGCCCTTCGGGAAAGGCCAGGCGTTCGGGCGGCACCCGTACAGCGACTTGCTCTGCTGCACCATCACCGGCGCTGGGCGGCCCGGCGCCGGGCACCGCTCGTGCTGATGCCCCAGCAGATGCCCCACCTCATGGTTGACCAGGTACTCGCGGTAGGTCGCCAGATCCCGGCCGTAGGTGACGGCGCCGATGCCCCACCGGCGCGCGTTCAGCACCGACCGGCCACGCTGCCCGCACGACAGCTCCCCGCCGGTCACCAGCGGCGCGCACATCCGGTCCACCAGCGCCGGGCTCGACAACGACACCCGGAACCGCGCCGGCCCCCGGCTCACCCGCACGAACCGCATCGTGCGCCCCCGGCCCCAGCCGCGCCGGTCGTTCAGCACCCGGTGCACCTCGGCGGCGAACTCCGCGCCGCGGAACGGCAGCCCCCGCTCGACCTCGACCATGTACCGCACCACGGCGCCCCGCCGCCCCGCCGGCGCCGCCGTCGTGCCGGGCACCACGGCGTACCTGCCACCCGCCGACCGGGGCACCTGGACCAGCCGCGGCTGCCGCCGCCCGTTCACCACCGGTCCCTGCCGCCGCGCCGACCTCGGCGGCACCGTCGCACGCGGGCCTCCCGTCGCAGTGGGTGCCGCTGAGGCGGTCTTCGCATCCGCGCCCGGCGGGGACGTGCCCGCATTGCCGGAGGATCCACTGGGGGCGATCACCCAAATCGCGACGCCCGTGCCCGAGGCGATCACCACGGCGGCCCCGGCCGCCACTGCCCACACACCGCCACGGCGCCCGTCCCGCCGCTGGCGGCGGGACGGCGGCGCCGCGGCCAGCGGCTCTCTGAGATTGTGCATAAGCCCTGGTCAGCGCCCCACGCCAGGGTCCGCACTCCGCCTGCCGCTCATCTCGCCCCCGATGATCGCCTAATGATCTTTGCGGCATCGTAGTAGCCAGACGATCATGGCGCCGCCCATTCCATCCATGGCGGGCCCAGGGCGAATCAGGCAATCGCGGTCAGGCCGGGAAATTCAGTCAGTTCGGGAACGCGGTCAGTTCGCCCAGCGCTCGGCGCCGTCGAACGCGAAGGGTCACTCGACCAGGTCGATGACGTCGGCGATCGACGGCATGACCCGCGACGGCCGGAACGGGAACCGCTCGACCTCCTCCTTGCGGGTCACGCCGCTCAGCACCAGGATCGTCTGCAGGCCCGCCTCCACGCCCGCCACGACGTCGGTGTCCATCCGGTCCCCGATCATCGCGGTGCGCTCGCTGTGCCCGCCGACCACGTTCAGCGCCGTCCGCATCATCAGCGGGTTGGGCTTGCCGACGAAGTACGGATCCACCCCCGTCGCCTTGGTGATCATCGCGGCGACCGCGCCGCACGCCGGCAGCGATCCCTCCGGCGACGGGCCGACCGGGTCGGGGTTGGTGGCGATGAACCGCGCGCCCCGTTCGATCAGCCGGATCGCCTTGGTCAGCTGCGAGAAACTGTAGGTGCGGGTCTCCCCCAGCACCACGTACTCGGGATCGAGGTCGGTCAGCACATACCCCACCTCGTGCAGCGCCGTGGTCAGCCCCGCCTCGCCGATCACGTACGCCGATCCCTCCGGCCGCTGGTCGGACAGGAACCGCGCCGTCGCCAGCGCCGAGGTCCAGATGAACTCCGGCGGCACCACCAGGCCCACCGTCGCCAGCCGCGCCGACAGATCCCGCGGGGTGTAGATGGAGTTGTTGGTCAGGACAAGGAAGGGCCGTCCCGACGCCGACAGCCTGCGGATGAACTCCTCCGCGCCCGGCACCGGCCGGCCCTCGTGCACCAGCACCCCGTCCATGTCCGACAGCCAGTACTCGATCGGCCTGCGCTCGCTCATGCGCTCATTGTCGCAGGTGGATCAAGCCCTGGATCAAGTCCCGGATCAAGCACCGGTGATTGACCCCGTGCACGCGCGGATCATAGATTCACGGCGACAGGCGCACCGAACCGCGTTCGGCCAGGGAGCGCGGGGCGGCGCCACCCGGTCCCCGCGGAGGTACGGCATGCCCAGCGTTCCCGACACCCACACCGGCCCCGACGTCCCGAGCGTCCAGGAGGTCCGGGCGGCGATGACCGCGCCCGGGCAGCTGTTCGAGATGGACGAGATCGACGTGCGCGGCGCGCGCACCCGGGTGTGGAAGAACGCCCCCGCCACCCTGCGCGACATCCTGGAGCTGTCCCGCGGCCACGGCGACAAGCCCTTCCTGGTGTACGAGGGGGAGCGCTTGTCGTTCGCCGAGCACTACGCGCGCGTCGCGGCCTTCGCGCACCGGCTCGTCGGCCGGTACGGCATACGCAAGGGCGACCGGGTCGCGATCGCGATGCGCAACTACCCCGAATGGTCGGTGGCGTTCTGGGCCGCCGCGGCCATCGGCGCCGTCGTCGTCCCACTCAACGCCTGGTGGACCGCCGCCGAACTGGAATACGGCCTGCGCGACAGCGGCGCCCGGCTCCTGGTCGCCGACGGAGAACGCGCCGAACGCCTCGCCGCCACCCTCCCCGGCCTCGACCTGGCCGCCGCCCTCGTCGTCCGCGCGGAAGGACCGCCACCCGCCGGCACCGAACCGTTCGACGACACACCCGCCAGCGACACACCCACCGCAGACACACCTGCCGGTGACCCCGCGCTGCCCGCCATCACGCTCGACCCCGAGGACGACGCCACGATCTTCTACACCTCCGGCACCACCGGCCGGTCCAAGGGCGCCCTCGGCACCCACCGCAACATCGCCACCAACCCCGTGAGCCTCGCCTACGGCATGCTGTTGGGCGGCGTCCGCGCCGGCCGCACCCTGGAGGAGCTGCTCGCGCCGCAGCCGCGCGTCACCCTGCTGTCGGTGCCGTTCTTCCACGCCACCGGCTGCCACTCGGTCCTGGTCACCAGCGCGCTGCAGGGCGGCACCGTCGTGCTCATGTACAAGTGGGACGCCGAACGTGCGCTGCAGCTCATCGAACGCGAGAAGGTCACCGGGTTCGGCGGCGTGCCCACCATGGCCTGGCAGGTCCTCACCCACCCCGGCTTCGACAAGTACGACACCTCCAGCCTCACCGGCGTCAGCTACGGCGGCGCCCCCGCCGCCC
This sequence comes from Actinomadura sp. 6N118, assembly GCF_044326415.1. Classification (NCBI taxonomy): domain Bacteria; kingdom Bacillati; phylum Actinomycetota; class Actinomycetes; order Streptosporangiales; family Thermomonosporaceae; genus Actinomadura; species Actinomadura sp. 6N118. Next base: position 76,794 of record NZ_JBIRAZ010000004.1, on the reverse strand, counting down.
CCAGCCTCGTCGACACCATCGCCGAACGCCTGCCCGACCGCGTCCCCGGCAACGGCTACGGCCTCACCGAGACCTCCTCGGTCACCACCTACAACGCCGGCGTCAACTACCTGGAACGACCCGACAGCGTCGGCCCGCCCGTCGCCGTCTGCGACGTCAAGGTCGTCGACCCGTCAGGCGCCGAACTGCCCACCGGCGAGGTCGGTGAGCTGCTCATCAAGGGACCCAACGTCATCAAGGGCTACTGGGGGCGGCCCGATGCGACCGCGCAGTCCTTCGACGCCGACGGCTGGTTCCACAGCGGTGACCTGGCCCGCCTGGACGCCGCCGGCTTCGTCTACATCGTCGACCGCGCCAAGGACATGCTCATCCGCGGCGGGGAGAACGTCTACTGCGCCGAGGTCGAGGCCGCCCTCTACGAGCACCCTGCCATCGCCGACTGCGGCGTCATCGGCGTGCCGCACGACGTCCTCGGCGAAGAGGTCGGCGCCGTGGTGCGCCTGCGGCCGGGCGCCGCGCTCACCACCGCCGAGCTCCAGGAGTTCCTGCGGCCCCGCATCGCCGCGTTCAAGATCCCCGCGCACGTGTGGTTCCGCGAGGGCGAACTGCCCCGCAACCCCGGTGGCAAGCTCCTCAAGACCCGGCTGCGCGAGGAACTCCTCAGCTGACCCTTCGCTGACGTTTCGCCGACGGTTTCGGCTGACCCGGTAACGTGACCGGACGTGAGCGACAACGACCCCACCGGCATCCGGAAGATCGCGCCGCCCGGGCTGGCGCCCGGGCCCGGCTACAGCCACGCGGTCTCGGTGGACGTCCCCGGCCGCCTGGTCGCCATCAGCGGCCAGGTCGCCCTGGACGCCGCCGGGCACCTCGTCGGCCCCGGCGACCTGGCGGTCCAGACCCGGCAGGTACTGGCCAACCTGCACGCCGCGCTCGCCGCCGCCGACGCCGACTGGCGGCACGTCATCAAGCTCGGCTACTACGTGCGCGACGCCGGGCAGGTGGCGGTCGTCCGGGCCGTCCGCGACGAGATCGTGCCACCCGGGTTCGCACCCGCCAGCACCCTGGTGGAGGTGTCGCGGCTGTTCCGCGACGACCTCCTGGTCGAGATCGACGCCCTCGCCGTCGTACCCGCCTAGGGATCTCTACCCCGATCTAGCCGTATCTAGGGGCGCAGGGACCTCAAGCACAGCACCACCACCGCCTCGACGACCTCCTCGGGCGAACGGCCCGGCGGAGGATCCAGTAGCGCTCCGTGCACCTGCGCCTCGGCGGCCTGCACCAGCAGCAGCGCCGTCAGCGCGCGGTCCGGGCCGCCCACCCCCAGCCGGTGCAGATGGTGCTCGACCTCCCGCGCCATCGCCGTCTGAACGCCCCGCAGCTGCGCCGCAGCCTCCGGCGGGCGCGGCGCCTGGTCGTACAGCAGCCGGTGCGTCACCGGATCGGCGCGGTGCAGGTCGGCCAGCGCCCCCACCAGCGTCCGCACCGTCTCCTCCAGCGGCGGCGCCTCCTCGCGCAACCGCGAGAACACCGCCCCCAGCGCCTCCACCAACTGCAGCATGTGCCGTTCCCCGAGCGCGTACAGCAGCGCGTCCTTGTTCGGGAAGTACTGGTAGAGCGACCCGATCGACACCCCGGCCCGCTCGGCGATCCGGTTGGTGGTCGCCGCCGCGTAGCCGTGCCGCTCGAAAAGCTGAGCAGCCGCCTCCAGGATCGCGTCGAAGGTCTCCTGGGAACGCTGCTGGCGCGGCCTTTTGCGCGGTGTGGAGATGACGGCTCCAATGCGAGTTGCCAGACCCTGAGGATTGCTCACATTCTAGTGGTCATGTTCACCTTCCCCGCCGAACCGCAGGAGATCGTCGACGAGCGGGCGCGGCAGTTCACCGCCTGCGGCATCCCCGCCCGCGTCGTCGCCGCCGCCCGGGACGAGATCGACGACATGTGGGGCATGGGCCCCGGCGGCTGGGTGCCGGTCTGGGCGCGGCACGCCGAACGCGCCGACCGCGACGGCGACCCGCTGCTGTCCGCTCTGTGCTGGGGCGCCGCCCGGTTCCCAGCCCTGGCCACGCCCGGCCGCCTGTTCGCGTACGAGCAGCAGCTGGAGTGCTACCTGGCCGCCGCACCGCGCTTCCGCGCCGCGTTCAAACGGCAGATCTTCCACATCCCCTGGGCCGACGGCACCGCGGAGGGGACCACGCCCGTCCCCGTGCACTTCCTGCGACGGCCCTACGGGCGGCCGCGCGGCGTGCTGATCCTGTCAGGCGGCGTCGACACCTGGAAGATGGACCTGCACCGCCTCGCGTCCACCACCGCCCTGGCCACCGGGCTGCTGGTCGCCGCGATCGACATGCCCGGCACCGGGGAGTCGGCGGTGCCGCTCACCCCGGACGCCGACCGGATCCTGGCCGGGCTGGCGCGGCGGCTGCGCGAGGAGTACGCGCTGCCCGTCGGCTTCCTCGGCCTCAGCTTCGGCGGGCACTGGGCCGCCAAGCTCGCCCTCCTCGGCGAGGTCGACGCCGCCGTGGACCTGGGTGGCCCGACCGGCGCCGCCGCCGAGCCCGTCGACGTGCTGAACCTCCCCTACGGCATGCCCGGCATCATCGGCAACGCCCTGCACCTGGACGCCCTCCCCGACCCGGCCCAGGTCGCCGAGCAGCTCCAGGCGTTCTCCCTGCGGACCCAGGGACTGCTGGACCGGCCCGGCGGCGCGCCGCTGCTGGCCGTCAACGGCGCCGACGACCAGTACATCCCGCGCGGCGACACCACCGGCCTGGGCGGGCGGCCCGGCACCACCGTCTGGCTTGTCCGCGGCGCCACCCACTGCGCGCCCGAACGGTTCCGGCCCGTCATCCTGGCCATCTGGGGCTGGCTCACCGCCCGCCTCGCGGCCCGCCCGGCCACTCCGCTGGCCGAACGCGCCGCACGCCTGCCCCTCACCCCGCACCTGGAGAAAGCGTGAGGGCGCCCCGGCCGCCGGCCGGGACGCCCTCAACGGAGCGGACTCGGGTCAGACGTTGACGCCGAAGTCGGACGCGATGCCCGCCAGGCCCGACGCGTAGCCCTGGCCGACGGCGCGGAACTTCCACTCGGCGCCGGCACGGTAGAGCTCGCCGAAGACCATGGCGGTCTCGGTCGAGGCGTCCTCGGACAGGTCGTAGCGCGCGATCTCGCTGTTGTCGGCCTGGTTGATGACCCGGATGAAGGCGTTGCGGACCTGGCCGAAGTTCTGCTGCCGGTTCTCGGCGTCGTAGATCGACACCGGGAACACGACCTTGGCGACCTCGGCCGGGACCGTGGCGAGATTGACCTTGATCTGCTCGTCGTCACCCTCGCCCTCGCCGGTGAGGTTGTCGCCGGTGTGCTCGACGGCACCGTCGGGGCTCTTGAGGTTGTTGAAGAACACAAAGTGCTTGTCCGACAGCACCTTGCTCTCCGGCGAGCACAGCAGGGCGCTGGCGTCGAGGTCGAAGTCGCCCCCCGTGGTGGTCCGCACGTCCCAGCCCAGACCCACCACGACCGCGGTCAGTCCAGGAGCCTCCTTGGTCAGCGAGACGTTGCCGCCCTTGCTCAGACTGACTCCCACTGCGTGCACCTCCATATAGACGTTCCGCACGGGCCTCGGCGCCCGCACGGCCTGTTGGTAGAACGGTAGCCACCTGACAGCGGTTCCCTCGCAGTTTCGCACACGGCGTGGCGAAGATTCACCCTCGGCTCACGAAAGCCGTCGGGGCAGTGACCTCGGACGGGAGTTCGAACGCGGCGGCCATCGCGGCAGCGTCCGCCGCCAGCTCGTCGCACAACGCGCCGCGCCGTTCCCAGACCCGTTCCAGCAGCCCGGGCTCGGCCACCCCCACGTCCAGCAGAACCCCGGCCCGGCGCTCGATCCAGCCCAGCGCGTGCAAGCCCAGCAGCGGCCGCAGCACCCCTGCCCCTGACGCCGCCGCGCCCCCGGACGCGGCCCCTGATGCGACCCCTGATGCGACCCCTGATGCGACCCCTGCCCCGGCCCCCACCCCAGCTCCGGACGCCGGCTCCGGTTCCGGTTCCGGCTCGCAGGCCGCGGCCAGGATCTCCAGCATCGTGCGGTCGGCGAACGCCGTCGCCGTCCGCACCGCCAGCGACAGGTTGTCGTTCCAGGCCTCGAAATCGTCGCGCCCGTCCGCCCGCGCCGCCGCGATACGTCCCGCCAGGCGCCGCTGCAGCCGCAGCTCGCAGTCCCGGGCCAGGTGCACCCACACGCGGGGGGACGACAGATCTCCGCCGTCGGGCACCGCCGCGGCCACCACCGGCGGCTCGTAGCGGTCCAGATCGGCCATCGCACGCGCGGTGTCGAACAGGATGAGCTCGTTGTCGCCGCCCGCGTTCATGTAGGCATGGGCCAGGCCGCGGTAGCCGTTGAGGCGGTCGGTCGCGGCGAACCCCGGTGCGCCTGACAGCACCCGGCACCGCGACACCGTCTCCTGCGCCTCCATCGTCGTCGCCGCCTTCAGCAGCGCCAGGTCACGGTCCACCGCCGACCAGGGCGCCCACGCCGTCGCGGGGCCGCCCGCCTGCCCCGCCCCGGCCCGGGGCTCTTTGACGTGCGCGGCCACGACCGTCAGCGCGTACGCCGACGCCAGCGACTCCAGCACCGCCTCCCGGACGTTGCTGTAGTCGGTCAGCGGCCGCAGCGGCGCCAGCCGCCCCAGCGTGACCCGGTCCGAGGCGTGGGCATGCAGGATGCCCGCCGCCGCCCGTGTGATCGCCGCCGACATCGAGATCACCGCGCGCCACACCGGCGGGCCGATGCTCATCGAACGGGTCAGCCGCGCGGCCGGGTCGCCCACCGGGTCATGGAACTCCCCGCCGGCGCCGATCGTGGCGCCGTCGCGCAGCCACGCCTCGTAGGGCACCCGCAGCCCCGACAGCCGCACCGCCGCGTAGTCGACCATCAGGCCGGTGGTGTCGGGGGCGGCCACGATCTCCACCCCGGCGGGCACCGCGCCGCCCGGCCCCCGCACCGGCACGGCGAACACGAACACCCCGCGCTCCCGCCCGCCGTGCTCCACCGTCGCGTACACCGCGGCGATCTTGGGGATGTCCGGGTGGGCGGTGTTGGTCGGGAACTTCACGGCCTCGTCGTCGGGGGTGGTCAGCACGAACTCGCGGGTGGCCGCGTCGTAACGCGCCAGGGTCCGCGGAGCCAGATGGCTGTTGCTGCGTCCCACCTCGGTCATCAGCAGCGCGCCGAACGACTCCATCGACTCCAGCGAGTCACGCGCCACCCGCGGCCCCTCCTGCGCGGAGCCGAACAGCAGGATCGGGCCGAGAGCCAGGGTGTAGTGCAGCAACATCAGGTGGAAGAGCCCGGGATCGGCCATCGCGGCGCGTTCCAGCAGCGCGCACAACGCCGGCGGGTCGTCCAGCAGTTCGGGCGCGGGCGGGGCCGCCACGCCCGCCCGCCGCAGCCGTTCATAGGTGAGCGCGTGCCGGTCCTGGACCGTCAAGCCGTCGGGATAGCCGAAGAACTCGCCCGGAACGGCCTCCTCCAGGCGGCTGCGGGTCTTGGCGGTGAGCCCGGCACCGCGGACCAGCCGCAGCAGAACGGGATCGGGCGGGGAGACGGTTCCCATCGCGGCGCTCCTGTGTGGGGCGGGGTTCAGTTATGGGGCGGGAGTTCAGTTGTGAGGCGGGGGTTCAGTTCGATGACGGCCACGGCATGCGTGGGCGGGACGGAGCGGGGCCGGCCGGGGCCGAGCAGGGCCGGCCGGGTCAGGTGGCGGTGGAACGGTCATTCGAGGCGGGGACTGTCGAGCGCGTCGGTGAGCGGCACCGGGTGCACGCCGGGCGCCGACTTGCTCACCGGTGCCTCGCGCTGCCCCGGCACGCGCGGCCGCTCGCGCAGCGGCGCCAGCGTCGGCACCTCGGGCAGGGTGAGGCGGGCGCACTGGCACAGCGCGTTGCCCGCGCCGGCCTCGGCGAACGCGGTCGCGCCGGCCTCGTGCACCGCCCGCAGGATCTGCGGCAGCCGCACCGGCTTGACGATGCAGTCGGTGAGCGCGCGGTGCAGGTCGTCGTCGTCGCGGTAGGCGCGGCCGCGCACCGGGGAGTACACCGCGACCTCCAGCGGGCGCTGCGGGAACGAGCGGATCATCTCGTACCACTCGTCGTCGGCGCCCGCCATCGCCGGATGGTGCGACAGGTAGGGCACCGCGAGGCGGACGGCGCGGATGCCCGCGGCCTGCGCCGCCGCCAGCGCCGTCTCCAGCGGACCCTCGGGGCCGCTGACGACCGTCACGCCGGGGGCGTTGAGGCAGGCGACGACGACCTCGGGCACACCGGCGGTCTCGATGCACGCCAGGGTGCCGTCCTCGGTCGCCTCCATCAGCCCCATGCCGCCGCCGGCGCCGCGCCGGGCCAGGACCTCCACCAGGCTCACGGCCATGCGGGCGCCGTCGCTGATGCTGAAAACCCCCGCGCACACCAGCGCGGCGATCTCGCCGAAACTCTGCCCGACCGCGTAACCCAGCGGAACGCCCTCGGCGCGCAATACCCTGTCGACGGCAACCGAAGTGGCGTAAGCGGAAAGTTGTGCAACGCCCTGTTGGCGTGCGGCTGTACGGTATTCGCCCGGTTCCTCCAGAAGGATCGTCCGCAATGACGGCCAGCCTGTGCGCGGCAGGCCTTCCTGGACGGCGTCCAGGACGTCGGCGACGATGCGGGGGGCTGCCGGGCCGGTGCGCGACAACGCCTGAAGGTCGGGTGCACCGGCGGAGCCGGTGCCCGGAAACAGGAACGCGCATAGGTCGTCCGGTTTGAATTCCTGCGTCCAGCCAAGTGGGAACGAGATGGACACGCGGGTGTTCTCCTTACCTCTAAGGAAGGGCCGACTTTCCTTATTGGACGAAGACCGCTTTGTTGTTGTTATGGATTGAAAGTCGCGAAATGCGATTATTCACTTAAGGGATCGGCGTGACAACCGTCCGTGTGGCCAGTATGCACGGTCGGGGTCCCGTCGTGGGCACGAGAAGCACCGGTCTGGCGGGCCGGACATCGGTATATGAGGAGGACGCATGAACGGGCGGCCGGTCGTACGGCAGCGGTGGGCGATCCGAGGCACCGGGTCCTATCTTCCCGACCAGCGGGTGCGCAGCGAGGATCTGTCCCTGGCGATGGGCCTGGCACCGGGCTGGATCGAAGACCGCACCGGCATCCGGCACCGGCACGTCGCCGACTCCGGGCAGGCCGCGTCCGACCTGGCCGCGGGCGCCGGCCGCCGCGCGCTGGAGGCCGCCGGGCTCGCCCCGGAGGACATCGGCCTCATCGTGCTGGGCACCTCCACCCCCGACGAGCTCGGCCCCTCCACCGCCTGCCGCGTGCAGGCCGTGCTGGGCGCGGCACAGGCCGCCGCCTTCGACGTCGCCGCCGCCTGCACCGGGTTCGTCTACGGGCTGCAGGCCGCCGTGGGCTGGCTGGCCACCCAGCGCGGCAAGCCCCCCTACGCCCTGGTCATCGGCGTCGAGGTCTACTCCCGGTTCCTCAACACCGGCGACCGCGCGACCGCCGCGCTGTTCGGCGACGGCGCCGCGGCCGCCGTCATCGGGCCGGCCCCGCCGCCGTACGGGATCGCCTCCATGGCGATGGGCGCCGACGGCACCCGCGCAGGGGACGTCCTCATCCCCGCCGGCGGCAGCCGCACCCCCGCCAGCCCCGGCACGCTGGCCTCGCTCGGCCACACCATCCACATGGACGCCCGCGCCGTACGCTCGTTCATCGTCGACATCCTCCCCCAGCTGATCGCCGAGGCGACCGGCGACGCCGGCGTGAAGCCGTCGGACCTGTCGCTGGTCGTCCCGCACCAGCCCAACCCCCGGCTCGTCGCGTCGCTGGCCGACCAGGCCGGGCTCGCACCCGGCCAGATGGTGATCGCCGGGCAGGACGTCGGGAACATCGGCGCCGCGAGCCTGCCGTACGCGCTGGACCGCGCCGTCCGCACCCGCGGCATCGGCGAGGGCGAGGTGGTGCTGCTCGCCGGCTTCGGCGCCGGGCTCACCTGGGGCCACACCCTGATCGTCTGGCCGCCGGGAGGGAGCTAACCGGCCGCCAGGCCCGCATAGGCGGCCAGCACGATGCCGATGCCCCGGCCGTCGCCGAGCGTGCCGGGGCTGAGCATCCGGTTCATCGCGTACGCCACCACCATGCGCGCGTCCAGGTCCACGACCACCAGCGAGCCACCCCAGCCGCCCCAGAAGCACGTGCGCGGGTTGGGGGAGATCGGCATCTCCGCGCTGTTGAGCCCGTAGCCCATACCCAGCCGCAACGGGACGCCCAGGCAGCGGTCCTTGCCGTTCGACTGCTCCTGGAAGACCGCCTCGCATCCCGCCTCCGACAGCAGCCGCACCCCGCGTGCCTCTCCCCCACAGGCGAGCACCGACTGCACCGCGGCCACCGAGCGCGCGTTGCCGTGCCCGCCCGCGGCCGGGATCTCCGCGCGCCGCCAGCCGGCCGAGTTGGCGGTGCCGGCGTCGAACCGCGGATTGCCGTAATGGCGCAGCAGCAGCCGCGCCGCCTCCATCGCCGGCCCCTCGGACTCGGGGACCGGCGCGGGGATGACCGGCGCGACCCGGTGGTCGTGTTCGGCGGGCAGACCGATGTGGAAGTCGGCGCCCAGCGGCCCGGCCACCTCCGCCGCGAAGAACGCGCCGACGCTCGCCCCGGTGATCCGGCGGATCACCTCGCCGACCAGGTGGCCCTGGGTGAACGCGTGGTAGCCCGACTCGGTGCCCGGCTCCCACCAGGGGCGCTGACGGGCCAGCGCCGCGGTGGACTTGTCCCAGTCGTACAGGTCTTCGGTCGCCATCGGCTCGTCCCAGCTGGGCAGCCCCGCGGTGTGCGACAGCAGGTGCCGCACCTCCACGCGCTCCTTGCCTGCGGCGGCGAACTCAGGCCAGTACCGCGCTACCGGGGCGTGCAGGTCCAGCTCGCCCCGGTCGGCCAGCATCAGCGCGCACAGCGCTGTCATCGTCTTGGTCGTCGACCAGACGTTGACGATGGTGTCGCGTTCCCACGGCCGCGTGCGCGCCTCGTCGGCGTGGCCGCCCCACAGATCGGCAACCGGCACGCCGTCCAGGAACACCGCCGCCGAGGCGCCCACGTCATCGCGGTCCAGGGACGCCGCCAGCGCGTCGCGCACCCCGCCGAACCGGTCATCGCACGAACCGTGGATCTGCGTCATGAACGCAACCTAGACCGGTTCCGCCCCGCCGACCAGAGCGGCATTCGGTCCCAGGCCGGCGGGCCGGGCGGAAGCGTCAGGCCGCTGCGGGCAGGGCATCAGGCCGTGGCGGGAATAGGCATCAGGCTGTGGCGGGAAAGGGATCAGGCCGTGGCGGGCAGCCGGACACGCCCCTCCAGCAGGCTCAGGGCGCGGTCGACGTCCTCCTCGGTCGTGGACAGGTGGAACGAGCAGCGCAGCAACCCTGCCCGCACCGCGGCGGCCACCTTGTTGTCGCGCAGCAGTTCGGCGGTGCCGCCGGTCACCTCGACCGACACGATCGCCGACTCTCCCGGCGGCAGGCCGAGCCCGGCGCGGAACCGCGCGGCCATCGCCAGGTCGTGCCGGTGGATCGCCTCGATCCCGACCTGCTCCAGGAACTCCAGCGCCGGGGCGTGCCCGGCCCACGCCTGCCACGCCGGGGACATGTCCAGGCGGCGCGCGTCGGCGGCGAGCCGCAGCGGCACACCGTAGATCGAGTCCCAGATGTCGGCGCCGGCGTACCAGCCGGCCGCCACCGGCGGCAGCGCGGCCAGCGCCTCGGCCGTGCCCGCCAGGAAACAGGTGCCGCGCGGGCCCAGCAGCCACTTGTAACCGCCGCACACCAGCAGGTCGACACGGTCGGCCGGGAGCGGCAGCCAGCCCGCAGCCTGCGTGGCGTCCAGCAGGATCCGGGCGCCGTGCGCGCGGGCGGCGCCGATCAGGTCCTCCATCGGCGCGAGCGCCCCGTCGGCCGACTGCACAGCCGACACCGCCACCAGGTCCACGCCGCCGTCCACCGCGTCGGCGATCCGCTCCAGCGGCACCGAGCGGACCGCCAGCTCCGGCCTCGCCAGGAACGGGAACAGCAGCGAGGTGAAGTCGCCGTCGGCCACCAGCACGGTGGCGCCGGCGGGCAGCGAGGCCGCCACCAGGCCGACGAAATATGACACCTGCGGGCCGGTCGAGACACGGTCGGCGGGCAGGCCGATCAGGCGGGCGAACGCCTCCCGCGACCGGGTCACCGCCGCGTCGCCCTGGTCGGTGGTGAGGAGCCCGGCCGCCCGGTCCCGCTCGGCGGCCAGCATCGCCTCGTGCGCGACCCGGGGCGGCAGGCCGTAGCTCGCGGTGTTCAGGAACGTGACCTCGGCGGAGAACTCCCGCTGAGCGTCATGGATGGGAATGCTCATGTCCCGATCATCGCCGACCCGCGAGCCATAGGACAAAGTCATATCTTCTAGAGGATCCATAAGTGTCGTTGATAGCTTGGGGAGATGCTCGATCTGCACCGGGGCCGGATCCTGCGCGAGGTGGCGCGGCTCGGCTCCATGACCGCCGCAGCGCGATCTCTCTCGTACACCCAGCCGGCGATCTCCCATCACATCACCCGGCTGGAGGCCGAGGTGGGCACCCCGCTGGTCATCCGGTACGGGCGCGGCGTGCGGCTGACCGAGGCCGGGCGGATCCTGGTCGAGCACGTCGAGGACGTGCTGTGCCGCATGGCCGACACCGAGGAGCGCATCGCCACCATCGCCGGGCTGCGCGCCGGCCGGGTCCGCGCCGCGGTCTTCCCGACCGCCGCGGCCGCGCTGCTGCCCGACGCGCTCGCCGCGCTGCGCGGCCGCGCACCCGAGGTCACCGTCTCCCTCGTCGAGGCAGAGCCGCCGGAGGCGCTGGCGGCGCTGCGCGCCGGCGACGTCGACCTGGCCGTGGTGTTCTCCTATCCCGGGACACCGCCCGACGGCGACACCCGGCTGCGCGAGGTCGTGCTCTGCGAGGACCCCGTCCGGCTCGCGCTGCCCGGCGACCACCCGCTCGCCGACCCGGCCAAGGCGCGCAACGCCGCTCTGGCCGATCTGGCGGAGGAGACCTGGGCGTCTGGATGCGAACGCTGCCGCGGCCACCTGCTGCGCGCCTGCGAACAGGCCGGGTTCATCCCGCGCATCGCGTTCGCCACCGATGACCACGTCGCCGTCCAGCGGCTGGTCGCGCGCGGGCTGGCGGTCACCGCCCTGCCCGGCCTGGCCCTGGCGCTGCATCACGAACCCGGGGTGGCCCTGCCTCCGCTGCCCGGCCTCGGCCGCCGCCGCGTCAGCGCCCTCGTGCCCGCCGGCGAGCGGCCGCCGGCGGTCGCCGCGCTGCTGGACGAACTCGGCATCGCCGCAGGCACGGTCGACGGGGCCAATACGATCAAGGGGGCCGCTGCTCTTGACGGCCGAGCGCAGGTCAGGACATAAAGTGCTGTATCGCTGCGCCACGAAGGGGAATCCATGCCGTCGATCACCGTTGCCGATGCCAACGTGCACTATGAGGTCGAAGGCACCGGTCCAGGGCTGGTCCTGGTGCACGGCACCCAGGGCAGCGGCGAGACCCACTGGGGCCGTATGGTCGACGGGTTCTCGGGCGACCGCACCGTCGTGCGGCCCGATTTCAGCGGCAGCGGCAAGACCACCGACGCGGGCGGTGAGCTGACCGCGGAGATCCTGGCGGGCCAGGTGGCCGCCGCCGCCCGCGCCGCGGTCGACGGTCCCGTCGACATGGTCGGCTTCTCCCTCGGCGCGGCCGTCGCCGCCGCGACCGCCGCACTCGAGCCCGGCCTGATCCGCCGGCTGGTGCTCGTGGCGGGCTGGGCGCACACCGGCGACGCCCGGCAGCGCCTGATGTTCGAGCTGTGGCGCGATCTCGACCGCGTCGACTTCGGGCTGCTCAACCGCGAGGTGCTCCTCAACGGCTTCAGCCCCCGCTTCCTGGACGGCCTGGGCCCCGACGGCATCGCCGAGGCGATCGCCACGAACACCCGCGAACCCGGGCTGGACCGCCAGATCGACCTCGACCTGCGGGTCGACATCCGCGATCTGCTGCCCCGGGTCGCGGTACCGACGCTGGTGGTCGAGCTGACCCGCGACCAGCTCGTGCCGGCCTGGGGACCCATCGCCCTGCACGAGGGCATCCGCGACAGCCGCTACACCGAGATCGACAGCGGCCATCTCGTGGTGTTCGAGCGCCCGGCCGAGCTCACCGAGCTCATCCGCGGGTTCGTGCTCGACTGACGCGCCGGCTCGGCCACGTCAGGACGCCGGGTCAGGACGTCGGATCAGGAACCGCGTCAGGACGTCGGGTCCTGGCCGACCTCGCCGCGCCAGCCGCCGGTCTCGCGGCCCTGGGCCTCGATGAACTCCTTGAACCGCTTGAGGTCGCCCTTGACCCGGCGCTCGACCACGTGCAGGGCGTCGCCGGCCTTCTCCACCACGCCCTCGGGCGCGAACTCCATCTGGAGCATCGCCCGGGTCTTCTCCGGGCCCAGCCGGTGGAAGGTGACCACGCCGGCCTGCCGGGGCTCCTCGACCGACGTCCAGGCGATGCGCTCGTCGGGCCGCTGCTCGGTGATCTCGGCGTCGAACTCCCGCTTGACCCCGGCGATGCTGGTCCGCCAGTGCGTCCGGGTGTCGGTGACCTGCTCGACCTGGTCGACGCCCTCCATGAAACGCGGGAACTCGGTGAACTGGGTCCACTGGTTGTACGCGGTGCGCACCGGGACGTCGACGTCGATCGACTGCTCGATGGTGCTCATGACCGATTCCTCCGTTCAAGTCGGGTTTCTCTGGGTCGTGGCTGGCCCTGCCCGGAGGATCGGGACCCAAACGCCTGGTGACCACCGGCGACCGCGGCCACCGTGCTCGGGTTCCCGTGCCGCGCATGCCCATGCTGCTAGAGTTTCTGAACGTTCATTCACAAATCCGGAGGGTGCCGTGGCGCGACCGCGCACCACCAGTGACGAGGCGATCCTCGGCGCGACCGCACGAGCCCTCGGCCGCCTCGGGCCTGGGCGGCTGACGCTGAACGCGGTGGCCGCGGAGGCCGGGCTGTCCCCGGCCACCCTCGTCCAGCGGTTCGGCTCCAAGCGGGGGCTTCTGCTCGCCTTCGTCCAGCGCGCCGAGCGCGGCGCCCGCCGGCCGTTCGAACGCGCCCGCCAGGACCACGGCTCGCCGCTGGACGCCCTGCGCGCGGCGATGGCGGCCCTGGCCTCGGACGTCGGCACCCCCGAGGAACTGGCCAACAGCCTCGGCCTCCTCCAGCTGGACCTCACCGACCCCGAGTTCCGCGAGCACGCCCGCACCTTCACCCGCGTCACGCGCGAGGAGATCTCCGCGCTCCTCACCGAGGCCGTCACGGCCGGCGAGCTGGCAGCGGGCACCGACCCGGCCCGGCTCGCCCGGTCCGTCCAGGTCGCCTACAACGGCACCCTCATCGTCTGGGCCCTCGACGGCGACGGCCCCCTGCCCGATGCGCTGCGCGCCGACCTCGAGGTCCTCCTCGCCCCCCACCGCCCCTGAACCGGCGACGCCGCCCCCTTCACCCGGCGGCGCGGACCAGGCGGCGGCCCAGATCGCGGAGCCGGTCGGCCAGCTCGGGCGGCTCCTTGACCTCGAAATCCAGCTCCAGGAAGGCGATGCGCAGCGCCGTCCATTCCAGGGACTCGGGGGCCGTGCGCACGATGCAGGTGTGCTCGTCGACCGGCTCCAGTTCGGTGCCGCTGACGCGGAAACCGTCGGCGAGCCGTTCGGCCGAGGCGTGCACCAGCAGGACCGCGCGCAGCGTGGATCCGGCGGCGCGGCCCTGGCGTACGAACGCGGCGGCGTCCTCGGCGGGCAGCTCGCGCGGGGGGAACCGCACCCCGGTCGGCTGCGGCGTATCGATGCGGTCGGCCCGGAACGTTCGCCAGTCCGCGCGTTCGACGTCGAAGGCCACCAGGTACCAGCGGCGGCCGGCCGGCACCAGGCTGTGCGGGTCGGCCTGGCGCCGTGAGCTGTTGCCGTCCTTGTCCCGGTAGGAGAAACGCACACGTTCGTGGTCACGGGCGGCGGCAGCCAGCACAGTGAGCGTCTCGGGGTCCACGGTCGGGCCGGCGGGCGCGCCGTCGATCGGAACGGTCGCGGCGTTCAGCGCGCTGACCCGCCGGCGCAGCCGTTCCGGCAGGACCTGCTCCAGCTTGGCCAGGGCGCGCACGGAGGTCTCCTCGATGCCCTCCACCGCGCGGCCGGTGGCGCCGCGCAGCCCCACGGCGATCGCCACCGCCTCATCGTCGTCCAGGAGCAGCGGCGGCATCGCGGTGCCCGCCTCCAGCCGGTACCCGCCGACAGAGCCCAGCGTGGCGTGCACCGGATATCCCAGATCCCGCAGCCGCTCCACATCACGGCGCACGGTCCTGCCGCTCACGCCGAGCCGCTCCGACAGCTCCGGTCCGGTCCATTCACGCCGGGTCTGCAACAGCGACAGCAGCCGGAGCAGCCGGCCCGAGGTGGTGTCGGTCACTCTCCCAGCATCCTTTCCACGGCCGAACCGCACCTTCCGGGGCCGCGTCGTACCAACCAGCGAACGGCGGGCACGCTTCAGGCCGTTCCCGATGGTCCGGCCGGCGTTCGACTTTGGTCTATGGGTTTTAGCGCTTCGGACGCAGCGCGGCCCGCCTGCGGCGATGCAGCCTGAAGGCAGCGTACGGGGGGAGAACGTAATGCAGTCCGCGATCAAGGGGTTCGGAATGACCGGCACCGCCCAGGGCAGATGGGTGCTCGACCACGAGGGACACCGTCTCGAGGTCGAGACCGCACGCACCGACTGGCAGCGCGTCGCGCGGCTCTACGTCGACGGCGAACCGGCCGGCGAGGCGGACGAGATCATCCTCAAGGGCGAGCTGCCCTACGGCGACGAGCTGTCGGTGATCGTGCACTTCGACCCGAGGGGACTCCTGGACGGCGAGGCAAGCAAGATCGAACTCACTGCGGCCAAGAGCGACGAGAAGGACGACCAGAACGACGAGGCGAAGAAGGACGGCGAGGAGCGGGCGGAGGCAAAGGTCTCGCTGATCAAGGACGCAGGCGAGGTCGAGGTCTCCGAGTCCGGCGGCAAGGCTCCGGTGTTCCGGTTCACGCCGCCCGAGGGCAGCCGCGCCGCCAAGCGGGAGAAGTGGGGCCGCGAGCACCCGGTCCTCTACGCCGCACGGCACCCCGCCGCGGCCACCGCCAAGGTGCTGTTCCCGCTGCTGGGCCTCGGTGTCCTGATCAAGCTGCTGCTGTCCTACCTGCCCAAGCCCGACATCGACCTGCCCTCGGTCGACCTGCCCTCGATCCCCTTGCCGGACGTCTCCCTGCCCGACATCCCGCTGCCGGACGTCTCCGTCCCGTGGTGGATCAAGGCGATCCTGATCACGGCCAAGTACTGGATCCCGATCCTCATCGCGATCGGCGTCGCGATCCGCGAGGTGCGCAAGCGCAAGCACGACTCAGCCGCTGAGAAGGGCGAACAGCCCGGCACAGGTGAGGGCGACCATGACGACCGCGATCGGGACCTGCCCTCGGACGGTCCGGCCGGCGGGCTGGGTGCGCAGCGCGAGGTCGTGGGCGGCGATGGTGGCGGCGATGTGGCCGAGCACGATGGCGTTGACCTGCACCTGAGCGGTCACGGTGGGGCCCGCGAGGTCATAGTCGATCCGGTGGCCGGTCGAGCCGAGCAGGTTCAGCCCGGCGCCGAACGGGTCGCTGGCGAGGATGAAGGTCGTCTGCCCTTCGAGGACGAGGAACGAGAAGTAGTGGGCCACGGTGTATCCCAGCGCGATCGGCAGCAGAGTCGCCGCGAACCGCCCCGGTAGCTCGGACGCGCCCTCCCCGGTGAGCTTCGCGCTCGCCTGCATCCCCGTCAGGTAGAGCACCGTGACAGCGCCGATCGCGCCCGCCAGGCCCAGGGTCCCGGCGAGCAGGCTGCCGGGATCGACGTTGTCACGCCAGTACGTGGTCCGCGTGATGCCGTCGAAGCCCGTCGAGCCGATCAGCACGCAGGCCGCCGCCACCAGACCGGGCTCGCCGGTGACCCGCATCAGCCCCGTCAGCGGGGTCCGCAGCACCAGCGTCCCGTCACCGCGGCGCCCGATCGGGCACATCCGCGCCAGCAGGCTGGAGTAGGCCTCGAACCCGTCCCCGCGGGTGAACCAGTCCCGCCCGTACACCCGGGCCAGCGCCAGGTTCACCACCCCGTATCCGATGATCAGGACACCGACCAGGCGGGGGTCGGAACGGTGCGGCGCCACCAGCTCCAGCCAGACGAACCCGGTCAGCCACGCCGCGGCCGGCCAGTAGCCCAGCCGTTCGGGGAGCGGCCGGAACCCGGCCGGGCCGGCCCGGGTGATCCGGCAGAGCCCGTCGTGCAGGGTGCGCAGCGGGTTGACCCGCCGCCACACCGGCCCCAGCAGCACGCTGACCGGCACCAGCCCCACCCAGAACGTCACGTACAGCGCCCACGGGGCCAGATTGGCCTTCTCGCCGTCCGGCCCGGCCAGCGCGACCACCACCACGAACACCGCCGCCGCCAGCGCCGCCGCACGGCCGGCCCGGGTCAGCACCGGTGAGTCCAGGACGCGGGCGAGACCGGCCGGCACCGGCCTTCCGCCGTCCGGCCGGAGGCGAGGACGCCGCCACGCGACCGTGAGCGCCAGGAACGAGGCCGCCACCGCCGCTCCCCCGCCGACGATGGCGGCGACGGCGTCCAGCGGCAGGTCGGTCCGGCCGCCGAGCCCGTGCGCGAGCGCCTCCACCGGTCAGCTCACCTGCAGCTCGAAGACGCGGGTGCCGGAGCGGTGCAGCTCGGCCTCGAACACCCCGGACTTGTCGGCGACCACGTCGACGGTGCCGGGACGGCCAGGTGACAGCTTGAGCGTCCGGTCATAGCCGTGCAAGTGGAACTCCTCGGCCTCGTCAGCGGTGACGGTGATGCGCACGGTGGCGCCGCGGCGCACCTTCACCCGGCTCTCGGCGATCTCGACCTTGCCCCGGGAGAAGGTCGCGCTGACGTTGGTGACATCGGGCTTACGAGAAGGACCGGTGAATGTGGCGGGTGCGGACGTCGCAGTTCCCGTACCGCCCGGGCCGCGAGAGCCGCCCGTGCCGTCGGACGGCGTTGCGGGCTCGCCGCATCCGGCGAGCGTCACCACGGTCCCTGTGGCCACTGCCGTCATCAGCGTCCTCAGCAGTACGCCCCTCATGCCGCTCCTTCCGAACAGGTGTTTCACGCCACAAACCGTGACACTAGACAATGACACATAGTGGGATGACATACTCCGGCCGGGGTGGGTTTGTACCCCGTTTTGTCGGCTATGGGAGCACCCGTGTTGGATCGACTGAGTGACACAGGACTGACCGTCGCGCTGCGGCTGGCCGCCCCCGAGGAGAAACCCGCGGGCGGCGCGGCCCTGGACCAGATCGTCATCGCCACCGGCGGTGCCGCGCTCCTGACGGCGTTCCTGCTGGTGTTCGGATGGGGGCACCGCACCGGCCGGATCACGCTGCTGACCCGGCTCGCCGCGTTCGCCCAGCGGGGCCCGGGCCGGGGCCTGCCCGGCTGGGCCGCGCTGCCGAGCATGGTGGCGTTCCTCTCGCTGATCACCGCCCTGCTCGGCATGTACTGGGACATCTCCCTGCACATCTCGCACGGCCGCGACGAGGGCCCGCTGGCCAACATCGCGCACTACCCGATCCTCATCGGGCTGTTCGGCATCTTCACCGCCGGTGTCCTGGCGGTGGCGCTGCCCAAGGGTGAGCGCCCCGGCCCCGCGGCCGTCCGGATCACCCGCGACTGGTACGCCCCGGCGGGCGGGGTCCTGCTGGCCGGCGCCGGGTTCTACGCCCTGCTCGGCTTCCCCCTCGACGACGTCTGGCACCGCATCTTCGGCCAGGACGTCACGCTGTGGGGCCCGACCCACCTCATGCTCATCGGCGGCGCGGGCCTGTCGCTGGTCGCCATGATGATCCTTGAACGCGAGGGCCGCCAGGCCGGACCGGTCGCCGGCGACCCGGCCGCCGCGGTCGCGGGCACGGGCGCGGCGGGCGCGGCGCAACCACCGGCGTGGGCCCGCTATGTGCGCCGGGGCATGCTGGCAGGCGGGCTGCTGATCGGGTTGTCGGTGTTCCAGGCCGAGTACGACTTCGGCGTGCCGCAGTTCCGCCTCGTTCACCAGCCGCTGCTGATCGCGCTCGCCGCGGGCTGCGCGCTGGTCGCCGCCCGGCTGTGGGTCGGCCGCGGCGGAGCGATCTTCGCCGTCGTCTTCTACATGCTGATCCGCGGCGGCGTCTCCGTCGTCGTCGGGCCCGTCATCGGCGAGCTGTGGGCGTCGGTGCCCCTGTACTTCGCCGAGGCCCTGTGCGTCGAGCTGGCCGCGCTCGTTCTCGCCCGGCGCCCGATCGCGCTCGGCGCGGTCAGCGGCCTGCTCATCGGCACCGCCGGATTCGCCGCCGAGTTCGGCTGGAGCCAGTTCGCCATGCGGTTGCCGTGGACCGGCGACATCCTCGCCGAAAGCGTGATCATGGCGGTGGCCGGCGGTGTCGCGGGCGGGCTGTGCGGCGCGATGCTGGCCGAAGGGCTGGAAGGCAGGCTGCCGCGCCCGGCGGTCTCGCGCGCGCTGTTCGCCGCGGCGCTCGTCGGAGTCGCCGCCGCCGTCGCGAACGGCCTGGTGATCTCCGTCCCCACCGACCAGAAGGCCGCCGTCACCCTCACCGATGTCCAGGGCGGCCCCGCCGAGCGCACCGCGCACGCCCGCGTCGAGCTGGCACCCGGCGATGCCGTCAGGGACCCGGCCTGGATCGCCATCACCGGCTGGCAGGGCCAAGGCCTGCACGTCGAACCGCTGATCCGGGAGCGCGAGGGCGTCTACCGGACGAGCGAGCCCATGCCTCTGCACGGCGACTGGAAGACGCTGATCCGGATCCATGACGGCCGGACCCTGGCAGGCGTGCCCATTTACTTGCCCGCCGACCCCGCCATCGGCGCCAAGGAACTCACCGCGCCGCAGAGCTTCACCCGCGACGTTCAGAGCGAGAAGAAGATCCTGCAGCGCGAGCTCAAGTCCGATGTGCCCGGCTGGCTGTGGCTGGCCTGCTCCTCGGTGGTGCTGTTCTGCACGCTGGTCCTGGTGATCGCGCTCGGCTGGGGCGTCTCCCGCGTCTCGCGCGTGATCCCGGCGCCCGCCGCCCGGACCGGCGACCGGCAGAAGGTCACCGCATGACGGTGGCCGATATTGCTATGACTGAAATTGCCATGGCCGACATCGCAGTGGCCGACGGCGTGCTCGCCGCCCATCCACTCATCAGCGCCGTGCCGTTCTTCGTGCCCACGTTCATCGTGGTCGCGGTGATCGCCGTCGTGGTCTGGCGTGACCGCCGCAGGGGCGACGACGAGGAGACCAGCGACATCACCTAGCTGCGTTTGAAGGGCCGCGCCCACAACCTCGGCGTTCAGGGCCGAGAAGGTGACAAAGGCGCTGACCGGGCCTCGGAGCTGAGCACGTCCTCGCCGTAGAGATCCTGCACCCAGTTGGTCTGGTAGACGGTGTCGAGGTAGCGCTCGCCGAGGTCCGGGGCGATGGCCACCGCGGTGGGTTCGCTCTCGTCATGCTGGGCCAGCCAGTGCATTGCGCCACTGACCACCGTGCCGGTGGAGCCGCCGAACAGAAATCCCTTTCTGGCCAGACGATGGCAGGCACGGATGGTGTCCGCCTCCTCGACACGTATCACCTCGTCCACGTAGGACTCGTCGAGCAGCGGCGGACGGACGCTCGTGCCCAGACCGGGAATCATCCGGCGGCCCGGGGCTCCACCGAAGGTCACCGAGCCGACGCTGTCCACCGCCACGATCCGCACCCGGCGATGCCAGTTCCAGAAGTAGCGCGCACAGCCCATCAAGGTCCCGGTGGTGCCGGCCCCGACGAACAGCACGTCCAGTCGCGGGAAGCTGCGGGCGATCGCCGGTGCCGTCGTGTGGCAGTGCGCCTTCCAGTTGCCCGGATTGGTGTACTGGTTGAGCCACACGTACCGGTCGTCGGAGGCGCACAGCGCACGGACGTAGTTGATCCGCGCGCCGAGGAAACCGCCGTCGGCGTCCGGATCGGCGATGATGTGCACCCGGCTGCCCAACGCCTCCATCAGCCGCCTGGTCCCCAGGTTGCAGCGGGAGTCGGTCACGCACAGGAACCGGTAGCCCTTGCTCGCCGCGATCATGCTCAGCGCCACGCCCAGGTTTCCGGACGAGGACTCGACCAGGATCGACCGCGGCGTCAGGACTCCGTCCCGCTCTGCGGCCTCCACCATCTCGGTCGCGGCCTTCAGCTTGATCGAACCGGCGAAATTGAAGCCCTCGCACTTCAGGAAGAGCGACTGCCCGAAGATCGGCCGAAGGTCGATGTAGAGGTCTTCCTCGTTGAAGTCCTGCGGAAAGCATATGACTGACACGTTGGCCCCCCTGGGTCTGCGGCCGTGCACTAGCCGCTCATCCGTACCGGCGCAGTTCGTGGAAGAAGCCGTCGACGACATGCAGTTCGCCGGAGCGGACCACCTCGTCGTAGACGTACTTGCCGACCGCGAGGTCGAGCACTCCGAGGCCGAAGGGCGAGAACACCAGCGGCCGGTCCGCCGGCACCGTCACCCGCCCGGCCATCACGTCGTCCAGCGTGCCGTGCAGGAAGTCACGGTTGCCCGTGAGCTGTTCGGCCAGATGCGGGGACGTTCCGGCCCTCAGGCAGTGTTCGATGTCATCGACGATGTTGGCTGAGGCGAGCAGGATCTCCGGCGCGAGGTCGCGCAGCGACACGTGCAGCACCAGCGGATCGTGTTCGAACCACGACAGGTCGCTGACATGCGGCTGGCCGGCGACGGTGGCGAAGACCACCAGATCGCTGGAGCGGATCAGCTGCTCGGCGCCGTCGTGCACGGTGATCCGGCCGGCGGTGCCCGACTGCTCCAGGTAACCGCGGAAGCCGGCCGCGTTGTCGGCGGACAGATCGTGCACGCCGATCTCGTCGAACGACCAGCCGGTGGCGTCCAGGAAGGTGTGGATGTAGCGGGCGATCAGGCCCACCCCGAAGAACCCGACGCGCGTCGGGCGCCGTCGGCCGCGGCTGAGATGGTCGGCCGCCGACGCTGCCGACGCGGCCGTCCTGGTGGCGCTGATGATCGAGCTTTCCAGGCAGGCGAACGGGTAGCCGGTGTCGTGGTCGTTGAGGATCAGCACGGCCGACGCCCGCGGGATCCCGGCCGCCACGTTCTCCGGGAAGCTGGAGATCCACTTCAGGCCGTCCACCCGCACCTGCCCGCCGATCGAGGCGGGCAGCGCGATGATCCGGGAGGACGGGCGGTCGGGGAAGCGCAGGAAGTAGGACGGCGGGTTCACCGAATCACCGGCGCCGTGCAGCCGGTAGGCGGCCTCGACCAACTCCACGATCTGCTTCTCGCGGTCCTGCAGCGCCCGCTGGACCTGGGCGCCGGAGATCACCGCGAACGGCGGCACGGTGATCGGCTCGGTGATCGGCTCGGGGATCGCGGATTCCGGTGCGGTGGAATGGACGGTGGTCATCCGGAGATCACCTCGGTGGTCGGTGAGCAGTCGGCCAAACGCACGGCGTCGGCCATGGCGACGAGCACTTCCCGCGGTCCCTCGAAGGGCTCCCTGCTGTGCGCGGTGCGGACGTTGTCGACAAGCATCAGATCGCCGGCCTGCCACGGCTCGCGTGCGGTGTTGGCCTCGTAGGCCTCGTTGAGCAGTTCCACGACGTTCTCGCCGACCGGGTCGCCGTTTCCGAAGCGGGTGCTGAACGGCAGCGCGTCGGCGCCGTAGGCGTCCACGAGGAACTCGTGCACCTCGGGGTCCATCGTCCACTCGCTGAGGAACGCGATCTGGTTGAACCAGCAGCGCCGGCCGGTGACCGGGTGGCGCACCACAGCGCTGCGGCGCTGCCTGGTACGCAGTCCGCCGCCCGGTTGCCACTCGAACTCGATCCCGTTGGCGCGGCAGTAGCTCTCGATGGCGCCACGGTCCTCGGTGCCGAACGACTCAGCGACGGACGCCCCGATCTCATCGTTGTAGGTGCGGGTGAGCAGCCAGCCCTCCCGCTCGAACCGCTCGACCAGGTCAGCCGGCAGCGCGTCCAGCACGGTCGGCGAGTCGGCCACCGCGGTCGCCCCGCCGACGGTGGGCGCCCTGAGGCACGCGAACATCATCAGGCCGGGGAACTCAAGCCTGTAGCTCAGCTCGTGATGCATGCACATCTGCTGGTTCGGCGGCCACTTCGGCGAGGAGTACACCCCGTCGGAGTAGATCCGCCGGGACGCGAAGGCCTCTTTCTCGGTCATCAGGCCGGTGGCCAGCCGCCGGAAGACGGCGCCGGTCTCGTCGGCGTCACTCAGCCCGAGTCCGCGGACCAGGACCGAACCGTGCTCGGCGACGACGGCGCGCAACGTGTCCCGATGCCCGGCCGCCCAGCTCGGCGCGTCGCCCCTGGCCTCGACCCGCAGCATCGGAGGCCTGCCGGGTCGCAGGTCCAGGTCGAGCAGTGACGCCGTGGATGAGGAGAACATCGTGATTTCCTTTCAGTTACCACTTATCGAAGAAGCCGCCGGCTCGGCGGCGCGCGGGGAGCGCCGCTCGATGTCACCGGCCCCGTCCCTGCCGTCGACCAGATGGGCCAGATCGGCGAGGATCGGATGACGGGTGATGTCCTTGAGGGACACCGCACGGTCCAGGGTGATCGCCAGCTTCACCGCCGACAGCGACGTGCCGCCCCGGTCAAAGAAGTGGTCCCGCCGTCCGATCTGGTCCTGCGGGATGCCGAGCACCTTCGCCCAGGCGGCCGCCAGCCGCCGCTCGGCCGGCGTGCTCGGCGCGAGGGGATCCTCCCCGGCGACGTCGAGCTCTCCGGCCAGAGCCGTCAGCGTCTTCCTATCGATCTTGCTGTTGCCGGTCAGCGGCAGACCTTCCCGCCAGTGGAAGGCCGACGGGACCATGTACTCGGGCAGCGACTCGCCCAGCCGGTCCCGCAGGAAGCCGGCCTCGAGCGGCCGCCGGCCGGAGTAGAAGGCCACCAGATGCCTGCTCTGGCCGGCGCGCTCGGCGACCACCACGGCGCCGTCGCGGACACCGGGCACCCGAAGCAGGGTGTTCTCGATCTCGCCGATCTCGATCCGGAAGCCACGAATCTTGACCTGGGTGTCCCTGCGGCCGAGGAACTCCAGCTTGCCATCGGGACGCCAGCGGCCATGATCGCCGCTGCGGTAGAGCCGCCGGCCTTCGCGGTGCGGGTCGGTCATGAAGGCCGCCCGGGTGCGCTCGGGGTCGTTGACGTACCCGCGGCCGACGCAGATCCCCGAGAAGACGATCTCGCCGGGGGCGCCCAGCGGCACCGGTGACAGGTGCTCGTCGACGACGTAGGCGCACACGTTGTTGACGCAGCGACCGAGCGGGACCCGTTCCCCGTCCGGCACCCGGTCCATGACCTCGTGGTTGGTGTCGTCCGAGGTCTCGGTCAGCCCGTAGGCGTTGACCAGCCTGGTCTCGGGCTCGGCCACGAACCAGCGCTGGACGAGCTCCTTTTTCAGCGCCTCGCCGGTGACCGACACGCACCGAAGATCCGGCAGCTCGCGGGTGTGCCGCTGCGAACGGTCGTGCCTCTCCAAGTACGACAGCACGGCTTCGAGGTACGACGGCACGACCTGGAGCACGGAGACCCGGCCACGGGCGATCGTGTCGACGAACCGCTGGACGTCCAGGATCACCTCTTGCCCGACCAGCAGGGTCCGCCCTCCGACCAGGAGTGCCGAGACCAGCTGCCACAGCGAGATGTCGAAGCACTGGGGCGCGGTCTGGGCGACCACCTGGCCCTCGCCGATCTCGAGGTCGTCGATCTTGGCGTAGAGGTGGTTGAGCATGCCCGCGTGCTCGCACATCGCGCCCTTGGGCTCACCGGTGGAACCGGATGTGAAGTAGATGTAGGCGAGCTGGTCCGGCGCGACGTCGACACCGAGATCGTCATCGGCATGGTTCTCGTAGGCCGCGTCGACGAAGAGCGCCTGAACTCCGGACAGCGAGCCGAGGGCGGCCTTGAGCGTGGTGGCGCTGCCGGCTTCGGTGAGCACGAGGCCGCAACCGGCACGAGAGAGCGTGGTCGCGATGCGCTCGGCCGGGAAATGCGGCTCGATGGGCAGGTACACGCCACCGGCCTTGAAGATCGCGAGGACGGCGGCCATCCAGTCCAGGTTGCGCTCGGTCACCACCGCGACGACACCTTCGCGGCGCAACCCCCGCGCCAGCAGGGCTCGTCCCAGCCGGTTGGCACGGGCGTTGAGCTCCCGGTAGGTCCACCGCCGATCGCCGTGCACGGCCGCGACGGCGTCCGGGTGCGCCCGCACCCGCTGCTCGAACAGCTCGTGGAAACGGCGGTCCGGCAGCTCCCGGCGCGGTCCGGCGAGCCCTTCGAGCTGGAAGTGGAGTTCCTCGGCGGACAGCAGGCTCTGCCGCCCATGCTCGGCATCCGGGTCGGCGGCGATCAGCGCCAGCGCGGTGAGGTGATAGCCGGCGATCCTGGCGGCGCCGTCCGCGTCGAGCACGTCGGTCCGGTACCGCAGCCGCAGGACGAGCCGGCCGCCGTGCGGGCCGTGTGGGTCGTCCGTCGAGACGCCCACCGACAGCACGGTGTCCTCGGCGAGGTCGCCGCCGTCGCCGGCCGGATCGAACACGGTCTCGAACGACGGTCCGGTAAGGCCCAGCTCGCGCCTGAGTTCGGCGACCGGAAAGTCCTTGTGCGACAGCAGTTCCGACTCCACGCGACAGGTGTCCAGCAGCAACGTCCGCCACGAACCGGGTTCGGTCGTCACCCGGCAGGGCAACGGCCGGCCGCCCTTCACTGCGACGTAGCCGGTCAAGACCTCGTGCTCGCCGGACAGCGCGGCGAGCACCTTGGCGTGCGCGGCCAGCAGCGCCGAGCTGAGCGGCACCGAGCTGAGCGGCACCGCCGGCTCGTCCGCCGGCCTGCGCAACGCCGCCACGAGGTCGTCGGGGATCGGCGCCACGTGCTCGGCGACGCCCGGCACAGGATCAAGGGTCCATCGCGGGATCGCAGTGAGGCCGCCGGCGACGAGCACGCCGCGCCAGAACTCGCGGTCGGCCTGCGCTAGCTTCTCCATTGGATCTTCCCTCCACTCACCGTTGCCGAGGGGCTGTTCTCCGCTGGTCGTCCAGCCGGTTGGGCGCGCTGGTCGAGATGGTTCCGCTGCCCGTTCAGCGCTGCCGCGGGCTGGTAGTGGCCATCTCGCATCTCCCTGGCTGGGTTTCCCCCCCACCGTTCGAGCGGCGGGACTTCCTCGCCCTTCATCAGGAAGCAGCCGGGGGCGAGCACAGCGCCGTCGCCGATCGTCACGCCGTAGTGGACATGGGAGCTGACCCCGAGGGTGACCTGGGAGCCGAGGGTCGAGCGGTCGGTCTTGAAGGTGCCGTCCTCCTGTGAGTGGCACTGGATCGTGCTCATCTCGTTCAGCGTGCAATCGTCCCCGACGGTGACCAGCGTCCGCTCCGGCAAGCCGCAGCCGTCGTTGAAGACCCTGCGGCCGATCCCGGCACCCAGCCGCCGCAGGATCACGTTGATGAACGGAGTGCCGGCGAAGCGCGCGAGGTAGGAGATCGAAGCCACCTTCCAGTACCGTTCGTGCCGCCACATGGCGGGCTCGTAGATCGAGCAGAGCAGTACGGGCAAGGGCTTGAATCCTGTGACGACGCGTTCGACCAGTACCCAGTAGGCGACGCCGGACAGGAGAGTGCAGACGATCCCCAGCGCGATCACCACCGCTCCGAGCGCGCTGTAGAGGTCCGCGGCGATGCCCGCGAGCAGGACGGTCACGAAGACGAACATCCACCGCGTCAACAGGCACAGCCCGATGCTGGCGATGTTGTGCCTGTTCTTGGCGGCGAGGCGGCGGCGGAACTCCTCACCGGTCTTCAGATGGTCGAAGCTGCTGTCGCGCTCGACCGACCGCGGAATCTCGAAAGCCGGTGAGCCCAGAAGCCCGACGTTCTCCCGGATCTTCCCGTCGATGGGGACCATGACCCTCGTCGCGAGCAGGCAGTTGTCGCCGGTCTTGCCCCTCGCGGGATAGGCGACGCCGTTGCCGAGGAAGTTGTGTGCCCCGATCGACGCCCGGGACACCCGGAAGGACGTGCTCGAGAAGTCGGCGTTCATCATCGACAGCGCGTCGGCGACCATCGTTCCGCTGCCGACCGAGCTCAGGAACGGGCTCTCGTGCGCGATGAGGCCGCCGAAGTTCGCCCCGGTCTGCACGACCTCTCCAAGGTCGTACCCGATTCCGCGCAGATAGTGGACGATGTAGGAGCTGTCGCCGAACAGATTGCTCAAGAACTTGACATTGGTCAGCCGCACGATCGTCCGGTGGACCCCGTAGTGGAAGCCGTACAGGGGATAGACCCTGTCCGGCTTGATCGCGAGGTTGAGCACGCGCGGGACGGTGCAGACGACGACGAGACTGACGAGCACCGAGCCGAAGAACAGCACGAAGGACGTGGCAAGGGCGTCGAGGTAGAACGTCCAGCCCGTGAGAGCGTGGGCCCCCTCGCCCATGAACGTGTTGAGCTTCGGGACCGCAGCCAACAGCATGGCCAGGCCGCCGATTCCCAGCGGCACGTACACAAGGATCAGGCTCAGTAGCTGTGAGACGGCGTAGACGGCTCTCCGCAGCGTGCCGCAGCCGGTGGGATCGCACCCCAGGAAGTCCACGTCGGTCCGCTGCCCCGGGGTTCCGTGCCAGTGCTCGCCGCCGGGCACGATCTGTCCGGCGTGCAGCGAGGAGGCATGGCCGAGTTGCGCCCCGTCACCCATCGAGGCCTCGATGTCGATCACCGTCGCCTCGCTGACCACCACGTCCCTCCCGATGGTGACCGCGCCGGTCTGGATGACCCCGGCGTGGGCTCGGTAGCCGTTGAAGTAGGAGTCCTTGCGGATGACCGTGCCGGCGCCGATGGTCAGCAGGTCGGTGCACACAGGCACGTGCTTGGAGAAGATCGCGACACCTCGCCCGACTTTCGCGCCCAGCGCCCTCAGATAGAGCACATAGAGCGGCGAACCGGCGAGCAGGACCAGCGGGTTCGACCGGACCAGCGTCTTGATGGTCCAGAAGCGCACGTAGGCCAGGCTCCAGATGCGGATCTGCTGGGGCTTCCACCGGCCAATGAGAATCCATTTCACCAGGATCGGAAGGGCGCACATGCCGACGAAGGTCGCGCCACCGAAGATGACCGACCGCACGTAGATGTCGATCAAACCTGAGCCGGCGGAGGTCCACTCGTAGCCTCGGGCGATGACAAGTGCGGCGACGTAGGAATACCCGAGGAAAATCAGGAACTGCAGCGTTCCGCAGAGGACGTACTGCAACGTGCTGGCCGGTGTGGCCGCCTCAACCGGCGCCGGGGCCGACGACTTGGCAGGGGCAGGCCCGGCGTCCGCGAGCGCCGTCACCAGGCTTCTGATCGTCGGGTACCGGTAGATGTCCTTCATCGACACCGACGGCAGGTCCGCCCGCTTCCTGACCCGTGCGCAGAAATGGGCCATCACCAATGAGTCAGCACCCAGGTCATCGAAGAAGTGGCCATTGACCGGCACCTGCTCGACGCGCACGACGTCGGCCAGCACCTCGGCGAGGATCCTCTCGGTGCCGGTCGCCGGGCCTGCGTGCCCGCCCTGGGTGGTTGAGGGTCCCCCCAGATCGGCTGTCGAGATCTCACCGGATTTCCCCAACACCTTAGCTCCTTGACAGGGAATGCAATGCCTATGCATCCACACTCGGAACCGGATGTTCAGCGGTCCTCAACGACTTGTCAGCATTGGCTCATCTTCGCGAGATGGCCACGTCCAGCCTTGATCATCATCAGGGAGGGCGTCATTATCCAATGAACTCCTCATCGGCTATCCAGCCGAGGCAAGCCATGATTTCAGACGTGTCTGGTCACTTTTGGTAAGAACGTACTTGACATGGCGCGGTCCGTGCTCCACATCGACATCGACACCGCACGGCCACGTAAAATCACGGCCACGTAACATCGAGATCTCAGGACGCGGGCGCCTGGAAAAGCTCGAGCCAGCCTGGGAGCTCGCCGTCCGCGCTGGAGGGGCTCAGCCGGGGCCGCCTGTGGCACGCGGAGCGGATGAAGATCGCGATATGCCCCATCGCCGGTGTCCGACGCCCGGAAACGAATGTTCAGCGATCCTCAATTGCCCCTCATTGGTGCCTCAAACTTCCCTGCCGCAGGTGGTTGGGGGCAGGCCGCCGGGGGACGATTGCACTGGTCAGGGACTGTTTTCGCTACACCGTGGTGTGGTAGGTGACGCTGAGTAGCAGTCCATGGCCCGGTTGGGGGCGGATTATGGAACCGCATCGGGCGCTGGTGATCGAGGACGCGGCGGACGTCCGGCTGCTGCTGTGCAAGCTGCTGCAGAAGTCCGGCTTCGAGGTATGGGAGGCCGCGACCGGGCAGCGGGGCCTCGACCGCGTCGACGAGGTGGAGCCCGATCTGATCACGCTTGACCTCACGCTGCCGGACCTGGACGGGATCGAGGTGTGCCGGCGGCTTCGCACCATGACCACCGCCTACATCGTCGTGCTGACCGCCCGGCTGGAGGAGACCGACCGGCTGGTGGGCCTGGAGGTGGGCGCCGACGACTACGTCACCAAGCCTTTCTCGGTCCTGGAGTTCCGGGCGCGCGTGGCAGCGATGTTCCGCCGGCCCCGCACGGCGGCGACGCCGGAGGGCCGCATGCCCAAGACCCTCCAGTTCGGCGAGCTCGCGATCGACGAGGAGAGCCGGGAGGTGCGGCTGTCCGGCCGACTCGTGGACCTGACCAAGATCGAATTCGAGCTGCTGGCGATCCTGGCCTCGAATCCGCGGCGGGTGTGGGAGAGGGAGACGCTGACCCGGCTGGTCTGGCGGACCGAGTGGCCGGGAAACGACCACGTCATCGACGTCCACATCGCCAACCTGCGGCGCAAGCTGGGCGACGACGCCCGGTCGGGCCGTTGGATACGCACGGTGCACGGCGTGGGCTACAGGTTGGGGGGATGATCGTCCATGTGCTCGCGACCGTCCTCTCGCGGCCCTTCGTCCTCGCGCACCACGATGGCGACGTCCGCCGCCTCACGCCGCATCTGGCCGAGGAGGCCGGCCGCGTCGGCGATCCGGCCCCGCCGGACGAGCGCCTCCATCTCGCCCATCAGCGCGGCCAGGTGGGCGGCCCCCATCATGGCGCTGCCCGACCGGAGATCGAGCATGACGCGGCACGCGTCCGCGGCGTCGCTGCGTTCAAAGGCCAGCTCGATCTCGGCGAGCCGCCGGGGCAGCAGGTCCAGGTACGTCTGGATGAACGCCTCGAGGACGTTCTCGCCGACGTCCCGGCGGAGCCTGTCCAGCACGCCGCGGTCGATCGGGGGCTCGCGCCGCCGCCCAGGCGGGTTCACCGGTCCCGCCTCGCCGCGATCCCGGCCCGCCGGGCTGCCCGCGGTCTCATCGGCGGCCTGGGGTCCATCGAGCACCTCTCCGGAGGCTCGGCGCGTGAGTACCACCACCAGGCTCAGGTGCCGACGTTCACCGAACGTCTCGCCAGAATCATGCTTCCGTCAAGAAGCCGAGGCCACGAGGGGGGATCCACGGTGTTGCTCGAACCACTGAACCAGTGGGTCCTGACCGAGCTGCCGCGGCTCAACCGGTCGATCCTGGCGCGAGCGGAGCCGCCCGGGACACTGGCAGCGGAGTTCTCACAGTCGGTCCTGGCGGATCTTCCGCCGCCGGAGGCACTCGACCCCGCGGACGCACGGCGGCTCACGGTGCTGCTTGGCCTGTCGGGATCGTGCGTGGCGCGGCACTTCCAGGAGGAGGACCTGTCGCGCAAGGCCAGGCCGCGCGAGTCGTTCGCGGCCCTGCGTGCGGGGCCCTGCGGCATCCCGTTCCCCGACTACTTCGCCCGGCTGACGAGGACGACGCGCACCGGGCATCCGGCGCGGGACTGCTACGCCTCACTCGTCCGCTGGAACGTTCCGACCATCGAGGTCAGGATCGGCGGCGGCCCGGTCGTCTCCGTCCTCCCCGGATGCTTCGCCGACCTGCGCGTCAGGACCTACACCGGCGATCCCGGCGAGGTCTCTTTCTTCGAGCTGCTGAAGAAGTCGGAGGCGCTCGAACTCGCCGCCAACCAGGCGCTCGCCCCCATCGCCGATGGCGACGTGCACATCCTGTCGGCCGAGGCAGAGCAGCGGACCAGGATGGCCACGGCCCTGCTGCTGGACATCGCCCACCTGAACCACGACTTCGCCAAGCGGCCTCCCGAGCGGGGCGGGCTGCGTCCCGACCACTTCATGGACGTCTTCCGGCAGTTCGCCGTGCACTGGGAGCGCGGCGACGTCCCGCCCAGCGGCGCCCAGGACCCCGAGTTCCTCCGCCGTGACTTCCTCCTCGGGATCGCGTTCCCGGACTACGGCACGCACATCAGGCGCAACTTCCCATCGATGCTCGACGAGGAGCGCAGGACCCTCACCGCCCTGATGGGCCGCCCGTCGCTGACGGCGGCCTTGCTGGAGGTGCTCGGGCTGGACGACGCAGCGCTGGAGGCGATGACGCGCGAGCAGACCCGCGCCGCCCTCCGCCGCCACCCGATGCTCGGCGCGTGGTACGGCCTGCTCAACGCCAACGCCAAGGTCGGTGCCGTCCACCTCATGCTCGCCGAGAAGTACCTCTTCAAACCGCAGCACACCCGGGACGCGACCGGCGTCGGTGACCGGCCCCTGGTGTCGAACCGGACGGGCACGACGGGCATGGACGAGCCGATGCTCGTCCGCCTGGCCAGAGCGCGCCAGCGCCACGCGCTGCGCCGGCTCGGTCCCCCGGCGGTCCGCAGGCCCGACCGTTCCCTGCTGAACGCGCCGGACCTGGAGGACACCCGGCCGGGGCTCGCCGCGGACGTCACGCTCGTGGGATCGCGATCATGATGGGCGCGAGCCGCCGGGTCGTCGCGATGGTCACGCTGGTCGTGGCCGTCGCCATCGCCGTGCTGGCCGCCGGGTTGGTCATCGGCGACGCCGCGGCGCTCGGGCTCGGGCTGTCGGCCGTGGCGGTGCTCGGCGGCGCCGGGCTGCTGATTGCGCGCACTGCGGCTCGCGACGAGCACGCCCTGGCCCACGCCCAAGGGGTCGAGCGGGAGGCGCGCGCCGACGCCGACCGGCTGCTCAAGGTGATCGACAACACCTCGGCCGTCATCTACCTGCGTGACGTCCACGGCCGCTACCTCCTGGTCAACCGCCAGTACGAGCAGCTGTTCGGCGTCCGGCGGGAGGACCTGGTGGGCCTGACCGACCACGACCTGTTCGCCAAACCGGTCGCCGACGCCTTCCGCGCCAACGACCTCAAGGCGCTGGCCCAGGACACGCCGACCGTGATGGAGGAGGTCGCGCCCCAGCTCGACGGGACCCACACCTATATCACCGTGAAGTACCCGATCACCGACGTCGACGGCCGCCCGTACGCGGTCTGCGGCATCTCCACCGACATCACCGACCGCAAGCGCGCGGAAGAGCAGGTGCGGCGGCTCAACGCCGAGCTTGAGCACCGGGTCAGGGAACGGACCGCGGAGCTCGAGGCCTCGACGCGCGAGCTGGACGCCTTCGCCTACTCGGTGTCGCACGATCTCAGGGCGCCGCTGCGCACGCTCAACGGGTTCAGCAAGGCGCTGCTGGAGGACTACGGCGCCCGCCTCGACGGGACGGGCCGGGACTATCTGCGCCGGATCGGGGCCGCCGCCGACCGCATGGGCGGGCTGATCGACGATCTGCTCAACCTGTCCCGCGCGTCGCGGGCCGAACTGCACCGCCGGCCGGTGGACCTGACCGCGCTGGCCGAACGGATCGCCGACGAGCTCACCCACGCCGATCCCGACCGGAAGGTCGAGCTGACGGTCCAGCGGGGACTGGCCTGCATGGGCGACTCCGCGCTGCTCGAGCTCGTGCTGCGCAACCTGCTCTCCAACGCCTGGAAGTTCACCTCCAAGCGCGTGACCGCGCGGATCGACGTGGGGGCGGTCCGCGACCGCGGCGCGGACGACAGCGCCGACGACGGAGCCGTCAACGATGACGGCTCGTCCGGTGTCTTCTACGTGCGCGACAACGGCGTGGGCTTCGACGAAGCCTACGCGCACAAGCTGTTCGTCCCGTTCCAGCGCCTCCACCCCGCTAGCGACTTCAGCGGCAACGGCGTCGGGCTCGCGATCGTGGCCCGCGTCGTGGCCCGCCACCACGGCCGGATCTGGGCCGAGGGCACGCCGGGTCAGGGCGCGGCGTTCTACTTCACGGTGGACGCCCGCCCGGGAACGGACGGGTCATGAGAGACGCGCCGATCCTGCTGGTCGAGGACAACCCCGACGACGTCACGCTGACCCTGCGGGCGTTCGCCAAGAACGGCGTCTGCAACGAGATCGTCGTGCTGACCGACGGCGAGGGGCTGATCGACCTGCTGCTGCCCGCGGACGGCACCAGCCCGCTGCGGCCCGCGATCATCCTCATGGACATCCACCTGCCCAAGTTCAGCGGGCTCGAGCTGCTCCAGCGGATCCGGTCGGACGAACGCACCCGGTACGTCCCGGTGATCATGCTCACGACGTCCACGGAGGAGCGCGACGTCGTCGCGAGCTACCAGCTGGGCGCCAACAGCTTCGTGTGCAAACCGGTCGCCTACGACGAGTTCCTCCGGACCGTGCGGACGCTCAGCGCGTACTGGCTCGACATCAACGAGACGTGCCCGTTGTCGGAGCGCCGGCCATGACGGCCCCGGTCCGCCTCCTGCTCTGCGAGGACGACGACGACGATGCGGTCCTCATCGTCACCCACCTCCGGCGCGACGGCCTGGAGGTGATGTACGAGCGGGTGGAGACGGCCGAGGCCGCAGCGCGCGCACTGCGTGGCCACCCACCCGACATCATCATCTCCGACTACCGCATGCCCGCCTTCACCGCGGAGGACGCGCTGCGGCTGCTCCACAAGACCGGCCTCGACATCCCGTTCATCTTGGTCTCCGGGCAGATCGGCGACGAGCACGCCGCAGCGCTCATGAGGGACGGCGCGCACGACTTCATCCGCAAGGACCATCTGACCGGGATCGCCCCCGCGGTCCGCAGAGAGCTCCAGGACGCGCAGGTGCGGCGCCGCCGGCGAGAGGCGGAGAACGCCCTGCGCAAGAGCGAGCAACGCTTCCGGCTGTTCGCCGAGAACGCGCCGGACATCATCTTCCGTTACCGGTTGACACCCAGGGAGGAGGTCGAGTATGTCAGCCCGGCGGCGGCGCTCATCCTCGGCCACCATCCCGACGAGCTCTGCGGCGACCCCGGCCACGTGCTGTCCTTCGTGGATCCGGCCGACCGGCCCGCTCTGGAGAAGTCCTGGCATTCCCCGGCGCCCGAGCCGCTGGTCGTCCGCTGGCACCGCCCCGACGGGACGACCGTCTGGACCGAGCAGCGGGCCGTCGCCGTCCGGGACGAGCACGGGCGGCCGACGGCGGTCGAGGGCATCCTGCGCGACATCACCGCGCAGGTGGCCGCGCAGCGGGAACGGGAACGGCTGGAGCACCGGCTGCGCCAGGTGGAGCGGCTCGACTCCCTCGGCAAGCTCGGCGGCGGCGTCGCCCACGACTTCAACAACCTGCTCATGGTCATCCTCGGGCACGCCGAACTGGCCCTGGAGTCCGCGCCGGACGACAGCTCCGTCCGGGACGATCTCGAACGCATCCAGCGGGCGGCCGAGCGCGGCGCCTCGCTCACCCGCCAGCTCCTCATCTTCAGCCGGCTGGAGCCCTCGCGGCCGGAGGTCCTCGATCTCAATGCGGTGGTCGAGGACACCGGGCAGCTGCTGCACCGCACGATCGGTGAGGACGTCGAGCTGATCGCCGAGCTCCAACCCGGTCTTGACACGGTCAGGATGGACCGCAGCAAGCTGGAGCAGATCTTGCTCAACGTCCTGCTCAACGCCCGCGCCGCGATGCCCGAGGGCGGCCGCGTGACGATCCGCACGGCCGGTGTGGAGGCAGCGGGCATGCCGCCCTCCGTGCGCCTCAGCATCACCGACACCGGCTTCGGCATGTCGCCCGAGGTGGCCGAACGCGCCTTCGAGCCGTTCTTCACCACCAAGGAGCGGGGCCAGGGCACCGGGCTCGGACTGCCCACCGCCTACGGCGCCGTGAAGGAGGCGGGAGGTGAGATCGGCATCGAATCCGAGCCCGGCGAGGGCACGACCGTCACCATCGACCTGCCCGCCACGCGCGAGCCCGTGCCCGCGGCGGATGATCCCGGTCCCGCGCGGACGCATCGCCGGGACGCGACGGCCCTCGTGGTGGAAGACGACGGCGAAGTCCGCGACCTCGTGGAGACCATGCTGGCCCGGTCGGGCTACCAGGTGATCGACACCACCTCGCCGATCGAGGCACTCCAGATCGCGGGAGCCGGCGAGCCCTGGATCGACGTCCTGCTCGCGGACGTCGTGATGCCCGGCATGTCGGGCGTCGAGCTCGCGGAGCGGATCAGGCGCGCGCGCCCGGCCGTCCCCGTGCTGCTGATGTCCGGGCACACCACCGACTCCCTGCCGAGCGGCGTCGTCCTGCCGCCGCGCACCGCCCTCATCCGCAAGCCGTTCACCTCCGCCGACCTGCTGGCCCAGCTCGCCGCCATCCTCGGACCCGGAGGATGAGTCACGAGCCGATCAGCCGCAAGCTGCGCGCGGCCCGCGATTCGCACGCCCCACGATTCGCACGCCTGGAGCTCGCACGCCTGGAGCTCGCACGCCTGCAGCTCGCACGGCGCGCGACCACTACCGCTGCCTTTGTCCTACTCGTCTCGTCTAGGGTGCGGGCATGACCTCGCAGCCCGACCCGCCCGGCTATCTCGCAGAGCTGTTCTCGCTGGAAGGCCGGGTGGCCGTCGTGACGGGCGGCAGCTCGGGCATCGGCCGCGCCATCACCGAGGCGCTGGCGCGGGCGGGGGCGAGTGTCGTGGTGGTGGCGCGGCGTGAGGCCGAGCTCGCCGCCACGGTCGCGGCGCTGGAGGCCCACGGTTGCCGGGCCGCGTGGGTCAGCGCCGACCTGAGCTCCCGGGACGGCGTCCGGACCGCCGCCGAGGAGGCCGTCAAGGCGTTCGGCGAGCCCGACATCCTCGTCAACTCGGCGGGCGTCAACCTGCGACCCCCGATGGGCGAGACAGGCGACGAGGTCTGGGACGCCACGATGGCGGTCAACCTGCAGGCCCCGTTCCTGCTAGGTGAACGGTTCGGGCCCGGCATGGCGCAACGCGGCTTCGGCCGGATCATCCACGTCTCCTCCCAGCAGGCCTTCCGCGCGTTCGTGCAAAGCGGTGTGTACGGGGTGTCCAAGGCCGGGCTGGAGGGCCTGACCCGTTCCCAGGCGGAGGCCTGGTCACCGCACGGTGTCACCTGCAACACGCTCGTGCCCGGGTTCGTGATGACGCCGCTGAATGCCCGGCTGTCCAGCGACCCCGAGAAGGTGGCCGCGCTGGCCGCCCGCACCATGGCCGGCCGAAACGGCCTGGCCGACGACTTCGCAGGTGCGGCGGTGTTCCTGGCCAGCCGGGCATCCGCGTACGTCACCGGCCAGGCCCTCTTCGTCGACGGCGGGCTCTCCAGCCACTGAACCCGCCAGCAAGCCAGCGGCCCCCGGTCAGGACCACAGGCCGGTCAGTTCGAGCGCCTGCTGCGGCGTGCCCGCGTGGCAGATCCCCGACAGCGGGCGCCCCTGCTCGTCCAGGACGTGCCATCCGCCGAGCTGGACCACCGGCACCCGGCCCGCCCGCATCGCCAGGGCCAGCTCCGACAACGTCCCCCACGACCCGCCGATCACGATGACGGCGTCCGCGGCGTTGACGATCACGTTGTTGCGGGCCTCTCCGAGGCCGGTGGGGATCGCGACCGTGAGCGCGGGACCGGCAGCGGAACGGTCCGCGGCGGGCAGCACCCCCACGACGATGCCGCCCGCCGACCGCGCGCCGTCAGCCACGGCGGCCATCACGCCGCCCTGCCCGCCGCAGATGACGACGGCGTCCCGTTCGGCCAGCAGCCGGCCCGTCGTGCACGCGTCCTGCCATTCCTCCTCGGAGCACATCCGCGGCCCGCACACCGCCACCTGCAGCGGCACTACTGAGCCGCGTGCTCGGTGGCGATCCGGTCGATCCGCCGGGCCAGATCGAAGTCCTTCCCGGTCAGCCCGCCGGCGCTGTGGGTGCTCAGCGCGAACGTGACGGTACGCCAGCGGATGTCGATGTCGGGATGGTGGTCGGCCGCCTCGGCGGCCCGCGCGACCTCGACCACCAGATCGATGCCCGCCAGGAACGAGGGAGCCTTCAGCTCCCGGCGGATCTCGTCCCCCGCACGGGACCAGTCGGGCAGCTCCTTGAGATGGGTGGTGATGGCGTCGTCGTCGAGAGTGCCTGCCATCGCTCTCTCCTTTCGGTATGCCTCGCTCCCGAGTACATCACCCCAGGGTCGTGAGGTCATAGATCGTCACGCCCCCGACGGTCGTGGCCGTGAAGTTCGCAGTGACCCAGGTGCTGATCTGCTGCGCGGAGTCACTGCCGCCCGAGGACCGCCCCATCCCGCCGCCCGGACCCCCGCCCGTGCCGCCGCCGATGAAGTAGTGGATCTTCTTCTCCCGGACGTACTGCTGGAACCGGGCGAGGGTGGGCGCCGGATCAGTGCCGTTGAACCCGCCGACAGCCATCACCGGCTCCCCGGTCGCCAGCTGGTACCCGGCCGCGCTGTTGGAGCGGACAGCCGCCGCGACCCAGGTGTAGGAGCCCGCGTTCGCCTTCAGCAAGGCCGTCAGCTCGGCGCTCGGCTTCGCGGCGTTCAGCAGGCCGCCCGGCCCGCCTCCGAAGCCGCCTCCGCGGGCGCCGCCCATGGTGCCAGGAAGCTGGCCCTGGCCTTGCCCGGCGCCGGCGCCGAGACCTCCGCCGTTCTGCCCTTGCCCGAAACGGGCCTGCATGCCCGGTGGACGGCCGCCAGGGAAGCCGCCCCGAGGTCCACCGCGGCCGCCCGGGCCGCTGCCCGTCGACGGCCCAGCCGTGACAATCGCCCCGCTCTTCGGCGTGGTCACCGTGTCCACGGCGTACGCGGCGGGACCGGCGAACGCGGTGAGCATCGCCAGCACCGCGGCGCCGGCCACCACCACACGCGGCAGCCACACCGTGGCGAGCAGGAGCCCGGCGGCGACCAGGCCCCCGAGCAACACGACCGGTCCCAGCCACGGATGCCAGTCCTGCGTCCGGCCGAGCAGCACGTACGACCACACCGCCGTCACCGCCAGCGTGCCCGCGAGGACTCCGGCAGCCGCCGGAGCACGCCGCCGCTGCCACAGCAGAGCCGCGCCCATGCCCACCAGCGCCGCCACCGCCGGGGCGAGCGCGACCGTGTAGTACTCGTGGAAGATCCCCTGCATGAAGCTGAAGATCAACGTGGTGACGAGCAGCCAGCCGCCCCACAGGGCGAACGCCGCACGCGCCGGATCGGAACGCGGCGCCCGGCGGGTGATCCACAGCCCGGCCGCCAGCAGGATCAGCGCTGCGGGCAGCAGCCAGGAGATCTGGCCCCCGATCGAGTCCCCGAACATGCGCAGCCAGCCCGCGTCCTGGTTGAGGTTGCCCAGCCCGCCGGTCTCGTTGCCGTTCAGCCGCCCGAGCCCGTTGTAGCCCAGCGCCAGCTCCAGAACGCTGTTGTGCTGCGAACCGCCGATGTACGGGCGCGACCCGGCCGGCACGAGCGCGACGACCGCCACCCACCAGCCGGCCGACACCACCATCGCGGCACCCGCCAGGAGCAGCTGCCAGATCCGGCGCCGCACAGGTGTCGGTGCCGCCACCAGGTAGACGAGCGCGAAGACCGGCACGACCAGGAACGCCTGCAACATCTTGGCCAGGAATGCGAACCCCACACACGACCCCGCCAGCACAAGCCAGCCCGTGCGGGCGTTCTCCTGCGCCCGCACCAGCGCGTACGCCGCCACCGTGAGCAGCAGGACGAGCAGGGCGTCGGGATTGTTGAAGCGGAACATCAGCGCGGCGACCGGCGTG
The DNA here is from genome assembly GCF_044326415.1 of Actinomadura sp. 6N118. NCBI lineage: Bacteria > Bacillati > Actinomycetota > Actinomycetes > Streptosporangiales > Thermomonosporaceae > Actinomadura > Actinomadura sp. 6N118. The sequence continues at coordinate 38,590 of NZ_JBIRAZ010000004.1, read as the reverse complement.
AGCGCCAGCGCGGCGCCCGCCAGCAGCCCGGCGCCAGCGCCGAAGCCCCGGCGCACTGTCGCGTAGAGCGTGCCGACGGTGGCCACGCCCATCAGCGCCTGCGGAACGAGGATGCTCCAGGAGTTGACCCCGAACACGCGCGCCGTCAGCGCCATCGGCCACAGCGCGGCCGGTGTCTTGTCGACCGTGATGGCGTTGGCGGCGTCGGAGGAGCCGAAGAAGAACGCCTTCCAGTCCGACGCCCCGGCCTGGACAGCGGCCGAATAGAAGGAGTTCGCCCAGCCCGCAGAGCCCAGGTCCCACACGTACAGGACGGCTGTCAGCGCGAGCAGGGCCAGCAGCGCCGGCTTGACCCAGCGTGCGTCATGCGTCGTTGTCTTGGTCGATGTCATGTGAGATCAGCCCAGGTAGTAGAGCTGCGCGCCGTCACCCGAGGTGGACGAGGCCGAGCTGCCATAGGTTGCCGGATCGACGAGGGTGCCGTTCTTCTTCACCCATGAGGTGACCTCGGTGCTGCCGCCGCCACCGGGCCCGACGCGGCCCTCACCGTTGATGAGGATGTAGCGCAGCCTGCCCTCCTTCACGTACTCCTGCAGCTTGGCGACCGTCATGGCCGGATCGCGGCCGGAGAAGCCGCCCATCGAGATGACCGGCTCACCGGTCTGGAGGATCAGCGACGACGCCTGCTGCGCGCTGCCGACCGCGACCAGCCACTGCGCGCTCCCGCGGTGCTGCTCCAGGTAGGACACCAGCTTCGTGTCGACCTGGCCGCGCATGCCGCCTCCGAAACCGCCGCCGTCCGGCCGCTGGCCATTGGATGTCTGGCCGCTCGGCTGCTGACCGCCGCCCGGCGCCTGGCCCGGCCTCATGCCTGGCGGCACCCCGCCGGGCATCCCGGCCGGACCACCGCGCATGGCGCCGCCCGGTCCGCCGAAGCCCGATCCGCTGCTCGGACCGGCCAGCGGGTTGGTGCCGTTCGCGGGCTCGGACGCCGCCGACACCGCGTACGCACTCGGCCCCGCCAGCCCCGCGACGAGCGCGACCACCAGCGCGGCCACGGCTGCCGGGCGGCGCATCCGCCCGGCCACGAAGAGAAGGACGGCCACCACGGTGGACGCCACGACGACCCAGCGCAGCCACGGATTCCAGTCCGGAGTGCGGTTGAGCAACACGAAGGACCACGCACCCGTGACGACGACACCGGCCGGCAGCACCCACGCCCACGCCGCCGAACGCTTGCCGGCCTCGTTCAGCAGGACCACGCCGGCACCGGTCAGCGCGGCGATGGCCGGCGCCATCGCGGTCGAGTAGTACGGGTGGAAGGTGCCCTCGGCAAGGCTGAACACCAGGTAGTGCACGGCCAGCCACCCGCCCCAGATCAGCAGGCCCGCCCGCGCACCATCGACGCGCGGCCGCCTCCACACCAGGATCAGGCCCGCAACCAGCGCGATCGCGGCGAACGGCAGCAGCCACGAGATCTGGCCGCCCAGGATGTCGTTGAACAGACGACCGACGCCGGACTCACCGCCGAAGTTCGCGCCACCGCCGCGACCACCGCCACCGGCGCCGCCGCCCTGGCCGAAGATCCGGCCGAGGCCGTTGTATCCGATGACCAGATCCCACACCGTGTTGTCGGTGCTGCCGCCCACGTACGGGCGCTTCGACGCGGGGATCAGGTCGACGACGAGCATCCACCAGAAGCTGGACGCCACGAGCACGGCACCGGCGCCGACGAGGTGCGCGATCCGCCGCGGCAGCCCGGACTTCGCCGCGACCAGGTAGGCGAGCGCCAGGGCGGGAACGACGAGGTAGGCCTGGAGCATCTTGGTGTTGAAGCCGCAGCCGACGAAGAACGCCGACGCCAGCAGCCACCGCACCCTGCCCGACTCGACGGAACGCTGGACCGCCCAGGCCGCAAGGACGAGGAACAACACCAGCAGCGTGTCAGGGTTGTTGTCCCGATTGATCGCCACGGTGATGGGCGTCAGCGTGAGGACGGCCGCCGCGACCAGCCCGGCCTTGTAGCCGAACGCGCGCCGCACGGTGGTGTAGAGCACGGCGACCGCCGCGACCCCCATCAGCACCTCGGGGAACAGCAGGCTGAACGTGGAGAACCCGAAGACCCGCCCGAACAGCGCCTGCGCCCACAACGCCATCGGCGGCTTGTCGACGGTGATGAAGTTGCCGGTGTCCAGCGAGCCGTAGAAGAACGCACTCCAGCTCTGGGTGCCGCTCTTCACGGCCGCGGAGTAATAGGAGTTGGCGTAGCCGCTCGCCGACATCCCCCACGCGTACAGCACACCCGCGACCAGCAGGATGCCCCACAGTGCGGGCCGGACCCAGGCCGGGTCCTCAGGCCGTCCCAGGAACAGCCGGGCGCCCCGGCTCCTCCTCGGCGCCTCGGCCGGCGGCGCCTCCGCCTCCGCCGGCGGCGTGGCGATCGTTCGGAAGGTGGTCATCGGTTCTGTCCCCCGGTGATGTTCGGTTGCGTGGTGTTGGCCTGCATGGCGCTCGATGGCATGGCGTTCGGTTGCATGGCGTTCGGCTGGACGTTGTGTGCCTGGCGTGCCTCCACCCGGCGGGGGTGGAAGACCCAGGCGCGCATGAGCAGAAAGCGGACCAGCGTGGCGACGCCGTTGGCGCAGATCAGCGCGGCGAGTTCGACGACCCGCGAGGAGCCGGGCGCGACGGCGTGGAGCAGGGCGAGGCCGCCGGTGCTGAGCGTCAGGCCCAGGAGGAACGCCACACCGCCCTCGATCTGCTGCCGGAACGCGCCCTGCGTGCCGGTGACCCCGAAGGTGAACCGGCGGTTGGCGGCGGTGTTCCCGATCGCGGTGATCACAAGGGACAGCGCGTTGGCGGCGAACGGCCCGGTGACCGTGCGCAGCAGCACGTACAGCAGCAGCTGCGCGAGCGTGCTGATGACCCCGATGATGGCGAAGCTCGGCAGCTGCCGGGACATACCGCTCGGCAGCTTCGGCCGCTGCCTGCCGCCGACGGGCGCGCGGAACGCGCCGGTCAGCATCCGCCGGCCGACCCGGGCCATGCCCTTCAGGTCGTCCAGCGCGGTGTGCAGGACGTCGACACGGCTGTCGGGATCGTCGACCCAGTCGACCGGCACCTCGTGGATGCGCAGCCCGTTGCGCTCGGCGAGCAGCAGCAACTCGGTGTCGAAGAACCACTCCTCGTCCTCGACCGAAGGCAGCAGCGCCTGCACGATCTCGGTGCGCGCGGCCTTGAAACCGCACTGCGCGTCGGAGAAACGCGCCGCGAGCGTGGTCCGCAGCAGCAGGTTGTAGCAGCGGGAGATGATCTCACGCTTGGGCCCGCGCACCACGGCCGAGCCGCGCGACAGCCTGCTGCCGATCGCCAGGTCGCTGTGACCGGAGATCAGCGGCGCGACCAGCGGCAGGAACGCGTCCAGGTCGGTGGACAGATCCACGTCCATGTACGCGACCACGTCGGCGTCGCTGCCGCTCCACACATGGCGCAGCGCGCGGCCGCGTCCCTTGGCCTCCAGCCGCACCGCCCGCACCCGCGGGAGCTCGGCCATCAGCTCCTCGGCGATGTGCCAGGTCGAGTCGGTGCTGGCGTTGTCGGCGATCGTGACGCGGAACGGGTAGGGGAACGTCTCGGTCAGGTAGGCGTACAGCCGCCTGACGCTGGCTTCGAGGACGTGCTCCTCGTTGTGGACGGGCACGACGACCTCCACCAGGCGCTGCCGGCCGCCGTTGTCCGGGCGGCCGGGCTGCGTCGCGGCGGGAGGCGCCGTTTCGGTGACCAGTTGGCTCATGGGACAACCGTCGCCAGCTGGTGTGGGAGGGACCTGAGCCGATCATTAAGCCCGGATGAGAAACCGTCAGGCGTGCCGATGAGAAACCGTCAGGCGGGCCCGTCAGGCAGGTCCGGTCAGGTAGGTCCGGTCAGGCGGCGGGCGCCACGGCGCCGGGCAGGCGGACGCGCGCGAGGGTCCCGCCGCCGTCGGCGGAGTCGAGCCGCACTTCTCCGCCGCTCTCCTGCACGACCCGCGAGACGATCGACAGCCCGAGCCCGGAGCCGGGCAGGCTGCGCGCCGACGTCGAACGCCAGAACCGGTCGAAGACGTGCGGCAGGTCCTCCGGGTCGATGCCGGGGCCGTGGTCGCGGACGGTCAGCTCGCCGTCGGCCAGCCGCACCTCGACTGTGCCGTCGGACGGGCTGAACTTCACCGCGTTGTCGAGCAGGTTGACCACGGCCCGTTCCAGCGAGCCGGGATCGCCGTGCACGTACCAGGGCTTGGTCTCGGCGTCGATGCGCAAACCCGGGCCGCGCAGCCGCGCGCGTTCCACCGCGCGTTCGACGACCTCGTGCAGGCCGACCTCCTCCTGGACCGGCTCGTCCTGCTCGGGCCGTGCCAGTTCGAGCAGGTCGCCGACCAGGCTGGAGAGCTCCTGCATCTGCGCCTTGACGCTCACCAGCATCCGGTGCCGGGTCTCGGGCGGCAGCGGCCTGCCGGTGTCCTCCGACCGCATCAGCAGGTCGATGTTGGTGCGCAGGCTGGTCAGCGGGGTGCGCAGCTCGTGCCCGGCGTCGGCGATCAGCTGCTGCTGCCGTTCGCGTGAGGCGGCCAGCGCCGCGGTCATCGTGTTGAACGAACGGCTCAGCCGCGCGATCTCATCGACGCCCTCCGCCGGGATCCGGGTGTCCAGGTCCTCGGTCCGCGCGATGTGCTCGACCACATCGGTCAGTTCGTCCACGGGCCGCAACGAGGCCCGCGCGATCACCAGTCCGGCGGCCGCCGAGACCAGGACGCCCAGCGCCGAGACGGCGATGAGGAGCCACGCGAGCGTGCTGAGCGGTCCTTCGACCTCGTCGAGCGGAAGGGCGTAGGACACCGCGGCCCGCGTGCCGTCGTCCGCCTGGAACTGCACGGTGTAGACCCGCACACTGACCTGCTCGCCGGACTCGTCGACGCCCGTGCAGTCGTGCAGCGAGTCACGCCGCTGTCCCTTCGCCACCTCGACGTCCGCGTCGGTGACCGAGAGCGAACCGGCGTACGGCACCGCGCAGGGGCGGCCGTCGGCGGTCACCAACTGCAGGATCTTGTACGGCCCGGGCGGAGGAGGCTTGCTCCCCTGGTTGGTCGCCGTCGGCTGGCAGTTTTGCAGGTCGTAGGTGAGCTGCTGGGTGAAGCGCAAGAAGCGCGGTGGCGCGTCACCCTGGGGACTCGACGGGCCCGCGGCGCTCTTGAGCCGCCGGTCGAGTTCGGCGTAGAGCTGGCCGCGCACCAGGAACCAGCTGGTGGTCGCGCACGCCGCGACCGCCAGCGCCACGGCCGTGGCCGTCAGCAGGGCCAGGCGGGCGCGGAGCGTGAGGCGTTTCGTCACGTCATCACGCCGCGGAGCGCAGCACGTAACCGACGCCGCGGACGGTGTGCACGAGGCGCGGCAGCTCGTCGACCTCGGTCTTGCGGCGCAGGTACATCACGTACACGTCGAGGGAGTTGGAGGCGGGCTCGAAGTCGAAGCCCCACACCGTCTCCAGGATCTGCTCGCGCGTGAGCACCTGGCGCGGATGGAGCAGGAACATCTCCAGCAGCATGTACTCGGTGCGGGTGAGCTCCAGCGGCTTGCCGCCCCGGGTGACCTCCCGGGCGAGGGTGTTCATCCGCAGGTCGTCGAAGGTGAGGATCTCATCGTCCTGCCCGCCGCCGGCCGGCGCCGCCATCGCGCTGCGCCGCAGCAGGGCGCGGACGCGGGCCAGCAGCTCGTCCAGCTCGAACGGCTTGACCAGGTAGTCGTCGGCGCCGGCGTCCAGGCCGGTCACGCGGTCGCCGACCATGTCGCGGGCGGTCAGCATGAGCACCGGCATCGTCGCCCCCTGGGCGCGCATGCGGCGGCACGCGGTCAGGCCGTCCATCCGGGGCATCAGCACGTCCAGCACGACGAGATCGGGCTCGTCGCGGGCGACCCGGTCGAGCGCCATCGCCCCGTCGGCGGCCTCGGCCACCGCGTAGCCCTCGAACTCAAGGCTCCTGACCAACGACTCCCGCACGGCGGGTTCGTCGTCCACGATCAGGATGCGGGCCGGTGCCGCCCCTTGCGTTCCAGGCTCCATGCACCCACCGTATCCAGCGGATATCGCAGCTCGGGTCGCGGCGGCCCGTTTCTCATCGATCTCTCACGAAGTTCTGAGCGGCCGCTTACGAGGCGCGATCGGTGCGATCGGCGCGGTCCGTGCCGATCGTGGTGCGGACGACGGCCGTGGTGGCGTCGCCGGCGGCGCCGGTGACGACGGTCATGATCGCCGCGGGCAGCGCAGGGGCGGTCTCCAGCCGGTTGCGGCGGGACCCCATCCGGTACCGCGAGGCGTTCTTGAGCGTGCTGACCGCGATCTTCGGTACGGCGCGCGGGGCCGTCTGGGTCGTGACGCGCACGGCGATGCCGGTGGCCGAGCTCACCGCCCCGCTCGTGGCGGGGTTGTCGGCCACCAGGGTCGCGGTGGCGCGGGCTGCCCGGGCGACCAGGCCGGTGACCGAGGCACCGCCGGGCTCATGCTGGGCAGGGGCGGGCTGCGTCGCCGTCAGCCACGTCGTCTTCATGACGTCGACGACCACGTCCTTGGCGACATCGCGCATCAGATCGCGCAGCGCGTCCTTCATCGCCAGCTTGAGCGCCTCGCGCATCAGCTCGGCCATCACCGTCTCGATGGCGTAGACGGTGGCGCGGGTGGCCATCTGCGTGACCATGCCCCGGGCCGTGCGGGCCACGGCGCTGCCCGCGGCGGCGGCCAAAAGATCGGAGGCCGAGCGGGCGGCCTCGCTGCGGGCCGCCTGGCGGGCGACGTCGGTCGCGATCTCGGCGGCGACCGACGTCACCGGGGTGAGCTCGGCCAGGGCCACGGCCTCCTGGGCGCGGCTGCGCACCCCGCGGCCCAGATCGCGGGCGGCCTCGCGCGCTGCCTGCTGGACGACGGCCACGACGATGTCGCGGCCCACGTCCAGCGCGACCTCCACGGCGACGTCGGCCACCGCGTCCAGCGCGGTGTCGACCACGGCCTTGGTGGCGGCCTGGACGATCGGGGCGGAGACGGTGCGGTTGGCCATGTCGAGGGCGGTGGCGGTGGCCGCGCGGGCGAAGGGATTGCGCGCGGCGAGCCGGGCCGCGGCGATCGCCATCGGATGCTGGGCGGCCTGACCGGCGAACGTGAGAGCACTGGTGGTGACCTCCAGAGCCGCGCCGGTGACGGCGTTGGACTCGGCCACGGCACGGGCCTCGATCACCGCTCTCTCGGCCGCCGCGCTCGCCACCTTGACCGCGGCGTCCCGCGCGGCCTGCTCCACGATGTCCATCGCGGGGGTACGGGACACCTGATCCACGATCTGGACGGCGGCCCGGGCGGCCGCCTCACGCGCCGCCTGGCGTACCGGCTCGCTGATCGTCGCCGCCGCCCGCGCGGCGCCGGCCGCGGCGGGGGTCAGGGCGTTCCAGATGTCCTCGATACGGTCCGCTGCGGCCTGATCGAGCTTGGCCAGCTGTGCCCGGTCTGTCGCCTGAGCCCCGTCTTCGACCCTGTCGTCCACCACCATGCCCCTGTCTCGGTGAGGTTTCCGCCCACATTCACCATAACCGCCACAAGGGACCAGAACGAGATATGTCGTGGTTGTCACCGTCCGCATGAGCAGCACGGACGGCGCGTGCGGCGGGCAACTCCCCTGCGGAAGCAAGGATGATCCCGTATGGACGATCATGGACTCGTCGGCGAAACGTGTATATTTGTCGGCGGAACTCTAGGGAGGTGAGGTGTATGGCCGTCGCGGTGATGGCTGCTGCGTGCAGCACTCCGGCCCACCTCATGTCCCGGGCCCTCGGCTGACCCTGTCTTTCTTGACTCTCAGCCGGCTGCTCTCTGCCGGCTTTCGGTCGGCGCCGGGGCCCCTTCACACAAGGGTTCAATCCGTTGTCTTCATCTGCGTTTCCGCAGGCTCTCACTGCCTATGGCTTGGATGAGAGCCTGGAGAAGGAATTCTCCTCTTATCGCGAGGCAGGACTGATCCCTGCCCGCATCGCCGCCGTGGACCGCGGGCAGTGCGACGTCATCACTGAGCACGGCCCCATGCGGGCCGACACCACACCCGTCGCCTCGCCCGACGACCCGGTCCAGGGTCCCTGCACCGGAGACTGGGCGGCACTGCGGACCGGGGAACACCCCGCCGTGGCCGCCCTGCTCCCCCGGCGGACGGCCATCGTGCGTTCGTCCGCCTCGCAACATTCACATGGCCAGGTCCTGGCCGCCAACGTCGACACCATCGCGATCGCGGTCTCCCTCGCCGCGCGCCTGGCCCTCGGCCGCGTTGAACGGCTGCTGGCCCTGGCGTGGGAGAGCGGGGCCCGTCCGGTGATCGTCCTCACCAAGGCCGACCGGAGCGACGACCCGGCCGCCGCCGAGGCAGAGGTCGCCACCGCCGCGCCCGGCGTCGACATCGTCACGGTCAGCGCCACGACCGGCGACGGCGTCGACATCGCCGCCGCCGTGCTCACCGGCACCGTGGTGCTGATCGGCCCGTCCGGCGCGGGCAAGTCCACCCTCGGCAACGCCCTGCTGGGCGCCGAACTCCTCGCCACCGGCGCGATCCGGGAACAGGACGGGAAGGGCCGCCACACGACGGTCCGCCGCGAACTGCTCCCGCTGCCGTACGGCGGCGTTCTCATCGACACCCCCGGGCTTCGCGGAGTCGGTCTGTTCGACGCCGAGGAGGGACTGCAGCAGACCTTCGCCGAGATCGAGGAGCTCGCGGCGGAGTGCCGTTTCGCCGACTGCGCCCACGAGAGCGAGCCGGGCTGCGCGGTGGTGGCCGCGATCGAGGACGGCACCCTGCAGCAACGCCGCCTCGACAGTTACCGGAAACTGCTGCGTGAGAACGCCTGGGCCGCCTCGCGCAACGACGCGCGGCTGCGTGCCGAGCGCGAGAACAACCGGAAGGCCATCACCAAGTGGCAACGCCAGCACTACAAGGTCCACGGCCGGGACCGGTGAAGGGGGACACGATGACCGACTGGAAGACCAGGCCCGAGACCGATCAGGACGTGCCGGCCGTACGCCGCGTCGTCGAGGCGGCCTTTCCCACCTCGGAGGAGGCCGACCTCGTGGACGCCCTCCGCAAGGACGCGGCGTGGCTGCCCGGCCTGTCGTGGGTGGCGGAGTCGCCGGACGGCCAGGTGGCCGGCTATGCGCTGCTGACACGGTGTCAGATCGGGAACGGGGACACGGACCGGGGCGCCGACGCCCTGGCGCTCGCTCCGGTCGCCGTCCTTCCGGAGTACCAGCGGCAGGGCGCGGGCGGCGCGGCCGTCCGGGCCGCACTGGAGGCCGCCCGCGAGCAGGGTGAACGGCTCGTCGTCGTGCTCGGGCATCCCGACTACTACCCGAAGTTCGGCTTCGGGCGGGCGTCGGCGATGGGCATCCGGACATCGTTCGAGGTGCCGGACGAGGCGCTGATGGCCCTCGTCCTCGGTGGGTCCGGCCCGGTGCCCGCCGGGACGATCCGTTACGCGGCGCCGTTCGGAGTCTGAGTCAATTGCAATGGTGGCCGGCGGGGGCATCCCCGCCGGCCACCACCTGTTCAGCACCCTCTTCAGCGGCCCTTGCGCTGGTAGGTGCGGACTGTCAGCGGCACGAACACCACCAGCAGGAACGCCGACCACAACAGCGTGGCCGTCACCGGGTGCGCGATTGGCCAGGCGGCGTCGCCCGCAGGCACGCCGGGATTGCCGAACAGCTCCCGGCAGGCCGCGGTGAGTGCGCTGACCGGGTTCCAGTCGGCCAGCGTCCGCAGCCACGCGGGCATGCCCCCTGTCGGCACGAACGAGTTGGACACCATGGTGAACGGCAGGAACAGCGGCACGAGCTGGTCGGCGGTCTGCTCGTTCTTCACCACCATGCCGAGGTAGCAGCCCACCCAGCTCACCGCGTACCGCATCACCATCAGCAGCAGGAACGCCTGCACGGTCGGCACCAGGCCGCGGTGCGGCTGCCAGCCGACCACCAGCCCCGCCACCGCCATGATCCCCAGGCCGAGCACGCCACCGAGCAGTGTGTCGGCGCCGGTCTGCCCGAACGGCACCGCCGAGCGGGCCATCGGCATCGAGCGGAACCGGTCCATCACACCCCGGGACGCGTCGGTGGCGACCTTCAGCGTGGTGGCCATGATCGAGCTGAAGGTCACCATGGCGAACAGGCCCGGCATCAGGTACTCGCGGTAGTTCCCCCCGCCGGGCACCTGGATCGCGCTCCCGAACACATACCCGAACAGCACCACCATGACCGCCGGGAAGATCAGGGCGACGACGATCTCGCCGGGCTCCTGCCGCAGCCGGCTGAGCTCGCGCCCGACCAGCGTCAGCCCGTCGGTGAACGACCAGCGCAGCCGGGCGGCGAACGAGGAGGCCAGGACGGGGGCTGGAGCTTGGGCGGTGTGCGTCGTGGTCATCGGACGACCTCCTTCTCCAGGCCGGATTCGCGGTCGGCATCGGTGTCGGTGTCAGGGTCGGCGTCGCGATCCGTCAGGCGCAGGAACACCTCGTCGAGCGTGGGGCGGCGCAGGCTGACGTCGGCCGCGGCGACTCCGGCCCGGTCCAGCTCCCGTACGACGTCGGCGAGCCGGACACCGCCGCTCGCCAGCGGCACGCTGAGTGCCTCGGCCCCGGTCATCGTCGGGTCCGTACCGGCCAGCCGGTGCATGACCGTCGAGGCCTCCCGCAACATCGAGGAGTCCGCGAGCACGACGTCGAGACGGTCACCGATGGTGGCCTTGAGGTCGTCGGGCGTGCCGGACGCGACGACCCGGCCGTGGTCGATGACGGCGATGTCGTCGGCGAGCACGTCGGCCTCGTCCAGGTACTGCGTGGTCAGCAGCACGGTGGTGCCGTCCGCGACGAGTTCGCGGATGTTGTCCCAGATGTCGCCGCGGCTGCGCGGGTCGAGGCCGGTCGTCGGCTCGTCCAGGAACAGCACCGGGGGCCGCAGGATGAGGCTGGTGATGAGGTCGAGGCGGCGCCGCATACCGCCCGAGTAGCCGCTCACCTGCCGGTCGGCCGCGTCCATCAGCCCGAACCGTTCGAGCAGCTCGTCGGCCCGGCGGTGCGCCTCCCGGCGCGGCAGGTGGTAGAGCCGACCGAACAGGCGCAGGTTGCCGCGGCCGGTGAGCTTCTCGTCCACGGCGGCGTACTGGCCGGCCAGCCCGATGCGCGCCCGCACCTGGTCGGCCTCCCGGACGACGTCGTACCCCGCGATCCGTGCGTGCCCGGCGTCGGGCCGAGACAGCGTCGCCAGGATGCGTACGGCCGTCGTCTTGCCCGCGCCGTTCGGTCCGAGCACGCCGCAGACGGTGCCCGCCGGGACCACCAGGTCCAGTCCTCGCAGGGCGTGGGTGCGGCCGAAGTGCTTGTGCAGCCCCTCGGCGACCACCACCGGCTCCTCCATGATCCCTCCACTGGGTACGTCGTACGCAATTGAGAGCCTCAGCGTAGGTTACTGGGTACGACGTACGCAACTAGACTTCCGGTGAGGAGGTGGGCCGGTGCCCGACGAGGAGTACCCGAACATCTGGATGCGCCCCGAGCGCCCTGCCCGGGGGCCGCGTCCCGCCTACAGCCGCGCGCAGATCACCGAGGCCGCCGTCCGGATCGCCGACGCCGAGGGCCTGGAGGCCGCCACGATGCGGCGGATCGCGGCCGAGATCGGCGCGGGTGCCATGTCGCTCTACCGGTACGTGCCGAGCCGCGACGACCTGATCGAGCTGATGGTGGACCGGATCGAGGGTGAGCAGAAGCTGCCCGCCAGGCCGACGGGCGACTGGCGGGCCGACCTGACGCTCTTGGCGGAGGAGACCCGGGCGATGTGGCTGCGCCACCCGTGGTTCGCCACGCTGCAACGTGCCCGGCCCGTCTTCGGCCCCAACCAGCTCCGGATCATCGAGTTCGCGGTGGGCACGCTGGACGTCGGACTGCCCATCGACGAGGTGCTCGGGCTCATCGACATACTCAACGGCTATGTCGAACGCGCCGTCCGCGGCGAGCTCATGTGGGTGGAGGAGTCTCGCCGGTCAGGCGTCGGCGAGTCCGACTGGATGGCGCGCAACGGGCCGTACGTGCGGCAGCTCATGGCCAGCGGCGACTACCCGATGTTCACGCGGATCGTGATCGAGGCGCGCCAGCCCCACATGGACCGCGACGAACAGTTCCGGTACGGGCTGGAACGCGTCCTGGACTGCATCGCCGTCGCGATCGACACCACTCCCCTGCCGCCGGAGGTGGCGTTCACCGTTCAGGACGGCGGTAGCGGCGAACGGCCAGCGGCAGGAAGACCACAATGATCGCCAGCGGCCACGCAACCGCCAGCAGCACCGGGTGCTGCGCCGGCCACGAATCGCCTCCGGTCCCGGGATTGCCGAACAGCTCCCTCGTCGCGCCCACGGTGGCCGACAGCGGATTCCACGCCGCGATCGCGCCCAGCCAGGCGGGCAGCTGAGACGGCGACACGAACGTGTTGGCCAGGAACGTCAACGGCATCAGCAACATCCACGAAGCCCCGGCGGCCTCGGGCGTGATGAGCAGACCGACGTAAATGCCGACCCAGATCAGCGCGAATCGCAGCAACAACAGAAGCCCGACCGCGGCCAGCGCGCGCCCCGGTCCCTCATGCCAGCTCCACCCGACCACCAGGCCGCAGCCGACGAGGATCGTCAGCTCGATCACCGAGTTGACCATGTCGGCGAAGCTGCGGCCGACCACCACCCCGGCCTGCGAGATCGGCATGGCCCGGAACCGGTCGCTCACCCCCTTGGCGACGTCGTTGGCCACGGTGGCCATGGTCGTCGCGACCCCGAACACCATCGTCTGGGCGAAGATGCCGGGCATCAGGTATTCGCGGTAGCCGCCGCCGCCCGCCACGACCATCGCGCTCCCGAGCACGTAGCCGAACAGCAGCACCACCACGATCGGATAGAGCAGGACGGAGATCACGACCGTGGGATTGCGGACCCAGTGGATGAGCCCCTGACCTGCGATGACCCGTCCATCCGCGAGTGTCCAGCGCACCTTCTCCGGCCAGGTCTGCGGCATCGGCGGAACGGTCAGCGTGGAGGTCGTCACGCGGCCACCTCCTTGTCGCTGGCCTGCCCGGTGGCGTGGTCAGCGGCCTGCTCGGTGTGCTGACCGGTGAGTCTCAGGAACACCTCGTCGAGCGTGGGCCGCCGGAGCGCGACGTCCTCGACCTCGATCCCCGCCTCGTGCAGCGCGCGAACGGTCTCGGTGAGCGCGGCGATCCGGTCGCGGACCGGGGCGTGCACGCGCCGCGTGTCGTGCTCGGTCTCGGGTTCGGCGCCCGTGACCCGGGCGAGGATGCCGGCGGCCGGGCCCAGCCCGGCGGCGTCGTGCAGCACGAGGTCGATCCGGTCACCGCCGACCTTGGACTTGAGACGTTCCGGTGAGTCGTCGGCGATCACGCGGCCGGTGTCGAGGACCACGATCTGCCCGGCGAGCCGGTCGGCCTCGTCGAGGTACTGCGTGGTGAGCAGGACGGTGGTGCCCTCGGCGACGAGCGCGCGGACGGCGTTCCACACCTCGTTGCGGCTGCGCGGGTCGAGACCGGTGGTGGGCTCGTCCAGGAAGAGCACGCGCGGGGCCAGGATGAAGCTCGCCGCCAGGTCGAGCCGCCGCCGCATGCCACCGGAGTAGTGCTTGACGCGCTTGCCCGCCGCCTCGGCCAGCCCGAACCGCTCCAGCAGCTCGTCGGCCCGCCGCTGGGCGGTGCGGGAGCCCAGGTGGTAGAGCCGCCCCCACATCGCCAGGTTCTCCCGGCCCGTGAGGATCTCGTCCACGGCCGGCTCCTGCCCGGCCAGCCCGATGCGGTGCCGCACCTGCGCGGGATCCCGGCCCACGTCGTACCCGGCGACGCGGGCATGCCCGCCGTCGGCGCGCAGGAGCGTGCACAGGATCCGCACGGCGGTGGTCTTGCCCGCCCCGTTCGGCCCGAGCAGCCCGCACACCGTGCCCTCAGGAACGGCCAGGTCGAACCCGTCGAGTGCCGTCGTGGCCTTGAAACGTTTGGTCAGCCCCTCGGCGAGGACTCCGAAACCCGAATCCATGAAACGTGTCCTTCTGATTTTGGGACATCAATGTCCCATAGAGAGTGCCACAAGTCTTACAATGGATGTCAAGTGATACTTTTCGGATGATGAGCACGACCGAGATCCCCGAGTCCGGGGCACGCGGACGGACGCGCCGCGCCATCCTGAGCGCCGCCGCGACCGTCCTCGCCCGCGACCGGGCCGCGACGCTGGCCGACATCGCCGAGGCGGCCGACGTCGGCCGCAGCACGCTGCACCGCTACTACCCCGACCGCGACGTGCTGATCAAGGCCGTCGTCGAGGACTCGCTGACCGTGGTCCAGGAGGCAACCGAGGGCGCCGCGCTCGACGACGGCTCACCGCTGGAGGCGATGCGGCGCCTGGTCGCCGCCATGGTGGACGCGGGCGACCGGCTGCTGTTCCTGTGGGGCGACCCGAAGGTCTTCGAGGGCCACCCCACGGCGGACGATCCCGACTGCGACCCTCCAGACGACCCGGTGCTGCGCCTCATCGAGCGCGGGCAGGCCGCGGGCGCGTTCGATCCGGAGCTGAGTCCCCGCTGGATCCAGCATGTGCTTTGGGCGCTGGTATACACGGCGGTCGAGGAGGCAGGCCAGGGGCGCATGCCCCGGCACGGGATCACCTCCACCGTGATCCGCACCCTGGAGAAAGGCGTGCTCAGCCGCTAGCCGTCCTGGCGCGGCCGGGGGCACCGCCCGAGGCGCGGGCGGCACGGGCGCTCAGTTCGCGGAGGTGGTCGATGAGCTCCGGGGGTTCGTGCACCTCGAACTCGCACCCGAGCATTACCAGAGACTGGGCCAGCCACGGGAGCGTGTCGGTATGGCTGCGGAGCCGGCAGGTGCGGTCGTCGATGGGTTCGACGTCGCCGGGCTGGTCACCCACGCGTCCCCGGACCTGTTCCGCCGGGGCGTGCAGGGTGGCGACCGCACTGTAGGTGGGCGCCAGCGAATTGAGCTTGCTGGTGACGAACGCGGCGGCGTCCTCCTCGGGGAGCTCGCGCGGCGCGTACCGCTGCCCGATGGGTCGTGGCTCCCGAACGCGATCGACGCGGAAGATGCGCCATCCGTCCCGTTCGACGTCGTAGGCGACCAGGTACCAGCGCTGGAAGGCGGGGACCAGATGGTACGGCTCCACCAGCCGCCGGGTCTCACCGCCGTCGGCCGCCTCGTACCTGAACCGCAACCGCTCGTGATTGGCGGCGGCCGCAGCGAGCACGGTCAGATCCTGCGGGTTCACGCTTGGCCTGCCCGCGTCCACCACCACCGGGCACCGTCGCGGCGCTCAGCACCCCGACCCGGTGCCGCAACCGCGAGGGCAGCACCTGCTCCAGCTTCGCCATCGCCCGCACGGACGCCTCACCGATGCCGTCCACGGGATGCCCGGCCGCCGTGCGCAGACCCACCGCGATCGCCACCGCCTCCTCGTCGTCCAGCAGCAGCGGCGGCATCGCCGTCCCGGCCACCAGCCGGTAGCCGCCCACGGCGCCTCTTGAGGCCTCCACCGGATAGCCCAGCTCGCGCAGCCGCTCGACGTCGCGGCGGATCGTGCGCGGGCTCACGCGCAGCCGCTCGGCCAGCTCGCTGCCGGGCCACTCGCGTGGCGTCTGAAGCAGGGACAGCAGGCTCAGCAACCGAGCTGGGGTGTCGCTCATGGCCCCATCATGCCGTGCGGTTAGGTCACGATCTGACCTAGATGACCTCTAGGGTCGAAGGCATGAACGACCTGCCGCGTTTCTCCTGGAGCGACGTGTGCGCCCGGCGGCTGCACCGGCACGCGCTGACCACCCCGTCGAAAAGCGCCACGCCCGCCGACATCGCGGCCGCCATGGCGAGCACCCACGCTCAGGTGATGTCGGCGGCCGAACTGGGCATCGCCATGCGCATCGACGGCGCCACCCGGCTGGACGTCCGCGCGGCCCTGTGGACCGAACGGAGCCTCGTCAAGACGTTCGGGTTGCGCGGCACGGTTCATGTGATGCCGGCCCGTGATCTCTCGCTCTGGGTCGGCGCGCTGTCCGCGCTGCCGGCCTCGGCCAACGTCATGCCGAAGGACATCAGGCTCACCCCGGACCAGACCGAGCAGGTCGTCGCGGCCGTCGCCGCCGCGCTCGACGACGCCGAGCTGACGATCGACGAGCTCACCGAGGCGGTCGTCGACCATGCCGGCGCGTGGGCCGGCGATCTCGTCATGGAGGCGTTCCAGGACAAGTGGCCGCGCTGGCGGCAGGCCATGCACCTGACCGGTATCCGCGGCGTCCTGTGCTTCGCCCCCAACAGGGGCCGCAAGGTCACCTACACCAATCCGCGGCGGTGGCTGCCCGGCTTCGAGCCGGCCGACGCGGACACCGCGCTCGCCTGGCTCGTACGGAGCTACCTCAGTGCGTACGGCCCGTCCACGCCCCAGCGGTTCGCACACTGGACGGGCACGCAGGCCACGTGGGCCAGGGAACTGTTCGGCTCTCTGGATGACGAACTCCAGCAGGTCGAGGTCGAAGGCGACCTGGCCTGGGTGGTGGCCGGTGACCTCGACGTGCCGGCAGCACGGCCCCACGGCGTGCGGCTCCTGCCGTACTTCGACGGATACGCCTACCGGGTGGGCAACCAGCCGCCCGCGCTGCTCTACCCGGGCCGTGCCGCGGAGCGCGTGCTGCCCGGCAACTTCCAGATCCTGCTCGTGGACGGCGCCGTCGCGGGCCTATGGCACCAGCGCCGCTCCGGGAAGCGGATCGACATCACCGTCGAGCCGCTCGGCACGCTCGGCGCCGCGCAACTCGACGACCTGGACAGGCAGGTGGAACGAGTCGGGGAGATCCTCGAAGCACAGCCGCGGCTCACCATCGGCCCGGTCACCGTCGGCAGCCACGCCTGACCGACCTCCGCCGGACTAGCCGACAATTAACTTTGTCTTGACGCCTCTACTTGTCGGCTGGCAGGGTGAGGGCATGGACGAAGTTGCGGTGATCGAGGACGCGGCGGCAGCCGAGGTGTCGCTCGATCCGATGCGTGCCCGGCTGCTGTCGGAGCTGTCGGAGCCGGCGTCGGCGACGATGCTGGCCGCGCGGGTCGGGCTCGCCCGCCAGAAGGTCAACTACCATCTCAAGGCGCTGGAGAAGCACGGGCTCGTCGAGCTCGTCGAGGAGCGCCGCAAGGGCAACGTCACCGAGCGGATGATGCGGGCGACCGCGGTCTCCTTCGTGATCTCCCCTACCGCATTGTCGGCGGTCCAGCCCGACCCGGGCCGCGCCCCCGACCAGCTGTCGGCCCGCTGGCTGCTGGCGGTCGCCGCCCGGCTGGTACGGGACGTCGGCGCCCTGATCACAGGCGCGGCCAAGGCCGACAAACGGGTCGCCACGTTCGCCATCGACGGGCACGTCCGGTTCGCCTCGGCAGCGGACCGCGCCGCGTTCGCCGAGGAACTGGCCGCGACGGTCACCTCCCTGGTGTCGCGCTACCACGACGACACCGCCGCGGGCGGACGCGATCACCGTGTCGTCGTCGCCCTCCATCCGAGCATCCCCGCCACGCCCCAGACCGAGACCGGACGGTCCGGCGAGACCAAGGAGTCCTGAACATGGGCCACGAGTTCGAGTTGCAGAAGGAGATCACGCTCGCCGCGAGCCCGGAGGACGTGTGGGACGCGATCGCCACCGGCCCGGGCGTGGACGCGTGGTTCATGGGCCGCAGCGAGTTCGAGCCGCGGGAGGGCGGCTCCGCCACGTTCACCATGGCCGGTCAGACCGAGATGTCCACCATCACCGGCTGGGACCCGGCCAAACGCCTCGCGTACCGCACCGAGCCCGGTGAGGACGGGAAGTTCATGGCCATCGAGTACCTCATCGAGGGCCGCGGCGGCGGGAGCACGGTGCTGCGGCTCGTGCACAGCGGCGTCCTGGGCGACGACTGGGAGGACGAGTTCGAGGCCATGAAGACCGGCTGGGACATGTACCTGCACACGCTGGGCCAGTACCTAGTGCACTTCCGCGGCCGGCACGCGGGCACGGTCACCGCCTTCCGGCCCGGCATCCCGGAAGAGGGATTCTGGACTGCGCTCAAGAGGCAGCTCGGCCTGGGCGACTCCGTGGCCGAGGGCGACCGTGTCAGCCTGTCCGCCGAAGGTCTGGCCCCCGTCGAGGGTGTCGTCGACTACGTCGATCTCCCCTCGTTCCTGGGTGTGCGCACCGATGACGGGCTCTACCGGTTCATCTACTCCGGGGTGGAGCGCGGCAGCGTGGGGGTGTGCGGCCACCACCTCTTCGCGGCGGGCATCGACGCCGGGCAGGCCGAGAAGACGTGGCAGGCCTGGCTCAACGAACTCCCGGTCGGCTAGCGGATCCACATCGGCGGGCGCAGGTATAGTGGGCCCAGGTATAGTAGGTATCCAGTTTAAAGTGACTACCTCAGAGGAGACGCCGTGGCGGAGAGCCAGTCCTGGGCGGCGACCGCGTCGGCCGACCCGGCGAACGCCTGCCCGATCGCCCCGGTGGTCGAGATCGTCTTCAGCCGCTGGACCACGCCGATCCTCTGGACGCTCCACGCCCACGGCAAGCAGCGGTTCGTGGAGCTGGAACGCCGCATCGGCACGATCACGCCCAAGGTGCTGACGCAGCGGCTGCGCCAGCTGGAGCGGGACGGCCTCGTCGTGCGCACCTACCATCCCGAGGTCCCGCCGCGCGTGGAGTACGAGATCAGCGAGCTGGGCCTGAGCCTGGCGCCGCTGTTCGCGACGCTCGGCGAATGGTCGGCGGTCAATCTGCCCAAGGTGGAGCAGGCCCGCGCGGCGCACGACGCCCGCTGACTTCTCAGGGCGTGGGCTCTTGGGCCGGCGCCGGGAAGCGGAGCTTGTCCACGGCGTTGCGCCGCCGGCGTTCGGGGCGGCGGTCGTAGCGGGCGGTGGTGGCGGGTGAGGAGTGCCCGACCAGCTGCTGGACGGTGACGAGGTCGACGCCTTCGTCGAGGAGGTCGCCGATGAACGTGCGGCGGAAGTCGTGCGGCGTCATCGACGGCAGCCCCGCCTCGCGCCGCCGCTTGACGACGACGTTGCGCACCGCCGCGTCGGTGAGCGGGCGATGTTGCAGGGCACCCGACTTGTGCACGGGCTTGAACAGAGGCCCGGCCGGCCGGTCGTCGAGGGACAGCCACGTGCCCAGCAGCACCGCGGCCGACTCGTGGAGGTACTCCATGCGTTCCTTGTCGCCCTTGCCGACGATGCGGAGGGCACGTTCACCGGGGTCGTAGTGTTCGCGGCGCAAACCGGCGATCTCCGAACGCCGCGCACCGGTGGTGTAGAGGGTGGCGAGCAGTGCGGCGTCCCGGCGCCCGGCAGGGCCGGGATCGAGCGCGCAGGCCTGCAGCAGGGCGGCGAACTCGGCCACGTGGATGCTGCGGCCGCTCGGCAACCTGGAGCCCGTGAAGTTCTTGACCGCCTTGGCGCGCTGGTAGTCGTCGGTGGACATCTCCCCCAGGCTCCATGCCGCCCGCAACACACCGCGCAACGCCGCCAGGTGCTGGTTGCGGTACGCGGGCGACCAGGGGCGCTCGGCGCCGTCCGGTTCGGGCGACGTCTGCTGCCCGAGGAGCGCGCGGATCGCCGCCGTGTGCTCGGTGCGCAGGGCGGCCCAGGGGAAGTCGCGTCCGGTGGCCTGTTCTGCGTCACCTCCCGAGGCCTCAAGGAGGAACGCGGCGATGCGGTCGAGGCAGGCGGCCATGGTCCGGCGGGAGCGAGGGCTTTCCAGGGACGCCACGTACACGAGGTAGGGATTGCGGGAGGGAGGCCCCTCCGCCGCGACCGGGCGTGTCAGGGGCACGGCCACGGGCACGACCTCGCTCACGTGATCCACGCGTAAGACCCTAGCCCGTACCACCTCAGCGGCTCAGCGCGGTCTCCTGCTCCACACGCGACAGTTTCTCGGGATTGCGCACGAAGTAGAGCCCGGTGACCAGTCCGTCCTCGACCCGCATCGCCACGACGTTGTCGATCTCCCCGTTGAGCCGCATGATGAGCCCCGGGCAGCCGTTGATCTGGACCGGCTTGATCGACATCTCGGCACCGAACCTGCTCAAGCCGACGGCCAGCAAGCGAGCCACCTTGCGGGCGCCCACGACGGGCCGCGGCACGGCCTGCTTGACTCCGCCACCATCGGACAAGAGGACGACGTCCGGCGACAGGATGTCGAACAAGTTCTGCAGGTCGCCGGTTTCGACCGCATGCTGGAAGGCCTCGAGCGCCGCCCGGGTCTCGGCCGGGGAGACCATGTCGCTTTGCCTGCGCGCGGCGACGTGTGCCCGTGCCCGGTGGGCGATCTGGCGAACCGCAGCCGGGGTCTTGTCGACGGCTTCGGCGATCTCGTCGTAGGGCAGCTCGAACACCTCGCGCAGCACGAACACCGCCCGTTCGGTCGGCCCGAGTGTCTCCAGCACCAGCAACATCGCCATCGAGACGCTGTCGGCCAACTCGACGTCCTCGGCCACATCCGGCGCCGTCAACAACGGCTCGGGCAACCAGGGCCCGACATAGGACTCCTTACGCCGGCTGAGCGTCCGCAGCCGGTCCAGCGCCTGCCTTGTGGCCATCCGCATGAGGTACGCGCGCTGATCCCGCACCGTGTCCAGATCGACGCCCACCCACCGGAGCCAGGTCTCCTGCACCACGTCTTCGGCGTCGGCGGCCGAGCCAAGCATCTCGTAGGCAACGGTGAACAACAGGTTGCGGTGGGCGACGAACACCTCAGTCGCGGCGTCCATGCGGTCGCCACGAGCGAGCGGCTCAGCTTCATCCATCCTTGGCTCCACAACGATCAGGCCGCCAGCATCCCATGCGTGACGATCAGGCCGCGTACCGCCGCCAGTTCAACAGCAACAGACTTTGCAGCTCTAGCCTCATCGCGATCACCCTGGTCCCGGAGCTGACGTCCACGCGCGGCTCCTCCCAGGAGATCGTTGCCATGCGTGAACCCCCCTCTTGTGAGACCTCTCAGAGCCGCACCGTCACCATCCGGGGCGGACGTGGCGGACGACCTGGCCGGGGCACCGGTCAGAGCGACCACCGGCGCCGGGTGCGCAGGAGCTAGGTCGTCTTCGACGTGGCGTGGGTGAGCAGTCCGTCGACGAAGACCTGGAGCACTTGGGGGTAGAGGTTGAGGGCGGCCCGCTCGGGCCATTGGTCGCCGATGGCGGCCAGATGCGGATACCGGGAAGGGTCGAGGTTGCGGAGGCTGAACTCGCGGTCGGCGTGGCCGACGTCGACCCTCCGGCGGTCGGTGTGGGCGCGGACGAGGATTTCGCCGACGGTGTAGTACCAGATGCTGCGGAAGAGATCGACGGCTTGTACGGGCGTGCACCCGTAGTCGACGGCTCCGGCCACGATGGTCTCGACGAACCACAGCGCGGAATCGCCCAGGCGTCCGAGGAAGCCGTCAGCCGTGAGGACCTCTGCGCCCCATGGCCAGTCCGCGAGAGCGTCATGGACCGTGGCCCACGCGACGATGATCCGGTCCCGGGGGGCGTCGGGCAGGTCGGGGCGCGCGACCTGGTCGACGTGCGCGTTGACGAGCTGGACTATCAGGTCGTCCCTGTCCCGTACGTGGTGGTACAGGGTCGTCGCCCCGATGCCGAGCTCGGCGGCCAGCCGGCGGATGGTCAGGCTCTCCCAGCCGTCCCGGTCGATGAGCAGGCGAGCGGCCGCGAGGATCTGAGCACGGGAGGTCGCCGGTGGCCGGCCGGTGCGGCCGGCCGGCCGGGCACGGTCTTGTTGTCTGGGCACCGTCACATCATCCTGCCCCTCGGTCCGCTTCGGTGAATCGGCGCACTCGCCGGCAGCTCGCTTTCTTCGACGGCCGGGCTCGCTGATGCTACTTTAGGAACATGTTCCGAAACTCCTCCGTTCTCGCCACGGCGGCCGTGGTGCAGTTCCTGGTGTCGCTGGACCTGTCGGTGGTGAACGTCGGACTCCCGCAGATCGGCACCGCCCTCGGCTTCAGCGAGGTGGGCCTGACCTGGGTGATCCACGCCTACGCCCTCACGTTCGGGGGGCTGCTCCTGCTGGGCGGCAAGGCGGCCGACCGGTACGGCCACAAGCGGATGTTGCTGTTCGGGCTCGGCCTGTTCGGTGTCGCCTCCCTGCTCGGCGGCTTCGCCACCGACCCCGGGCACCTGGTAGCCGCTCGCGCGGCGCAGGGGGTCGGCGCTGCCGCTCTCGCGCCGGCTGCGCTCGCGCTGCTGACCTCGACGTTCCCCACCGGTAAGGCCCGGGTCCGCGCCTTCGGGGTCTGGAGCGCGATGAACGCCGCGGGCGGGGCCCTCGGCGTCCTGATCGGGGGCCTGCTCACCGAGTACGCCAGCTGGCGCTGGGTGATGTTCGTGAACGTTCCGATGGCGCTGTTCGCACTGGCCATGACCTGGCGGGGCGTTGCCGCCGACCGGCCCAGAGAACGTGCCGGGCGCCCGGACGTTCTCGGCGGTGTCCTGGCCACGGCCGGCATGAGCCTGCTGGTGTTCGGCGTCGTCCGCACCGACCAGTACGCGTGGGCCTCCGCTGTCACCGTGACGACCCTGGCGATCGCCATCGCGCTCCTGGCCGCCTTCGTCGTCGTCGAACAGACCACCACCCGTGACCCGCTGGTCCGGCTCGGCCTGTTCGCCAACCGCTCCGTGCTCGGCGCGATCACCTACGTCCTGCTGGTCGGCGCGGCCATGGCCTCGGCGTTCTATTTCATGTCGCTGTACCTGCAGCGCGTGCTCGGCACCGGACCGGCCCTGACCGGGATCCAGTTCCTGCCGTTCGCGTTCGGCGTGATCGCCGGTTCCGTGCTCGCCATCAAACTCGGCTACCGGTTCGCGCCCCGGTCCTTGCTGATCGTCGGCGGGTTGCTCGCGGCGACCGGCTTCGCCTGGTTCGGTCGTGCCAGTGCGGACGGCACCTTCCTCACCGACGTCCTGGGGCCCTCGATCCTGGCCAGCCTCGGCTTCGGGCTCTGCCTCGGGCCGGTCACCTCCATCGCCACCGTCGGCGTCGCGCCCCACGAGGCCGGCACCGCATCGGGCCTGCTCAACAGCGCACGCCAGCTCGGCGCCGCACTGGGGCTGGCCGCCCTCGGCACCGCGGCCCACCGCCACACCGGACAGACGGCAGCGCCCGGGGCTCTCAGCGACGGGTACGCGTTCGGCCTGACGCTGTGCGCAGCGCTCCTCGCGGCAGCCGTCCTGATCGCCATCACCGTCCTGCGCCGGACCAGAACCCTGGGCCCCGGAACGCCGGAACCAGCACGACAGAACGTGACCACCGGACTCCGCCAGCCGCACTCGGCGGACGCGACCAGCTCAAGAAGGAGTGAGCGATGACCACCGCTGACCAACGCCGGACGGAAGAACGATGAGCACTATTGATCTTGCCGAGGCGAGGGAGCGATCCACTCCCCCGCCGGAAGAAGCCGACCCCGCAGCGGAACAGAGCATGGCGGGGCAGAGCATGCTGGGGCTGTTGCGCCCGCATCTGTGGAGTTTCACCGCCGTCGTGATCTTGCAGATCATCGGAGCCGTCGCGGGTCTGGCGCCGCTGCTGGCAGTCGTCGAACTGGGCCGGACCCTGCTGTCGCCCGGTCCGATCGATCACGATCATGTCTGGCTCGTCGTCGGCGCGGGTGCGGCCGGCATGTTCGTCCAGTTGCTGTTCACGGCCGCATCGTCCGGAGTCGGGCATCTTCTCGACGACCAGGTGCAGCTGTCGTTCCGCCGGCAACTGGCCGCCCGGCTGGGGCGCGTGCCGATCGGCTGGTTCTCCCGGCGGCAGACCGGCGAGCTGGCAAAGGTCGTGGGTGAGGACGTGAGTGCCGTGCACCCGTTCATCGCCCACACCCCAGGCGAGCTCATCTCCGCATTCGTGGTGCCGCTGGTGTCGCTGATCTATCTGTTCACCATCGACTGGCGGCTCACGCTGATCACGCTGATCCCGGTGGCGCTGGCGGTGGCGCTGGTCCCGCTGATGATGACCCCGACCCGGCTGCGTGAGCAGAAGGAGTTCGACGCGGCCATGGGACGGATCGCGAGTTCAGTCGTCGAGTTCGTCCAGGGCATCTCGGTGGTCAAGGCGTTCGGCGGAGGCGAGCGCGCCCACCGCAGGTTCCGCACGGCCGTGGACGATTTCGTCGGCTCGTTCTCCCAGATGGTGCGCGGTCTCTCCGGGATCGCCGCGGGGATGCAGGTGGCGCTGTCGCCGCCGTTCGTGCTGCTGGCCGTGCTGATCGGCGGTGCGACTCTGATCACCAGCGGTGGCATGGCCCCGGCTGACCTGCTGCCCTTCCTGGTGCTCGGGCTGGGCCTGACCGCTCCCGTGGCGGCCCTCGGCCACGGTTTCGACGACATGCAGGCCGCCAGGCGCGCGGTCGGCCGGATCCGGGACGTGCTCGACGTGCCATCGCTACCGGAGCCAGCACATCCGATCGCACCACAGGGTCACCGGGTGGAGCTGCGGGAGGTCCGATTCGGTTACGAAGCCGACCACGAGGTGCTGCGCGGGGTCGACCTGGTGCTGGAGCCGGGGACGGTCACCGCGATCGTCGGGCCGTCGGGCAGCGGGAAGTCCACTCTGGTCCAGCTGTTGCCGCGGTTCTTCGACCCGACCCACGGCTCGGTTCTCCTGGGCGGTGTCGATCTGCGCGACATCGGCAGCCGGGAGCTCTACCGGAGGGTCTCCTTCGTCTTCCAGGACGTTCGCCTGCTGCGCGCCTCGGTCGCCGACAACATCGCGCTGGCGGTGCCGCACGCCGACCTCGGCGAGGTGGTGCGCGCCGCCCGGCTGGCCGGCATCCATGACCGGATCCTCGAGCTGCCGGACGGATACGACACGGTGCTCGGCGAAGACGCCGGGCTGTCGGGCGGCGAGGCGCAGCGGATCTCGATCGCGCGCGCCCTGCTGGCCGACGCGCCGGTGCTGGTGCTCGACGAGGCGACAGCGTTCGCCGACCCGCAGACCGAACAGGCCGTGCGCCGCGCCCTGGCGACGCTGGAGGGCGATCGCACGATCCTGGTCATCGCCCATCGCCTGGAGACGATCGCCGACGCCGACACCGTCGTGGTGCTGGAGAACGGGTCGATCGTCGAACGCGGCAGGCCCGCCGAGCTGCTGACCCAGGACGGGAAGTTCGCCGCGTTCTGGCGATCCCACTCATCGGTGATCGCCGGCGAGATCGACGACCACGGTGGCGTGCTGCAAGGAGACGAAGCCGTACTGCAAGGAGACGAAGCCGTACTGCAAGGAGACGAACCCCGATGATCCGAGTGTTGCTGCGCGTTCTGGGCCACGAGTACGCCCAGCCGGTGCGTCGCACCGTGGCCTTGATGACGATGACCGCGGTGGTCGAGGGCTTGTCTTACGCACTGCTGGTGCCGGTGCTGCGGGCACTGTTCGGAAACGATCCCGGAGATGCGCGGCCTTGGCTGATCGCGTTCGGGGCCGCGGTCGCGGTCTACGCGGTCCTGCGCTACGTCAGCGATCTGTCCGGCTTCCGCTCCGCGACCACGCTGCTGCATGACACCTACCACCGGCTCGGCGAGCAGCTCGCCCGCCTGCCCATCGGCTGGTACAGCGAAGCCCGCGTCGGGCAGGTGTCGGTCCTGGCCAGCCGCGGCGTCCTGCAGGCGCTGGGCGTGATCGCGCATCTGCTTGCACCGCTCATCTCCGCCGCCGTGACCCCCCTGACGATCGTCGTCGTGATGCTCGCCTTCAACTGGCAGATGGGGCTGGCCGCGTTGATCGCCGTGCCGGCCGTGGCGGCCATCCAGGTCTGGACGGGCCGCTCGATGGCCGCCGCCGACGCCGAGCGCGCCGAACGCGACCACGAGGCCACCGGCCGGGTCATCGAATATCTCCAGGCCCAGCCGGTGCTGCGCGCCGGAGGCCGGACCGTCGAACGCTTCGGGTTGCTCGACGACTCACTGCGCGGACTGCAGCGGGCGTCCCGCCGTTCCACGCTGTCGGCACTGCCCGGCGTCTTGGGCTTGACGCTGACGGTGCAGGCGACGTTCACCGTGTTGCTGGTGCTGGGCGCCTATCTCGCGCTCGGCGGGAACATCGGTGCGGCGGAGATCCTGGCGATCCTGGTGCTGGCCGCCCGCTGCGCGGACCCGCTGCTGTCGCTGGCGGAGATGAGTGGCCAGCTCCGCGGCGCACGTTCCGAGCTGACCAGGCTCGAAACGGTGTTGCGCACCCAGCCGTTGCCGGAGCCCAGCGACCCGGTCCAGCCGCAACGCCATGACCTGGAGTTCGGCTCCGCCACCTTTCGGCATGGCGACCGCACGGTGATCGACAATGTGTCGTTGTCCGTGCCGCAGGGACAGCGGCTCGCCGTCGTCGGGCCGTCGGGTGCCGGCAAGAGCACATTGTTGCAGTTGCTCGCGCGCTTCTACGACGTGGACGCGGGCGTGGTCCGCATCGGAGGTGTGGACGTGCGCGCGATCAACACCGAGGTGTTGATGGCGCAGATCGCCATCGTCTTCCAGGACGTCTATCTCTTCGACGACACGATCGAGGAGAACGTGCGCCTCGGCCGTCCCGACGCCGACCAGGCCGAGGTGCGGGCGGCCGTGACCGCGGCGCGGCTGGACGAGGTGATCGAGCGGCTGCCCGCCGGATGGACGACGAACGTCGGCGAAGGCGGCGCGCTGCTGTCGGGTGGTGAGCGCCAGCGCGTCTCGATCGCGCGGGCACTGCTGAAGAACGCACCCATCGTGCTGCTGGACGAGGTGACCTCCGCGCTGGACCCGGTGAACGAGGCGGCCGTCCACGAGGGCATCGAGCGTCTGATGGCGGGCCGGACGGTGGTCATGGTCGCGCACCGGATGCGGACCGTCCAACGCGCCGATCGCATCGCCTTTCTGGACGCCGGCCGGATCGTGGAGGAAGGCAGCCACGACGACCTGCTGCGCGGTGGCGGCCGCTATGCCGATTTCTGGGATGTCTCCCTGACACCAGCAGCGAGCGAATGAGGTCTTCACCGTGGACGTGGACATGGAGGTTTTCACCGTGGACGCCGAGGTCGGTCAAGCGTTGATGCGTTCGGCGGGCATGCCGGGTCCGATTGTGGCCTGGATCTCGGCCGGGTCGTGCACGCGGCCGCAGTGGGCGCACACCGTCTGCTGGGTGACTCCGGCGCCGCACACCGAATGGGTGTAGAGGATCGGGGGCTCCTCCTCGGTGGCCCACTGGTCGCCCCACTCGGAGAGCGCGACCAGAGCGGGCGCGAGCGCGCGTCCCTTGTCGGTCAGCAGGTACTCATACAGTTCCGATTGCTCGGAGTACCTGTGGCGCCGCATGAGCCCCGCCTCGACGAACCCGTCGAGGCGGGACTTGAGGATGTTGGTCGCGACCCCCAGGCTGCGCTGGAAGTCGTTGTAGCGGGTCGCTCCCCCGAACACGGCCTCGCGAACGATCAGCAGGCTCCAGCGTTCGCCGACCAGTTCCAGGGCGCGTGCGATCGAGCACACCTGTGAGTCGTAGGTCTTCCCCAGCATGCACCCAGTCTACCGATGGGGCTTGCATCATGAAAGCGCCTAGGTTAACTTCACTTGCATGATGCAAGCAGCCGAGAATTTCACCACCACCTTTCCGGTGGACCGGACTCCCCAGGAAGCGTTCGAGGCCATCACCAACGTCCGCGGTTGGTGGTCGCAGGGGGTCGAGGGCGTCACCGACCAGGCCGGCGGCGAGTTCGACTACCGCTTCAAGGACGTCCACCGCTGCAAGGTCCGCGTCACGGAACTCGTGCCCGGCCAGAAGGTCGCCTGGCTCATCCTGGACAACTACTTCAACTTCATCGACGACCAGGCCGAATGGAAGAACACCGAGGTCGTCTTCGAGATCTCCGAAAAGGACGGCGGTGCCGAGGTCCGTTTCACCCATGTGGGCCTGGTTCCGCAGTACGAGTGCTACGACGTGTGCACCAACGCCTGGGGCGGCTACATCGCCGGCAGCCTGCGCAACCTGATCAACACCGGCACGGGCCAGCCCAACCCCAAAGAGGACGGGAACGCCCCGGCCCACCAGCACGCCGCCACCGTACATCGCGCCAAGCGCTCACCCCAGGCCACCAGCCTGGCCGACACCGAGGTGAGCGCCTGAGATGACCATGATCACACCGAAACCCGGCAGCGTCCTTCTCGGCACCACCCGGCCGGCGGAACTACGTGACTGGTACCGCAGGGCGCTCGCACCGGGACACGAAGGCGAAGGGCCGATCGATCTCGGCGGCTTCCTGCTGGTCATCGAGGAGCGCGACGACGTCGACGCCAAGAACAACGAGCCGGGCCGGATGATCCTCAACTTCCACGTCGACGACTTCGACGCCGTCGAGGCACAGTTGCGGGCGGCCGGCGTGGACTGGCTCGTCCCCGTCGCCGATCGCCCCTCCGGCCGCTTCGGGACGTTCGAAGACCCTGATGGGAACTACCTCCAGATCATCCAGTTCAAGAAGAACGCCTAAGCCCAGGCGCCGTGCCCGGCCAGCACCCGCCGTGCGCTGGCCGGGCACGCTCGCTACCGCTTTGGCCGACGTCAGGAGCTCGTGAGGATGACGAGTCGCTGGGTGGCCCGGGTCATCGCGACGTAGCGGTCGACCGCTCCTTCGATGCCGTTGCCGAACGCCTCTGGGTCGATGAGGACGACGAGATCGAACTCCAGCCCCTTCGCCAGCTCCGGCGTCAGCGACCGGACGCGGGACCTCTCCTGAAAAGTGGGATCGCCGATGACGCAGGCGATCCCGTCGGCATTTGCGGCAAGCCAGGTGTCGAGGATCGAGCCCAGATCCGAAACGGATCCGTGGGCGACAGGGACGCCGCTGCTGCGGATGGAGGTCGGCACGTTGGCGTCCGGGAGCGCGGCCCGGATGACCGGCTCGGCCTCCGCCATGACCTCTTCCGGTGTCCGGTAGTTGATGCTCAAGGAGGCCAGGTTGATCTGGTCGAGCCCGATCCGCTTGAGCCGTTCCTGCCACGACTCTGTGAACCCGTGCCTGGCCTGGGCGCGGTCCCCGACGATGGTGAAACTCCGGGACGGGCACCGGAGCAGCAACATCTGCCACTCTGCATCGGTCAGTTCCTGGGCCTCGTCCACGACGATGTGCGCGAACGGGCCGGCTAGCAGGTCCGGTTCGATGCTGGGCAGTGCCGTCTCGTCGACCAGGGTGTTCCGTGCGTCCTGCCCGCGCAGCATCGTCACCGCACCTTCGCCGTCGTCATCAGCCTCGAGCAGGTTGTCGACGACCTGCGCCATGCGCTCACGTTCGGCCGCGACGGAGGCGTCACGCCGACGCTTACGTCGTGACGCCTCCGGGTCGCCGAGACGCTGCCGCGCTGCGTCCAGGAGCGGCAGGTCGGACTCCGTCCAAGCCTGGGTGTTCTCTCGCTGCAGCTTCTGAACGTCGTCGGGGCTGAGCCAGGGAGCGCACTTCCGCAGGTAGGCGGGTACCGACCACAGATCTCCGACGAGGTCGGCCGGTTCGATCAGCGGCCATGCCCTGTTGAGGGCCATGAGCAGTTCCCTGTCCCGCAGCAGCGATCTGCGGAGCAGATCAGCCGAGACGTCGCCGTCGTACTTGTCGATCAGGATCGCGAGCAGTTCCTCCAGGATCTGGTCGCGCGCCTCGTTGTGCGGCGTGCCGGGGTCCGGCGCTCGGAACGCCTCGGCCCACTCGTCGGCGCTCAGCCAGATGTCGGACCAGGGGGTCGTCACCGCCATCCCCTTGGTGGGCGGGTTCTCGTAGAACCGGACGGCCGTCTCGATCGCCTCCACCATGGTCGCCGAGGACTTCAGCCGGGCCACGTCCGGGTCGGTCTCGACCGCTGCCGCAGCTCCCTCGGTGACAAGGTCCCGCAGAGTGCAGGTCTGCACGCCCTCCTCTCCGAGGCTGGGCAGGACGTCGGCGACGTAGGCCAGGTAGGGCTGGTGAGGACCGACGAACAGCACGCCGCCCCGGCGGTGGCCGAGGCGGGGGTCGGAGTACAGGAGGTAGGCGGAACGGTGCAGAGCGACGACGGTCTTGCCCGTACCCGGACCGCCGTCGACGACCAGAGCGCCACGGGAGCCCGCGCGGATGATGGCGTCCTGGTCGGCCTGGATGGTGCCGAGCACGTCGCGCATCCGGGTCGACCGGTGGCCGCCCAGGCTGGCGATGAAGGCGGACTGGTCGTCGAGAGCGGCGTGCCCCTCGAACCCGTCCGAGGTGAACACCTCGTCCCAGTAGTCACTGATCCGGCCGCGCGTCCAGCGATACCTGCGGCGGCTCACCAGGCCCATCGGGTTGGCGTGGGTCGCTCCGAAGAACGGCTCCGCCGCCGGGGAACGCCAGTCGAGCAGCAACCGGCGACCCGCGCTGTCCTTGAGGCCAAGCCGTCCGACGTACACGGGCTCCGGGTCGTCGGCGGTGACGATGTGCCCAAGGCACAGGTCCATGCCGAAACGCCGCAGGGTCCGCAGGCGGGCGGTCAGCCGGTGGATCTCCATGTCCCGGTCCAGCGCCGCCTGGCCTTTGCCGCCGGGCGCCTTGCGCGCGGCATCGAGACGATCGGACAGGTCCGCGATCGACCGCTCAAGGCTCTCCGCGATCGCCGCGAAGTGGTGCTCGTCGCCGGCGATCAGCGCCGGGTCGGCCTTGGGGGCAAGGTGATCCGGAAGGTCGAACGCGCTGGTGGCCAGAGGGCTCAAGTTTTCAGCTCCGATCTGAGATACGTATGTTGGGCGCTCACGAGTGTTGGGCGCTCACGAGCCCGGCTCGACGGCAGGACCAGCACGTGACGTGTGCCGGCTGGCCTCGGCCGGACGATTCTGCGGCATGACCCGGGTCTTGTGGCAAGCCCCCCGGTGCGCTATACGTTGAGAGTGGAAAGGAGCGGGTAACCCCTTTCCCCTTCGTCCGCTGCGTACGGACAATCTCCTGGCGAAGTGACAGCGCACCGCGAACGGCTGTGCCGCTGACCCAGGAGCGCCTCCCGATGAGATGCGGATGAGATCCGATCTCCGTCAGCTCCCGTACCGCGTTGGACTCTCCCACTGTGGGAGAGTCCACCATGATGGCGTGCATGATGCCCTGATCATCCACGTCAAGGAGAGCATCGCATGACCACGGTGATAGACATCGATGCCCGCGGTACGCAGCATTGCGAGACGACAGCGCTGGGAGTGCTGCTGCGGCACCAAGGACTCGATCTGTCAGAGCCGATGCTCTTCGGCCTCGGCTCCGGCCTGTCCTTCATCTACTGGGACAGCAAGAACATGGGCTTCCCCTTCCTCGGCGGACGGGTCAAGCCCTTCGACCTCACCAGAAACCTAGCCACCAGGCTCAAGTTGGAGCTCGTGGTCCAGGAGACCACCTCGCCCCGCAGAGCTTGGGAGAACGTGACGGCCCCCATCGACGCCGGCCGCCCCGTCGGACTGCAGCTCGACAGCTACCACCTGGACTACTTCACGTCGAAGGTGCACTTCGGCGGTCATGTCGTCGCCATGTACGGCTACGACGACCACGACGCCTACCTGGTGGACACCGACCAGCAAGGTGGAGCGGTATCCACCAGCCTGAACAGCCTCGCCCTGGCCAGGGCCGCGCGCGGTCCGATGACCGCCAAGCACCGCTCGTTCACCCTCACCGCACCGAGGAACCTGCCCTCCCCGCAGGGTCAGATCGTTCCCGCCATCACTGCCTGCGCCGACGCCTTCCTCAACCCGCCCATCGCCAACCTCGGCCACCGAGGTATTGAGAAGGCCAGCAAATTGGTACGCACATGGCTGCAGCGCACCGATACCCCACAGCGGGACCTGCCCCAGGCCGCCCTCCTGATGGAGAAGGCCGGCACCGGCGGCGCCCTTTTCCGTAACCTCTACCGCGACTTCCTCACCGAATGCACCCACCTGCTCGACAGCAGCCACCTGCGCACTGGCCACGAGCTGTACACCGAGGCAGCCGCCCTATGGACGGAAGCCGCAGCACTGATCACAAAAGCCGGTGAATCAGGCGATACGCAGTGTCTCGAACAGGCAGGCACCGTCCTCTGCGACCTTTCACGAATAGAGCGCGAGGCCATGCAGGCGCTGAGCCGACTCGGGAGTGAGCCCCCGAGCGCGGTCCAGCCCTGACACTTCGTTGACCCCCGGCGACACGACACCCACGAGAACCACCCCCCGCTCGGCCGACTCGTCTCGGTGCCCTTCCGGGCCGTCGATCGGGGCCGTTCTCGACCCGCACCGCCAGCGCGCCGTTGATCTCGCCGCCGTCGATCCCCCTGCCGGTGACCAGGATCAGCGGACGACCCGGTAGTGGAGGTGGGTGACGCCCGGCGCAGGCACAACCTCGACGAGCTCGAGGGCGATGTGGTCAGGCAGTGCCTGGAAGTACGGCCGGCCGCCGCCGAGCAGGATCGGCACCTGGTGAAGGATCAGCTCGTCGACGAGGCCTGCCTTCAGCGCCTCGGTGACGACGCCGCCGCCCTGGAGCGCGACATCCTTTCCACCGGCTTGTTCCCGCGCGACCGCGATCGCCTCCTCGATGCCGGTGGAGACAAAGGTCTGCTCCGGCCAGGCAGCGGGCGCCGGGCGGTGGCTCAGCACGACCAGCGGGGCCAACGGGTGCGGTTTGCCTCCGGCCGACCACCCCGAGTCGTCGTAGGTGTTGCGGCCGGAGATGACCACGCCGACGGAGGCGGCGAGCTCGTCGAAGACACGGACGCTCTCCGCCGACAACCGGAAGCCGTCGAAAACCTTGCTCGGGGTGTCGCCGTCGCCGTACCAGTCGAAGAGGACGCCGCCGTCGCCGAGCCCGCGGCCGGGGCCCGGCTCACGGCCGGTGATGTAGCCGTCGACGGAGACGGAGAGTGCACTGAGGACTTTGCTCATCGGTGAGCCACCTTCCTGAGTTTCTTTCGAGAGACCTGACCACCACCTGCGAGCGGCAGCTGCCGATGTTTCGCGCGGTGGGCTAGCGGTCATGTCCCTTCAGCCAGTCGACGTAGTCAGGTACGGCACGTTCGACGTCGTACTCCGGCCGGAAGCCGGTGTCCTCCCGCAACCGGGTGATGTCGAGGTAGTTGTCCGGCGGCCGGTCGGGATTGCGGCCCTCCAGGAGGGTGACGTCCGCGCCCGGAACAGCGGCGTTGATCGCGTCGACGACCTCGCCGTACCGCACCAGCCGTCCGCTCGAGACGTTGTAGATGCGGTGGTTCAGCCGATCCGCGAGCATGAGCAGCGCGATGGCCCGGCCGCAGTCCTTCACGTAGCAGAGGTCCGTGTGGTCCTCGGCGTACGCGGGCGGGCGGGGCGGGGTGAGATCGGGGTCCTCACCCCAGACCGCCGCGCTGATGAGGCGGGGAAGCGGGGTGAACGGGTTGTCGGGCACGCCGAGGGGCCCCCAGATGGTGCCGATCCGCAGGCTCACCGTGTCGAACCCGGCGCTGTCGCCGGCCAGCGAGGCGAACAGCTCCGCGGTCTTCTTGAACACCGGGATCTGGTGCGCCGCCACTACCGGCAGCGGGACGTCCTCGCGCAACGGGACCTCGCCCGCCCCCATGTACACGGCGATGCTGCTGGCGACGGAGAACCGCCGCACGCCCCACACCGTCGCGGCCTTGAGCGCGTTGAGCAGGCCGAGGGTGTCGGCGCGGAGGTACTCGACCGGATCGGGCAAGTCGTAGCGGGCCGCCGCGAGGTGCACGATGCCGGTGATCTCGTGCCGCCTCCCGATGTCGAGGAAGGCCGCCTCGTCCGTTGTGTCCAGCGGCTCGACGACGACCCGGCCGCTGGGCTCACCGGCGAGATACTCAGGCAGCCGGGTGGACCGGTGCGCGGTGAGCACGACGGATTCGCCCAGGTCGAGCAGCGCCCGTGCGGTATGCGACCCGATGGAACCCAGGCCGCCGGTAACAAGTATCATTTGCACCCCTTCACATCGACGGCGGTGTACGCGCCGTGCATCCTTGCGGCGCGGAGTGGGAAATTGTCCCGATCTCCCACGGCAGTCGGGTTTGCCTCGTTGTCGACCGGACCGGTGATGAATCCGTCCAGTGACTTCGCCAGGTAAAGGATCAGGCGAGACATTTTCCTCCAAGAATTCGCGGGTCGGATGTCAGACGCATTGCGGGAAATCGAAAAGCCGGTTGGGGTCATAGGTCTTCTTGGCCGCCGCCAGCCGGGAATGGTTGCCCGAGTGGTAGGCGTCCGCCCAGTCGTCCAGCCGCGGATCGGGGAAGTTCGGATAGACACGCCCAGACCCATCGGCGTGGGCGATCTCCCAGGACCGGTCGATCCACGCGCTGGGCGCCTCGGCGGTGTGCTGGAGCAGGAAAAGCTCATTTCGATGGGCGAAGGCGGTCGCGGTTTCCGGGGCGCGGTTGTAGGCGCCGCCCATCGCCGTGAATGTCAGCTGCCTCCCTCCCCCAGGCTCGCCGCCGAAAAATGTGGAGAGCATCGCATCGGTCGTTGCCGGACGCATCGGTCGTGCGAACAACTCCGATCGGCTGCGCAGAACCGAGGCGCCCGGCTCCTCGCCCGGCTCCCCGCGCAGGTCGATGTCGTCGAAGGAGGTCTTCAGGCGATGAAAGGGCAGCCCACCGCGCACATCGACCTCGGGATTCACTCCGGCCGCATCGCGGAACTCCTCCAGCAGCGCACGGCTGACGGCCTCCTCCTGCAGCGAGGCCCCGAACAGGACGGCCTCGGGCGGCTCGCCGGGTTCGGCTATCACGGTGAGATTGGCGGTGATCTCATCGGGTGCGCCCGGCGCCCAGCTCTGCCAGGCCGCGACCGTTTGCGCGGCCTGGTCCGGGGGCAGGGCCCAGCGCAGTTCGAAGCGGGTCGTCACCGGCTCGGGAACGGTGTCGAAGACCAGCGAGGTGACCACGCCGAACTGGCCGCCGCCCGCGCCGCGCAAGGCCCAGAACAGCTCCGGCTCCCGGTCGGCGTCACAGTCGACGACGCGTCCGTCCGCGAGCACGACCTGGGCGCCGGCGAGGCGATCGCAGGTGAACCCGTACCTGCGTCCGAGCAGGCCGATCCCGCCGCCGAGGGTGAGGCCCGCGATGCCCACGGTCGCGCCGCAGCCAGCCGGAACGGTCCGTCCGTGCAGATGCAGCGTGGTGTACACCTGCGCCAGGCGGGCTCCAGCGCCGATCGTCGCGCGCCCGTCGTCGGTCACCGCGATGCCGTCGAGTCCGGCCAGGTCGAGGACGACCCCATCGGTGGACGACCGTCCCGCGAAGCAGTGGCCTCCGCCGCGCGGGACGATGGGGATGCCGGCCTCGCGGGCGTACCGGATTCCGAGTGCCACGTCCGTGACCGAGGCGCACTGGATCATCGCCCGGGGACGCACATCGCGGTAGGCGGGGTTGGCGGGGCGCCGGACGTCCTCATAGCCAGGGGACTCGGGGACGAGTAGCTCGCCATCGAGTTCCGCCTGCAGCCCGTCCAGATTGATCACAGATGCGAGGCTAGGAAGGGCCCGGCCTCACGGCTTGAACGAAACGAGCATCCTTGACGAACGAGCGTCCTTCACGACCGCAGGGGCGCCATGGCACGGGTGGCCAGGAACGGTTTGTAGGACGCCGAGTGGTCATGGCCGCAGCCGCACCGATTGGCACCGCCCCTGAGGAGTTCACTGGGGCTGACCCCGGTTAGGCGCACACATTCGCGGCTGAGATGAGCGTGGTCGGCGTATCCGACGTCCACCGCAAGCCCGGACAGTCCGTCCGCGCCCATCTGTCCGCTGGGCGTCGCACCCGCCTGGGCAAGAGCCAGGAATCCTTGAAATCGCAGCGTCCGTTGAAGTGTCTTCGGGCCGACACCCACCAGATGCAGGCAGCGGCGCCGCAACTGGCTGGAGGAGATCGCCAGGTGCCCGGCGAGCGCGCCGACCTCAATCGGGTGCCACGGCATCAACCGCCGCACCGCCTCTCCCACCAGCGGATCGAGATGACCCTCCCATCGGAAGATCTGGAGGAGATGCGCTTGGACCACATCCAGCGCCGCCCCCGGTCCGGGCGCGGAGATCACCGCCTCCCCCAGCCGCTCGGCCGTGCCGCCCCATAATTCATCAAGGCCCACCCGCGCGTCCAAGAGGTCATCCAGGACGACGGGCAACGGCGGCGCCATCCCAGGATGGAAACGCACCCCGACAAGCGTCGTGTTCGGCGGGATGACTTCGACATTCGGGCCTGTCAGCGGCCCGAGCAATTGCGGCAGACCACCGATCGGGAAGTGGAGCTCCACCCCTCCCGTGGGCAGATGCCGCTGAACGTACGGCGCCTCTCCCGTCCGCTGAATCCAGACAGTACGCACCACACCGCGCAACTCGGCGATGGGCGAACGCTCAACATAGGACTCCGTCGTCACAGCAGCAGGCTACTGACGGCCAGCTCAGCGGCCCACCTTGTCCAGGAAACCGGCCAGGTTGGCAGTGGTCCGGTCGATCTGTTCCTGAAGGGTGAGCGACTCCTGGATCCGGGCGTCAGGCCCGGCTTTCTTCTTCCCACGCAGGTAGAGCGAGCAGGCCAGATCGGCGCAGAAGTAGGCGCCCACCGAGTTGCCCTCCTGCCCG
Source organism: Actinomadura sp. 6N118 (assembly GCF_044326415.1). Lineage (NCBI taxonomy): Bacteria > Bacillati > Actinomycetota > Actinomycetes > Streptosporangiales > Thermomonosporaceae > Actinomadura > Actinomadura sp. 6N118. Next base: position 1,901 of record NZ_JBIRAZ010000004.1, on the reverse strand, counting down.
TTCCGGCCTGCTCTGCGCGCGGTCATCAGCGAGACGCCGCCCCCTGTATGGGTGGTCAGGCACAACGAGCACATGCTGCGCCGAGCCAGCCCGGCGTGTGACGCGGTCAGGCGCAACGCCACTCCCACCAGCCCGCCTCCGGACTCGGTGACCAGGTAGGCCCGCTGCGGGGAGGCTGGGTCCCGCCATCCGAGGAAGTCCAGGTCGTTCCAGGGTCGGTCAGCCAGATCCCTTGGCACGGCCAGACGCTTCGCCTCGCCCTTGCTGCAATTGACGAACGATGCGCGGATGTCGCGCTCGGTTACCGGCCTCATATCTCGTACGGTATGGTTCCTAGGAGTATTAGGCAAATCCTTAGAGCGCCTAGGAAGGCGGCACATGGCACGCGCGGGGCTGACCGCCGAACGCCTGACCCGGGCCGCGGCGGACCTGGCCGACGAGGTCGGCTTTGAGAACGTGACGGTCTCGGCACTGGCACGCAGGTTCGGCGTCAAGGACGCGAGCCTGTATTCGCACATCAAGAACGTGCAGGACCTGAAGTCCCGAGTGGCGGTGCTCGCCCTCGCCGAACTCGCCGACAGAGCCGCCGCCGCGCTGGCAGGCCGCGCGGGCAGGGATGCGCTGGCGGCGTTCGCGAGCGTTTACAGGGACTTCGCGAAGGAACATCCGGGCATGTACGCGGCAGCGCAGTTCCGGCTCGACCCGGAGACGGCGGCCGCCAGCGCCGCAAGGCGGCATGCCGAGCTGACCCGGGCGATCCTGCACGACTACGACTTGCCGGAGCCCGACCAGACCGATGCGGTACGGCTGCTCGGCAGCGTTTTCCATGGCTACGTGAGCCTGGAGGTCGCCGGCGCGTTCAGCAACCACCCCCGCGCTATCGACGCCTCATGGTCACGGGCCCTCGACGCCCTCGACAGCGCCCTGCGGAACTGGCCGAGCCCATCGGAAAGGTGAGCCAGACGTAGCCCGGCTCGACGTAGCCCGGCTCGACGTAGCCCGGCTCGACGTAGCCCGGCTCGACGTAGCCCGGCTCGACCTAGCCCGGCTCGACGTAGCCCGGCTCGACCTAGCCCGGCTCCGAGCCTTGGTCGGCACTGCCACGCCTCCTGCACCGCGTCCTCGGCCTCGCTGGGTGAGCCGAGCATCCGAAAGGCCACTGCATGAAGCGGCCCTTGTGCTCGGCGAACCGCTCGCTCAGCCAGTCGTGCTCAACCATCCGTCACATTCCTCCGTCCCGGCCCGTCATACCAATTGACCGGCGAACAAGCGTCGATGTGACATCCGGGCTCGGTCAGGATGTCCCGCCTGCCGGTTCAGGCAGTCCGTAGACCCCAAGCACAAAGGAGATCAGGAATGAAAGCGCACGTCAGCTCGATCCTCCTCGGCGTCCGGGACATGGACAGGTCCAAGCAGTTCTACGTGGAGGGGCTCGGCTGGAAGGTCAAGGACGACTACGGCGTCTCGGTGTTCTTCGAATCGGACGGAGGCTCGCTCGTCGGCTTCTATGGCCGCGAAGGCTTGGCCGACCAGATGGGCACGAGCCCCGAGGGCAGCGGCTTCAGCGGGCTGGCCCTCACCTACGTCGTCCGTACAGAGGCGCGGGTCCGCGAGATCATGGCGGAGGCCGAGAAGGCCGGCGCCACGATCCTCAAGCCCGCAGGCGCCCTGCCGTGGGGCGGGTACGGCGGCACCTTCGCCGACCCCGACGGCTACATCTGGAGTCTCGGCTACAGCGACCAGGGGACCGACCAGCCCTACGCGGAGTAGCCAGAGAACCTCTGGCGAGTGTGAGTGACGCGGCTATTGCCGAGCACGCCGACCGAGCTCCTGTGGACGGATGGTCCCTCAGCTTGCCCGGTGTGACCGGTACCCACGAGCAGGTTCGGGGGGGCCCCCGG